>JBOEGT010000001.1:0-30311 GCA_050633585.1 Arenicella sp.
GACAGCAGTATTGAAATTGGTAGTAGTATTTTCAACATCTTGACCTATAACGCTCACATAAAGGGCTAGCTTTAGCTAGTCCAGCGTAACGAAGTGAAACACTTTTCATGTGCTTGTTATAACTTTTTTTCGTAAGTTGTCTCATACTCTTTTGAAACTGTGTATTCGAGATCTGGATATTTTGAAAACATAAAATTAGTTACTATTTTTTTACATTTCTCGTATTTATTAACACCATAGAAATTAATTTCAAACTGATAAGCGCCACTACTGTGCCCATCTAATTCCCCAAAGTTTTTACCTTCAATTATTTCTGCTAATTCATCAATAATTTTCAAATGAGCTTCTTCTCTAAAACATGAATTTTCTTTGATCATAATCCATAGTTCATTTTCTGATTCAATAGAATCCTCTTCATAACTGTCATTCGAGAAAAGTCGTTTTAATTTATTCAGCATTATATGATGATCTGTAGTTATAACGCCTCAATAAAAGGCGAGCGTTAGCGAGTCCAGCCCACGCTTTTTGTGGGCGGTTTTTAATTGCTTTGTTAGGTATCATTCGTAGTCACCTGCATTATCAAGGATATTTACTAAAGCCTCTTTGGAAATAAGATCAATTTCAGTATTTACCTCTGAATCCCAATCATCCTTATATGAACGCTCAAGAATATAAGGTTCAAGACTTTGGTTTTTCATACCGTTAAGAATGTCCCTGATGTCTTCATCTATGGTTGCATGATCATTCATGTACAGTTCAGTTTTGTAAAAAGGGTGGCTTGAGCCATTTTCTAAACATGCAATAGCTTCTTCAATGGATAAACCTCCAACCCTCTTAATAAATTGAACTTGCGGGGATGAAGGCGTCATTCTTTGCTGCTTGTTTGCAATCGCGATACTAATTTTACTCATTTTGAATACCTAACGCCCCACTCACCGGTGAGAACGGAGTGGAACAAATTTGCATAAAATGAGCGTAGCGAATGCAAATTTGAGGAACGCAGTTCGAATCCGGTGAAGTGATTTGTTATGTGTATTTTTCATGGTGCTCTGAACCTTCTGTCCATATCCCTGCGACGTACAGCCTTCTCAGACTTTTCTCTTAACTTACGCGCTTTCCCGGGCGATTTGTAATTTTTACGGTTAATATTTGCATTATCATTTCTAATGCTGATCCAATATTCTTCCCGCGCGTCTTCATCGACCTCTACAACGGTGGGATATAGTGAATCAGAACCATTTTTTGTAGGATTTGAGACCCAAAATTCTTCAAGGGTGCTTTCGTCATAATAATTGGCCTTTAATGACCAACCACTAATGGGCGCTAAGACTCGATCTTTATAATAGATCGCCTTACCGGACTTCGAAAACGTAACCCTACCAATACGTCCCTCTCCCCGTACTCCATCGTGTTTAAGTTCAATATATTTGATATTCATATTCATTCGAAAATCTTACGGAACACATAACGCCCAATTAAAGGGCGGCTGTAAGACGTCCATTTTAAATTTATTGTTAAGTGTTTTTCCATAGAGCTATGAGCCACAATACTGGACCACCTATTACAATCAATGCACTAAACAAACAATATATTGATAAGATATTTTTGCTTCTATCCTTGCCAGTTGTCTTTTTAATTATAAGCTCAATTGGAGCTAGTAGAGTATAAAAAACATTAAAGACTATACCCAGCAAAATATATATAAATGGGATAGTAGCATGCAAAATTGCAATTCCAACAAACCCCATCACAACCATATAAATATTGTATGGAATTCTGTACAGCTCCCAAACAAAAATTACCTTGTACCATTGATTAGTATTAATGAATAGCGTCGTTTTCATCAAGTGCACTTAACATTTGTATATAAGGCATGCTCGGTTTGTTTTTTCTGATACTTCCACTTTATCTCTGCATCCTCATGAAATTATTAAATAAAATAACAAAGTGCCTTAATTGAGGCAAGTTTTTATACGCATGCTCGAATTAAAAAATGTGCTCACCTGTTATCGAGTGTCCGCTATCAATAAGTCATTGATTTATGTTTTTTGAGTTGTCGCAAAGCAGGCAGGCATTCTGCTGCCACCATAAAAAAAGAGCCTATGAATAGGCTCTTTTTTACTTCAACAAACACTGCTTTTAGTCATAACGATATTTCAAGTTAACGGAATAGTATTTTCTGTACCAGTGGTTAATGTATTTATCATGTCCTGAATTCGGGCCATATTCAAATCGTTGGCCATTAATTTCGACAGACACATAGGTCGAAGGGTCCACTTTAGACAATTCAAACGTTGCATTGTTATAGCCACAAATCTTACCAATATAGTCAGTGTCATTCACACGTTTAAAATCTTTCTTATTGTGTTGAAACCTAAAGCCTCCTTTGCCGCCAGCGACAGTCACTCGATAGTTAAAACAGCGAGAGACTGGTCGAATTTTTTGATATTTTTTGCGTTTGTAACGGTTATCTCGACGCGAGTAATAATCGTCTGAGTATGAATATTCCCGATAACCACGGTCATCATAATAGCGATGATCGTAGTAATCATCTCTAGGAAAGTGATAGCGTCGATAGCCGTAATTTCTATGGCTGTGATTGCGATAACCGTGCTGATAGTTTCTGCGTCCGTTGCGATGACCATGATGGCGTCCACTTTGATTATCAAACTTATAATCATGCTTGGGGTTATGGTGATATTCATACGTTGCCGACGCGGAATCAACCATGCCAATCACCCCCACAACAATGAGCGTTGCTGATAAAATTATTCGCTTACTAATCATTAAAGTGCTCATTTTGCCACCTCAGTTTTTAATTACAGGATAAGATTAACAAAGCTTTCCTGAATACAAGCTGAACAAAACAAAAATTGACATATTCTTGAACCACTTATTTATGAAACTATTATACGAAGCGAATGATGCCATTGAAGCGCAACTCATTAAGAATATGTTAGCACAAGCTAACATTGAGTCATTTATCCATGGAGAATACCTACAAGGCGGTATTGGAGATATACAAGCATTTGGCTTGGTACAATTGCTCGTCGATGAACGCCACTATCGTGCCGCAAAAGAAATTATTGATGATTGGAATTCAGCCACCGTGTCAAAAGACGAATTAAAAGCGTAAACGCAGGCTCTGTATCGATGAATAGTCCACACCAATAACCTTTAGGCTATACCAGCGTTAAATTATCTCGGTGAATTAATTCTGCATCACCCACGCTTCCAAGAATTTCCGCAATTTTTTTCGAACGTTTTCCTGCAATCAGATTCGCATCGTCCGCAGAGTAATTAACCAAGCCTCTAGCCAGTTCGTCACCCGCTTGGTTATAGCAACCCACAAGATCACCACGCTGAAAAGCTCCCTCAACAGACAACACACCCACGGGTAATAAACTACTCCCCGAGCCTAATAAAACTTTAGCCGCACCGTCATCGAGCACTATTTTTCCTTTCACGTGCAACTGCGTCGCGAGCCATTGCTTTCTTGCTACAGCGCCATCAGATTGCCCTAGCAATAACGTTCCTTCCTTTTCATCCGCAATCTTGAATAAAATATTATCTTTTCTACCGTTGGCAATCACTGTCGACACGCCTGTTTTAGCTGCAATGATAGCAGCACTAACTTTAGTCGCCATGCCTCCAGTGCCATATTGACTTCCACTGCTACCTGCAAATTCTTTAAGTTCTGGTGCAGTTGCCTTGGACTGGTTAATTAAGGTCGCACTTTTATCGATGGATGGGTTTGCATCATATAAACCATCTTGATCGGTCAATAAAACCAAGAGGTCAGCGTCGATCAAATTAGCGACCATAGCCGCTAAGCTATCATTATCGCCAAAACGTAACTCATCAATAGCCACCGTGTCATTTTCATTGACAACTGGCAATACGCCTAACTCCATCATGCTACGAAACGTAGCGCGTGCATTCAAATACCGTTGTCGGCTTTGAAAATCGCCATGCGTTAATAACACTTGAGCAGTGATCACCTGATGTTTGGCAAACACTTCTTCATAATACGTGACTAAACTTGCCTGCCCTACAGCAGCCGCTACTTGGACTTGATGCAATGCGCTCGGCCGTTTTTCCCAGCCTAAACTCCGCATTCCTGCTGCAACTGAGCCCGAAGAGACTAAAACAATCTCTATATTCTGGGCGCGTAATTCAACAATTTGCTCCGACCATTTCGTAATCAACGATCGATTCAAGCCTTCGCCATCATTAGTGACCAAGGAGCTACCAACCTTCACGACCCAGCGTTGTGCATTTTTAACTTGTTCGCGCATCACTTGTTTTGTTGTGTTTCTTTATTAATCGTCGTCAACAGACTCATTACTTTGCTGATTTAACTTCTCAAGCTGCTGCATTTGTAACACCTCAGCTTGACGTTTAGCGTCCTCTAGCGCCTCTAATTTCTGAGCCTCTTCAGCCTGAATCATTTTCATGATGTCATTACAAATCGTTTGCGTGCCGAGCCGGCTAACCGCACTAATGCGATAAATTTTTCCATCCCAATCGAGGGTTTTTAACATATCATCAACACGTGCATCAACGGCTTCTTCATCAAGCACATCAATTTTATTAATGACTAACCAACGCGGTAAGTCAGTGAGGGGCGTGCCTGTAAGCTCTTCATATTTTTTCAGTTCAGCTGCAATGGTTTCGACTTCATTTGCTAGGTCTACTTCCGCGCCATAGGGTGCAATATCAACAATATGCAACAATAAACGCGTGCGTGATAAATGCCTTAGAAATTGATGTCCAAGCCCAAGCCCTTCAGAAGCACCTTCGATTAGGCCCGGAATATCGGCGATCACAAATGAACTACCCTGACCAAGACTCACCACACCTAATTGAGGGTGCAGTGTTGTAAACGGGTAATTTGCCACCTTTGGGCGTGCTTGCGAAACCGCCGTTAAAAACGTCGACTTCCCGGCATTAGGCAACCCTAACAAACCTACATCAGCAAGCACCTTTAGCTCTAAACGTAATGCCCGTTCATCGCCAACTTTTCCTTTTGTGATTTTTCGGGGCGCTTGATTCGTACTCGATTTGAACTGAGTATTCCCCATACCACCGCCACCGCCATGCGCAATGACAACGGTTTTGTCTTTTTCAACGAGGTCATAGATTAGCTCATCCGTATCGTCATCATAAACAACTGTGCCGACAGGTACTTTAATATACAAATCATCACCCGCCGCACCGTGCTTTAAACGGCCCATGCCCACTTGACCATTTTGTGCTTCATAATGACGCACATAACGAAAATCAGCCAACGTGTTCAACGTTTCTGTTGTAGTCAGATAAATCGTACCACCACGCCCACCGTCACCCCCGTCAGGGCCGCCTCGTGGAATATATTTTTCACGACGAAAGCTTAAGGCACCATTTCCACCTTTGCCCGCTTTGACCGTAATTATAGCTTCATCTACGAAATTCATGGATATCTTCCAAAGTTCACAACTCTATTCTAACGTGTTTATTCATTTCTTGGAGCATTTCATAGAAATCAACACACAAAAAGAAACCCCGCTGGTAACACCAAGCGGGGTTTCTTTGATCTTTTAGCTTTATGCTTACGCTTGTGCTTCAACAATCGTCACATGACGACGGTTTTTAGGGCCTTTGCGTTCAAATTTCACAGCACCATCTTTTAATGCAAATAATGTGAAATCTTTCCCCATGCCAATGTTTTTACCTGGGTGGAATTCGCTGCCACGTTGACGAACAATAATGTTGCCCGCTTTTACAACTTGACCAGCATAACGTTTGACGCCTAAGCGTTTACTCTCGGAATCGCGACCGTTACGTGAACTACCGCCTGCTTTCTTATGTGCCATCTTCGATAACCTCTCTTAATGCGACAAACTAGCCTTTTGCTAATTCTTTTGCTTGTTTAATCCAATCATCACGCTCAATACGACCTTTGAAGTTTAACTTCTCGTCGATTTCAGCAATTTCCGCTTTTTTCAATTTAGCGATTTGCTCAAACGTAGTGATACCTAAATCATTCAATTTACCAACAATGACTGGGCCAACACCAGAGATTTTACTCAAATCATCTGCGCCTTCAGTGCTTGCTGCTTTTTTAGGAGCCGCTTTTTTTGCTGGTGCTTTTTTTTCAGCTGCAGGAGCTGCTGCTTTTTTTGCTGGGGCTTTCTTAGCGGCCGCTTTACCACCAATACCTGTGATTTCCACAAAGGTATAATTCTGGCGATGTCCACCACGTGTGCGTGAATTTTGACGACGACGGAACTTCAAAATACGTAGTTTATCACCACGTCCGTGAGCTAAAACAGTACCTTGCACAGACTTGCCAAGCAAAGGTGTTCCCATTTCAACATTATCGCCATCAGCGATCATTAGCACTTGATCAAAATCAACTTTGTCGCCGATTTCAGCATTCAAGCTCTCTACTTTAAATTTATCACCGACAGCAACGCGATATTGCTTGCCGCCTGTTTTGATTACTGCATACATGTGTATAGCCTATCTCAATAAATGTTTATCTTAAAAAGTCGGGTTAGTGATGTAACATTACAACACTCAGCTGACTTCAAGTATGGGTCGGATGGCGACTACTTCACCACGCAGTTTCGTAATGGAAACGGTGGCTGAATCAGTACTTTTTACTTGGCCATACAACAGGGCGCGAATCTTAACGATTCAGCGCCCTAGAGTCAAGCCAGCATTAGTAAAATGCCAAATTTATCTAAACTGACTTTGCAGTTCAGCAACTGTCGTTTTTTGGCCGTTCACTGTTAAAGCGGAATCAAGCTTCACATCTAATGTCACACCTTTATCAGACTGGACAAATAATGGGTTTGAACCAATGCCAATCGCAAGTATTGGGTATTTACTCAACAGCTCTTGCTTTAAGTCAACTTTCAAATTGCCTGTGAAATTTTTCAACATTTCATCAGGTGCAAATAGAAAGCCCATTAACTCGGAAAATGCCAAGCTATTCTCAAGATTTAAGTCAAAATCGATACTGTTAGATACATCATCGCTATTGAATGACGTTTTCAAATTCACACCCAAACCTTTTTGCATCAATTTTTCAGCCGCAGGAATTAACTGTGTCATGCTTGCGGCAGCTGCATTTTGCTCTGCGCCTCCAGCAAGAATCGCCTTTTGCATTTCTTCATTAGCTTTGATGTATTCAATCAACGCATCTTTTTTCATGCCTGACATACCAGCATCAAATAAAATATCTGAAAAAGTATCTGTTTCACCGGCTTGATTTGGAATTTCTAAAGTAGCCGCTTTCAACGACATTTCAGAAGAGACATCCTCTCCCTTTTCTTTCGTCGAGGTATCTACGACTAAATCATTAAATGACACTTGGCCTTTTTGATCACTGGCTTTAAATGACTTGGCCGACATATTGACATCGCCAACATATAAGTCGCCTTCAATCTTTTCCAAATCACCAGACATTTCCACATCTGAAAGATCAAATTTGCCATTGGCACTCTCAAACACAATACTTGGTAATGAGCCGTCATAATCAATACCAGACGTGCTGCTATCAAAGCGGCTTGTCAGCTCAAGAGGCTCAGCAATGATGACCTTTTCACCTTGTTCAGAGTTCATCTCGAGCGGTGAAATTAAAATAGATTGGTCTATTCCACCAAAGGCTGAAATATGTCCACTCACCGTCAAAGGATCTTTACCAGCGAGATATTTATCTAAAAACTCTTTATAAGCGCCTTTATTGGCCATCAAACATTCATAATCCACACCGGTAATTCCATGATTGATATTACAATCATAATCAACACTATCGACTTTCAAGAGCTTTTGTAATGCTTCTGACGGTTTATACGAATATGATGATGTTGAACTTCTAAACCCACGCGAATACTCTACTAACTCTATAGCGCCATATTGAGCAGAATCTTGATTCACTTTCTCAACTAATTCTTTGGACTTTGTTTCCGCGACAATCCCAGTCATAAACGGTATACCAGCAAACACAGCAGCACCTACCACAAGTACACCAACAGCAATTTTTTTCATCCTAAGGACTCCATCTATAATAATTTTAAAACGAGGCTGCATAGTAACGATTTAGTAATAACAAGAAAAGAAATAGGCTCAAAAATTGCCTTAAACTATGGCAATAATTCGACCAATAAATTTAACGAAGATGGCGACATCACCCCCTATACACAGTAGAATTCAGCCATGAATAAGCAAAGCCCAACACCACACACTTCAGCCACTCAAAAATCTGTCGATATCCAAAGCATTTTATCGCTGGTTGAAGCGGACATGAAAAACGTGAATGAAAGCATTCAATCACAACTCAATTCTGACGTTGTTCTCATTAACCAGCTGGGCGCCTACATCATTCAAGCGGGAGGAAAACGCCTTCGCCCTGTCTCGTTATTAATGGCTGCCAGAGCATGCGTTCCTGACACAACATCACTAAAAAAAGAGTTTATTGATTTAGCCGCTATTATCGAATTCATTCATACAGCCACTTTATTACATGATGATGTGGTTGATGAGTCATCACAAAGACGTGGCAAAGATACGGCCAATGAAGTCTGGGGCAATGCCGCCAGCGTGCTAGTCGGTGACTTTCTATATTCTCGATCGTTTCAAATGATGGTCGATGTAGGCAGCATGAGAGTGATGGAAATCCTCTCAAGCACGACCAACCAAATCGCGGAAGGCGAAGTCATGCAATTGCTGAATATTGGTGCCGCCGAAACAACAGAAGCACAATACTTTTCAACCATTGAAAACAAAACAGCCATTCTATTTGCCTCCGCAGCACAGCTAGCGGCAGTGCAGTTTCAGCAATCACAAAAAGTGGAAACAGCCCTTTATGAATACGGCCTTAACTTAGGCATTGCCTTTCAATTATGTGATGACGTTCTAGATTATGTGGCGGATGCTGAAACCATGGGGAAAAACGTAGGTGATGATTTAGCTGAAGGTAAACCAACACTGCCAATAATCAATGCCATTGAACGATCCAGTGGTGAAGACAAACGCATTCTCATTGATGCAATTGACAATGCTGATCGAAGCAAGCTCGATGTTGTGTTGAAAATTATCGAATCGACTGGCTCCATGGGTTACACCACCCGAAAAGCAAAAGAACACGCTCAAAAAGCCAAAGAAGCTCTGGAATGCTTACCCGAATCTATCTATCGAGATGCACTGTTTGACTTGGCTGACTTCTCAGTCTCACGTGTTTTTTAAAGCCTTACCCACGACAAAGTAATTTCAAGCTAAGCAGGGTTTGTAGCACAGCATTGTGATGCACGCTAGCTGTTGGCTTGATGGGATCGTTCAGGCGCTTTTAGCAAAAACAACACAATCAGTAACGGCGCTACCAAAGAAATAAGGATTGCAGTCCACAATAAAACACCTAGCTCCGAATAGTCAGCCTGCGTGACAACAAGACCTGATTGATCTTTAATCTCTCGGCTCACCACGAACATTTTATTCAAATATTTTGTGAGCAATGAACCGGCAGTAGTCGCCAAATTCATTAAACTGGCAGATACAGCAAACCATGTTGCACGTTGCCCATCAGGCGCATAATAGGCAATCAAGGCCAACATTGGAATCATCGACAAATGCACTAACGGGCTTTCCGCAACAGTGTCAATCAGCGCAATGGTTCGCGGGCTAATACCTAAGCTTTCATGCAAGCCATGAAATAAGGCAACATCGGGCAAGCTAAATAAAAACCCCAAGAAAATTAATAAGATCAGTACCGCACGGATAGGTTTTTTCGCAATAAAATCCGATGCAAACCACAAAATGATCAAGGCCGCAAAACCGCCATATGTTCTTAGCACACCAAAGAAGTTTTGATCAAAGCCTAAAACATCAATTGCCCACCAATTGTATCCAGGCCCCACAGACGGCGTCGCCCTAAAAATAAACAAGGCGGTGAACGTTAAAACAATTGATTTCACCATATGCGCTTCTTGTCCTTTGAGCATGGTTGACAACATCCAACAAATCAACACAAACGACACCACAAAAGTGACCTCTTGAGCAACGCCAGACTGGGAGAACCCCATTAAGACCGAAAATACCGCAAACGCGATTCCACCGCCAAAGATAATAGGATTCAAAGTGGCCTTGGAAGGCTCCTCGGAAAGAGAACCTCCCTCTCCATCCAGCTTTACTAGTATCGCACCCAGCACTGAGATTAAAGGCACTATTAATGCCAATAAAAACACCGTTTCATAGCCTAGGCTACCGGCCAAATAGCCACCCAAACCCCCAGCAACCGCACTCGCGATCATCAACGATAATCGACCAAGCACCTGCACCATGGCTAACTCTGCTTTCACCACATCATCTGCTTGGTTTCGATCAACCACTTCAACCGTCATTGCATCCGCTGTAACATCTTGAATGACAAAGCCAAGCACCATGATGAGCTGTGCACCGAGATACATATTAAATTGGCCACCCATCCAATCAAGATATGGAGACTGAACACTCATGCCATATAACATGAGATAGCCCAATGCCATAAATGTCGCTCCTAAGAACACCCACGATCGTCGCCTTGAACCAAATAAAGGCACCACATCCACTAGCTGACCAAACACCATCTTGATAGAAAAAGGCAACCAAACCCAGACACTCACCGCTAGAATTTCTTCTGCACTGAGCGTGAGAAAATCTTTTTCCCAAAACGTGAGCGCCACACCAGTGATGGCTTGAGCACCATAGGCAAAATAAATCATCAATAGCGGGACATATCGCCGCTTCAGCGCCTTAATGGGCGTTAACAGTCCTTTTGTCACAGCTGAAATTACGACTTGCATCATCCTAGTACACCATGGGTTTTAATAATGATCGGTTCAAATCAAGGCAGACACCGCCATACAGCAGAAGTCATGTTAAAACGCCTATTTTGAAGCCGATCATACTATAAATTACCCAAAAACTAATCAATCCTAAATTCCGCCCCCTTCTAAAATAGTTTTTGTTTTATTTTATGACCATATTATTGATAGTATTAAACCATGTTTATTAGCACACTCGACCTCTTCAAGGTGGGCATCGGCCCATCCAGCTCACACACGTTAGGCCCTATGCTAGCGGCCAAACAATTTATTGACGGATTGGATGTCAATACATTGCAACCCTCTTTACGTGTGCGATGCTATCTAAAAGGTTCCTTGGCACATACAGGCAAAGGCCATGCATCTGACAGAGCCGTTTTACTGGGCTTGCACAGCTATAAAGCCTCCGAACTCGTCGATGAAAACATCGATGATTTAGTCAACGAACTAGCACTAAAGGAAACGATAGACATAACAAGCGCCGATACTGACGTCAAACGCCATTCACTGTTGTTTAGCTATGCGAATGACATTATCTTCGATAAACATGAAACATTAGCCGAACACCCTAATGGCATGGTATTTACTGTTGAAACGGGCAGCGCCATCATTCAGTCGCAAACCTATTTTTCGATTGGCGGAGGGTTCATTGCTTCGCCTGAAGAACTGCAGTTATTGGTCGCGCCTATAAAAACACAAAACACAAAGATCGGCCCCTACCCTTTTGACTCAGGCACCAGCATGCTTGAGATGGCCGCAAAAAATGATTTGTCTATTGCAGAAATGAAGCGGTTGAATGAAATTGATTACTTTGGAAGCAGTGACACTCTAACCGATGGCATTAATACCATTTGGGAAACCATGAAAAAATGCATTGAAGCGGGCTTAAGCACTCAAGGAACACTGCCAGGCGGACTTGATGTTCAACGACGAGCTCAGCTGCTTTTAAAAGCGCACGAAACGTCTTCTCAGCATAAATCCGAACTCAGTAAGCTCAGTGACTACCTCTGCGCTTACGCGATGGCAGTCAATGAAGAAAATGCTGCGGGGCATGGCGTGGTTACGGCACCGACCAATGGTGCGGCAGGCGTCATTCCCGCTGTTTTATATTATTTCATCAAACATGAAAATGGCTCCAGAGAAGACGTTCATGACTTTCTACTGACCGCCGCCGCTATCGGAGGCATCATTAAACACCGCAGTTCAATTTCTGGCGCAGAAGTCGGTTGCCAAGGTGAAGTGGGCTCCGCAGCCGCTATGGCAGCGGCAGGTTTATGTCAAGTCATGGGCGGTACAGCGCAGCAAGTTGAAAATGCCGCCGAAATTGCATTAGAACACCACCTAGGCATGACATGCGACCCGATTGGCGGCCTAGTCCAAGTCCCATGCATTGAACGCAATGGTTTTGGCGCCATTAAAGCCTACACAGCCGCTTCTCTTGCATTAAGTGGTTCTGGTGAGCACTTGGTCTCACTCGATAGCTGCATCGCTGCCATGAAGCAAATTGGCAAAGAAATGTCTGAAAAATTCAAAGAAACTTCTCTAGGTGGCTTGGCGGTGACGATCACTGAGTGTTAACCACAAGCTCTGCCTCACAACTGACACCCACCAAAGCGTATAAACAACCATGCTTAAACATTATCTCAGCCAAGAAAGAAAATCGTTCTACTCATCATTAGATTTGAATGATTTTTCGTTACTCGTTACTAGGACTAGGGACGTTTTTATAGGACTTAACATTCAGTAAAAGCGCTCCAGCTAACAATATTAACACGCCTTGATTAACGGCTTGCCAGTCAAACCAATGGATTAATATACCACCGGCGATAACTGCTGTAATACTTGATAGTGCAACAATCACTTCTGCTAGGCCTTGCGCTTTACCTTTTTCAATTATTTCAATAGCCGCCGTATATTGCCTAGTGCCTGCCATATACATAAAGTTCCATCCAACACCTAGGAAGAATAAGCTAACGTAATAATTAATCAATGTCACGCCCAAGATCGCAACAAAAACGCTGAACAAAAAGAAAAACAAACCAGTCACAACTACTGACTTTGCTCCAAAATGATCTATCAGTTTACCGCTAAAAAATGAAGGCAAAAACATTCCAATAATATGCCAACCGATGACAGAAATTCCTTGGTCTGTAGAATAATGGCTGGCATGCATTGCCAATGGCGTGATCACCATCATTAGCACCATGACAAATTGAGTAAATGCCGTGTTAAAGACTCCAAGCAAATAGCCAGGATTCCTTAAAAAACCATTACCGCTTGATTTAACCGCGGTTTGAATCAGTTTTTTCTCATTGAGCCTTCCAAGTAAAACAAAGGCTAATGCTGCAAAAACAGCCACTAATAAATAAGCACCAACATAAGCTGGCTCTTCCAGCAATTGATTAGCTTGAATCGCTAAACTAGGCCCAAGAAAAGCGGCAAGAAGACTGCCAGATAACACACAACCCATGACATAGCCTTGTTTGTGTTCTGGCACATGATCAATGGCTGCTAGCCTGTAGAATACCGATGAAGCTTGATAAACACCCATCAACAAACTAGAAAAACAAAATAAGTAAAAATTTTCTTGGGCTATGGCTAGCATACATAGTAAAGCAGAACTAGTTCCAGCTATCGCACCGACACGCAAGCCTTTGCGACGACCATAGTGCTGCATAAAAACAGATAAATTATATGTTGCGATTAAAGCACCTAAACTTATTAATCCATAAGGTATGGTAGCCAGAGAAGAATGCGGTGCGAGTTCCAAGCCAATGATCGAAGATAAACTAATTCCAATAAGAACAGCAAACCAATAACAGCTCTGAGCGAGCGCCAATGCGATAATTTGAATAGTCATGCGACACCCTTTTTAAGAATAAATATGAAAACGTTTTCGGTATTCAGTGGGGGAAATATTTAATTCTCTGATAAATAAGCGCCTGAGAATTTCACTGTTTTGATAGCCACACTGATTGGCAATACGAGTTATTGAAATGTTTGTCTCTTCTAAAAGCGTACGAGCTTTATTCAAGCGCGCTTTGGCTATATATTGAGAAGGCGGCAAACCAGTTTCTTGCTTAAACTTTCTCGAGAAATGACGCACGCTCATGGCGGCCTTTTCAGCGAGATGATTGATATCTAGTAGTTTATGAAGATTTTCATTAATCCAGTCCTGAACTAATATTAGCGACGTGCTTTTCGCTGAAGCGATTTCATTAAGGCCTGAGAACTGATTTTGCCCACCCGGCCGATGAAAAAATACCACCATTTCTCGAGAAGTGGCCAAAGCAAGATGTTGCCCATAATCTTCTCGCACCAACTGCAAGGCTAAATCAATGCCTGATGTCACTCCCGCAGAGCAATAATACTTTCCATCTTGTGTAAACAATGCATCTATGTTGAGCTTTATATTTGGGAAACGTTCAGAAAACTCCTTATAACGCCCCCAATGCGTAGTTGCCTGGCGGTTTTCCATCACCCCTGTTGCAGCAAGTATAAATGCGCCGCTACACACGGACGTTACGCGCCTAGCTTGATCCATAATTGACAGTAAACTGTTAACTTTTTCAGATTGATCGGCAATCGTTGAGGCAACCTCCCCTCCGGCAATCAGGAGCGTATCAGCTTGATAAAGAGCAAGGTCACTGATTAATCCATCGGTTAGCACTTTAGTCCGTGTATGCAAACTAATTTGCACTTGCATTAAACTGAATAACTTTACCTCATAAATATCAGACGAATTAGAGTCAATTGCCTTGTAAACTTGGTTAGCACTTGAAAACACTTGTAATGGTCCAAAAACATCAACCGCATTTGCGCCATCATAAGCTATCACCGCTATCTTGATTGGGTGCTGTCTATTCATAAATCACCATGTCAATATTGCTTATTGATAATCATTATAGAGACAACACATTGTCCGAAAGGACAGAATAACCACTTAATCGGCCTAATTAAGATTACATACAACTCTGAATAAATTTAGTTTGAGGCAGGTGAACAAAAAAACCAACCAACACTAACCATCATACAGATTGAGAAACCATCAAACCAGCCAGTGATAGCATCGAAGAGTTTACCGTTAGAAAATCACTTCCCTTGCTCTAAATCCTTGGCACTGACCGTAGAGTAGATAGGATGCAAAATCGCACCAATAGCTCCATCTAAGAAAGACTTTAATCTGATGAGTAATGCTGTTGATAAGCCAAGGATTGCGCCTAAACCCAATAATTCAAACGTCATGGTAAAGGCAAACTCCATGATGCCATGATTTCCAATAGACAATGGAATGTTCATTAGTAGCATGATGACAGGCGTAGCTAAAATAATCGCATGCAGATCCACATCGATATTGAAGACTTTAGCCGTGGTAAATACATTGAGAACAGCTAGCGCATAAAACACTAATGAGTTGATAAACGCCCAGCTTAATGCGCCTTTATTTTTTCGATACACTAAGACTGCTTCATGGAGTTTTTGCACTTTGGCAAAAATTTTATCCACTAAAGAATGAATACCGCCAAATATTTTTTTGAAAAACGTTAATGAACGACCATCAAAAGCCAACCACCCCAGGCCCGCTAGTGCAGCGGAAAAAGCTAATAAGCTGTAGGTAATAATAGGCACATTGAATTCTGTAGCATTAATAAAGACAGCGACCAAGGACAACAAAAGCAATACAACAACGCCTGTGTAGCGCTCAACGAATACAGATGCCAACGACATTGCTTGGTTGTTACTATATTTGCCTAGTTCATAGGCACGAACAACATCGCCACCCACACTAGTCGGCATAATCAAGTTATAGAACATACCGACCATGTAATACGCCCATGTTCGTAACAATCCAATCT
Organism: Arenicella sp.; assembly: GCA_050633585.1. Classification (GTDB taxonomy): domain Bacteria; phylum Pseudomonadota; class Gammaproteobacteria; order Arenicellales; family Arenicellaceae; genus CALKZN01. The sequence continues at coordinate 15,704 of JBOEGT010000001.1, forward strand.
TCAAGCCTCCCGCATTAGCCAACATCCACCATTTGATAGCACTGGAAAAGTTGACTAAAAAACCAACAAGCACACAGACACACAGCCAAAACCAATCAGGATTTTTTAATGTTTGCCATAGTTCAGTGCGTTTATCAGCATCAAATAACCCAGCAAGATATATCACTAAAGCAAGCAACAAAATGGTGACGATGATTCGTATAGCTTTACTCATTTTTAAAGGATGTAATTGTAGAGTTGATTTTTTTATTTCAGCGCAGTGTATGCCGCAGAAGATTTAGGTGCAAATATCTTTATTTCTTAACGGCTAAATAGCTTGTTACTACCTTATGTATTTAAAAGTAGCAGGCATAAAAAAACCCACTTAGCTAACCAAGTGGGTTTTTCAAGAAATAGGCTTAAAAAATTAAGCCGCTTCCTCTTCTTCAGTTTCTTCTGCATCTTCGTCAACGCCTTTATAAGACTCTAACAATTCTGCATGTGCATCTAGATCAAAATCAACCAATTGAACATATGCCATTGGTGCATTATCACCAGGACGTGGCCCACATTTTAAAATGCGAACATAGCCACCTGGGCGATCTTTCATACGGACTGCAATTTCGTCGAACAACTTAGCAACAATGTCACGATTATGAAGTTTAGCAACCGCTGCACGTTTATTTGCAATTGTTGGGTTCTTCGCTAATGTGATCAATGGCTCAGCATGACGACGTAGTTCTTTCGCTTTCGCAACCGTTGTGCGGATTTGCTCATGTTCGAACAAAGAATTACACATATTGCTCCACATCGCTTTACGATGTGCAGTGTTACGATTTAATTGTTTACCTGCTTTTTTATGACGCATGAGACAACTCTGTACTTGTAGTTAGTTGTTAAATTTCGAACCGTTCGACAGACTGTTAGTCTACTCGAATAGCTGCAGGCGGCCAGTTCTCTAAGTGCATACCAAGAGTTAAGCCACGCTGTGCAAGAACATCTTTGATTTCAGTCAATGATTTCTTACCAAGGTTCGGTGTTTTCATCAAGTCGACTTCAGAGCGAAGCACTAAGTCACCGATGTAATATATTTGTTCTGCTTTCAAGCAATTCGCTGAACGAACTGTTAATTCAAGCTCGTCAACTGGACGCAACAAGATTGGATCAACTTCTGGCTCACGCTCTTCATAGCTTTCGGCAGTAATCTCCTCAAGATTAACAAACACTTGCATCTGTTGAGTCAAAGCAGTTGCTGCTTTTTTAATGACTTCTTCAGGATCAATCGTGCCGTTAGTCTCTAATTTAAAGATTAACTTGTCTAAATCTGTACGTTGCTCAACACGCGCATTTTCAACTTCATAAGATACTTTTAAAATCGGGCTATATGATGCATCTAACTGCATCAAACCGATTTCGGCATCTTCATCATCTGATTTACGTTGTTCAGAAACTTGGTAACCACGGCCAGTACGAACAGTTAATTCAGCATCGAATTTACCGTCTTTCGACAAGTTAGCAATTACATGATCCGGGTTTGCAATTTCGCAGTCTTGATTCAATTGAATATCTGCAGCTGTTACAACACCAGGGCCTTTTTTGCTTAACTTCAATACAACAGGCTCGTCATTATGCTTGATAATGGCAACACCTTTTAAGTTCAACAAGATTTCAATAACATCTTCTTGAACACCTTCAATTGTTGAGTACTCATGAAGTACGCCATCAATTTTTACATCAGTAATTGCTGCACCTGGGATGCTAGACAATAGAATACGACGTAAAGCATGACCTAAGGTATATCCATAACCACGCTCTAAAGGCTCAATGGCGATGGTTGACATGTTACCAGCAGTATTGACGTCTACAAAACGAGGCGTTAATAACTTTGACAATGATTCAGACATGTATGTCTCCTATTAATATAAGTTCGACGTTCGCTAATAGTAATGTATTCGATAATCCAAAGATTATTTCGAGTACAAAGCAACTACAAGTGATTCGTCAATATCTGACGGCAGATCATTACGCTCTGGAGCAGACTTGAATACGCCTTTTTTAGCGGCAGTATCAACAGTGACCCAATTAGGGAAACCAATTTGTTCATTCACTTCCAATGCTGCAGAAATACGCAATTGCTTTTTCGCTTTTTCACGAATTTCGATTTCATCACCTGCTTTAACTTGGTATGAAGCGATATTCGTAATTGTGCCATTCACAAGAATTGATTTGTGAGAAACTAATTGACGCGCTTCAGCACGAGTCACTGCAAACCCCATACGATATACAACATTATCAAGGCGCTGCTCTAAAAGCGTTAACAAGTTCTCACCTGTTGAGCCTTTTACGCGAGCCGCTTCTTTGTAGTATGCGCGGAATTGTTTTTCTAAAACGCCGTAAATGCGACGTAGTTTTTGTTTTTCACGAAGCTGTGTTCCGTATACAGTAGGACGCCCACGTCGTGCTTGCGCACTTTGACCTGGTAATGTACCAAAACGACATTTATCTTCTAAAGAACGAACTGGGCTTTTCAAGAAAAGGTCTACACCTTCACGACGAGCCAGTTTACAAGTTGGGCCTATATAACGTGCCATATCTTAACTCTCTAATATCTGGTTGACGTGCGATTAAACGCGACGCTTCTTGGAAGGACGACAGCCGTTGTGTGGAACAGATGTCACGTCAGTGATTTGTGAAACTTCAAAACCACAGTTATTTAATGCACGAACAGCTGATTCACGACCAGGACCAGGGCCCTTAACGCGTACTTCGATGTTTTTCATGCCAAATTCTTGCGCGGCTTTGCCAGCACGTTCTGCAGCAACCTGTGCAGCAAAAGGCGTGCTCTTACGAGAGCCACGAAAACCAGATCCGCCAGCAGTAGCCCAACATAGTGCATTACCATGACGATCTGAAATAGTAACAATAGTGTTGTTAAACGTTGCGTGGATATGCGCAATGCCTTCAACAATATGCTTTTTAACTTTTTTCTTTGATGTTTTAGCCATGATTCACTCTATTTCTTAATCGGACGAATAGGACCTTTACGTGTACGCGCATTTGTTTTAGTGCGTTGTCCACGAACAGGAAGGCCACGACGATGACGTAGGCCACGATAGCAACCAAGATCCATCAAACGTTTGATGTTCATGGATACTTCACGACGAAGATCACCTTCGACTTCAAATGCAGCCACTTTTTCACGAAGCTTCTCAGCTTGTTCTTCAGTTAACTGATTTACTTTTGTACTGATTTCAATACCTGCGTCTTTACAGATTTGGAGTGAACGTGTACGACCAATGCCGTAAATAGACGTCAATGCAATCCAAATATGTTTGTGAGCTGGTAGGTTAATACCTGCGATACGTGCCACTAAGAGCCTCCGATTTTGTGCTACTTTAAGCGTTATTTCTGCCAGCGCTCATTACATATAACGCCATAATTCAAGGCGCGCAATGATACTGGCAAAAGAGTTATAAATCAATACAAAAAAATCGATTCTCTGATCAAACAGAAAACCTCTACAATTCGTATTAATTCTTTAAAAAATTTTACTGTGTTTAACCCTGACGTTGCTTATGACGTGGGTCAGTACAAATAATTCGAACAACACGGTTGCGACGAACTACTTTGCAATTTCTACACATTTTCTTTACTGAAGCGCGAACTTTCATATTTACCTCAAAATACCCAAATATTCATTGTTTACTAAAACAATGGATTAACGTTTTTTACCAACTTTTTTAGAGCTAGTTAGATTAGTCTTCTTCATCAAACTTGAATATTGAGAAGACATTAGATGTGATTGAACCTGACTGACCAAGTCCATAATCACAACAACAATAATTAATAACGATGTCCCACCAAAATAAAATGGCACATTGAATTTGACTTGCAAAATTTCTGGAATCAAACAAACAAAAGCTAAATAAAACGCACCGACAAATGTCAGCTTACCAACAACACTATCAATGTAGCTTGCGGTTTGCTTACCTGGTCGCATGCCCGGCACTGTTGCGCCTTGTTTTTTCAGGTTGTCAGCAATTTCACTTGGATCAAATGTTAATGCGGTATAAAAGAACGCAAAGAAGAAAATTAACCCAACAAACACAACACTGTAAAGTACATTACCAGGTGTCATGTATGAGGCAACATTTCTCAATGCTCCAGCAATACCACTCACATCTTCAGGTGCAAAAAATGTCACCATTGACGCAGGGAACAAGATGATACTTGAAGCAAAAATTGGAGGAATAACACCAGCCATATTTAACTTCAACGGGAAATAGCTAGATTGAGCAGCCATCATTCGCTTGCCTTGTTGGCGCTGAGCATAATTAATCGTAATACGACGTTGCGCACGTTCAATTAATACTACAAATGCAATGACAGCAATAACAAGAGGAATCAAAAACAAACCAAACGCTTTGCTTAGTGAACCTTCACTGATTAGCGATGCAGTTTGCCCTGCTGCTACCGGCAAACCTGCCACAATACCCGCGAAGATAATTAATGACATACCATTACCGATGCCACGATCAGTAATTTGTTCACCCAACCAGACCAGAAACATTGTGCCAGCCACCAATGACATAACAGCCGTCACCTTAAAAGCAACAGGGTCAATCAATACTATTGGTGCGCCATTCACTGTTTGCGTTGAAACAGCACTTGAAATACCCAACGCTTGAAAAACCGCTAAAACAACAGTTCCATACTTTGTGTATTTAGTAATCTTCCGACGGCCCGCTTCTCCTTCTTGCTTTAACTGTTTTAATGGTGGATGCACAGACGTCAACATTTGCATAATGATAGATGCCGAAATGTACGGCATCACACCTAGCGCAAGTAACGAGGCACGCTCTAAAGCACCACCTGAAAACAAGTTTAAAACACCAAAAATAGAACCTTGTCCATCTTGCTGAAAGAAAGACTGAATACCAATTGGATCTACTCCAGGTACAGGGATGTGCGTACCTATTCGATACACAATTAACGCACCAATCAAGAAGAATATGCGCTGCATTAACTCAGATGAACCTGAACCAACACCTGCTTGCGCTGCTTGTTGTGCTGCTGCGAATCTTGATTGCTGTTTAGCCATGATTTCTTTTAATTGTTAACAGTCTTTTCTTGATTTATACAGAAAAGTCGAAGCCTAAGCTTCGACTGAACCACCAGCTGCTTCAATTGCCGCTTTCGCGCCTTTTGTTGCACCAATACCTTTCAATGTTACTTTCTTAGTGACTTCACCAGAAAGTACCACTTTCGCTCGTTGTGTCGAAACACGTACCAAGCCAGCATTTCGCAATGCCAAGATATCAACAACATCAGCATCAATATTGTTTAATTCATTTAAACGAATTTCTTCAATATTCTTAGACATCGCAGAACGGAAACCACGCTTTGGCAAACGGCGCTGAATTGGCATTTGACCACCTTCAAAACCGATTTGCACTTTACCGCCTGAGCGAGACTTTTGACCTTTGTGACCACGTCCAGCTGTTTTACCTGAACCAGACCCCATGCCTCGACCGACACGTTTGCGTGCATGTTTTGCACCCTCTGCAGGTTTAATTGTATTTAATCGCATTTTATACCTCTTCCCACTTCAGTAGGTAAGACACTTTATTGATCATGCCACGATTAGCCGGTGTATCAATCACTTCAACAGTGTGATGCATACGACGTAAGCCAAGACCCTTAACGCATGCTAGGTGCTTCTTACCACGACCAAACATACTTTTAGTTAAAGTAACTTTTAATTTTTTATCAGCCATTTTCGATACCTCTGTTCCTAAGAACGTAACGTTGAACCTTAACTAAGCGATGCTTAGTTAAGAATTTCTTCAACTGATTTACCACGCTTAGCAGCCACTGATTCAGGGCTATCAATTCCACGTAGCGCCTTAAGTGTTGCACGAACAACATTGACTGGATTGGTTGAACCAATACATTTAGCCAATACGTCCTTCACACCGACAGCTTCGAAAACTGCACGCATAGTACCACCAGCGATAATGCCCGTACCTTCAGAAGCAGGACGAAGAACCACTGTTGAACCCGCATGAGTTCCTGTTGTTGCATATTGTAAAGTGCCACCTTTTAGGTGAACTTTAGTCATGTCACGACGAGCAGATTCCATAGCTTTTTGAACAGCCAAAGGAACCTCACGTGCTTTACCACGACCAATGCCGATACTTCCTTCACCGTCACCTACTACAGTCAACGCTGAAAAACCGAAAATACGACCGCCTTTTACAACTTTAGATACACGACGAACGTTGATGAGGTTTTCTTGCATGCCATCATCTTGTTTATCGCGATTATTTTGTCTTTTTTGATCTCTAGCCATTTTTCTAAACTCCAGACCTATAGTTTAAGACCAGCTTCACGCGCTGCATCTGCAAGCGCCTTCACTCGGCCATGATAACGAAAGCCTGAACGATCAAATACTAAACGTTCGACACCTTGTTCTTTTGCTAATTCAGCAATACGCTTACCAACCGCAGCTGCTGCTGCTTTGTTGCCACCATTACTGATCTCTTTTTTTACTGCCGCATCAAGTGTGGAAGCACTGGCGATAACATTCGCAGTTTCAGCCTCAATAACCTGAGCATACATATGTTGACTTGTGCGATGCACTGACAAACGTATATCACCTGAACGGCGAATTTTTGCACGAATGCGTAGAGCTCGGCGAAGTCTAGATTGTTTCTTATCTTTCATCTTATTCACCTACTATGCTTTCTTAGCTTGCTTACGAACGACATGCTCATCTGAATAACGAACACCTTTACCTTTGTATGGCTCTGGTGGACGGTAAGCACGAATTTCGGCAGCAACCTGACCAATTTTTTGCTTATCAATACCTGAAACAACAATTTCAGTATTACTCGGTGTTTCCACCTTAATACCTTCAGGAACTTCATAAACAACCGGATGCGAGAAGCCTAACGTCAAATTCAACTTTTGACCTTGAGCTTGAGCACGATAACCAACACCAATAATAGTGAGCTTCTTTTCAAAGCCTTGTGTCACACCAGTCACCATATTATTAAGCAATGCACGAGTAGTGCCTGCCAACGCAATAGCTGATTGACCTGACGCAACTGCTTTAACTTTGATATCTGCTTCAACTTGTTCAACAGCAACATCTGCATGATGTGCAAATTCAAGCTCACCTTTAGCGCCTTTAACCTTGATTAAATTGGCAGCAAAAGAAATTTCAACACCTGCAGGGATTGCGATAGGAGCATTTGCGATTCTAGACATACAAACCTCCCTTAGCTAACTGTACACAAGATTTCACCACCAACACCAGCTGCACGAGCTGCTTTGTCAGTGATAACACCTTTGTTAGTAGAAACAACTGCAATGCCAAGGCCATTATTAACCGCTGGAATTTCTTCAGCAGATTTATAAACACGAAGACCTGGCTTACTGATACGTTGAATAGAACTGATCACTCCAGCTCCTTCAAAATAACGTAGCGTCAATTTAATTGCTGGCTTTCCATCGAGCTCATCAGCTTCGATACCATCAATAAAACCTTCGGCTTTTAAAACATTAGCTATTGCTTGCTTAATTTTTGATTTTGGCATGCTCACACTGATTTTTTCAGCTTTTTGAGCATTGCGGATACGCGTTAACATATCCGCGATAGGGTCAGTCATCATAACTTTTTTACCTATTCTAATCGCACTTAGGGCCAGCTAAAAAGCCGGCCAACCAAATGCTCACTATAATTAGTTGTTAGTTTCTAATGGTTTCTTACTCTTCCCTTATCAAAGAAAAGAGAAAAAATTTACCAGCTAGACTTAACAACACCAGGAGCGTAACCCTTAAGGATTACTTCGCGAAGACGGTTTCTTGATAAACCGAATTTGCGGTAATAACCATGTGGACGGCCAGTCATCGCACAACGGTTACGTTGTCGTGTCTTAGCACCATCACGTGGCAATTTTTGCAATGCAATCATAGCATTCCAACGCTCATCAAATGACACTGTTTCGTCACTAATGATCGCTTTGAACGCTAAACGTTTTGCATGATACTTATCGTTTAATTTTGCTCGTTTTGTATCACGAGCAATCATTGATTTTTTAGCCATAATTCAACCTTTATCTAGCAACTATATAGTCAGTGCTTATGATGTTGCTTTAAGAGGAAAGTTGAATGCACGTAATAACGCTTCAGCTTCCTCGTTCGTTTTAGCAGATGTTGTGATTGTAATATCCATACCACGCAATGCATCTACTTTGTCGTAATCGATCTCTGGGAATACAATTTGCTCTTTCAAACCAAATGTATAATTACCACGACCATCGAATGATTTTGGGTTTAAACCACGAAAATCACGAATACGAGGAATTGAAACCGAAATTAAACGATCCAAAAATTCATACATGCGAGCACGACGAATATTTACTTTCGCACCAATCGGCCAGCCATCACGAACTTTAAAACCGGCTACAGACTTTTTAGCTTTGGTGACTACAGGCTTTTGGCCTGCAATTTTTTCCATATCTGCAACAGCATTCTCAATCACACCTTTATTTCCAATTGCTTCACCCAACCCCATATTAATAGAGATCATGGTTATGCGTGGAATTTCCATAGCACTTTTGAAATTGAATTGTTCTTGCAATTTAGGAACCACATTCTTTACGTAATGTTCTTGCAATCTTGTCGTCATTTGACTTTACCTTTAAAAAACTTATCTACGGCGCGCAGTATACGACTATGCGTCGATTTTGCTAGCGTCAGATTTAAAAACACGCACTTTTTTATCATCTTGGACCTGAATAGCGACTTTATCGGCCTTATTCGTCTTAGAATTAAAAATTGCGATGTTCGAAATATGGATCGATGCTTCTTTTTCAACAATACCACCAGCTGTACCACTCATTGGGTTAGGCTTAGTATGCTTCTTAACAAGGTTAATACCATTAACCAACGCTCGATCATTTGCCAAAACTTGCAATACGTCACCCGTTTTGCCTTTATCGCGTCCAGTTAAAACAATAACTGAATCACCTTTACGAATTTTATTCATTATTCGATACCTATTGTTTGTTGCTTACTATACAGAAGTACTAATTAAAGTACTTCTGGTGCTAGTGAAACAATCTTCATGAATTTTTCGCTACGTAACTCACGAGTTACCGGGCCAAAAATACGTGTGCCAATTGGCTGAAGGTTAGCATTAAGCAATACTGCCGCATTACCATCAAAGCGAATCAATGAACCATCTGGACGACGAACACCTTTGCGCGTGCGAACAACTAATGCGTTGTATACATCACCCTTTTTCACTTTTGAATTTGGCATTGCTTCTTTAATGCTCACTTTGATGACATCACCGATGCCAGCATAGCGACGCTTAGAGCCACCCAAAACCTTAATACACATTAGACGTTTCGCTCCACTATTGTCAGCGACATCTAATCTTGTTTGCATTTGAATCATTGTTTTTTCTCCGTTTTAAATCGAGAGCTAAAGCTTAAATAGCTTTAGCGACAACTTTGACTAAACGCCAAGTTTTATTTTTTGACAATGGACGACACTCTTCGATAACAACAGTATCACCTTCGCCACACTCATTGCTCTCGTCATGTGCTAAGAACTTTGTTGAGCGACGAATAACTTTGCCGTACAACGGATGCTTTACTTTACGCTCGACCATGACAGAAATTGTCTTGTCAGCTTTATTGCTAACGACCTTTCCTTCTTCAGTACGTGCGCTACTATTTTCAGTTGCTGTATTCATAATATTTATTTCAACCTACAAGTTATGCTTTCGCTTCTTGAGCTTGCTCATTCCGCTTTTGCTCATTTAATAACGTCAAAATACGCGCACAATCTTTGCGGATTTGACTAAAACGAGCACTGTTCTCAAGTTGACCCGTAGCTCGTTGCATGCGCAAATTAAATTCTTCTTTGCGCAATTCAACTAACTCTACGTTCAATTGCTCAGCATTTTTGCCACGCAATTCAGCGATACGAGATTCTGACTTTTTAGCTTTTGCCATGATTCTTGCCTCTATTAAACACCACGTTTTGCGAACGTAGTTTTGAAAGGCAATTTCGCAGACGCTAAATCGAACGCTTCGCGCGCTAGCTCTTCTGAAACACCTTGTAGTTCATATAGCATTTGACCTGGTTTGATTTCCATCACCCAGTATTCAACACTACCTTTACCTTTACCCATACGAACCTCAAGAGGTTTTTTGGTAATAGGCTTGTCTGGGAATACTCGAATCCAAACACGGCCACCACGTTTAATGTGACGTGTAATTGCACGACGAGCTGCTTCAATTTGACGAGCAGTCATGCGACCACGACCTGTTGCTTTCAAACCGTATTCACCAAAACTGACTTTATTGCCAGTTGTAGCAAGACCGCGATTACGGCCTTTATGCATCTTTCTGTATTTAGTACGCTTAGGTAATAACATATTTCACCACCTTATGACTGAGTTTCAGTTGCTGGTGCAGTTTCTTCAGCTTGAGCTTTCACTTCAGGGAAAACTTCGCCTTTGAAAATCCAGACTTTAATACCGATAATTCCGTAAGTCGTCAACGCTTCAGCTGTGCCATAATCAATATCAGCACGAAGTGTATGAAGTGGAACACGGCCTTCGCGATACCATTCTGAACGCGCAATTTCTGCACCATTCAAACGACCACTTACCATGACCTTGACGCCTTTCGCACCAGCACGCATCGCAGATTGAACTGCACGCTTCATCGCACGACGAAACATCACTCGCTTTTCAAGCTGCTGAGCAATACTGTCAGCCACTAGCGTTGAATCAGTTTCAGGCTTACGAACCTCTTCCACAGACACATCGACACGAGCGCCTGTAATGTCGCCTAATGCTTTACGCAATTTGTCGATATCTTCACCCTTTTTACCAATAACGATACCCGGGCGAGCTGTTTGAACAGTCACATTCACTTGATTTTGAGCTGGACGGCTAATAGTAATTTCACTGACAGCAGCGCTTTTCAACTTCGCATCAAGATACTCACGAACCTTTAGATCTTGTACTAAGTTTTTCGAATAGCCCTGATTACCCGCATACCACTTAGCGTTATGCTCACGGATAATGCCAAGACGCATACCATTTGGTTGTACTTTTTGACCCATGATTACTGGCCTCCAGTTTCATCAGACAGCTTCACAGTAATGTGGCTGCTACGTTTCAAGATTACGTTACCACGGCCTTTGGCTCGTGCACGCATACGGCGCATAGTTGCACCTTCATCAACATAGCACTCTGAAACAACCAAGTCGTCGATATCGGCGCCTTCATTGTTTTCAGCATTTGCAATGGCTGACTCTAATGTTTTCAATGCTAATTTAGCTGACTTAGTTTCAGCATATGTCAAAATTTCGAGCGCCTGTGCAACAGACTTTCCACGAATTTTATTAGCCGCTAAACGCATTTTTTGTGCTGAAATACGGAGATTTTTTGTAATTGCTTGTACTTGCATAACGTAACCTCCTCTTAACGGCTCTTCTTATCAGCAATATGACTACGGAAAGTCCGCGTTGGAGCAAATTCACCCAACTTATGACCTACCATATTCTCATTGATAAGAATTGGAACATGTTGACGACCGTTATGAACGGCAATTGTCAAACCGACAAACTCTGGCAAAATCATGCTACGACGCGACCAAGTCTTAATCGGCTTGCGGTCGTTCGCAGCTTGTGCTGCCTCTACTTTGGCCCATAGATGATGATCTACGAAAGGGCCTTTTTTAATGGAACGTGGCATTTTAGTGCTCTCCTAACCGATTATTTCTTACGACGACGGATGATCAAATGATCGCTACGCTTATTGCGGCGAGTTCGATATCCTTTAGTAGGTACACCCCAAGGAGTACATGGATGACGACCACCCGAAGTACGGCCTTCACCACCACCATGTGGGTGATCAACAGGGTTCATCGCCACACCGCGAACGGTAGGACGAACACCACGCCAGCGCTTCGCGCCTGCTTTACCTAACTTGCGTAATGAATGCTCAGAATTTCCCACTTCACCTAAAGTCGCACGACACTCAAGCAACACTTTACGCATCTCACCAGAACGCAAACGAATCTGCGCATAACGACCTTCACGGCCAATATATTGGATTGATGTACCAGCGCTTCGAGCAAGTTGACCACCTTTACCAGGTTTCATTTCAACATTATGAACAACCGAACCCACTGGGATATTCTTTAACGGCAACGCATTACCAGGCTTAATTGGCGCTTCGATACCCGTTTGTACTGTATCGCCTTCTTTTAAACCTTTTGGTGCCAAGATGTATGCACGCTCACCATCTGTATAACAGATCAATGCGATGTTCGCGCTACGGTTCGGGTCATATTCCAAACGCTCAACAGTAGCTTTAATGCCATCTTTGCTGTTGCGTTTGAAATCAATAACACGATATTTACGCTTATGACCACCACCTCGGTGACGGACAGTGATGCGACCTACGTTATTTCGACCGTTCGTACGTGTACGTTTGCTTTCTAACAAAGCTTTGTGTGGCTCACCCTTGTGTAACTCAGGATTAACAACACGAACCGTACCACGACGACCCGGAGAAGTAGGCTTTAAACTTACCAATGCCATAGTATTTCTCTTCTCTTTACTGTTTTAAATAAATTATGTTTACGCTTGGAAAGCAGAGAAATCAATCTCAGTGCCTTCTTTCAAACGAATGTATGCTTTTTTCGTATCATTACGAGTACCCATAGAGCGCCCGAAACGTTTGCTTTTACCTTTTTTGTTCAAAATTTGAACTTTTTCAACTTTTGCTTCTGGGAAAGCTAACTCGATAGCGGCTTTCACATCTGCTTTCGTTGCGCGAGGTGCAACACGAAATACGATTTGACCAATTTCTTCCGAAATAACAGCAGTTTTCTCTGTGACAACGGGAGCAACTAGCACTTGATATAAATTTGCTGCGCTCATTTTAGCTTCTCCTCAATTTGCTTCGCGGCTTCTGAAGTCATCACAACTTTATCGAAACCAACCAAACTCAATGGGTTAATGTCAGAAACTTCCAACAAACCAACATGATAAAGGTTACGTGAAGCTAATGATAAGTTCGCATCAATCTCATGACTGACAACCAAAACATCTTCTAACTTCAACTTTTTCAAAGTATCCGCCAATTGCTTTGTTTTAGGCTCTTTCACAACAATATCATCAGAAATGATTAGGCGCTCTTGACGAGCCAATTCTGAAAAAATTGAACGCATCGCAGCACGATAGGCCTTACGATTCATTTTTTGTGAAAAGTTTTCGTTTGCCTTGTTAGGAAATGCACGACCACCACCACGCCAAATTGGACCACGTGTCGTACCTGCACGAGCACGGCCAGTCCCTTTTTGACGAAAAGGTTTTGCGCCACCACCGCTAACAGCTGAACGATTTTTTCCAGCACGAGTACCTTGACGAGCATTCGCTTGGAAAGCTACAACCGCTTGATGAATCAATGCTTCGTTGTAGTCAGCGCCGAACACATCGCCTTCTGCTTTTACTTTCTTAACAGTCATTATCCTTCACCTTGAGCTTTCTTAGTTTTGACCGAAGGTTTAATCACGACATTGCCGCCTTTTGAACCCGGAACAGAACCTTTAACCAAAATAAGGTTTCGCTCGTTATCAACTCGAACGACTTCAAGACCTTGCTGAGTACGCTTAGCGCTACCCATATGACCAGCCATTTTCTTACCTTTGAAAACACGGCCTGGATCTTGACATTGACCGATTGAGCCAGCTGAACGGTGAGAGATTGAGACACCATGTGTCGCACGCAATCCACCGAAGTTGTAACGTTTCATTACACCAGCGAAACCTTTACCAATGGTTGTACCTTGAACATCAACTTTTTGACCTTCAGCGAATACATCAACATTAATTTCCGAACCGACTTCAATGTCGCCAGCAGGAGCACGAAACTCCCACAAGCCAATACCAGGAGCCACTTTTGCTTTCGCATAATGACCTGCCATTGCTTTAGTAACACGTGAAGCACGACGTTCGCCGATTGATACCTGAATTGCTTCGTAACCATCTGTTGCCGCCGTTTTAATTTGCGTGACGCGATTTGGTTCAACTTGCAAAACAGTCACGGGTACTGAGCGACCATCTTCTTTGAAGACGCGCGTCATACCGACTTTTTGACCTACTAGACCTAGTGACATTTTTTTATCCCACTAATTAACTTTAATTTCAACATCAACACCAGCTGCTAAGTCTAAACGCATAAGCGCGTCGACTGTTTTATCAGTTGGTTCTACGATGTCCACGATACGTTTATGCGTACGAATCTCAAATTGATCACGCGCTTTTTTGTTCACATGCGGTGAACGAAGCAAAGTCAATTTTTCGATGCGTGTTGGTAAAGGAATCGGTCCTTTTACAACAGCGCCTGTACGTTTTGCAGTTGCCACAATCTCGGCAGCAGAACGATCAATCATACGATGATCAAATGCTTTCAAGCGAATGCGGATCTTTTGGTTTTCTACGCTCATAGGTTTTGCCTATCTCTTATTTACGTTGTTTGCTTAAAGCAACTGATTAAGCAGTAATTTTGGCTACTACGCCTGCGCCGACTG
>JBOEGT010000002.1:0-135755 GCA_050633585.1 Arenicella sp.
TCTATTTATTAGCTTGAATCAGGCAATTGGCAAGTAAATACTCATTTTTTAAGAATGATATGATACAATATATCATTTATGAGTATTCCTACATATAATTCAGTCCAGATCAAACTTAACGAGAAATAGACAATGCTAGAGACATTAGAGGTCAATAAACTACCTGTTACGGTACTTTCAGGTTTTCTTGGTGCTGGGAAAACGACTGTTCTCAGCCATATTTTAAATAATAGAGAAGGCAAAAAAGTGGCTGTCATTGTGAATGATATGAGTGAAATCAATATTGATTCCGCCGTGGTTCAAAATGACGTTTCGCTCAATCGCAGTGAAGAAAAATTGGTGGAAATGAGCAATGGTTGTATCTGCTGTACGTTGCGAGAGGATTTGTTAGAAGAAGTGAATAAGCTAGCAAAAGATGGTCGCTTTGATTATTTGATCATTGAGTCTACGGGCATCTCAGAGCCGTTGCCTGTGGCTGAAACGTTCACCTTTGCCGATGAAGCCGGAGTGTCACTCTCTGATGTGGCTGACTTGGATACGATGGTCACTGTGGTTGATGCGGCGAATTTCTTAAAGGACTATGAAGAAGCCCAATACTTACAAGATAAGGGGGAGTCTTTGGGCGAGGAAGATGAGCGCAGTGTTGCTGATTTGCTAGTCGATCAGGTTGAATTCGCCGATGTTATTTTGGTGAGTAAAATAGATTTAGTGGCAACGGATGAGGTCGAAAGACTCACGGCTGTTTTGAAGAGCCTCAACACAACGGCTCAAATTATTCCGATTAATCAAGGGCAAGTTGATATTGATGCCGTCTTAAATACAGGCTTGTTTGATTTTGAAAAAGCGGAACAATCACCGGGTTGGCTTAAGGAAATGCGAGGAGAGCATGTTCCTGAGACAGAGGAATACGGCATTGGTAGCTTTAGCTATTCGGCGCGTCGACCATTTCATCCAGAGAAATTTTATAATTTTCTGCACAACACGAAAGCCTATGGCAAATTGATACGGTCAAAAGGTTATTTTTGGTTGGCAACTCGGCCACAATTTGCGGGTCAATGGAATCAAGCCGGTGGTATCGCACGATATGGTTTTGGAGGCATGTTTTGGAAGGCGGTGCCTAAAGATCAATGGCCTACTGATGAGGAATATTTGGCATCCATTGAGAAACAGTGGGTAGAGCCGTTTGGTGATATGCGCCAAGAGTTAGTGTTTATTGGTCAAAACCTTGATCAAGAGGCGGTAGTGAATGCTTTGGATGAATGCTTGCTCAGTGAAGAAGAGCTTTTGAGAGGCAAATTCTATTGGGATACATTAAGTGACCCATTTCCAGTGTGGGAGAAGTAATCATGATGCCCGCCTATGCAAACAAACTTGATGCTACATCGACTGCTGCCGCATCGAAGCGGCTCGGACGTTCTTCATGCGGTACAGACCCACTGATTTTTGCCGATATCTATCAAGACAATATTAATATGACGACCTGGCAGCGCGACTTGTCTCAGCCTTTGAAGGCTTCGGTCCGTCGCTTTTTGTTGTCTCGCCCTGATTTTCAATCAAACTTAACCGTGACACCGCAAAATGTTTCTTCATGCCTAAACGAAGCCTTTGGTTCGGACGAATACCTTGAGCTGGTTGACAACATCACTGAATTAGTTGAAGTGTTTTGTTATTTGCTGGAGACATCGTATACGGGGTTGCGATTAACCGCCTTAGATCGTGCTATGTGCCCCAAATTTCATGTCGATAGAGTGCCGTGTCGTTTGGTGACAACCTATGAAGGAATCGCGACGGAGTGGTTATCTCATGATGTCGTTGATCGGACAAAGCTTGGGCTTGGATCTCAAGGTTTAAAAGACAGTGAGTCTGGTCTTTATCAACACCATGAAGATATTCAGCAGCTTGATTGCGGAGATGTTGCCATTTTAAAAGGAGAGACATGGATGAATAACGAAAACGCAGGTTTAGTGCATCGCTCTCCATCACCATCAACCGGCGAAAGGCGTTTGCTACTCACCTTAGATTTTGTCGCTTAGTGTTATCCTAGGAAAAGCCTAAGCTGATATAATTTCAACTTTTACTTATATGTTTGTATCATGAAAAAACTGTTTTTATACCTTGTCATCTTCCTGCCGCTATTGTCTGCTTGTGATAACAGTGAAACCTCTCAACCGGAGCAAGATACTGAAAAGACAAGGTATGTTGTTGCTGAGGAATCAAAATCAATTGTGACAAGCTTTTATCCTTTGGCTTTTATGGCGGAGCAAATTGTTAAAGACAAAGCGCAAGTGATCAACATGGCGGGAAGTGTTGATGTGCATGCGTATGAGCCTTCTCCACAAGATCTTGTTAAGTTGAATCAAGCTAACTTGGTGATATTTCAAGGGGCTGAACTGGAGCCTTGGACGGATGGTGTCATTCCAGAGCTAAAATCTAAAGGGGGCGCAACATTAGAGGTGTCTCACCATTTAGAACTGGCTAAGATGGAAGAGCACGGTGAGCACGAAGATGAACATAAAGGTTCTGAGCAGGGCAAACATCATGATGAGTTGGACAAAGATCAGCATGATGAATCCAAAGAAGGTAAGCACCAAGCATTGAAAGAAGATAAGCATGAAGGGTCAGAAGACGGGCACCATGAAGAAGAGGGGCATCATGATGAACATCATCACGGCGAGTATGACCCTCATACATGGCTTGACCCTATCCTTGCTCAGCAAATGGTGGATGAAATCTTAGAAGCGGTAGTCGCTATCGATTCTGCGAATAAAACATTTTATCAATCAAATGCTCAAATATTGAAAGGTAAGTTTGCCCAGCTTGATAAAGATTTTCAGTCAGGCTTAGCGCAATGTGGAAATAAAGAGCTAATTATTTCTCATGATGCTTATGGGTATTTGGCACGTCGATACAACTTTGAAGCGCATACCATCACGGGTTTTTCTCCGCATGATGAGCCTTCAGCCAAAATTTTGGCTGAATTGAAAGAAGAAGCTAAAGAGGGAATCACTCATATTCTTGTCGAAGAAAATAATGTCCGTCGCTTTGCGGATACCTTAGCGCGTGAGACTGGATTAGCGACGTTGCCCGCCAACCCACTTGGCCGAGGAACACTTGACTCACAAAAAAACTTTTTTGATGTGATGAATGAAAACTTGAACAGCTTTAAAATAGCGTTAAACTGTCGAGAATGATTACTGCAAAAAATGTGGGCTTAGTGATTGAGGGAAGCGTCATCTTAGATGACGTTTCTTTTTCCATTCAAGCAGGGGAATATATTGGCTTAATTGGTCCGAATGGTGCTGGAAAAAGCAGTTTGATTAAGCTTATTTTAGGGCTCAACAAGACGACATCGGGATCGCTTGATATTGATCATCAAACGAAGATTGGTTATGTGCCACAAAATTATCTGTTATCGCCTGTTGTGCCTATTTCTGTAGAAGAAGTATTGAGCATGTCTGGCATTAACGGCCAAGATCAGTTGTCACATCAGCTTGAACAAGTGGGGTTGAAAAGCGATTTTTTAAATCGAAACTTTCATCAACTGTCCGGTGGCCAACAACAACGCGTGATTATTGCAAGAGCCTTGTGTTCAGAGCCAAATTTGTTGGTCTTTGATGAGCCGCTTAATGGCGTAGATTACGAAACTAAAATGTCGATTTATACGTTGTTGGCAGACCTTAATAAAACCAAAAATTTGACCATTCTTTTTGTGTCTCATGAAGTAGATCATATCGTGGGACAGTGTCATCATATTTTGTGTTTAAATCGGACTATGCATACGGGTTGTCATCCATTAGATTTTGCGAAAGGCATCATTACAGATTGTCCCGTGTTAGATAATGTTTCCCAAACATTGCCAGTTCATCATCATCACGATACAAAGTCTTCATGTTCTTGTTAGAAGTTTTTCAGTATGACTTCATGAACAGAGCGTTCATTGTCGGGCTTTTTACCGCCGTGTGTACAGCGATGCTTGGAAATTTCGTGGTGACTGCGAGGCAAGCCGTTGTCTCAGATATGTTGGCGCATACCGCGTTAGTGGGTGTAGGCTTAGGGATTTTTTGGCAACTTTCTCCGACGTTTTTGGCGATGTGTACCACTATCGTGGCAGCGGTTGCGTTGTGGTGGCTGAGTCGAGCGAAAGATCAAGCACCAGAAGCGATATCAATGCTGCTGTTGACGGGAGGCCTTGCTACCGCTTTGTTGTTGACGCACCTTCAAAAAGATCATCCTGTGGGCTTGGATACGTATTTGTTTGGTTCTATTTTGACGATCACTGAACATGAAATGTGGAGTTTTATTGGTTTAAGCATCGTTATCTCTGGCGTGTTACTTTTCTGTTGGAAGCCTTTTTTAACGCTTGTGTTTGATAAAGATTTTTTTAAAACGCAACCGTATGCGATTTTTTATGAAATCCTCTTTATGGTGTTGATTGCGTTGGTCGTTGGCATTGGTTTGAAAGTCATCGGTGGTCTCTTAATTGGCGCTTTATTGGTTATTCCAGTGCTTATCGCTCAATCATTTGGAAAGAGTTTTCGTCAGAATGTTTGGATGAGTGTGTTGGTGAATTTGCTGGCGGTCACCACGGGAATATTTGCATCCTTTTATTTTGATGTACCCACAAGTAGCGGTATTGTCTTGAGCCTTATCGCGCTATACATTGTATCGAAAATGAACTTTTTACAAAAAGCCAACAACTAAATTTGATGTGTAAGTGAGTCGTGGTAAGGGTTTTAGTTGCTGAGAATGACCCAGAAAAAAATTGCTTGGATACCCATGGAAGATGTTCAAAAAGCAAGATTATGTAACAGGCCCTAGTTGCTTTCTAACATTATAAAATCCGCAAACATTATCAAATGTGTTTCCCTATGATTGTTTTCGGAGGCGCTATTGATTGACGTGCTATTTGGAGAAATATGATGAAAACATCGACAAGTAATCACTATAGACAACGATTAACGAAAGTGATCGATTATATCTATAACAACCTCGATGGAGATCTTGGTGTGAATACGTTGGCGGATATCGCAATGATGTCACCATACCACTTTCATCGTATTTATCGTGAAATGGCAAATGACACGGTGAATGCAACTGTGCGTCGCTTGCGCCTCCAACGAGCGGCGGCTGATTTGATTCGTTCAGAAAAGCCGTTATCCGACATTGCGAGAACCGTGTCTTATGGCAGCTTGGAGGCATTTAGTCGTGCATTTACGAAAGAGTTTGGTGAGGCACCGAGCGATTATCGTGAGGCGCGACAAAATCTTCCAGTGTCACAAGACCAACCGTTTATCGCAATGCTACCTTCACCGAAGAGGTTAGTTGAAATGTTTACAGTAGAAATGATGGATTTAGATGAAATACATCTCGCGGGTTATCCACACAAAGGCAATTATATGGAAATAGGTGCCGTCTTTGAGAAGTTGTTTGTTTATGGTGCCAGCCAGCACTTGATTGATGAAAATACCCGATCTTTTGGTATTTATTATGATGACCCTGAATCTATTGATGAGAAAGAATTGCGTTCGATGGCCTGTGGTACTTTAGATCCGAATGCGGAGCTCACAGGTGATGATATTCCGGAAAGAATTTCGATACCTGAAGGGCGATACGCATCCGTATTGTTTAAGGGCTCATATGCGGAATTAGATAAGCCTTATAGCTGGTTGTTTGGTGAGTGGTTTCCAAAGAGTGGCTTTGAGGCGGGTGACTTTCCGCCAATCGAAGAATATTTAAATGACCCGAAAGTCACGCCTCCGAGTGAATTGTTGACTCGAATTTATTGCAAACTTGGATAGTTTTTTCGGCATGCTTTGATTGAGCATTTTTGATCAAATAGAGAAGTTGTAGATATGCATAATGCAGTGATGCATATCTACTGACTTACTGATAAAAGGTTGGAGTGTATGCAATAAAACCAACAATGACTGAGCTTAAAATCTTGGCAGAAAATATGCTGCGAACGATGGGCTCTACTTTTCACCTATAGGACTCATTTCACATGAATAAACCTTTTCAAATGAACGACTTTCTTGTTATCACTCTTATTGTCAGTATTTGGGTGAATGCTTCGGAAGTATTTCGATATTTTGTTTTGGTTAGACCCGAAATGCATGAATATTTATCGGTTGTTCCCGGTGTTGCTGATATGGATTGGGGCATCTTTGTCATATGGGGTTTTTGGGATACATTGCTGACCGCTTTATATGTTTTTCTGTTTTGGCTATGTGCGAAAGTTTTTGGGAATAATGCAAAGTCTATTTTAGTCAGCGGTTTTATGTCTTGGTGTTTTTTCTTTTTGCTCTTTTGGGTTGGCTTAGCAAATATGAACCTTTCAAGTTGGCGCTTTTTGCTCATAGTTCTCCCGTTAGCCTTGGTTGAAAGCGTAGTCGCTAGTTATATTGCCTCAAAGCTTTATTTAAGAAAAAATGCATAGATAGTATTTGAATAATTAATGGGTTTGTAAAAATGGCAAAGCATAAAAGTTGGAATGAAAAGTTAGCGACATCGAAACCTCATGTGGTTAAGCGGTTAGATAAAAATTTTGCGGGAATGATATCTGGGCAACAAATGTTAGTTCCTTCACCTGCTCTGTTAGATGCATTTATTAATACGTTAGCGGAAGGGAAGAGTATGACGATTGTTGAAATGCGGGCTGCACTTGCTTATCAGCATGAGGCTGATGTCACATGCCCCATTGCAACGGGTTTTGCGATGAAAATTGTCGCTGAGGCCGCATTTGAAAACCTAGATAAAGGAAAGCCCATCACTAAAATAACGCCTGTGTGGCGAGTACTAGACAAAGATTCAAAGACCTTGAAAAAAGTGTCTTTTGATCCAAGTGCAATATTGTCGTTAAGAGAGGCTGAGGGCATTGTTTCATTAAGTTCATAATGCCTGTTGAGGTTGATTTATCTTAATCGTGTTATCGATTAATATGTCTTGTTAAATGATATAATGTATCATATGATTTTATTTTCGTATTTAGCGCCCTTCTTTAAATGTGAAAATCACACATATTCAAACTATCCTAGATAATATTGCCATAGCGTTTGCTGTGATCTGTACTATTCACTGTTTGCTGCTACCGCTTGTTAACATGGTGTTGCCAATTCAAGTCGTTATGCCTGAGTGGTATGGGGCTTTCCATCAGTTGTTCTTAATAGTCGTTATTCCAGTGAGTATTATTTCTCTCACGTTAGGGTGTGAACATCATCGGAAATGGCATAATGTCTTGTTAGGGTTTATAGGTTTGTGTTTGTTAGTGTTTGCAGTTTTTTTAGGCGGTGAATTGGCGGATGAATTCAATCAAAAAATGATAGCTGCCTTTGGGGCAGTTATCATTTTATTCAGCCAAATAAGAAACTACATCTTGTGTCATTTTGATCAGTTTAATTGTTGAAACTTTATGAAAAATATTTTTTTTGAGTCGATGGAAGAGTGCCAAAAGGGAGAGGGTTTTACATTGTTAGAAGCCTTGGATAACTTGCAATATAATGCGGATGGCTTAGTGCCGGTGATTACGCAAGACGCCAGTTCGATGAAAATCTTGATGATGGCGTGGATGAATCGAGAATCCATAGAGAAGAGTTTAGCGACAAAATGTATGACGTATTGGTCACGATCACGACAATCATTTTGGATAAAGGGTGAAACAAGCGGGAACACGCAATTGTTGAAGCAAATGTCGATAGATTGTGATGGCGATAGTATTTTATGTTTAGTTGAGCAAAAAGGGGGAGCTTGCCATACAGGTAGACCAAACTGTTTTTATTGGGATGTCAATTCGGTGGAAAATAAAGTGGTAATGAGTTGAGCAGAATGAGAAAAAAGCTAGAAAATATCCCTACGAATATTATTACGGGTTTTTTGGGGGTTGGGAAAACAACGGCTATCTTGCATTTATTAACGCAAAAGCCTGAAAACGAACGTTGGGCAGTGCTTGTCAATGAGTTTGGTGAGATAGGTATTGATGGTAGCTTATATGCAGGGTTGAATCATGCAGATCCTGATGCGGAACAAACGCTCTTTATTCGTGAAGTGCCGGGTGGTTGCATGTGTTGTGCTGCGGGATTGCCATTGCAAATAGCACTAACGCTTTTACTGAATGATGCAAAGCCTGATAGGTTGTTCATCGAGCCTACTGGCTTAGGGCATCCTAAGGAAGTCATTCAAACCTTATCTGAAGGTCATTACTTGGAGGTGCTTGATTTGCAACATACCATCACCTTAGTAGATGCTCGAAAAGTGTCTGATGACCGCTATAGAACGCACGCTACATTCATTCAACAGTTAGAAGTTGCTGATGTGATAGTCGCAAACAAAACGGATCAATATGGTGAAAATGATTCCGAAAAGTTGCAAAAATATTTACATGAGTTAGGTGTGGATAAGCCTCAACGGTTTTATGAAACATCGATGGGACGTATTGATTTGAGTTGGTTGAGTGGAGCGCATGGAGGTGTAGGTGCGTTAATGGCGGGTCATGTGCATGGGCATTCTCATGCATTGGATACTGTTCCTGATTCACTGCCGATGCCTGGCGATAAAGACTTTCCCGAGTGTGGTTATTTGACCGTAAAAAATAAAGGCGAAGGTTTTTTCAGTCAAGGTTGGGTGTTTCAGTCACGCTTTGTATTTGATAATGACAAATTGAATCGTTTTTTTCAGGGTATCGAGGTTGAGCGGCTCAAAGGGGTGTTCGTCACTCCTCAAGGATCAGTGAGCTATAACAAGGCAGATGGTGTTTTAACGGAGATGCCAATAAGCGACTCAAAAGTTAGCCGCATTGAATGGATACATCATGATGAAAACCGGTTGATTGAGCTTGAACAAGCGTTGATGAAATGTATGCAAACATGATGCTGAAGTGATTTTTTCTTGTGCAGAAAAAAGCCGGGCTATTCGCAAGAATAGTCCGGCTTTTTTTATGGAGTAACTTAATAGCTAGTGCTTGTTGACGGCACGTAACAACTTTTTCTGATATCGGCTTTGAACAATGTCAATGACAATGATGATGACCAGAATAAAGTAGAAAGTTGTTTTGCTCATTTGAGTAATGTGATTACCGAAAAGCTGTAGGTGAGATAAGTGCCCACCTTCTGATAACAGCATCACACCGACTAAGAATAAGATGAATAACCCGACGACTTCATACATGCGATTTTTTTGCAAAAAGTCTGAGACGGTGTCTGCAAGGACAATCATTAAGATGCCGCCAATTAATATGGCGCTGGCCATTACAGGGAATACTTTTGAGATCGCCATGGCGCTTAAAATCGAGTCAAAAGAGAACACGACATTCATGGCAACAATTAAGAAAATCACTTCAAACACAGATTTTGGTTTTCGGTTTGCCGTATTGGCGTGATCTTCAATCCGCATCATATGTAATATTTCTTTCATGGCGGTATAGAGAATAAACACACCACCAAATAACACAATAATGGCATGAAAGTTGAATGTGCCTTCAATGACGCCTTCCCAATTGATAGAGAAAATTTCAGATTGAAATTTTTCCACCATTTTTAATAGCGCAAACAATAAAATGAGTCTGAAGAAAACGGCTAAGCCAATTCCCCATTTTCGAACAGCGGCTTGCTTGTCGGCGGGAGCGCGTTGTGATTCTAAAGAAATATAAAGTAAATTGTCGAAGCCAAGCACCGCTTGAAGCATGACAAGTAAAAGAAGATCAATAAAGTTTCCGAGGGTTAAAATTTCAGCCATGGTTAATTTCCGTGTTTACAAATGTAGATCAATTTTGATAGTCAATATTAAAGCCGAGATGCCCCGGTTAAACAAGCTTCCAATGTAAAGTTGTGTTAGCGAGGAAAGGAATTATCTTGTTTCCATCCGCAAGGGACACATCGGCGGGAACTTGCCACTCCTTATGTTGCAGTGTGATGGTGCCAGTGTTTCGGGGTAATCCATAAAAATCCGGGCCATACTCACTAGCAAATCCTTGGAGTTTGTCTAAGGCATCAAGTTCATCAAATACAGTGGCATATAATTCAATAGCACTATGAGCACTGTAACAACCTGCACAGCCGCAGGCGGTTTCTTTGAGGTGTTGATGATGTGGCGCTGAATCGGTGCCAAGAAAGAATTTACTTGAACCTGAAGCAACGACTGATCGTAATGCTTGTTGGTGTGTATTACGCTTTAAAACGGGAAGGCAATAATTGTGCGGTCGAATACCACCTGCAAGCAAGTCATTGCGGTTTAATAGCAGGTGTTGCGGTGTAATTGTGGCAGCAACCTTATTTGAGGATGTTTGTACGAATTCGACAGCTTCTTTAGTAGTGATGTGTTCAAAAACGACTTTAAGTTCTGGAAAATTTTCAACAATGTCTCTTAGGTGTGTTTCGATAAACAAGGCTTCACGGTCAAAAATATCCACATGAGAATCTGTGACTTCCCCATGAATTAATAAAGGCATCCCGATATCACTCATTGCTTCAAACACAGGGTATAGAGACTCGATACCACTGACTGCAGCATCTGAATTAGTGGTGGCGCCAGCAGGGTACAGTTTGGCAGCGGTGACGTTTTGTTCTTTTGCAGTACGAATAATATCGGGCGTTGTGTCATTCGTCAGATATAGCGTCATTAAAGGTTCAAAGAGGCTTCCCTTTGGGCGTGCGGCTAAAATTCGATCACGATAGGCATTGGCTTCTTCTGCATTTGTCACCGGAGGAACTAGGTTGGGCATGACAATAGCGCGTTGGAATTGCCGAGCGGTTGCGCCAACGGTTTCTGTCAAAATATCGCCATCGCGAAAATGTAAATGCCAATCATCGGGTTGAGTAATCGTGATGCTTTGTGTGCTCATGAGGTAATTATTCGATTTTTTTGGTTAAACTCGTTCGACTGAGAATAGTAGCAGTGAAAACCATTGCGAAATAGCTATTCATTCAGTTTTCCATGTTAATGCTGCGGATTTTATCAGGTAGAATAGACCGCTTGTGAAATTGTTTTTGATCGGTTAATTAATTCTTATGTCAATCCAAATTACTTTGCCTGATGGCGCGGTTCAACAATATGATTCAGCTCCGACTGGAATGGATATCGCGGGTGCGATTAGTGAAGGTTTAAAGCGTAATTCACTGGCCATTGTCGTCAATGGTGAGCAGTGGGACATGACCCGTCATATTGAAACAGATGCGGATGTGCAATTGATTACTCGCAGCAGTGATGAAGCGTTGGAGATTCTCCGTCATGATGCGGCGCATGTGATGGCGGAAGCCGTCAAAGAGCTTTACCCTGAAACGCAGGTCACAATTGGACCGGCGATTGAAAATGGGTTTTACTATGACTTTGCTCGAGATACTGCTTTTACGCCAGAGGATTTAGAAAAAATTGAAGCGCGAATGCATGACATCGTAAAACGCGATGAAACCATTGAACGTTTGGTTTGGGAACGTGATGCAGCGATTGATTACTTTAAAGGGATTGGCGAAGACTTTAAAGCGGAAATTATCGCCGATTTGCCCGCCGACGAAACGTTGACTGTGTATAAGCAGGGTGAGTTTCTTGACTTGTGCCGTGGACCACATTTGCCTTCCACAAAAGCGTTAGGCAATGGCTTTAAGCTGACGAAACTCGCGGGCGCTTATTGGCGAGGCGATTCTAATAACCAAATGCTGCAACGCATTTATGGCACGGCGTGGGCTGATAAAAAACAGCTTAAGCAATATTTACGTAATTTAGAAGAAGCCGAAAAGCGAGATCATCGTAAATTAGGTAAGCAGCTTGACCTGTTTCATATGCAAGATGAAGCGCCAGGCAGCGTTTTCTGGCACCCGAAGGGTTGGAGTATTTACCAGTCAGTACAAAACTACATGGCTGCTAAACAGCGTGAGCATGGCTATCAAGAAATTAAAACCCCTCAAATTGTGGATATTTCTTTGTGGGAGCGATCAGGGCATGCCAGTAAGTTTGGTGATGATATGTTTACCCTTACAACCGATGATCGTAACTATGCCGTCAAGCCGATGAACTGCCCTTGCCATGTGCAGGTGTTTAATCAAGGTTTAAAAAGTTATCGTGATTTACCTTTGCGTTTAGCGGAATTCGGTTCGTGTCATCGCAATGAATTATCAGGGTCTTTGCATGGAATCATGCGTGTTCGTAGCTTTGTGCAAGATGATGCGCATATTTTTTGTGCCGAGGATCAGATACAAGCGGAAGTCAAAAGTTTTATTGATTTCTTGCATGAAGTCTACAAAGATTTTGGCTTTGACGATGTGATTTATAAATTGTCTACACGCCCAGAGCAACGTGTTGGTTCTGATGATGATTGGGATCGAGCGGAATTGGCACTTGAACAAGCGCTAAATGATAATGGTCTCGATTGGGATTTGCAGCCCGGCGAAGGGGCATTTTATGGGCCGAAGATTGAATTCTCATTAAAAGATTGCATTGGCCGTGTCTGGCAATGTGGTACTGTGCAAGTTGATTTTTCTATGCCTGGTCGTTTAGATGCGGAATATATTGCTGAAGATGGCTCCAAGAAGGTGCCAGTGATGCTACATAGAGCGATTCTGGGTTCAATTGAACGATTCCTTGGCATCTTGATTGAACAGCATGCTGGAGCATTGCCATTGTGGCTAGCCCCGACTCAAATTGTATTGGCTTCAATTGTCTCTGATGCGAATGAGTATGCATTGCAAGTCGCTGAACAGCTCAAAGCCAAAGGTTACCGAGTTGACACAGATTTACGTAATGAAAAAATTTCCTATAAGGTTCGTGAGCACAGTCTACAAAAAGTACCTGTTATTCTTTGTTTAGGAAAGCGCGAAGCGGAAGAGGGAACAGTTGCTGTGAGACGTTTTGGCAGCAAAGCACAAACGATTTTAACGGTTGATGAATTAATCTCTAATTTAGATCAAGAGATTGCTTCAAAACAGGCTATTTCAATCGAAAAATCATCATAAATTTAAATTATTAAAAAATAGAGGACGTTTCTCATGAAGAAAACCAGCGTTTTATTACTGAGCTTAGTGATGTTTGTCACCGCTTGTAAAGAAAAAGAACAGGCCAAAGTAGAAGAGCCAAAAGCAGAAGAAGTGAAAACTGCTGAATTGAGCACTGACAAAGAAAAATTGAGCTATGCGATTGGTTATCAATTTGGTCGTACGCTTAAGGACAACAACATGATTGATGAATTGGATCTTGATGTGACGACCAGAGCAATGACTGAGACGTTGAGTGAAAAAGGTTCTGCAATGACTGAAGAAGAAGTGATTGCGGCATTGACAGCTTTCCAAACACGCAAGAATGATGAAGCGGTAGCTATTGCTAAAAAACGTGCTGAAGAAGGCGTTGCTTTTCTAGAAGCAAATAAAGTGAAAGAAGGTGTTGTTACCACTGAGAGTGGTTTGCAGTATAAAGTCATTACTGAAGGAGAAGGTGCAAGCCCAACCGAAGACAGTGAAGTTGAAGTCAACTACAAGGGTACATTGGTCAACG
Organism: Arenicella sp.; assembly: GCA_050633585.1. GTDB lineage: Bacteria > Pseudomonadota > Gammaproteobacteria > Arenicellales > Arenicellaceae > CALKZN01. The sequence continues at coordinate 13,471 of JBOEGT010000002.1, forward strand.
GTGATGTGTTTGACAGTTCATATGATCGAAACCAATCAGCTACATTCCCTATTGGTAATGTGATTCCAGGTTTTCGTGAAGGCATGATGTTGATGAAAGAAGGTGGTAAAAGCACGCTTTATATTCCTGCGGCGTTGGCCTATGGTAAGCAAGCGCCTCCATCGATTGGCCCAGATCAAACATTGATTTTTGAAGTAGAATTATTGAAAGTAAAATAACTCTCACAAGGTCTATATCTAAAGCCAGTAGTGTTGCGCTGCTGGCTTTTTTTTATTGAGTACAAACTATGAAATTAAGTCTTTATCATTCCCCTTGGTGCCCATTTTGTGTGCGTGTCGTGAATGCATTGAAACATATGTCTGTTGACGTTGAGTTGAGAGATACAAGTGATCGTGAGCATATGATGGCTCTGCGCCAAGGTGGTGGTAAAACACAAGTGCCTTGTCTGTTAATTGAAGCTTCAGGCAAGTCTCAATGGATGTATGAGTCTGATGATATTATTGATTATTTAAAAAGCTTATAAGCTGTGTACTTTTCTTTTTAAAAGTTTACATTTGACTAATAATACGTTTTTTTCATAACAGCGTATTTCGCGTTGGATTTGCTACTTGATTTATACACACGTGGATAGAAAAAAGCGCTATTCAAGTTTCCTTGAATAGCGCTTTTTTTGTAGAAGAAAACTGCGAATTGAATGTTTATTTCACAGAGCCAACACTCAAGTTTGATGTGCTGTTTTTTGCTGTCGCTAAATTAACAATTGCTCCTTCAATTTGAGTATCAATTTGTGTATCACCTGCAATTTCAGAACCTTGAATTGAACTAACAAGCAGGTTGGCTTTACTATCTTGACCTGTTGCAAGATTGACGACACCGCCTTTGATATCCGTGTTGATATCAACGGTTCCGCTTGAAACTTTTGAACCATCAGTGATTGAACCTATAGCAGCAGTCGCAACAGAGTTTTTACCAGTTGCAAGGTTTACGACACCGCCTTTTCCTATTGTTGTTTTAATGGTGACATCTGAATTTACTTCAGAATCACGCACTGATGAAATAAGTAAGTCAGCTGTAGACTCTTGCCCTGTTGCAAGATTAACTACAGCGCCTTCACTGATGTCAGTTGAAGATTTGATATTGCCTGAGCCTGAAGCTCCTTGTAGCGACGTGATTAGCAAGGAAGCGGTTGATTTTTGACCAGTTGCAAGGTTTACAACGCCTCCTTTGCCAATTTTTGTGTCGAGCTCAACATTTCCACCCGTCATGTTTGTGTCTCTAATTGCACCTAAACCAAGGTTTGCTTTTGATTCTTTCCCTGTTGCTAAGTTAACAATGCCACCTTTAGAAACATCTGTTTTGATAGCCGCGTTTTGCACAGTAGAGTTTTTAATTGCATTAACATCCATGCGAGCTTCACTTTTTTCGCCTGTTGCTAGATTAACTAAGCCACTTTTACCAACTTTTAAGTCCATCGTGACATCACCTTTTAAAGTTGATTTTTCAACAGTATTGATCGCTGCTTCAGCTGTGCTTTCTTTTCCTGTTGCTAGATTCACAATGCCGCCTTTACCAATCTCGGTTTTGATTTTAAGTGTTCCTTCAACATTTGATTGAGCTACAGCGGTAGAGGCCATACCAAAGGCTGCCATGATTGATAAAGTGATAGCGCTTTGTTTGATCATTGTTTTCATTATATTTTCTCCATTGAGATAGTTGTTTTGTTTCAGTTAGTAGGTAACTACAAAAGAGCTAACGCAGTGGCTTGGAAAAAGTTTTAAAAAAAATGATATTTTTTATATTTATTTTTTATAGGCAAATGGAATGCAGCATTTATGTACTTTTGAGTGTTTAAATCTCTCTATTTTTTAGCTGGTGGATGTGCCTAATTTTTGTTTAAAGAAATCGAACATGTCTTTAATGGCTTCTGAGCTTTTACGGATGTAATGTTCAATATTAGGTGTTTCAATGGTGTTTTCAGAAAGCGTATTTAAAGAGGTTTCTCTAATTGATTTTGAAGCGAGTAATTGAGGTGTTTGTGGTAAATCTCTTAGAAGGCGGTTTTTTTCTACAAATGTTTTTGTATAGGTGTAAATTTCTTGTAAGTTGATTTTATCATCTTTATTTTCATCAGCTTTTCCTTCCAATGCTTGAAGTAAAGCATATGTGAAAAGGCCTTGACCTGCTGGAGGGTATTCTTGAGACTGCTCACTGCCAGTTGATGCTGATAATAAACCAAAAGAAACGGCTGCCGAACGTTTTGCTAATGAACCAAAGTCAAAATTACCTTTAATTTTTTGAGCTTCACAGGTGTCAACAATTAACATCCGCCTACCTGCTGAATTTCGCATGCCCTCAAGAAAGCTATCCCATCGAATCAGGGAGTCTGCATCCCGTTGGTTGTTTTCAATGACTCCGACTAAGTCAGAAAGATTGCCATCGCTAGGCACCATAAAGTAATCGCCTGCTTTATTGCTAATGCCATGTGCGGCGATATATAAAATGACAGTGTCATTGGCTGTTGATTGATTAAGGAATGATAGAGACTCTAAAATATTCTTCTTGCTCGGGGTTTCTCCCTCTAAATCACTGAGTATTTTGATGTGAGTTTTTTTGTATTGATACTGAGATGTTTTTAATAAATTCGAGACAGCCACAGCATCTTGTGCAGCAAAATTCAGGCTGTTTTCGGGCATAGAGCTTAATTCATTGACGCCAATCGCCAGTAAGTATAAATCTCCTTTTTGTTCACGTTGCTGAGTTTTTGATTCAATAAATAAGTTTGCTACTTGAAAAGAGCTTTGTGTCATTGCTTCAACACGAATATAGTTTTCTTCTGCATGAAGTGGGATTTCATGTTCTCGAATAAACGCATTTTGCTCGTTATTAGTCAGCTGACGCTCGTTAAATGGAGTCACAGGCAGGTCATTTACAAACACAGTATATTGATCAATGGGGAGTCGCCTTTTCTCTGATTCGATGCGAATGATTGCGGTGCCTTGATTCGTCACATCCAGAAGAGAAACCTCTAATTTAGGTGGTGCTAAGGTACGCATTCGTTGCGTACGAAACTTCTCAAATTGTCGGCTGTTATTCCAAACGCCTTGACTATCAAAATAGTCTTGGACGATATCTGGTCGGTAAAGCAGTTTTTCAAATTGCCATGCCGAATAAAACTCTGCTGTTTCTTCCGAGCTATTATTTAATTGCCAGCCAATGTATTTATCCCCATCCGGTGAGGCGATGAAGAAACCTGGAGGTGTCCAGGCAACCCAATCTGTTGTGTTTTTATGTGGAAATAGTGCGAAAAATTCACCACCATCACTCGCTCTATACCAACGAATGCTGCCATCTTGTAAGCCAGCGACAATTGTCTCACCATTTTGGCTGATGTTTAGTGAAACAACACTGGTCACGATAAATTGTTTCCAAACAATGTCACCTTTTTTATTGTAGCGGCGTAATTCACTATCTAAGCCCAGCGCAAAGAAATCTTTAGTTGGTGAAATTGCTAAGGCATTACTTTCTTGATGGTTGTAGAACTTTAATGGTTTGCCGTTATAAATAGCCTTTGAGCTTAAGCGCCAATTCTTTATCTTCATAGAAGGGGTAGAGTGTATAGGCTTAAATAACAACGGCGAAGGCGCATCTGCCAGCTTTGTTTTTCTGTCTTTGACAGAAAACTCTTGGAATTTTGTTCCTTCATCGTTTAAAGCGAAACTCACTGTGTCGGCATTGGCTGAAATATGCAATAAATGGTCTCGATTGTAATGTGAAACTATTGGCGGGGCTTTATTGAATTCAATGCTGCCATTTTGGCTGATTTTTGCGATAGCTTGCTCAAGTGATGTATAAGCGATTCCGCCATCAGGAAGTGGTATCAGTCGAAATATTCGTTCCTTGCTTAATGGAAAGGTTTTGAGAGTACTATTTTTTCCTATATCCCAACGCGCAATTCGGTTCATTCCATCCTTTTTATAATCACCTGCGGCATACACATAGCGCCCGTCGGTAGACCAAGTGACTTGAGAAATTGTTTCATCGCCTAAGCTTGATACATCAAGGTCTTTTAATAATGCAAATGATGTGCCATCTAGGATAGAAACGCGCTTTTTGTCGAAGTAAGCAATAGCAAGTTTGGAATTATCGGGAGACCATTGAATGGAACCAATTTCATGGCCTTTCCAAGGTTGCTGACGGTCTAATAATTCTAGGTTTTCATCATAAATATAGAAATGTTGATCAAAGCATTGCACTGCAAGACGATTGTTATCATCAAAATCAATACGGTAACTGTTTGCTGTGCAGTGATTTTTTTGAGCAATGATGCTGAGATCTTTTGTGTTATACATAATGGTTGTGCCATCAATCAATGCAGCGGCTAAACGATGCTCTGTTGGTGAAAACTCTAAGGCCGTCACACGCTCATGAAGCCCTGTGACTCGTCGTTCCATCTTCATGGTGTCAATATTGAATACATACAGAGAGATAGACTTATCCCAGCTATAACCAGTCCAACCTCCGACGACCAATTGACGAGATTCACTAGCAACGGCTACCGAATAAAGTTGGCCTTCTTTACCTTCCGCAATGGGAATGCGCGTGGTACTGATTAAGCGTCCTGTTTGTTGATCCCATTTGCGAATGGTACGATCATCAGAAACAGAAATAATATGCTGTTCTTGGGCGTCAAACGCGAGGTCAACTGGACGATCGATATGAGCGTTGACCTCAATTTGTGGAAAAGGTAGCGCAGGAACATCAATGACTTTACTGGATGCTGAATAAATGAAGCTCATTAGACCGAGCAGACTAATGAGCTGTTTGGCGGGGTATTTCATAACAAATTAGGCATTCTTCAGGAGTGAAGAATGCCCCTTAAAAGTTTATTTAAAGCAATTTTTAAAGATGTCTTTACTGATGCTTCCACCGCGACCCATGTCTGCTGTTTCTGCGGCACTACGAATACCAGACTGTAACCAGACAAAGTGACTGCTTGTAGCACAGTTTTGAGTGACTTTTTTTGTAGATTTAGCGGCTTTTTTATCTTCTGTTTTAGCAGTAACCGCCGGTGTTTTAGTTGTAGTTTGATTGTTTTGTGTTGCGCTATTTACGATCACCACTTTTTCATTAGTAACTTTTGTAGGAATTGTGTTGTTCGTTTCTTTTGGCTGTGTTGTTAATGAATTATTTTCATTAACAGGTGCTTGTGCAACAACGGTTTGCTTTGTCGAGACTGTGTTAATCTCTTCAATCTTGTTTGTATTTTCCTCAATCGTTTCTAGTGCTGGTGAGTTATCTTGGCTTGTGGTGTCAGAAGCATTGTCATCACTTGTAGCTACTGCCGCCATAATGGTGGGTTGCTGGTCTTCAATGGTGATTGTTAATGCAGAGTCTTGTTCAATCATTTCATCCATGAGCTTGATTGGATTGCTATCTTCTTCGATGGCAAGCATGTTCTCGTTCCTCTGGGTTGAAGAAGGAACTTCCTCGACTGTTTGGAAGCCTGAATTTCTGTTTTGTGACGAGTTGGAAGAAGGCTTTGTTTCTCTTGGTGATGCTGTTTCTTCGGTTCCTGTCACAACAATAATCATTGGTTCTGCTTCGGTTTGGGCTTGCTCGGCAAATGATTGCGTAGTTTGAGCTCTGCGCTCAGGTGATGGCACTTGAGTTTGGTCATTCATTTTGTCAATGAAAAGTTCAATAAGTGGCGTTTCTGAGGAGTCTGTCAGGTTATGTTGAGTCTCAGGCGCTACTACAGTTTCCACTATCTCTTGCGATGTAATTTCAGGAGTTGTTAACTCAACTGGCGCAATAGCCGTTGATTGCGCATTAGGCTCAGCGTTACCCGACGGGACGTCTACCGAAGATTCGATTGAAGGAGCTTTATTGTCAGAGATGACTGAATTCACTTGTTGAATTGCTGTGTCAATGTTGGTATTGCTGGAAAAGGCTTCGCTGGAAGGCAATTCAGTCGTTGCAGTCTCCGTCGGTGGCGAATCTTGTTGAGTCACTACGTTATTTATTGGAGCGCTTGCCTCATTCTGAGAAGCTGTCTCGCTTGGCGCAGTCACACGTGTTTCAGGTTCTGTAATGTCAGCCACAGGAGGCTTAGTCCCAGAGTTTGGCTGCGCTGGTTGCGAGTTTTCAGTTGCTGGCGGAACAGAAGCTTGTGGTTCAGCGATCGGTTGTTCTACATCCGTTATTTCAGGTGTGGATAAAGGCGTTTCTGGGGAAGTACTCGCACCTTGACTGCCTTCGGTGTTTGTTGAAACACTGGCAGCTGTACTGCTTGTATCGTTATTGCTGTTTTCAGTAGCTGCAGGTGTTTGAGTTTGCGTGCTTGTTTCTTGCGCAGGTGCTTGAGGTGTTGACGTTTCTGAAGGACTTGTTTCAACGGTCGAGTTTTCTGGTGTGGTTGGGCTATCTAGAGGGGTGGGATCAGTCTCTGGACCTGGTTTATTTTGAAAAACTGCCTCCTCTCTATTTGTTGAGGTATCAGTAGTGTTCTCGTTCTGGTTTGGCGTATCTGTTGGTGTTTCGCTTTCAAGGTTAACCTCTGTCGTCGGGCCGTCAACCTGTTGAGGTTTAATGGTGGTGTCTAGAGGTGTTTGATTAGTAGCAGGTGATATTTTATACGCAGGTGTATTTAGCGGCACCTTTTCTGTTACTGAAATTTTAGCTCCTACTGCTTGTGGTTGTGAGTTCGTTTCAGGCTTGTGGGGTGCATTTGTGCTGGTTGTTCTTGAGTCAGTTGTCGTTTCTGTTGTAGCATTTTCAGTGCTAGTACTTCCTGTTGTGCCATTTGTTTGTTCTGGTGCGCTATTATTTTCAGGGCTAGACTCTTCTTCTATTTCACTTTCAGGCCCTTTTGAAGAAATAATTTCTGAAACACTGCCACCATTAGGGTTGATTGGGCTGTTACGGTTGATGTTATTGCCTGCATCTAATGTCACATTTAATTTGCCACTGGTTGATGTGATAGGCGCATTAATATTGATATTGTTATGTGCTGTCAGCGACAGGCTTGCATCGCCGCCTGCGGTTTTATTGATAGGTGCATTGACATCAATGTTGCCTTCGCCAGTGCCTGCGTCACTGGTTTTAATGGATACACTAGATCCTTCATTTAGGCTGTTTTCAATTAAACTGGCTCGTGCGCCATCAATAACGATATTTTCGGGATCAATTAACCATGTTCCAGCCCTACCGTTAGGTGCACTGACGTCAACACTCGTTGAAAAATCCAAGGTGCCGGCGCTTGATGTTTCTACAAAGCCACCATTACCAGATAGTGCTCCGCCAGTGGCACTTATTTGTCCATCGACTTGAGTATTGTTGTCAGACCAGACAATAATGCGACCGCCGTCGCCTTGAGTATTGGCGTTTGCTTGAATAGTCGCACTGCTGCTGATGATGGTTTCGCTAGCGCGTTGGCGATTTCCCTTGCCTTGGAAGTCACCACCAATATGGATTGTTCCGCCGCCTGTATTGCCTGATGCATCGATAGTGCCTGTGACATTAATGGAGTTGCCTAGAACATCGATTGTTCCGCCTTTGCCGCTGGCTGTAGCATCTAGTGTGCCTGATAAATTCACACTTCCTCCATTGACTGAAATGGATTTAGCTTGAACAACTCCAGAAATATTCACAATGTTATCAACGATGTTTCTAGCGGCTTCAGCGCTGATTAAAACTTTACCTCCAGATGCGGTGATAGTGCCTGTGTTTTGCGCTAAGCTTTGTGCAACCTTGTCATCAACCGCAAGTTTAATTAAGCCATCACCATATAAGTCGACGGTAAAAGTGTTACCAGATACTAACGCAACGCGCCCTAATTTAGCTTGAATGACGCCACTGTTGCGAACGGTTGGCGCGACTAATGCGACCAAACCGCCTTGTTTGACTGTGATGTTTCCCTCATTAACGATAGAACCTGAACCTGATCCAGTAAATTCAAATTTGCCATTCATGAAATCTGAGTCATTGATGTCTGATGTGCTGGCAATTAGCCCAGCCACATCAACAGTTGCGTTTTTACCAAATACAATCCCATTCGGGTTAATTAAGAACACCTGACCGTTTGCGGTCAATGCGCCTTGAATATCGGAAACAGAACCGCCAGTGACTCGGTTTAACGCTACTGATGAACTTCTGGGTTGGTTAAAGTTGACTCGTTCACCTTGTTTAATGCTGAAGCTATCCCAATTAATAATTGCTTTATCGGAACTTTGGTTGATATCAATACGTGTGTTAGACGTTTGCTCAATTGTTGCACTGCCTTGAGTGACTCGTCCGCCAGTAGGTGCAGCCATCATAATGTGTGGCATTGAGATTGTGATAGCGACTGCTGAAAGAGTGCTAGCGAGCTTTGTAAGTCTTAACTGTTTCATCGTTTTTTTCTGTCTACTTTTTCGCATTTGACTAGTTCCTTTGAGTTTCCTTAGGGAGGTTCTTTTTAGAAAGTTGCTTTTAAGTTAAAAAATAATCGGCCGTCATCATTGCCTTCAGACGCAATGTCACGATTGTTAGGGAGTGCATATTCCAAGCTACCTGAAATATATTTGCCTGTGCGGTAGCGAATGCCGAAGCCATAGGATGACAATGACTCTCGGTCTTCTTGGCCAACGCTAGGTGCATTACGCTTGATTTCACCGCCATCAAGAAAGCTATAAGCTACGATATTGCGAAACCAATAGTCGGGCAATGACTTAGAAAAACGTAACTCAATTCTTCCTGCGATACCTGTATCGCCAATAATTTCAGAAGAATCATAGGCGCCACCAAAATTTTTCCCGCCCACGCCAAATTGTTCCGCGCTGAGTAAGTTGTCATTACTATATTGGCCATTTAGGCTGAATAATAATGACCAGTGGGGAGCGATAGATTGTAGTCGAGCAGCATATAAATTCAGCTTGCGATATTTTGGGTCTCCCAGCTCTCTTGACAGTTGAGAATCACCTAATTCCGAGGCATTCAAGATGTCTAGGCCTTGACTAAACTCTACATCTATTAAATTAATGCCACGAAATGAGTCAATATTGTCAAAAACAGCGCCGAGGCGAATTGATCGGATTCTGTCTTCTGTTGACAGAGATTCTGAGTTTTCAGCACTACTTAAACGCGTTGATTCATTGTTGTAAATATCCAGATGACTACGCAAACTGAGGTTTTTTGTACGAGATCTAATGAAGGGGTACTCTGCTCCAATAGAAAAAGTGTTTCCACGACTTTCAATTTCTAAGATTTCAAGCTCTCCGCCGGGCTGGCTTCTTGATGTTGTGACTGCGGTTACTAAATGCCAGCCATTATTGCCAATTGGAGAGTCATTTCTTAGGCTAATATAGTTTAATTCGCTGTTTCCTGTAGAGACGACTGTGAGATTATTTGCATCAAATGCATTAAAAATATTATTGATACTGACTTGGGCTGTGAGCCTTTCTGGACCAACAATTTCTGTTCCTCTATTTTCAATATCAAAAGAGGCATCATAGTTCTTTTCAGTAATATTTAGTGTGATGTCAGCAGCACCTTGTGTTTGAGATGGCGCTAAAGTGGCTGAAAAGTTCACACCGCCAAAATCATTTAAAATCAATAAATAACGTTCAAGGATGTCTGCACGTAAAGGTTGGGATTTCTGAATTTTTTGAGTGATTTTTGCTATGCGTTTCGCTTGTTTTTCGCTGACACCAGATAGATTGATATCACTGATAAAACCTTCCACAACTTGAATTGTTGCGATGCCATCGTCATCAATTTTCTGAGCAGGTACCAAGGCTTGAGAAAGAATGTACCCTTGATTGCGGTAGTAAACAGTTAATTCATTGGCGATCGTGTATAAATCAGCTAATGAAATGTTTTTGTTTATAAAAGCGCTAAACTGTTTACCGAGAAATGCCTGATCAAATACAGAAACGCCTAAAAACTGAATGCCGTTAAGTTGAAAGGTGATTTCGTTAGCTCCCTCTGGTGCGATTAGATCTTGTTGCCCCGGAATAAACGCTTTTGCATTTGATTTTGGTATACGTAATGTTTTGAACTCTTGTTCAATGCGGCCAGGTTGAGCTGAATCTGGAATAGCTTCCATTGATTTGGCTGGCATGGATGCATTCAAAAAAATAAGACTAACTAACGTTAGTGTTAACTTGTACGTGTGTTTTCCCAATGGAGTGTCCCCAAAACAATCAATATAAAATCTATGTATCATCCTTAAACGACACAGAATTAAAAAAGTTTTAAAATTGAGCGTTATTTTTTTTGTTGAGCTCTTTCATTCAATATTAATGACAGCTTTTAACATGTGAAAACGCAATCATTAAATGAAATTTACGTAATGGCTATGTATACATTGACTGGGTTGTATAGTTGCTAACTTTTTGATTTTTAGATAAATAAAAATTAATTTAAAGAAAGGAAAACTTTTTATAATCTGGCTCGTTATTATTATCAATAAAGCAGCTTTTTTTGGATATTATTCAAGAAGTTTGCTGTTCAGTTTGAATTGAAACTTGATTCTGCGGTGTTAAGCATGAAGAAAAAAAGATAGAGTCGCGATATGACTAAAAAAGAAACTGATCACTATGATGTTAGTGATCTATATAAACGTTATCAAGAGGAGCGGGATGCCATGCCTTCTGCTGCTCTAAGAGAAATAATGTGTGCCGCTGATCCTGGGTTTAAACAGCAAGAGGTTGAAGATATTGATGCACAAGAAAGCTCAATACAAACAATTTTGCAATTAGCGAAGGAATCTTCTGATGATAGATGCAGGAGCGAAGATCGGGTAAATCAATCTACGAAATTACTCCCGTCGTTTTCATTGATGACAACAATACGCCAGTTTTTACAAGGGCTCATGCAACCCGGTTTTGGTTTACCTAATCAGGCTTTTGCAGTTGTACCAGTATTTGCTGTAATAGTTGTTGTAATGCTTACTTTAGTCCCTAAGCCATCCAATGACGTGCATTTTTTTGATGTGGCGTATCTAGAGGATTGTCATCATTGTCGTCAATTAGCACTGAGTAGTACAACTAAAATCCGCAATATTGATTTGTCACAAACTCGTATATCGTCAACGAGCGGAGCAGCTAAATTTGGGCGACTGGCGATAGATTTGAATGTATTAAATTTATCGGAAGACGCAGGCGATATTTTGGCTAAAAAAGCTATTATTAATACCATTAAGAAAGTTGCTATTGAAAAAAATAATCTTGTTATTGAGGAGTATTTCTCAGCAATGAATGGTGTGTCAGATTTATCAACGAAAGAGGTAAATGCCGCAGTGCAGTTCTTGAATAAGTCCTTCAGTGGACACGCTGATAATGACTTATATCGTGTAGGCCAATGGCTCGAACGTTTGCGCCTAACCTATGAAAATGGACGATCGGCGGAGAGTGATCAATTTTCAAGTTTGCAATTAGCTTTTGAAGATTTTGATGTGGTCAGGCAGGACATGCTTGCCAATTCGTCTGTTCATTCCAGCGTTCATGAAAGCTTTGAAAAATTGTCAAAATTTTCTTCGTTGAAAGTATTGAGTGTTCAGCAGGCGAATGATTTATCTGCGATTGTTAAAAATATGACATCATTACTGGACATGTAATGTTTGTGATGGATGATACCGTCTTTTACTGCTTAACATTAAAATTTGGAACTTCATGTACGCAGACAAGACTGATAATCAATTAATCCAATTTTACCTCGATAAACAAGATCAACGAGCATTTGAAACATTAGTGCGGCGACATTACGACACAATTCGTAAGCGTTTACTTGTGCATACCAAAAATAAAGCAGATGCCGATGACCTTACACAGGCGCTTTGGATTAAAGTGCTTGATTATCTGCCAAAATATCAAGATAGTGATCAGTTTTCTCACTTTATCAATAAAATAGCGACGAACTTGTTACGTGACTTATGGCGTAAACAAGGCGTTCGTAAAGAAAGCTCTTTAGATCAACTTGAAGAGGATGGGCAGCAATTTGATGGTGCAAGCCAAGTAACTGTGTTGGATCAAGATCCTTTGCAAAGTGACTATGCTGCAAAAACTGAGTTAGAGTATTTGACCAAAAGCTTGATTCCTCAGCTACCATCACATTTACGTGTTGTGTTTTTACTCAAGCATGAATCCGAGTATTGGGATGATAGGCAACCGTTCCAATGGCAACACTTAGCGGATTTAAACAATATGGATATTGATACTGTGTGGAATGTATTTCATTCAACTAGGGACAAATTAGTTAAAAACAGTCATTCTAGAAATGAAAGAAATGACGATATTTCGATGGATGAATTGCAAGTATTTTTAGTTTGGACACAAGCTCAGAGGATAGACAAAAAGGCTAAATATACCGAGCAGTATTTTGCGGGATTGCTGAATATTCCGGTGAATACATTTAAAACTCATTACCGCAAAGCTATCCAATCTTTGAATGAACAAATGGATGAGTTTCAACTTGGAAAAAATTGATATCAAATCTCTAGAGCTAACAGTCTTGATTTGACACTGATGAGAGTCCTTTCACGATTAAATCTCGAGAGATGTTTTTATCGTGATTGCATAATACTAATTGATTAATGCCATTTAGTTGACCCTGCAGAAGGTTAAGGCTTTTTGGTGTGATTTTAATTGTATTCATTCCATTTGAATTGATTGTCAAGCTTTCAATACGAGAGCTGGTTTGCCAATTTATGTTATTGGTGCCATCGGTGAATAGAGAAAGCTCTTCAATGTGGTTATTTTTAGCAATAAAAGTATTACTTCCAAAGAGCTCAAAAATTGCCGATTTTTGTGAAACTCCGTTGATATGCAACTGGTTGGAGCCCTTTAATTTAACACTTTGAATGTTCGGTAACTCAATATCTAGCTGTACTTTCGCATGTCGATATGAACCTGATGTTAAGTGAATATAGATAGTGTTTTTTCTGTATCGTACCTTTAATTCATCTAGTATGTTTTGCTTTCCAGAAGCGGTAATCTTAGGCGTCTTTTTGCGCACAAAACTAGCGTTCACGCCTATTAATTCAACATGATGAATATCGCCATGGAGGGGTAAATCTTTCTGAATTATTGGGCCTTTGGCTTCAATGATGCGTTCAGAGTTTTTTGTGTCGCAACGATAGTTGCATTGGTTGTTGATGCAGGTGTTGCTGCAATTTTGAGCGTGGCTCTTGTTGAGAGCATTAGCCGTTTTAGTTGTCATCACAGCAACTAAAACGGCCAGGCTAATATGGGCCAAGTTGTGACAAACTTTACTCACTTGCTGATTGAACAAGTGTGGTGATCTCTACACGACGATTGACTTCAGAGTTCGGGTTTTCAGTGTCCAAAAGTTCTTTTTCACCATGTCCTGATAGCTTTAAGCGAGCAGGGTCGATACCAAAATTGTCATAAAGGAACTGTCCAACAGCAACCGCACGCTTTCCAGAAAGTGTTTGATTATAGGCATCTGAACCTGTTGCATCGGTGTGGCCAGCAATATTAAAGTGATATTTTAAAAGTTCATCACTGACCAGCGCTTCACCTAAAGGCTGAAGCTTCTCTTTTGATTGTGCCGTGAGTTCGTATGAATCATGTTCAAAATTAATTTGCATAGATACCTTTGGAGCAGGCGCAGCTTCATTGGCTGCTTGTTGCCCGTTTAAACGGATTGAACGAGTCTTAACCACCGGTTTTGGTGTTAATTTTTCTACGAATTCTTCTTTTGTTGTGAGTTCTGTATTGCCAGCAAGCGAAGAGTTAAAGGTTAAAGTTGATAGTGGTAGTAATAATGATAGAGTGATCAAGCGTATAGTTTTCATTTTAATCTCCTATATAAACGCAGAATGTTTCGCCATAGTCAAAAGTGTAAAGTTTTTGTTGAGTACGATTTTTTAACATTGGGTTGTTTTTGACAACATTTTCCCAATTGTGTTCAGCAAGAATGAGTGTGCCATCTTGCCAGCAACGGAGAGTGTTTTCCTCCGTCGTAACCTGTTGTTTGTTGAGTAAAATTGTTCCTTTTTGGGTGTTGTTGAGCTGTTTTTGTTTCTGTGAATGCTGCTTATTATGACTGATAATTTGATAATTTGAATCGTGTTTTAAATCAGCGTAACTATTTTGTGTCGAAAAAAGGGATAGCAACACAGTTTGTGAAATTAAAAGTTGTTTTATTGTCATTTTATTCAGTCCTGATGGTGAAATGGCTCTGCCCAAAACGATCATTAGTAATTGTTTTGTAGGCATTTTCGATGATGTCAATGGATTCTATTGGTAGTTGCTCTAGATCATTAACTTTTAAGAGTGCGGGTAAATCCTGATCTATATTTTTAGCGGCAAGGAAGCAATGAATTTTTTCTACTGCATTATCGGCTATAAAAGAGTAAGCATTTGAGTCAGGTAACTGTATATTGCCATTGGCTGAGATATAGCCATCAGCAGAAAAACGATTTGGAAAGACTCGAACGTATGCATCTTCGCGTTGAAAGTAACAGTTTAAATAACCATTGGTATTGGAAGAAATAGTCACGAAAACTTCATCGCCAACATTAAACACAGACTTTTCTGAAACACTCGCCAAACCTAATTTGATTGGTTCCGTTGGAGGGTTTGATTGTTCGATTTTTTTGCGCTGTTTTTTGTTTTTAGCATCCTTAGCAAGTTGGTCGCGTTCATCTAGCCACTTTTGACCTTTTTTCGTGTAAGCCAGCATGGAAGGATCTACTGAAACAGGGGTCTCATTTAGGAAGGCTCTATAGAAATTTAAATCCACTGCTGGAATGGGCGGTAAGCCTAAGCGCTTCTTATACTCTAAAACTGATATCAAGTATTCTTCAGAGATTTCTTCGTCAATATTCCCAGAATAATACCCACGTGTAGCTAATTGAAGCTTGAGAGTTCTGTGCAAAATTTGCATTTGAGCGAGTTGAAAATACCAGTCAGAAATTTCTTGCTGGATGGTAGGATGTGTACCGTCCATGCCTAGGCAATTCCAGTATGGCAACTTGGTTAGCCGACCAATTAACTCGATAGTAGATAACTCAATAAGTCCTCTTAGTGCTTGCCCCGTAGCATCTTTAGAGTTGGCCGAAAAGCTATAACTGACTCCCGTCTTGCTAATACCTGCATCAAAGCTGGTCGATGACCCTTTGTTATACAATTCGACGGTATTTTTAGTATGGACGCCAGGCATGATGGATAAATCATGAGATGTAATAATGCCGAGGTCTAACGTCATAAATGTCACAGAACTGCTGGCTGAAGTTCCTCCTCCTAGACCTAATGATGATCCATTATTGGTTCCGGCAATTTCAGAAGATATGTCAGATTGTTTTCGATAAATACTGTCATCGAATTGAGAAATCGAACCAATAATATCGAAAGCAGGAATGCTGTCATATGTTCCTTTTTTGCCTGACTCGTTAATAAACGAAATCAGGTTACCAGCATCAGCGCCGTATGTGACCAATCTAAGTGCTCCACTGCGTTTGGTCATTTCAGAAATGGCGGAAATCATCATTTGACGAGTTCCTGCGTTTACCTTGGTGGTTTTGTCCTTGAGTTCTTCGACCAGCATTGCATAATCTCCTCGGCCAACGCCAAAGGAGATAAATAAGTCGTCCATGCAATGTAGGCTGTCGCTAAAGTCTGTGATGTTTTTATGAGGAAGCTGTTTAGGGCCTGCACGTAAATGAGAGGCATTCTTTTCAACATCTTTGATGACGCTTGATGATAAACAACCTGACAGTAATACTGAGCATAAACTCAATGAAAATAATTTGATTAATGCGTTCATAGGTTTTAGCACTTATTTCCTGTGTTAATAATGTCGCCCACGATCACCACATCAATTTTTTTAACACCATATGATTGTTTTTTTGAATTAGAGACATTGCCGATATCCACTGCGCCACAATCGCTATTGTTTTTATCGAACATTTTATCTTTCTTGTCGTCAGCGGCAATGTAGTCTTCTTTTTTCTTGTGAATTTGTTGACGTGTTTTGGCCTTGATTCGAGCTAATTTAAGGTTGACCTCATCAGACAAGTCAATTTCTCCTGCGGTGCTCAAAGACGTTGACATAAAAAAGCATGACATAATGCTGCTTAGAATGAATTTAGCGTGTTTTTTGTTCATTAGAGATACCTTGTTTAAGATTTATTGTGGCTACTAATGAAGTAAACGCAGTAAAACTAAAAAAGTTTTACGGAATGTTGAAAATACCCGACTTTTGCGTTTAAAGAATAGTAAAAGTCGGGTGTTAGCTTGTAGATGAAATACTAACGAATAGATTCAATGCTTAAACGAGATTTTCCTTTATAGCGCTTTGCTTTGTTGGAAATGCTACCGTTAATTTTGGTGTTCCTATTAAAGCTATTCACATTGGAATTAATCACTGATCCAACGTCAATATATGCTTTACTCTTATAGCCTTTGGCACGATTGCTTAGTGAACCATTGATCACAGACGAGGCGTTGGTTTCCCCTACAGTAGACCCAACCATTGAGCTAACATTGATACGTGCCTTGGTTTTATAGCCGGAAGCTTTGTTCGAAATGCTACCATTGACGATGCTGCTGAGCTTTGCGTTGCCACTTATATTTGACCCTGAAAGTGAAGCGATATTGATATGCGCTTTGGTTTTGTACCCGCTAGATTTGTTGCTGATATCTCCTTTAACAACTGCATTGATGATTGCATCACCTCCAACCTTTGACCGTTCTATTGATCCAACATTTACAACCGCTTTGGTTTTATAGCCTGACGATTTGTTGCTGACATTTCGCTCTAGTCGTGTATTCATGACTAAGCCTCCATTCACCGTTGAACTATCGACGGAACCAATGTTAACTGTTGCCTTAGTTTTTAAGCCGCTAGCTTTATTACTGATATTGCCATTAGTGACTGTTTTTAGTTGAGCGTTTCCTCCGAGTTTTGATTGAGCCACGGAACCGACATTTAGTTTTGCTTTACTCCATAAACTCTTGGATCGGTTGCTGACATTCCCATTGACTTCCGTGTTCATATCCAGTTGACCTTGTGTTTTTGTGTTGACAACTGATCCGATATTAGCGAATGCTTTGGTTTTGATGCCGCTGGCTTTGTTATTGACATTTTTATTGATGCGAGTATTTATCTTCGTATCTCCAGCTAGCGTTGATCCAGAGGCCGAGCCAACATTGAGTTCGGCTTTATTAAATAGCCCAGATGCTTTATTACTGATGTTGCCTTCGATCTGCGTGTTCAATTCAATATGGCTATTAGATTTTGTGCCTGTAATTGATGCAATATTGGACTTTGCTTCCGTTTTAATGCCGCTAGACTTGTTTTGAATGTTTTTATTAGCTGTTGTGATAATAGTTGCATCATTAGAGAGGCGAGAACCGCTAATAGCGTTAACGTTTTGGGTGGATTTTGTGAGTAACCCTGTAGATTTGTTGGTGATGTTGCCTTTAGTTGTCAGATCTAGGTTTACGTCAGCAGTGGTGGATCCGTCAATGACATTAACATTAGACTTTGCCTGGCTGAGTAAGCCTGTGGCTTTATTGCTAATATCACCACCTAATTTACTTTTAATGTTAGCGTTGCCGTTGACAGTTGATTTGTTAATGCCACTCACATTTAGTTCAGTCTTGCTTAATAGCCCAGTTGTTTTGTTTATGATTTTTTTGCTAGCGACAGTGTCGATGTTTGCATTGCCTTTAATGTTGCTTTTGCTGACGGATGCAATGTTCAGGTCGGATTTAACACCTAAGCCTGCCGCTTGATTAGTCACTGTTTTTTCAAGTTTAGTTTTTAATGTGGTTTTACCATTGATTTTTGATTTGTCTACGCTTGCAACATTCGTTTTGGTTTTTGCTAATGCACCTGCTGCACGGTTTGTTACGCCTTTAATGTCAGTTTCAATGTTTACATCACCTTTCAATTTGGATTTGCTAATGGATGAAACATTAGATTCGGACATGGCTAAAACGCCTAATGCTTGATTAGTAACTTTTCCGTCAATATTGGTATCAATCTTGACATCTGAATCAATGTTTGAATTTTCAATAGAAGCTACGTTGCTCTTTGCTAAAACGCCAAGACCCACGCCGAGGTTTGTGGCTTGGCCTTTAATGGTGGTTTTTATATCTACATTCCCTTTGATCTTGGCCTTGTCTAAAGAGGCAGTGTTATTGACGGCAAATGCACCGAGCCCAACAGCTGCGTTAGCCACTGTCCCATCAACAGTTGTATCAATATTTACATCTCCATTGACTTTTGATTTATAGGTAGAGCCGACATTAGATTGTGCATACGCGACAACACCGACAGCGGTATTGACAATTGCGCCATCGACTTCAGTATTAACTGTCGTTGTGCCATCAATCGTTGATTTGACAACTGAACCAGTGTTGGTGTCAGCATAAGCACCTAAGCCAGCACCTATATTGGCGATTGCGCCATCTACTTTTGTGTTGATCGTGGTATCTCTGAGCTTTGATTTGACGGTTGAGCCTGTATTAGATGTCGCCATTGCAACAACGCCACCAGCAATGTTGGCAATGCCACCTTTGACTTCCGTGTTAATCGAAAGATCACCGTCAATTTTACTTTTTTCATCGCTGCCAGAATTCATTTTGGCAAGTGCGCCATACCCGCCTGCAATATTCGCTACACCTCCTTTGATGTCTGTTTTGATGTCGGCAGATCCAGACACTGTAGATTTGTCGAGTGAGCCTGAATTTGCAATTGCGACGGCAACAACACCAGCGCCTACGTTAGCAACGCCACCTTTTATTTTTGTATCAATGTTTACATCAGTGCCAACGTTACTCTTGTGAGCTGACCCTGAGTTTGCCAGAGCAACGACCCCCATTCCACCAGCAACATTGGCAACTCCGCCTTTGAGTTCTGTGCTGATATTGGCGTCACCTTTGATTTTACTTTTATTGATTGAGCCGGAATTAAGAGTGGCGATTGCAACAGTTCCTGCTGCTACATTTGCTACTGCTCCTTCTATGTCAGTTGATACTGTTGTGTCACCTGTGATTGTGGATTTCTTGATCGAGCCAGAGTTTAGGTCAGCATAGGCAGCTGTACCCGCAGCCACATTAGCGACAGCTCCTTTGATCTTTGTGTTGACTTTTGTATCGCCATTGAGCTTTGATTTCACCACGGATCCAGAGCTTGCGGTTGCAATAGCTACGGTGCCTGCGGCGACATTGGCGACTCCGCCTTTGATGTCGGTATTGATTGTTGTATCACCTTTTAAGGTGGAGTTCTTAATAGATCCCGAGTTCAAATCAGCGTAAGTTCCTGTTCCTGCTGCTACGTTCGCTACACCTCCCTGTATTTTAGTGTTTATATTGGTATTTCCATTGATCTTAGATTTCACAACTGAGCCTGAATTTGCTGTTGCGATAGCGACTGTTCCTGCCGCAACGTTGGCGACTCCACCTTTGATATCAGTGTTAATGGCCGTGTTGCCATTGATATTTGATTTTTTGATGGAACCAACATTTAGATCGGCATAGACTCCATTGCCTGCAGCAACATTGGCCACCCCCCCTTTGATTGTTGTGTTAATCGTGGTTTCACCTTTGACCTTAGAGTTAACAATAGAGCCAGTTTCTACATTAGCAATGGCAAGCTGATTGGCCGCAACATTCACAACGCCGCCTTTGATGTCGGTATTTATTTTTGTATTTCCTTGAATTTTAGAACCAGTGATTGAGGCTGTATTGGTATTAGCCAATATGCCAGTACCACTGCCTACTGTGACAATCCCGCCTTTGATTTTTGAATTGATTTGTACATCACCATTGATGTTTGATCCACGAGCCACTGAGCTTGTATCGCTATTGACTATTCCATATTCACCAGTAATAACATTAACAATTCCACCTTCTAAGTCAGTATTGATAGTTAAATTTCCTTGTTGTTTCGACTTTTCGAAAGAGCCGACATTCATTTTACTGATTGCCTTGTCGGCTGTAGCAACATTGATAATGCCTCCTTTAATTGTATTGTTGATGGTGGTATTGCCTTGAATCTTAGAGCCGTTCGCAACGCTGCCAATATTTGTGTCGACAAATACATATTCTCCTGTTGCGACATTGACAGCCCCTCCTTTGATGTCAGTATTTATCTCAACAGACCCAGAAACTTTTGATGGCTTATGCAATAATTTTTTAATTGCTTCCTTTGTTTTAGTGGTCGCTTTTTTCTTTAGTTCTGTTGTGTTCGCTTTCGAGTTATTTGTCTCAGCACTGATGTTGGCGCTAGCCGTTAGGCACAAAATCAATAGTAGGGAATGTGTTTTTTTCATTGTCTTCCTGTTTCTATATAGGTTATGAAACACCTAACGACGCAGGATGGAAAAAGTTTTACCTGAATTGAAATGATTTTACATTTTTATACATTGGGCATGTAATTTGGTGGGCTATTACTTGGAAAGGGGGTAGTGCTCTCAAAAACTTGAGTTAGGTTTTGTTAAAAAGGCGATCTCTTCATCGGTCGACGCTCTACCAAGAATGTCATTGCGATGGGGGTAGCGGCCAAATTGCTCAATAATGACTTTGTGCTTGTGTTCAAAATCTAGGTTAGATTCGAGGCCTGTCTGGCTAAATAACGAGACCGCGATTTCATGAATATGGAGGGATTCACTATGCATGAATGGCATGTATAAAAAGCTCTTTTCTGTGGCATTGAGTTCAGTATCGGCGTCAAGTGAAATTGCTTCTTGTGCAAGGATTAATGCCGAGCTGTCTGAAGAAAACGACTGAGGTTTATCCCGAAACATATTGCGCGAAAACTGGTCCAAAACAATGATTTCAGCTAATCGACCGTGGGCGCTTGTTCTCCAATGGTGTAATTCTCCGGCATTTGCTTGCCGATGAGTGTTAGTGAAACGATCACGTATGAGTTGATCAAACTGGATGTCTTTCTTCCACCAGAAGGCTTTGTCAACCTCGTGGAACCAAAAATTAAGAATGTCTTGATAGGAGAGTGTTTTCATGTCTTTATTCGGGCTCATACAAGCATTATGTGGTAAGCGCTGTGACGAGAACGTATCGTGTTGTCAGCGTTTAAGTATAAAACATAGGCATAAAAAAACCTCGGTATTGCCGAGGTTTTTTAAGTGCTTATTTTGTCGTTTTAGCCAAGTGATGAAAAGATAGCTTCTTTAATTTCATCGACCTTCCCGATGCCATTAATTTTGACATATTGAGGAGAGTCTCCACCTTGCTTTGCCCAGCTAGAATAGTATTCGACTAATGGTTCAGTTTGTTCATGATAGATATCTAAACGCTTTTTGACGGTTTCTTCTTGATCATCTTCGCGTTGAATCAGTTCTTCACCGGTGACATCATCTAAACCATCTTGCTTTGGTGGGTTGTAAACTAAGTGATATGTTCTGCCAGAGGAAAGGTGAACTCTTCGGCCACTCATTCTTTTGATGATTTCAGCATCATCAACCGCAATTTCAACAACATAGTCGATGTCAATATTATTTGCTTTCATGGCATCGGCTTGCGGAAGGGTCCGTGGGAAACCGTCTAGAAGATAGCCTGCTTTGCAATCATCTTCTTGCAAGCGATCCTTTACAATGCCAATGATTATTTCATCAGAAACTAAGCCGCCAGCGTCCATGATTTTTTTTGCTTCTATCCCCATTGGGGTGCCAGCTTTGACTGCTGCACGGAGCATGTCTCCAGTAGAGATTTGTGGGATACCATATTTTTCGGTAATGAAGTTTGCTTGAGTACCTTTGCCTGCACCAGGGCCACCTAATAAAATAAGACGCATAATATATCTCGGTTCCTTACGTTAGTGGGGTTATTCGGGGGGGTGTTAGAAAATTGCAATGTGCTTAACGATGGTGATGAATAAGGCTCACTGTTTTTTTTAACGAGCGCGACTTTAACACATTGATGGATGAAATTTAAGTCGCATTGATCAATGAGTCTTAATTTGTTGTCTATGTGCACTGATAAGTGACTAAAAGAGGCTAACCCCGCGTGTTTGACATTGACCACCGAGGGAACCTTAAGTGGAATCCATGATGTTTGCTCGAGGGTGGAGGTGTCTCGTTTTTGTCCAGTGAGTTGATAAGTTTAAAGCAAAACCAGAGTGATAGAGTTCCAACAATAATAGATGAAATAGCTTGTCCATACAGTACGCCAGTATGCCCTGCCCAGAGTGCTCCTAGGTAAACACAAGGGACGGTGGTTATGATCGCTTTGCAAAAATTATTAGCAGTTGAATACAGCGGGAAACCTAGATTATTGAAAGATGCATTGGCGATAAAAACCATGCCTGTGAAAAAAAATGTTCCGGCAACCCAAGTGCAAAATGCAGAAATCATTTCGGCGGATTCGGCTGTTGCTCCAAATGTTTGAATAATTAAATGCTGTAATACATAGAGAAGCAAACTGATGCCGCAAACTAGCGCGCCAGAAAATTTTAAACTATCAATGATTGTTTGTTTAACGCGATGGAGGTTTCCAGCACCATAGTTTTGACCGATGATTGGGCCAATAGCGCCAGAAAGCGCAAAAATAATCCCAAATGCCACAGGTGTTAGTCTGCCGACAATTGACATGCCTGCCACAGCGCTATCTCCAAAGCTGGCAACAGTTTTTATGACATAGGCATTCCCAAGCGGTGTTGCTGCATTCGTTAACATCGCGGGGAGTGCAATTTTTAAAACTTCGCTTAGGTGAGTGCGAAAGGACGATAATGAGAAGCGACCAATCAGCGCATGTTTAATAGCGGCGCCCCACACTGCGACAGCAAATACGGCAACTCGTGCAGCAACTGATGCCCAGGCTGCCCCAGAAATTCCCATATCTAAGGCAAAGATAAGAATAGGGTCCAATACTAAATTCACTCCGCCCCCAACCAGCGTTGCGTACATTGCGCCTTTGGCATCTCCTGTTGCCCTTAATACGCTAGATGCACACATCCCGACAGCTAAGATGGCCATGCTTGGTACTAAAATGGTGAGGTAAGTAATAGCAAGTTCCAGTGTTTTTCCACTAGCGCCGAGTAATGTGAGTAAATTTGGAATGTTGAACCAGATAATGCACGAAAAAATCAGAGCAAATACTGCGGCGAATAAGATGCTGTTGCTGGCAACAGTTCTCGCAGCTTCTTTTTCTTGTTGGCCGATAGCTCTTGACGTCAGTGCTCCTGTCGCGATGGCGGCGCCAATATTGATTGATGTGGTGAAAAATAATATGGTGCCAGCGTAGCCAATTGCGGCCGCTAGCTCAGCCTCTCCAAGCAAGCCCAGAAAAAACATATCAATTAAATCAACAATAAAAATGGCCATCAATCCAACAGCTGAGGTGCTGGACATGACCACCACATGCTTCATAGTGGGGCCTTTAGTAAAAACAGCGTCGTTCACAGGTTTGTTCATTTTATTTTATTGAATCAACCGTCAATTTTCTTATCAGCATGAAGTGTTCTTTCTAATTGCTCTCGACTTTCGGCCGTTTTTGAAATTAATGCGCTTTCATCATTTCTGATGTCAAATTGTTCGTATAGCACTTTGACATCATGCTCTTGCAAAATATTGGTTTGACGAGAGATTTCTCGATGACTGAATCCTAGAATGTTTAAGACGTCTTTACCCATCTCCAGTGCGGAATAAAATGTTTCTCGGGTAAAATGGTCAACGCCTAATGACATGAGTTCCAGTGCATGTAATCTATCCGTTGCTCTAGCAACAATTTTGGCATGAGGAAAGTCTTGGCGAATCATGCGAATAGCCGCGTTGCTGGTTTCTGAGGAATCAATGGCTATCACAATTAAAGTGGCATTTTTAGCGCCAGCTGAGTGGAGTACGTCACTTCTCAAAACGTCTCCGTAGTAAGCTTTTGTTCCAAAGCGTTTGACGAGTTCAATTTGATCAGGGTCATAATCAATAATGGTTGGCGTTATTTTGTTTGCGATTAACAGACGGCCAATGACTTGGCCGAAGCGGCCAAACCCCGCGATGATAACTGCGTTTTTTTGATCTTCTTCATCAACTTTATCCGGTTCTTGTTGCGTGTTTGTGGTGAGTAATGGCTCAATGATTCGCGCATTAACTATCATTAAAATGGGTGTTAATACCATGGAAATGGCCACAATTAAGGTGAGCTGACTTGCAATGTCGTTATCGAGAAGGTTGAGGCTCATCGCGATTCCAAATAGTACAAAGGCGAACTCTCCACCTTGTGATAGTAGTACGGTGAATACTGGCCGTTGTGGTAACGATACGTTTGACACGATGGCTATTAACCAGAGAACTAGTGATTTACTTAGGATGAGTAATGTGGCTAATGCGAAAAATAAAATTGGGCGATCAAATAAAAGTCCGAAGTCAATCGACATGCCCACTGAAATGAAGAATAAACCTAACAATAGCCCTTTAAATGGCTCAATGTCTGATTCTAATGTATGTCTATATTCTGAGTCAGCGAGAATAACGCCCGCTAAGAAGGCACCCAGAGCCATTGAAATGCCGAAGGCGTCCATAATCACAGCGATGCCAATCACTAATAGTAGGCTTAGCATGGTGAAAACTTCACGTAAATAAATTTTGGCAACTATCCTAAAAACGTGTTTTAACAATAGCCTGCTTAGCATGAAAATAGTGATTAGGCTGATGATAATCACTGGGGTAGAGACGGAGTGATGGTTACTTGCTTCTCCCGAGATTGAGTCAACCAGTAATGGCATCATCGCAATAATAGGGATAACCGCAATATCTTGAAATAAAAGAATTGAGAAGCCAGTTTTGCCCGCTTGGGTTTGCATTAACCCTTGTTCTTGCATGATTTGTAAAGCAATAGCCGTGGATGATAGGCCTAGACTTAGCCCAATAATGAGTGCTGTTTTCCAATTCATGCCAACCATTAAAGCAAAGCTGCCAATAAGGATTGCGCTTAGAGCCAGTTGGCCTCCACCGCTACCTATGATTGAGCGTCGCAATGACCATAGCTTTTTGGGTTCTAGCTCGAGACCGATTAAAAACAGCAATAAAACAACACCAAACTCTGAAAAGTGGAGAATATCTTCGACGTTTGTAATTAAACCTAGAGCCCACGGGCCAATGATAATGCCTGCGACTAAATAGCCGAGTACCGAGCCGAGCCCAATACGCACGAATAGGGGGACAGCAATCACTGCCGCGATTAAGAAATAGACAATATTGACTAATAAGCTATGAGTTTCCATTTGTTGTTCTTATGGTTTGTGATGATGGGCTGTATGATATGTTAACCAAAAAAAGTCAAAAAAATGCAGGCATCTTTTACGAATGCCTTTTAAAAAGAGGTTTTGGTATAAATTGCTAGTCTGGATAGTATAGGAATATTAGACTTTGCAATAAAAGGTTAAAACATCAATAACCTATCACTTTTGTATAAAAAAAATAGCATAGGCAGTGTTATAGTAAATATAAGAATACTGGTTAGATAGACGTTAGGTTCAGTCCTTGGCTTGTCATCTATGTAGCCTCAAAAAAATTTTCAAGCCGGAGAGCGTCATGATTAGTCTTGTTGTTTTGGTTGCATTATTAATTGCAATCACTCGCATTAAAGCCACTTTTTTCATATGGACATGTGTCATTGGAGTCTTGCTGTTTTTAGCGACTGTGACATCAGCATGGGCAGGTTGGTTAACTGTTATTGCTTGGATTGTTTTCATACCAATGGTGTTGCTGAATGTTCCAGTGTTGCGGCAAAACGTTATTTCTCGACCAATGCTTGAGTATACAAAAAAAGTGTTGCCGCCTATTTCTCAAACCGAGCAAGAAGCCATTGATGCGGGTACAGTTTGGTGGGAAGCTGAGTTGTTTCGTGGTGAGCCTAACTGGGATAAATTACATAGTATTCCGAAGCCAGATTTAACTGAGAAAGAACAAGCTTTTTTAGATAATCAAGTTGAAACGGTGTGTGCCATGATCGATGACTGGCAGATTACACATGAACTCAATGATCTTCCAGAAAAAGTCTGGAAGTATTTAATGGATGAAAAATTCTTTGCTATCAATATTCCGGAAGAATTTGGCGGTTTGGGGTTTTCACCGATTGCAAACTCAGCGATTGTGACGAAGGTTTGTTCTCGAAGTGGAACAGTCGGTGTGACTGTGATGGTGCCGAATTCATTAGGGCCAGCTGAATTATTAATGCACTATGGTACTGAAGAGCAGAAGAACTATTATCTACCTCGCTTGGCTGATGGTCGAGAAATTCCCTGTTTTGCCCTCACTAGTCCAGTTGCTGGTTCTGACGCCGGCGCGATTCCAGATGCAGGCATTGTATGTAAGGGTGAATACAACGGTAAAGAAGTACTGGGTTTTAAGACAAACTGGTCAAAACGATATATTACATTGGGCCCGGTCGCGACGTTGTTGGGCTTGGCTTTTAAAGCCTATGACCCGGACGGTTTGCTAGGTGATGAGGAGGAGCTTGGCATCACCTGTGCGCTTGTGCCAACAGACGCTAAAGGGGTCAGTATTGGTAAACGTCATTATCCATTAAATGCCGCCTTTCAAAATGGTCCAAACTGGGGTGAAGATGTGTTTATCCCAATGGAATGGATTATTGGTAATGAGGAAGGCGTTGGTCGCGGATGGCGTATGCTAATGGGCTGTTTGTCTGCTGGCCGTGGTATTTCATTACCTGCTACAGGCGTTGCTTCCGCTCAGATGGCTGTGCGCATGACTGGGGCTTATTCAATGGTCCGTGAACAGTTCAATGTACCTATTGCTAGGTTTGAAGGTGTTGAAGAGGTGATTGCGCGCATGGGTGGCCTCACTTATATGATGGAATCTGTGCGATTGATGACAGTGGCAGGTCTAGCGATTGGTGAGCAGCCAGCGATTGTGTCTGCGATTGCCAAATATTACCTGACTGAAGGTGGACGCCAAGTGGTTGATGATGCGATGGATGTCCACGGTGGCCGTGGTATTTGTATGGGACCTAATAATTATTTGGCGCGAGCATATCAACAAATGCCGATCGCGATAACCGTTGAAGGTGCCAATATTTTGACGCGTTCATTGATTATTTTCGGGCAAGGCGCCATTCGATGTCATCCATTCTTGCTGAAGGAAGTGGCCGCTGCCAATGAAGAAAATCCTGAGTTGGCTTTAGATATGTTTGATAAAGCGCTTTATGGGCATGTCGGTTATGCGACGCGTAATGCACTACGTTCCTTTACCTTAGGCTTGAGTAAAAGTTACTTGGCGCCAAACCCTGGGCAAGGCGATTTGAATAAATATTATCGTTATGTGGCGCGTTATAGTGCAGCGTTCTCTTTCTTGTCAGATTTAACGCTAATGCTTCTTGGTGGAGCATTGAAGCGTAAAGAGTCCTTATCTGGACGCTTCGCAGACGCAATGTCATATATGTTTATGGCAACAACGTCATTGAAATATTATATCGACCAAGGTGAGAAGCCAGAAGATAAGCCGATGGTCGAATGGGCTTGTCAGTATAGTATTTATCAGACTCAAATGGCATTAGATGGAATTTTACGCAATTTCCCAATTCCTTTTGTGGGGACATTGCTTCGTCCTATCGTATTTCCATTAGGACGCCGTCATAGATTGCCCAGCGATCGATTGAACCGTAAGGTCGCGAGAGCTGTGGTAGATCAAGGTCCGGCACGTGACCGTTTAACATCCGCTATTTTTCGCAGTGATGATCCAAATGACCCGATTGGGCGTATGGATGATGCGTACAATAAAGCAATGGCAGCAAAACCAATTCGCGGTCGTTTACGTAAAGCGGGTTTGCGTCAACCAGAGCGAGTAGAGCATGATGACTGGTTAAAACAGCTTGTTAAAGATGAGCATATTACCGCTGATGAGCAAAAAACGCTGCTAGCTGCAGATGAAGCAGTGATGAACGTGATTCAAGTGGATGACTTTGAACCGGGCAAACAGCAAATTAAATATAAAAAGTAATATTCAGTTTTAAACGCTATGATGTGCATGAATACAGTCTAGGCCTAGTTAAGCGATTTATATTCGCAGTTACAGGATAGAGTGATTGAATTATGATGAAGCTTATGCTGTATTTAGTGTTATGTGAAAATAATAAATAGGAGTGGCGAATGCCTGAAAATCAAGCAAAGTTTTATCCGCCAGATGGCATCACAGGGCGCTCGGACGTTGATATTATCAATCCGAGTGAAGTGCATACTCTTGATGAGATGTTTCGAGAGAGAGTGAGGCGATCAGCAAATTCAGTCGCTTATACAGAGTTTGATGAGCAATTTGATGACTGGCTTGATTATTCTTGGGCTGACATAGCCGCGCAAGTAGAACGTTGGCAAGTGGCACTTCAAGCTGTGGGCTTGGAAAAAGGTGATCGAGTTGCCATTCGGTTAAAAAATGGTATCGACTGGGTGATTTGTGATCAGGCAGCCTTGCGGTTAGGCTTGGTTGTAGTCCCTTTGTATTGTGATGATCGTGCGGACAATGTGA
The DNA here is from genome assembly GCA_050633585.1 of Arenicella sp. GTDB lineage: Bacteria > Pseudomonadota > Gammaproteobacteria > Arenicellales > Arenicellaceae > CALKZN01. Next base: position 41,918 of record JBOEGT010000002.1, read on the forward strand.
ATTATGTGTTGGCTAACTCGAGTTCTAAATTATTATTTTTAGACTCTGAAGCTGAATGGGAAGAAATTCGAGATGCTGATGGAGAAGGTACGACTAAACTCACGAATGTTAAGCATGTGATTGTTCGACAAAAGCATGTTGAGCCATCAAAAAACAAACGAGTACATGTGTTAAATGAGTGGTTGCCGGAGACTGGTGACCATTTAGAGCGAGGCATGGCAGAACCTGATGATCTCGCTTCCATCGTGTATACATCGGGTACTACGGGCAAGCCAAAAGGTGTCATGCTTTCTCACAAAAATATGCTACATAACGCCTACGCGGGCATGCGCAGCGTACAGTTATTGCCAACGGATTCGATGTTATCTTTTCTGCCCCTATCGCATACGTTCGAAAGAACAATTGGCTACTATGCTGGCATGCTCAGTGGTGTGAGAACTTTTTATAATCGCAGTATTCCTGAGTTAGTAGATGACTTATTGATTGCTAAGCCGACAGTGATGATTGCCGTGCCGCGAATTTTTGAGCGTGTTAATAATAAAATTTATCAAGGTGTTTCAGAGTCTTCAAAACTGAAGAAAGCATTGTTCCATCTTGCGCTTGATGCGGGTTGGCATAAGTTTGAATATGATCAAGGTCGAGCGTCATGGCACCCTAAGTTGTTAATCCAGCCTGTCTTAGATACGTTAGTGGGTAAAAAGATACGCGCTAAGTTGGGTGGGAATTTACGTTTTGCCGTTGTTGGCGGGGCACCATTGTCTCCTTCGGTTGCAAAGACATTTATTAGTTTGGGTGTATTGCTCTTGCAAGGGTATGGCTTAACAGAGAGTAGTCCAGTCATTAGCGTGAATACACTTGAAAAGAATAAGCCAGATACGATTGGGCTGCCATTGCGTGGCGTAGAAGTCGCTATTGGAGATGATAGTGAGTTATTGGTCTCTGGCGATAATGTGATGCAAGGGTACTGGAAGAATGTAAAATCCAGTCGTGAAGTTTTGACGGCTGATGGCTGGTTACATACGGGTGATCAAGCCAGCATAGATGAGCAAGGCTTTATTCGCATCGTGGGTCGTTTAAAGGATATTTTAGTGTTGGCCAATGGCGAAAAATTACCACCAGCGGATATGGAAGCGGCCATTAGTAAAGATAAACTGTTTGAGCAAGTGATGGTTGTGGGTGAAGGCAAACCATTTTTGTCTGCTTTATTAGTGTTAAATGATGATGAATGGTCAAAAGAGAAAGAAAAGCATGGTTTTAGTGCAGCTGATTTAAGCAGTGAAAAGCTACAGGCCTTTTTTGTTGATAAAGTCGCCAAAAGAATTGAAGGGTTTCCAGGCTACGCTAAAATACGAAAAGTGGCAGCCTTTGAGCAAGAGTGGACCGTTGAAGAAGGTTTAGTCACGCCAACACTAAAGGTCAAGCGGCCCAAAGTATTGGAAAGGTTTTCTGCTGAAGTAGCCGCAATGTATGAAGGTCATGGCATCAAAACAGCTGAAAAATCTTAATACGTTAGTTTTTTAATTAAAATAACCCTTAATCTACTGGGTGAATAATGAAGCAACTCATGATGAGAGTTTTTGCCGTGCTTGGTGTTTTTGCTGTAGTCGTTATGTCTTATATGAATGTGAGTGCGATTGAAAATTATCATGATGCTAAAAAAGTATTTTGGGAGGAGCTTTACCCGAAAGGTTACACGCTGTATTGCCGAGCTAAAATTTCAAATGTGAGACGAAAAGACATTAATGTAGAGCATGTTTTTCCAATGGCTTGGGTGAAAAATAGTTTGCAATGCGGGACTCGCGATGAGTGTCGAAGAACGAGTGCTTTGTTTAATGAGATTGAATCGGATATGCACAATCTTTACCCGTCACTTTCTAAATTGAATTATGCACGTCAAGCATACCGTTTTGGTGTGATTAAAGGCGAAGAGAGACGCTACGGAAAAACCTGTGATTTTGAAGTCAATAAACACATGCGGGTGGTAGAGCCGCGAGCGGAAGTCCGTGGTGAAATTGCACGCGCTATGTTTTATATGGAGGAGCGCTATGAATCGTTATTTTTATTTGAAAAGCAGGCTAATATTTTATTGAAATGGCATGCAAAGGACCCACCTTCTAAAGAAGAGAAGTGGCGAAATGACAAAATTGAAAGTATTCAAGGCAATCGTAACCCTTTTATAGATAATCCAGAGTTAATTAAGCGACGCATTCAGAAGTAAAACTTTTTAGACATTTATTAAAACTCCTTTAAGCGAGTTTTCACGGTGAACAATATGACGAATAAGCTATTCAAGAAGCCTTTTTTTACTAAAACGTGGTTAACAGCAACCGCTATGTCATTCGCAATAATGATGCCGACCTATACTTATGCTCAGTCACCAGAAGAGAAGGGTTTGTCCATTGCTAGTGAATCAGACCAAAGAGATACAGGGTGGGGTGATTCACAAGCAAAAATGAAAATGGTGTTGCGCAATAAAGCGGGTAAAGAAAGCTCAAGAGAAGTACGTCTGCGCAATTTAGAAGTTGAAGGAGATGGTGATAAGTCGGTGAGTATTTTTGATAAACCAGCTGATGTCAAAGGGACTTCATTTTTGAGCCACACCCATGTCGTGAAAGCGGATGATCAATGGTTATACTTGCCCGCACTGAAACGCGTTAAGCGCATATCTTCTTCAAATAAGTCAGGGCCTTTTATGGGGAGTGAGTTTTCATACGAAGACCTGAGCTCTCAAGAGGTGGAAAAATATTCACATAAATATCTAGCGGATGAAGACATTGAAGGTCGTGCCGCCTTTAAACTTGAACAAATCCCAACCTATGCTAAATCAGGTTATAAAAAACGACATACCTGGATTGATCAAGAGCATTATTACCCAGTTAAGATCGAGTTTTATGATCGAAAAGGCGCTTTGTTAAAGACACTAGAGTTTAAAAAATATGAGCAGTACTTAGGTCAGTATTGGCGTGCTGGGGAAATGCTGATGACAAATCACCAAAACGGTAAATCTACGGATTTATTGTGGCAAGATTACCAGTTCAATAATGGCTTTAGTGATAGCGATTTCTCACAAGCGGCGTTAAAACGAACGCGTTAAATCGTAACGATCAAGGTTGATATGTTATATCGAACACATCAGAGCAAGCTTCTTATTCAATCAACGCTCGTTATTGTTGGTTTTCTAATTAGCCTATCAGCTCGGTCCGAATGGAGCCACGAACTGGAATTAGAGTATCGTTACTTTATTGATGAGCCGCAGTTTTCAGAGCAAGGTAGAAATGCAGCGGCAGTTATCTACAGGCCCGTATGGTCTATGACTTCAGAGTCAGGAAACTCCGTATATGATTTCCGTGGTGTTGCACGTTTTGATGAAAATGATGATGAACGCAACTTGATTGATATCACCGAATTGTCATGGTTGTACGCCAAAAATGATTGGGAATTTAAGGTCGGTGTCAGCAAAGTTTTCTGGGGAGTGGCTGAGACCCAACATTTGGTTGATGTGATTAATCAAACGGACTTTGTTGATGATATTAATGGTGAAAGTAAGTTAGGGCAACCATTGATACGAGTCTCTCGATTATCCGATTTTGGCGTGTTTGATGCGTTTATTTTACCGTATTTTCGAGAAAGAACGTTTGCGGGAGAAAAAGGCCGTTTACGGACTCAGCCTGTGGTGAATCATGATTTAGTGGTTTATGAGTCGGATAAGGAGCAATCACATATTGATGTCGCGCTTCGGTGGTCTCATACCGTTGGTGTATTTGATATCGGTTTATCATATTTTGACGGGACTGGCAGAGATCCTGTTTTATCTATTTCAGATGATGGCCGCTTTTTGGTGCCCAGTTATATTCAAATTGAACAGTTTGGTTTGGATGTGCAAGCTACATTGGATGCTTGGTTGTTGAAGTTAGAAGCGATTGATCGTAAACCCTCAAGCGCATTTCCGAGCGAAAACTTTCAAGCGGCCGTTGGTGGGTTTGAGTATACATTCTTTGATATAGCGAGCTCTGGTGTTGATGTAGGTGTTGTTGGTGAGTATTCCTACGATAGTCGAGGGGATCAGTCATTTGCAGATGACTCAGCTTTTCTTGGTTTACGTTTCGCTTTGAATGATGAGCAATCTACTGATTTGCTGATTGGGTGTAGTGTTGATGGAGAGTTATGTTCCGCCGAAGGATCAAGGCGTATTGGTGAGTCTTTCAAGATATCATTAAGAGCGAATACTTTTTCAGGAATTGAAGAAAGCAGCCAACTTGCGTCGCAAAGACAAGATGATTTTTTGCAGTTAAGTTTGGCATATTTCTTTTAATCGTTCTTTTAATTCCTATATAAGGATTATGTGTCGTTAAAAATAAACGAATTTAATAGTAAATTGAGGTGAGAAGTTATGCGAGTATTCCTAGTGATTTTATCAATGTCATTGTTGGCTGCTTGTGGATCAGATATGCAAGTGACGGCAACTTTGAATGCTACTCAAGATGTTCAATCAGGTGATGCTGTATTTTTGGCTCAAGAAGTGGTTGGTGAAGTCGTTGATGTGGAACAGCGGGGAGCTAAAACTCTATTGAAGATTGAGTTGAATAATGCGGGGGAGAGTTCGGTGATGCAAAATGCGGCGATTGTTGTGAATCGTTTAAAAGCCAATGCGCCGATAGAGATTTATAACAAGCATAAAGAAGAAGCCTTGATTCAAAACGGTGGGGAGTTAACGGGTTTGAATAGTATGTTTCAGTTAGGTGCATGGATGGTGGGAGATTCATTGAGTGCTGGCAACGAAAGCTTGTCGAGCTATGTTGACGCTTTCCAACGTTATTTGCAGGGTGATCAATTTCAGCAAGACAAAAGGGCGTTGCAAGATAGTGTGAAGCAACTTGGTCAAGAGGCGCAAGGTATGGCCGAGGCATTGACTGAAGAAGTGAAGAAGGCAACGAATGATTTAAGTTTGCTCGAAGAGCAAGCGGCTCAAACCGTTGAGCAAGTAGGGGACGAGCTAGTTCCTGTGATTGATGAGTTGTCTAAAAGTAGTCAAGCTATTTCAGATGAGTTAACAAAGTTCACTCAAAATATTGAAAGTCAGACTTCTGAAGGCAAGGAGTTGGGAGCAACGATTCTATCCAGCTTGTTGGAAACCTTAGAAAAGGTGAATAATAGTATTGAGCCTTCTGTAAAGCAGGGTGTGAATGAAGTAGACGAGAAGGTCTTGCCCAAAGCTGTTGATCCGGTTGCCGGCCCTGAAACCATGGTTCCCTCAAAAGAGGAGCTGACGAAGTAAAAAGATTTATGTCTTTCTTAAAAGGCGGCAACTTGCCGCCTTTTTTATTGGTCTTGAATGAACCTCAATGTTTTGGTTTTGTGTGATGTAGTGAAATAAAATAGCCTTCAAAGCACGACTCTCTAGTAAATTTACGTTAAAACAGTGGAAGTTAACAATTGTTTACGGCTGAGTCATGGTCCTAAGCTGAACGTGTTACAGCGTTGTGAAAGAATGTTCTCTCTTAAATAATTACAATACGATTTAGGGGAATTTTAAAATGGATCAAATTTTATCAAATATTACAAATGTGATCGGTGAAGATCTTTTGCATGCTGTCATGGGGCTGGTCATTCTGATTGTCGGGTTGTTGGTGGCTAAATTTATTGGTGGTATTTTGGCGAAAGGGCTGAAGAAAATTAGCTTTCTAGAAAAAGCGAATTTAATTGCTCCGTTAATCTCTCTTGTAAAAGCCGTGTTAACCATTTTTGTGTTAATGGCTGTTTTACAGCATTTTGGTTTGACGGATGTTTTACAACCATTACAAGATATGGTGAGGAAATTTTTAGCTGCGGTACCGAATATTATTGGTGCGGGCGTTATTGCTTATGCGGGTTGGGTAATTGCAAAAATTGTATCTGAATTAGTCGGCGTCGCTTTAGGTAAAGCCGATGAGCAAATTGCGCTTCGCACTGGAAATAATGATCTAAAAGTATCTAAGTTTGGTAGTGCATTTATCTTTGGCGGCATTCTTTTGCCGATTATTGTAGCCGCATTGGGTGTCTTGAATATTGCGGCAATCTCAGAGCCAGCAACTGCCATGATCAAAGAGTTAATGGGAGCTGTGCCGAATATTGTTGCAGCAGGAATCATTTTGTTAGTCACGTACTTTGTTGCTAAGTTCGTAGTGTATATGTTGACAGGTTTATTGGATGGAATGAATATTGATGCGCTTCCTGAAAAGTTGGGTGCTAATGGCATGTTCAATGAATCTTTTACGCCGACGAAACTAGTTGGAGGGACCATTATGTTCTTTTCAATGCTGGCAGCATCAACAGCAGCAGTTGATCGTTTAGGTATTGATGTGATTTCAAATATTTTTGCTAAAGTTCTTGAATTTGGTGGAGGTATTTTAGTCGGTGGAGTGATTCTGATTATTGGTAACTTCCTCGGGTCTTTAGCGCATCGCAAGCTTTCAGAGAACGGCAGTGCGGGTATTGCTAATATTGCGAGATTTGCGATTTTAGGTTTGGTGCTAGCGATGGGGCTTCGTCAAATGGGCTTAGCTGATAATATTGTGAATATGGCCTTTGGTTTTACGATTGGTGCGGTTGCTGTTGCAGGAGCGTTGGCTTTTGGCTTGGGTGGCAGAGATGCGGCTAAAGAAGTGGCAGACCGTTGGGCTAAGAAAGTCGGTTAATTCAGGCGATAAGACCGTCTTCTAAAGAAGACGACAGTTTTAATAAAGTGGCATATACGATGTTGTATATGCCACTTTTTTATATCGACTTTTAGAGTAATCGATGATGTTTTATGTGGGCCTTTCCACGGTGAAAGCCGGGTGGATGGCGGTGTAATCATTGCCTCCGAGTCGCGCTAGTGGGTTTAAGGCATTGGCATTAACGTGAGTTCGCTTGCCATCGTTTGTGATGATGCTATCGCAAATATAGGCGCTTTGTATTTCTCCGAACACTAATGACATGGGTTTGTTTCCAATTTCTTGGATGTCAAATAATGTGCATGCAAAGGCTATTTTTGCTTGGCTAATGCGCGGTAAATTGAAGTGCTCTATCGTTTGAGTGGATAAACCGATGTTCTCTACTTCAGATTCACCGTAAGGCAGGGGAGCGGCACTTTGGTTCAGCTCGCTCACTAGCTCCGCTTGAGCAATGTGTATGACAAACTCCTTGCGTGCCTGAATATTTTTTAATGTATCTTTACTGTCGTCATCGGCTTTTTTGCCGACAGAGAACATCAGTAAAGCAGGATCACTGGCAACCGCCGTGAAATAAGAGAATGGAGCAACGTTAAAATTGCCAGAGTCATTTTCTGATAACACCCAGGCGATGGGCCTAGGGATAACGGTTTGAATCATTGTGTGATAAACCTGATTCGGAGATAAGTTTGTAAAGTCTAAGTGCATGATGAAGAGGGCTTGTTTATTCTGGTTAACGTTGAGCGAAAGTATTTTAGTAATGCCAATAATAGAGTTTTTGTGTGAAAGTTTAACTCGACGGTATTTTTTATTGTGAATAATGGTTTTACAGATATTGAGAAGTAGGGATTGATAGTTGTTTTTCCTGTGTTTTGATGTACAATCCGCGCTCCACGCCGTCTGCGTGGGAAGTATGTCAGTATTCTTTCATTAAATGAAGGGGTGCTTACTCCTTGTTTTACTGCAAGTCAAAATGAGTGCAGAAAACTTTATATCCGTAAGGGGAACTCAAAAGAGATAACTATGAGACATTTTGAAATTATATTTTTGGTCCATCCAGACCAAGGTGACCAAGTTAGCGCCATGGTTGAGCGTTACACAAAGGTTGTTGAAGACGCTAAAGGCGCTGTTCACCGTGTTGAAGATTGGGGCCGTCGCCGTTTAGCCTACACAATCGACAAAGTGCATAAAGCTCACTATGTGTTGATGAATATTGAAGTTGATCAAGCGACACTTCAAGAGATTGAAAACTTATTCCGATTCAATGATGCGATTATTCGTAGCCTAACATTGAAGATGAAATCTGCAGTGACTGAAAAATCAGTGATGTTGGCATCAGTTGAAGATGAACGACAAAAAGAAGCAGAGCGTGACGCAGCTCGCGCAGCTGAAGCGGCAGAGACTGAAGCAGCAGAAGCGAAAGCGACTGAAGAAAAAGCAGCTAAGGCAGCTGAAGCAGAAAAAACAGCTGAAGCAGAAAGTGCAACTGAAGCAAAATCTGAGGAGGAAGAATAATGGCTCGTAAGCAACAGAAAGGTAAACGTCGTCCTAGTAATTTCCGCCGTTTCACTCGTGCACGTTACTGTAAATTCACAGCAGCTAACGTTGAAGAAATTGATTATAAAGATCTTGTTACGTTGAAAGAGTATGTCTCTGAAGCGGGCAAAATCATTTCCAGCCGTAATACAGGTACAAAAGCTCGCTACCAACGTCAGTTGACGACGGCGATTAAACGAGCACGTTTTTTAGCGTTGTTGCCTTATACTGACGGCCACAAATCATAGGAGGCAGTGATGCAAATTATTTTGTTAGAAAATGTCGCCAATATTGGTAAATTAGGCGACTTAGTGAATGTTAAAGCTGGCTATGCTCGTAACTACCTTGTTCCTCAAGGAAAAGCGACAGTAGCGACTGAAGACAACATTGCTAAATTTGAAGAACGTCGTGCAGAACTTGAAAAATTATCAGCTGATAAATTACAAGCTTCTCAAGCCCGTGCTAAAGATTTTGAAGGCCAAACGATTGAGATAGCTTCACGTGCAAGTGAAGAAGGTAAATTGTTTGGTTCAGTAGGTGTTTTTGAAATTGCAGAAGCATTTACGGCGAAAGGCTTGGAATTGAACAAGTCAGAAGTTCGTTTGCCTGAAGGTCCATTAAAAGACTTAGGCGAGCATGAGGTTGAAATTGCCGTTCATACGGAAGTGAGTTTCAATGTCACTGTGAATATTATTGCGGAGTAAGGCTGATAGCATTACTGCAAGATAAGATAAAAAGCGAGGCAGATGCCTCGCTTTTTTTATGCCTTAAGTATTTCAAACTAGCCGTTCTTTTAGGGTTGGTGGCTTTTCTTCGATCTCTATTTTCAATGCATGTTTATAGAGAAATCTATAATGTTATAGTATAAGATTATCGGCTTACGCAAAGCCTCATGAGTAAAACGTTATGTACTCATTAGTGCTAAGTAAGCTTACATACTTCTGAAACCTTTAAGCTGATTTTTTCACTGTGAATGACAATCTAACACTTCCACCACAAGCAATCGATGCCGAGCAGTCTCTGTTAGGTTCACTGATGTTAGATAGCCATATTATTGATGAGGTGGAATCAGAAATTGAGGGCCGAGACTTTTATCGATCTGATCATCAAAAAGTGTTTAATGCGATTCAAACACTATCAAAGCGTGATGAAGCGATTGATGTAATCACTGTCTCTGAAGAGTTAGAAAAAAGCGGTAAGCTCAAAGAAATAGGTGGCTTAGCGTACTTGAGCTCTCTTGCCAAGAATACACCGAACTCAGGCAATGTCGTTTCATATGCAAAAATCGTACGTGAAAATGCGATTTTGCGACGACTTATCGAAACATCCAATGACATCATTGAAAAGTCTTATCACCCAGATGGCGATAAATATGATGCTATCTTGGACTATGCGGAACAGCGAATTCTTGAGATCAAGAACCAAGAGGGAAAAACAGACGATGGCTTTGAAAAGCTTGATAGTTTGTTATCGCAATCCATGGATAAAATTGAAGAGCTTTTTGAAACACAGGAATTGATTACAGGGATTCCGACGGGGTTCAACAGATTGGACGAACTGACCACGGGGCTTCATGGAGGAGAACTCGTTGTGGTTGCTGGGCGTCCTTCTATGGGAAAAACGACATTTTCAATGAATATTGTTGAAAATGCTGTGATGAAAAAAGGTGTTGCAGCCGCAATTTTTAGCTTGGAAATGCCGTCAGTGCAAATTGCCACACGGATGTTGTCTTCATTGAGTCGAATCAACTCTCGTAAATTGAGAACGGGACAGTTAAAGCAGTCCGATTGGAATAAGCTGACTGGGACCATGATGATGTTGCAAGATAAGCCCATTTATGTGGATGACACGCCGGGCATCACTGTGATGGAGATGCGTAGCCGTGCACGTCGTTTGGCGGCAAAACATGAAGATGGTCTGGGTGTCATTGTGATTGATTATCTGCAGTTAATGCAAGGTGATGGCAATAGCGAGAACCGTGTCAATGAAATCTCTGCGATGACACGTGGTTTGAAAGGCTTAGCGATTGAGTTGGATGTGCCTGTGATTGTTCTATCTCAGCTTAATCGTGGCTTGGAGCAACGACCGGATAAACGTCCGATTATGTCCGATTTGCGTGAATCAGGAGCGATTGAGCAAGATGCTGATTTGATTTTGTTTGTGTACCGTGACGAAGTGTATAACAAAGATCAAGAAGACAACAAAGGCAAAGCTGAAGTCATTATTGGTAAGCAGCGTAATGGTCCCATTGATAAAGTGATGTTGAAATTTTTGGGTGAATATACGCGCTTTGAGAATTTCTCTGCTCATGATGGAACGGTTCCAATCACGGGTGGCGAATAAACTCTGACGAGAATGTCTAGTTATCGTAAAACGAGGGTTGATATTGATCTTGCTGCGCTGCGGCACAATGCAAGATTAGCAAAACAAAAAGCGAATGGCGCGTTTGTCATGAGCGCTATCAAAGCAAATGCTTATGGCCACGGATTGATAGAGGCTGCGAATGCGTTAAATGATGTGGTTGATGAATTTGCGGTTGCTAGCCTTGATGATGTAGTACACATTCGACAAGCATTACCAACTCAAAAAAGTCTAACAATTACCGTTTTATCCGGTTTTTACCGAAAAGAAGAAATGGATGTTGCAGCCAAAAGTAATGCAACTTTGGTCGTTTATGATGACCACCAATTGGCGTTGTTATCTAGTTATGGTGATGCAGATGATGATCTGACAACCCCATTAAATATATGGCTAAAAGTCGATACGGGGATGTCTCGTTTAGGCTTTCCAATTGAAAGTTTTCAACAAGTGACTGAAAAAATTGAGTCAATACCTAATGTATCTGTGCGTGGCGTTATATCGCATTTTGCTAATTCTGATGTTGTTGGACATGAGCTAAATGCCTTGCAAGTTGAAAAATTCCAGTGTCTGCGCAAACGTTATATGGGAAAAAAATGGCATTGGAGTATCGCTAACTCTGGTGCGTTGATGAGCATGCCCGATGTCGCTTTTGACTGGGTTCGGCCTGGAATTATGCTGTATGGTTCATCGCCACTTGGTGGACGGCAAGCGCATGAGTTGGGTTTAAAACCTGTGATGACATTTAAAAGTGAAATTATCTCCATTAGAGATGTTAAAAAACATGAATCCATTGGCTATGGTAGTCATTGGACAGCTCAGGAAGATATTCGTGTAGGCGTTATTGCTTGCGGGTATGGTGATGGTTACCCTCGAGTTATACAAGAAGGCACTCCCATTTTAGTGAATCAGCAACGCACTCGAATCTTAGGTCGCGTTTCTATGGATTTGATTGTTGTGGATTTAAATCATATCTGTGCTGAAATTGGTACTGAAGTGACCCTTTGGGGGGAAGGCTTGTCTGTCGATGAAATTGCTAAATCAGCAGGGACTATTGGTTATGAATTGTTGTGTAGCATTACAGAACGAGTCTCTAGAAACTACATTTAAAACGTTACTTAGTGTGGGTTGTCAAAATATAGGCCCTCGATAAACGGTTAATAAAACTAATAAAAATGGCAAAAAATAAAACAATATATGTTTGCAATGAATGTGGTGCTCAATCACCGCAATGGGCAGGTCAGTGTAAGGATTGTGGTCAATGGAATACGCTGGAAGAATCAACATTAGAGCGCCCTGTATCTGGTGGTACTAAGTCTGCCAGTCGTTTTTCAGGCTTTGCGCCAAAAGCAGCTGTCACGGCTATTAATCAGGTGAAAGTGAGTGATGTGTCACGCTTTACCGTTGGGATGAATGAGCTCGATAGAGTGCTGGGTGGCGGTTTGGTGCCAGGTTCGATCGTGCTGCTAGGCGGCGACCCTGGAATTGGCAAGTCTACGCTATTGCTTCAATGTATGAGCGACCTCAGTCAATCGTTGCAAACATTGTATGTTACAGGGGAAGAGTCAACGCAACAAATTGCCATGCGAGCAAAACGTCTCGGTAAAGATAATAGCCAATTACAATTGTTGGCGGATAATTGCATCGAAAGTTTGTTAGCGGTTGTACAGCTTCAAAAGCCGCAAGTATTAGTGGTTGACTCCATTCAAACGCTTTATACCGAGTCATTGCAATCTGCGCCGGGTAGCGTAGCGCAAGTCAGGGAAACGGCCAGTTTATTAGTGCGCTTTGCTAAAGAAACTAACACAATTGTCGTGTTAGTGGGGCATGTGACCAAAGAAGGCAATATTGCTGGGCCGCGCGTATTGGAGCATATGGTCGATACGGTGCTGTATTTTGAAGGAGATCGTTCAACCAGTTTTAGGTTGGTGCGAGCTATCAAGAATCGCTTTGGCGCAGTCAATGAAATAGGCGTATTTGCAATGACTGATGTTGGGTTGAAAGAAGTGAGTAACCCGTCAGCAATGTTCATCAAGCGAGAAGCTGACAATTTGGTTGGTAGTGTTATTTTGGTCACGCAAGAAGGGACTAGGCCATTGTTAGTTGAAGTTCAGGCGCTTGTGGATCAAAGTCTTGGTGCTAACCCTCGGCGTGTTACGGTAGGCTTGGATCAACAGCGTCTTGCTATGCTATTGGCCGTTTTAAGTCGGCACGCAGGTTACTCATTGGCGGATCAAGATGTCTTTGTGAATGTTATTGGTGGTGTCAAGGTGTCTGAGCCTGCCGCAGATTTGGCTATTTTGATGGCGGTCTTATCCAGTTATAAAAATAAAGCAATTTCTGATCGTCTGGCGGTATTTGGCGAGATTGGTTTAACAGGAGAAGTGCGGCCTGTTCAGCGGGGTATAGACCGTTTTAACGAAGCTGAAAAGCTTGGTTTTGAAACAATCGTCGTGCCATACGCTAACTTAAACGGTTTAAAGCAAAAGAAGAGCAAGGTGATAGGCGTAAAAACCTTAGAGCAAGCTATCGATCAAGTGTTTAACCAATAAGTGCAATAAATTGTGACGTAAAGAAATGTAAGTCGAGTTCGCCTAATACACGTTATTGATAAGAACGCCAAGGGAAGCAAAAAGAGAGGGAGTCGAATGACATTTTATGAGTGGTGTTAAATCCTTTTATTAGTTAACCTAATACGGACTGAATCTTATGATGAAGGCCATTAAATTAATGATCATTATTGGATAAGTTTAAGCTGTTTTGCATGTTAGAAAATTATTTTTTAGACATGCTTTGGGCTGGGTAATGAGTGTATTAATGAGTAGGTTTTATTGCTTAGTGATGCCGATTAAGCACTTATAAAGAGGGTTGGGATAAAAGCTTTGTTGAGTGAAATAAAAAATGTGATTATTAAAATTACCCATGTCTACTGGGCATTAATTAAAATCATGGTGCCAGCTTTGATTGTGGTTAAAGTCTTAGAAATGTTGGGAGCAACTGAGTATCTTGCACTTGCGTTATCACCGGTGATGAGTCTTGTAGGTCTACCTGATTCAATGGGGCTTGTGTGGGCGGCAACCATGCTGGTGAATATTTACACGGGAATGGCAGTGTTTTTTGGGTTAGCACTTTCTGAACCACTCACTGTGGCACAGGTTACCGTGTTATCGACGATGATGTTGTTTGCGCATGGGCTGGTTGTTGAAGGGGCTATTGCGAAAGCGTCGGGTATTGCATGGTCGTATAGTCTTGCCTTGCGTATTGGTGCAGCTTTTTTGATTGGAGTTTTGTTGCATTTATTTTATTCAAGTACGGGTTCACTCCAAGAGGTGAGTGAGGTGTTGTGGCAGCCTGAGTTAGTTGGAAATGATTTGGCGTCATGGGGTGTTTTGCAGCTTAAAACACTGGCTATTGCTTTTATTATCATTAGTGGCCTTGTGATATTAATGCGGATACTTGAAGTATTAGGGATAGAAAAGTTATTGCATTGGATGCTGACTCCGTTTCTTAGGTCATTAGGCATCGGTAAAGAAGCGGCGAACATTACGATTATTGGTTTTACCTTAGGACTAAGTTTTGGGGGTGGATTGCTGATAGAGCAAGCAAAAAGTGGAATGATTTCAAAACGAAACGTATTTTTAAGTATGAGTTTTTTGTGTTTATGCCATAGCTTGATCGAAGATACATTATTAATGCTGCTTTTAGGCGCTGATTTAAGTGGCATTTTGTGGGCGCGTTTGGCGTTTACATTTGTTGTGATTGCCTCTATTGCGCATTTTTCGAATTTTTTTCGAAAAACGTCTTATTAGAAATATTGTTGAGCTCTATGAAATGTTTAGAATTGAAAATTCACCCACCTATTGTTTTTATTAGTGTTGTTGGTTTGATGTGGGGTGTTTCTCAAGTGCTCCCCGGGTTTATATGGCCTAAGACAGTACAATATGCAGGTGCTTTAATATGCCTTTTTTTGGCAGTTAGTATTGCTGTATTGGCTGTGCTGGCTTTTCGTAAAGCACATACAACTATTAACCCTCATCGACCTGAAACCTCATCGTCGTTGGTGACCGGTGGTGTTTTTAGTTTCTCGCGTAATCCGATGTATTTAGGTTTAGCTGTGTTGCTGTTGGGATGGTCTTGGTTTTTGATGAATGCGTATGCAATGCTGTTAGTCATTGCTTTTATTGGGTATATCACCGCTTTTCAGATCAAACCAGAAGAACGTATGCTAAGCCATTTGTTTGGTGATGATTATAGACAGTATCAACAGAGAGTACGTCGCTGGTTTTAACGTACCTTAGACCTTAGCTTTTAAGCGAATACCGCCTTTCAGGTCGGCCGACTGTGCCGTAACTCACATTGGCAATGAGTACTTTTGTCGCTACTAAGTATTCCAAGTAACGCCGTGCCGTCGTTCTGCCTGAACCAATTTGTTGGCTTACATTTTCGGCAGTTAACATATCTTTTTTATCTTTAAAGAGTAAACGAATTGAATCGAGAGTAATTGCGTCAATACCCTTAGGTAACACGATTTCTTCAGTGGATATTTTTTCAGTGCTAGGATTGATAAATTCATCCACTTGAGATTGAGCCACTTTTTCTAAACTCGCGAGTTTCTCTAAGTGTGTTCGATATTTATTAATGGACGCTTCTAAGCGTGAAAAATTCAGCGGCTTTAAAATGTAGTCAAAGACGCCATTTCGTAGGGCTGTAGTTAAGGTTTGTACTTCTCGAGCAGCAGTGATGAGAATGACATCCGTCGCAGTATTGTTTGAACGAATGTTGGTTAATAGTTCTAGGCCACTGCCTTCGGGGAATTGAATGTCTAATAAAATTAGATTGGGTTGAAAAACTTGTAACAAGTCTTTAGCTTCGACTAATGTGTGAGCGACACCTAGCAATTCAACGCCTTCGATGCGTTCTAAGAATCGTTGCTGAATTTCAGCTATTTGGGGGTCATCTTCGGCGATAATGATTTTGATGGGAGTGCTCATAGATGTGCTGGGAAGTGTAAGGTGGTTATTTTTCGTTCTATTTTAGTGTGTTGTTGGTGGCTTTGGGCAGATACAGTGTAAAAATTGATCCTCGCTTGGGTGTTGAATCAACGGTGACACTACCACCCCATTGATTGATAAATTGTTTGACAAGGTACAAACCAAAGCCATGATTGCCTGCTGATTTACTAGTGTAGCCTTTTTCAAAAATAACATCATGTTCATTGATATCGATGCCGCCGCCTTGGTCCTCAACATCAAAAATAATATCATCACCAATATCCGTAATACCAACGTTGACAACTCCGCCTGTTCCCGTGTGCTTAAACGTGGCCTCAAGTGCATTGTCGATTAAATTGCCTAAACAGCTAACGAGTTGCTCTTTTGGGATGCTTTCTGGAATGAGTTCAATTTGACTCCCTTCTTCAATGGTTAGAATTAAGCCTATCTCTCTTGCACGGCTATACTTTCCAAGTAAGCAGCCAGCAATGAGCGGGTCTCTGACGTTGTCCATCAGTTGCCTGATTAATGCTTGGTGTACCTCAGTCTCACTGCCAATGACATTCAATGCTTCATCATTAGCTCCAAGTTGAATTAAGCCCGCAATCGTATGAAGTTTATTTGAATATTCGTGAGCCTGACTTCTTAAAGAATCGGCTAAGGTTTGAATTCGACTGAGTTTTTCGCTGACTAAGTCCACTTCATTTTTAGGGCGAAAGCTCGAAACAACGCCTGTTATTTCGGAGTTTTCGGTTAATGGAAGCCGATTAACGATCATGGATTTTCCATTTAACCACGTCTCATGGTCAAATTGAGATTTTCCTGTTTCTAAAACACTCATCATCCCACTTTGTGGAAGTACTTCAGAGATATGTTTGCCGATGAGTGAACTTTGTATATCAAGTTCCAGCGTTTCGATCGCTTTTTTATTTAATGTGGTAATAATGCCTTTACGATTAACGGCGATAACTCCTTCTCGAATAGATTGCAATGTGGCATCTTGTTCCTTAAACAGTTGAGAAATTTGTTCTGGTTCAAGACCGAAGATTGCTTTTTTGAAGCGTGAAGCTATGAGTATTGCCATGATAATACTTAATAAGATCATCAGAAAAATAACAATCAATAATACGAAACTATAGCGGTATACAGTGGCTTGAACGTTGTTGAGCAAGTAGCCTACTGAAATAATCCCCACTACATCTTTGCCATGTAAGTCATAGACTGGCGCTTTACCTCGCATCGATAACCCCAAGCTGCCTTTTGCTTTTGATATATAGCCTTGTCCATCGAGTAACGCCGGAGCGTTGTCATCTCCATCGTCATCGGCCATGGATTTACCAATCTTTTTGGGGTTGGGGTGCGCAAGACGGATGCCATCTCGATTACCAATCACAATGAATAAAGCTTGATTGGTATCTTTTAATTTACTGGCGAGTTGGTTGAGCAAGACAACATCTTCGCGTTCTATGGCGTTAATAATGCTGGGCAATGCCGCAATGGTTTGGGCAACTTTTAACGCGCGTTGGCCTATTTGGTCGCTTAATGAGTTGGTTAAATACACCCAAGCAAATAAGCCGATGATGCCAGTTTGCAAGGCACCTGTAATGCCAAGTGCAATAATCATGCGCGCTTTTAGTGTTGAGCGAAAGGTAAACATTATGGCGTTATCTTACATGATTAATATGCGTGGTTTTTATGAACAAAATTAATAATATAGGCTTAAAACTGTTTATCTGCTTTTTATTCTCCTGAAATCATAGCCTAGGTATTCTTAATGTCAGGTTAGAAAACAAGTATGACCGATAACAAAAACTATAGTGATAAAACTATTAATAATACTAAATCCGATGAGGGGAATTATGAAAAAAATATTTGATCTAAAAGTTGCAGCCTTTGCAGCAACAGCAATTTTTGCGGCGAGTCATGCAGCACCAGTGATAGCAGCGGAAAAAGTGATTGATAGCATTCACTTTTTAATTCCCGGTGGCGCCGGTGGTGGCTGGGATGGTACGGCTCGTGGAACAGGCGAAGCATTGACTAAATCGGGATTGATAGGCCAAGCAACGTTTGAAAATATGTCGGGCGGTGGTGGCGGTAAAGCCATTGGTTATTTAATTGAAAATGCTAAAAGTAATGAAGGCACGTTAATGGTGAATTCAACGCCAATTGTGATTCGTTCACTGACAAAAGTATTTCCACAAAACTTTCGTGACTTGACTATGGTAGCTGGAACGATTGGTGATTATGCAGCTTTTGTGGTGAAAAAAGACAGCCCTTATCAGTCGTTTGGTGATGTGGTAGAAGCATTCAAAGCCAACCCTAAAAAAGTGCCTGTTGGAGGAGGATCTGTCCCTGGAGGCATGGATCATCTGGTAGCAGCGATGGCATTCCAAGCCGCAGGACAAGATCCAACGCAAGTCAAATACATTGCATATGATGCCGGTGGTAAGGCGATGGCTTCATTGTTAAGTGGTGAAACATCTATGATTTCAACGGGTTTGTCAGAAGCTATTGGTTTGGCGGATGCCGGTGAGGTTCGTATTCTAGCAACTACTGCTGGTGACCGTGTCAAAGCCGCTCCTGATGCGAAAACTTTGAAAGAGCAAGGTGTTGATACAGAATTTGTTAATTGGCGCGGTTTTTTTGCTGCACCGGGAATTTCAGAAGAGCGTCGCCAGCAATACATTAAAGCCCTCGGCGCAATGTATGACACTCCAGAATGGGAGAAAGTACGTGGCCAAAATGGTTGGGTCAATATCTATAACCCTGGCGAAAAATTTACAGCTTTCCTTGAAGAGCAAGAAACTGTCATTGGTGATTTGATGAAGAAGTTAGGTTTTCTGTAATCCTTAATGGCTTTAAATAGGTGCATAGAATTTTCTGATTATGTGGCCTTTGACGTAATACTCTTTAGGTAGTTAAAGAGTTTCTGGAAAGGAGCCCTGTGACTCAGCTCAGGGCTCTTTTTTTATCAATAATTTGAGAGATACATTCAGCAAAGTCATTTCGTAAAGGTGTGTGAAAACTCCCTCTTTACGAGATGTGCTTTGAAAAATAATAGATTCAATCAATGCTAGAAGTAAACTTGATTGAGAGGAGATTAATATGACTTTAGAACGTGCGTTAGCTTTGTTTTTCTTAATAATAGCTACAATCTATGGTTACACCGCATTCTTTTTAATGGATGCATCATTGCCGCCTTTTGCAAAAAATAGTCCTATTTGGCCCAGTACCTTTCCTAAGGTGGTGAGTTGTTTGGGTGCTTTAGTTGGGTTAAGTCTGATCATGAGTAGCATCAAGCAGAGCGCAGCAGATGCTCAAGACACAATGAATGAGCTGAAAGGCTATCAATGGAGCCCTGTACTGATATTTATCACAATGATGGTTGTGTATGCCTTGCTGCTCAGACCTTTTGGGTTTATTTTTTCCAGCATTGGTTTCTTGTTTATTGGTGCCCTTGTACTGGGTGAAAAACGTTATTTCTTACTCGCGATTATTGCCAGCATTTTTTCGTTTGGTATTTGGTATTTAGTGCAAGAGGTGTTGGGTATTTTTCTGCGACCATGGCCTGCATTTCTAACGAGCACAGGGGGGTAGTGGTATGTTAGAAGGAATATTATTAGGTTTGCAAACAGCCCTTTCTTTCAAAATGTTGCTCATGGTGATTGGCGGGTGCCTAATTGGTACATTCATTGGCATGTTGCCAGGGCTTGGGCCAATGTCGATTATCGCTATTATGATACCTGTGGCTATATCGATTGGAGACCCTTCAGCGGCATTGATTCTACTGGCAGGTGTTTATTATGGTGCAATTTTTGGTGGATCAACCTCATCTATTTTGATTAACGCCCCAGGTGTTGCAGGGACTGTTGCTACAAGTTTTGACGGTTATCCCATGGCGAGAAATGGTAAGGCGGGTAAGGCGTTAACGATTGCCGCTATTTCTTCTTTTGCTGGAGGAACGATTGGTGCACTTTTGTTGATGGGCTTTGCGCCAGCCTTGGCCAGTGTGGCTTTATTGTTCCACTCGGCGGAATACTTCGCATTAATGGTGGTGGGTTTGTCTGCGATTGCGGCCTTTGCTGGCAATGGGCAAGTAACCAAAGCATTAGCAATGACTATTTTGGGTTTAATGCTAGCAACGGTAGGTGAATCAGCATTATTCAATCAACCAAGATTTACCTATGGTTTTTTGAATTTACAATCAGGGATTGGTTTTATCACGTTGGCTATGGCAATGTTTGCATTACCTGAGGCCATGTATTTAATGTTAGATCCTTCTCGCTCAAAGTCCCAAGAAGAGCAAGATAATGAAATTAAAGATTTAAGAGTAACGAAAGATGAAGCTAAAAAAATAGCGCCAGTCATCGGTAGGCAGTCAGTATTGGGATTCTTGATTGGTGTGCTACCGGGTGCGGGTGCAACGATTGCATCATTCTTGGGGTATGCGGTTGAGCGTAACCTGGTTAGTAAGGAAGAGCAAAAAGAGTTTGGGAAGGGATCAATTAAAGGATTGTCGGCCCCGGAAACGGCTAATAATGCGGCATGTTCCGGCTCGTTTGTGCCATTACTCACTTTGGGTATCCCTGGCAGTGGAACTACTGCGATTTTGTTGGGTGCGCTGCTTGCTCTTAACGTCACTCCAGGTCCAAGGTTAATGGTTGATCAGCCAGCGATTTTCTGGAGTGTCATTATCTCGATGTATATTGGTAATCTGGTGTTGTTAGTACTGAATCTGCCATTGATTCCTTACATTGCTAAAATCCTAACGGTGCCACGTACATTCTTGATTCCATTTATTTTGTTTTTTACGTTAATGGGGGTTTATATTGGTCAAAATAATGCGGCAGAATTGTTGATATTGGTTGGCTTAGGTGTCATGGCTACTGTATTTCGGTTTGCTGGTTACCCTCTTGCCCCGCTGTTAATTGGTTTTATTCTTGGCCCAATGATGGAAAATAATTTCTCTCGAAGCGTGCAACTGTTCGATGGTGTTAGTTTCTTGTGGGAGCGTCCAATGACGGGTGGGTTGTTAGCATTGGCCGTTTTGTTAGTTGCCTTGCCATCGATCAAGCAACTTATTTCCATACGTCGCGAGAAGCGTCGATTTACGGCAGACGGTGATTAGTAGACGAGGAGAGCGTGTTTGTTGGAACAAAAAAGCCTTTATTCAGATGTGAATAAAGGCTTTTTTATGTTCATAAGTCACTCAGCACATGCTGAGTGATATTTACTTTTTTAGATAGTCGGAAATTGATTGGCTAATCCCGTCACTGTCCAATCCTATTTGAGATAATAATGAGTCTTGCGTGCCATGATGAATGTAATGATCAGGCAAGCCAAGGTTGAGTACAGCCGTATTCAGTTTTTCTTGGTTTAAGAACTCACTCACGGCGGCTCCTGCGCCACCCATAATGACATTTTCTTCGAGTGTGACAAGCAAATCATGCGTTTTGCTGATTTCAGTAATGAGCGCTTCATCGATCGGTTTAACAAACCGCATATCAACAACCGTTGCATCAATTTTTTCGGCGGCTTGTAGGCCATGATGGAGTAATGTGCCAAAGTTTAAGATGGCGACACGCTGGTTATCTTTTTTGGTTTCTCTAACGATGATGCCTTTGCCAATTTCAAGCAACTCCATTTGTTGTTGCTCTGAAGCTCCTATTCCCGCGCCACGCGGATAGCGGACAGCAGTAAAGCCTTTGTATTGATAGGCGGTATGCAGCATATTGCGGCATTCAGATTCATCGCTGGGTGTGAATATAATAATGTTTGGAATGCAGCGCATAAAGCTTAAATCAAATGCGCCAGCATGCGTCTCGCCATCGGCACCTACGAGGCCCGCACGATCAATGGCGAGAGTGACGTCTAAGTCTTGGATACTAATGTCATGTATAAATTGATCATAAGCGCGTTGTAAAAAAGATGAATAAATCGCCACAACCGGTTTATAGCCATCACAGGCAATGCCTGCTGCAAACGTTAGCGCATGTTGCTCCGCGATACCTACATCAAAATATTTGTTTGGGAACTTCTCAGAAAATTCTACTAAGCCTGAACCTTCTCGCATCGCAGGAGTGATACCGAGTAATTTATCGTCTTGTGATGCTTCGTCGCATAGCCAGTCGCTAAAAACTTTAGTAAATGTACGTATTTTCGGTGAAGGCGCCTGTTCGCCAGAGCTAACATCGAACTTGGATACCGCATGATAACCAATAGGGGCGTCTTCCGCAGGTTTATAGCCTTTGCCTTTTTGAGTGACTATGTGCAGAAACTTAGGGCCTTCTATTTCTTTTAAGTTTTGTAACGTTTTGACCAAGGCATCAATATCATGCCCGTCAATGGGGCCTATATAATAAAAACCAAGTTCTTCAAATAGCGTTCCCGGCATGATCATGCCTTTGGCATGTTCTTCCCATCGGCGCATGAAGTTTTTAATGCCCGGCGCATTGCGTAAAACTACTTTAGTGCCTTCGCGAACGCTGGTGTATGTTTTTCCTGATAAAATGCGTGCTAAATAATTAGACATCGCGCCAACATTGCGAGAAATAGACATTTCATTGTCATTGAGAATGACAAGCATATTAGCATCCATGTCGCCCGCATTATTCAAGGCTTCATAAGCCATGCCAGCGGTTAAAGCGCCATCACCTATAATGGCGACAGCTTCACGGTCAATGCCTGCTTGCTTGGCAGCGACAGCCATACCTAAAGCAGCACTGATTGATGTGCTGGAATGTCCTGCGCCAAACGTGTCATATTCACTTTCTTCGCGTTTCAAAAAGCCTGAAAGACCACCTTCTTGGCGTATGGTGTGGAGTTGATCACGACGTCCCGTTAAAATTTTGTGAGGGTAGGCTTGATGACCAATATCCCAGACGATACGGTCCTCTGGCGTGTTATAAACATAATGCAATGCCGTGGTTAGTTCGACGGTGCCAAGGCCCGCGGCAAAATGCCCGCCAATTTGAGCCAATGTATCGATTAAAAAACCACGAACCTCTTCACAAACTTCAGGCAGCTGTTCTTCGGATAGATCACGTAAATCCGAAGGTGAATCAATCTTCGCAAGAGTGGGGTATTTTTCTAACAGTTTTGCAGGCATGAGTGAATTAGTTAATGCGGTCAACGACAAGAGAAGCAAGTTCTTCGAGAAGAGCGGTATTATCGCTTATCTCTCCTATAGACTGCAATGCATCATCGACTAATTTCTGTGCCTGCATTTTTGCTTTATCGACGCCAAGCAAGGCAACATAGGTTGATTTTCCGAGCGCTTTATCGGCACCTGATTGTTTGCCAAGCGTGATGGTATCTGCTGTTTCATCTAAGACATCATCCACGATTTGAAATGCTAAGCCAATGTTATTCGCATATTGCATGGCAATAGCATATTGTGGGCTTGAAAAGTTTTCAGAATACAAAACACCCAATAAAGTTGATGCTTGAATTAATGCACCTGTTTTTAAGCGGTGCATTGTTTGAAGTTCTTCTAGCGAAATATTTTTTTGTGTTGCTAGAATATCTAACATTTGTCCGCCAATCATGCCTGAGGCGCCTGAGGCAGTTGCTAACAACTGAATAGCCTTGAGTTGTGTTGATGCCTGAATATGAGGGTTTTCGCTACTAAGTAGTTCAAAAGCGAATGTTTGTAAAGCGTCGCCAGCAAGAATTGCTGTGGCCTCGTCATATTGAATATGTGATGTTGGTTTTCCTCTTCGAAGGTTGTCGTCATCCATCGCGGGTAAATCATCATGGATTAACGAATACGCATGAATGCATTCTACGGCACATGCCGCGGTATCGAGTTCTTTTAAAGGGGCACCAAACGCTATGCCTGCGGCATAAACCAGCATTGCTCTGAGGCGTTTTCCACCATTGAGCGTAGAGTACCTCATGGCATCCGCCAAAGGTTCGTTTACACCGTTAGGTAACCGCTTATCTAGCTCCGACTCTGTACGGACCCTAAGCGCATCAAGGCTGATATGATTCACCGTTGTGACTCAGTGATTAAAAGCATGTTCATTCACTTTCTTGAGTAAATGATTGGCTGCTGAGTTCACCATTAGCATCTTTGAGTAAGATATCTACTTTTTGTTCCGCATCTTCCAAGTTTTTTTGTAATGTTTTGATTAAACCAATCCCTGCTTGAAAGTCATCAACAGACTTCTGCAATGATTGTTCACCGGTTTCCATCCGACTCACTAAGGCTTCAAGTTCAGCAAAGGCTTGTTCAAATTCAATAGGTTGATCTTTTTCTGACATTTTATTTTCTCCACATATGATTTCATTTTATCTGAATCTTGGAATGATAACGAGACTCAAAGTGGCGTAAAATCAGATTTATATTATCGATTAGAGTGAATGATTTTTAGGGAAATAATAAGCGAGTTGTTTCGCCTCAATTGAACCCTACAATAAATTGTTAATAGTGATATATTTATCGCGAATTTTTTGCATTATTATTTTTATTTATGTCTGAACAATACGATTCTTCCGCCATTGAAGTATTAAGCGGCCTTGAGCCCGTCCGTAAACGTCCTGGGATGTACACAGAGACGGAAAGGCCTAACCATTTAGTTCAAGAAGTCGTTGATAACAGCGTTGATGAAGCCATTGCGGGTCATTGTAAGCGCATTCTTGTCTCTATCTATAAAGATGGCTCAATAGAGGTTGAAGATGATGGGCGAGGTATGCCTGTTGATATTCATCCAGAAGAGGGTGTTTCTGGTGTTGAAGTCATCATGACTAAATTACATGCTGGGGGTAAATTTTCAAATAAAAATTATACTTTTTCAGGCGGTTTGCATGGTGTCGGTATTTCTGTTGTCAACGCACTTTCAACGAATGTTGAGGTTTGGGTTAAAAGAGGTGGTGTTGAGTATAATATTGGTTTCTCAAATGGATTGAAGCGCTCGGAGTTAGATGAAATAGGCACGGTTGGGCAACGCAATACGGGGACGCGTATTCGTTTTTGGCCTGACGCGCAATTTTTCGATAGCGATAAAGTGAGCGTCCGTAAGTTGTCAAAACTATTGCGAGCGAAAGCTGTTTTATGTCCTGGTTTGGCAATTGAACTACGAGATGAGTCAGATGCGTCAAATAACTCTGTCTGGTGTTTTGAAGATGGGCTGTCTGAGTATGTAAAGCACTCATTGGCAGATTGTGAGTGGATTCCAGAAGCGGGTTTTCGTGAAAAAAAATCTGGTGAAGGTGAAGAAGCTGAATGGATGGTTGTGTGGAGCATTGATGCTGAAGAACCTGTTGCCGAGAGCTATGTAAACCTTATACCAACAGCGCAGGGAGGTACTCATGTCAATGGGTTGCGAACTGGACTGACTGATGCGATTAGAGAGTTTTGCGAGTTTAGAGATTTATTGCCTAGAGGGTTGAAGCTGTCCCCGGATGATGTTTGGTCTCAATGTCATTATGTTTTATCTGTTCGTATGGCAGAGCCACAATTTTCGGGTCAAACGAAGGAAAGGCTTTCGTCACGAGAAATTTCGGGGTTTGTTGCAGCAGCAGTCAAAGATACGTTTGGCTTGTGGTTAAATCAGCATATTGAACAGGGCGAACGTATTGCAGCTTTGGCTATCGATAATGCTCAGCGCCGCTCGAAAACCGCTAAGAAAGTGAAACGTAAGAAGATTACGTCTGGACCGGCTTTGCCCGGAAAGTTAACGGATTGTACGAGTGATGATTTAGATGAGACTGAATTATTCTTGGTGGAAGGAGACTCAGCGGGTGGTTCCGCTAAACAAGCTCGTCGGCGTGAATTTCAAGCAATTATGCCATTGCGCGGTAAAATTTTGAATACCTGGGAAGTGGACTCTGGCCAAGTGCTTGGCTCTCAAGAGGTGCATGATATCGCTGTGGCTATTGGCGTTGACCCAGGCTCGGATAGCTTGGATGGTTTGCGATATGGAAAAATTTGTATTTTGGCTGATGCGGACTCGGATGGTTTGCATATTGCCACGCTACTGTGTGCTTTATTCTCGAAGCATTTTCCTAAATTGATCGAAGAAGGGCACTTATACGTTGCAATGCCTCCACTTTATCGGATTGATGCGGCTAAGGATGTATATTATGCGCTTGATGATGAGGAAAGAGATCAGCTGCTGGCTGATATTGAGTCAAGAAATTCACGCGTAAAAATCAATGTACAACGCTTTAAAGGCTTGGGTGAAATGAACCCGTCACAACTCAGAGAAACCACAATGGATCCTGATAATCGACGCTTGGTGCAGATGACCGTGCGAATAGGTGACGGAGCTCATGAAATGATGGATATGCTGTTAGCGAAAAAACGTGCATCCGACCGTAAAGAGTGGTTGAGTGAGCGAGGCGCGGAAGCTGAAGTGTAATATATGCAAAAAGTCGGCAATCAATATGGTTTTACGATTATAGAAGCCCTTGTTGTTGTTGGTATTATTGCCATATTGCTTTTATTTGCACTACCGTCACAAATTTCTCGTTTAAATCAAACTAAAATTGCTGAAACTGTTGAGCTGGTTGAAAAATTTAAAGTTAATATCCAGTTGCATTATGAATTAACGGGTAAATTCCCTAAAGACAATGATGAGGCAGCTATGCCTCAACCGGATAAAATTCTTGGAAATTATTTAAAACGCGTGGTTATGCTTGATGGAGCAATGCACTTGGTTTTAGGGCAAAAACTATCTCGATTAGAAGATCAAGTGTTAACTATCTACCCAGTTTATGTAAAGGACTATCCTGCCAGTCCTCTTTCATGGGTATGCGGTTATGATGGGGTTCCTGGTGGCATGAAAGCTTCTGGTGAAAATAAGACTAATGTTAAGAAGGAAAACTTACCAATACGATGTAGATAACCTTTTTTGAGAAAAAAGTTATCATTTGTTACTGAATAGAGGTTGTCAATAGACACTGATGTCGTGTAACTTAAAGCCCGTTTGGAGGAGAGGCGCTCTCCAATTGTTGGTTAATTTTTTTGCAATTGGAGAAAAGGCATCAACAATTTAATGTTTTGAACAAGATAATTTTGTTTGATGTAAGTAATTTTCACAGGTGATAAATGGCGAATCTCAATAAAAAATTTTTAAAGCAAGGTAGCTATGTAAATGGTCAGTGGCATGAGGATCTTCGTGATTCATTTGTCGTATCGAACCCTGCAAATGGTGATGTGATCACAGAAGTTTCCAGTGCCAATAGTCAGCTGACGACATTGGCGGTTGATGCTGCACATGACGCAATGAATGCTTGGAAAGCATTGCCCGTAAAAAAGCGAACAAAGTATTTAAGGCGGTGGTTTGATTTAATTTTAGCGAACAAAGAAGATTTGGCCGCTATATTGACGGCAGAGCAAGGTAAGCCTATTTCTGAGGCTATTGGTGAAATTATCTACGGTGCAAATTATGTTGAATGGTTTGCTGAAGAAGCCAAGCGTGTTTATGGAGATACGATTGCGGCCCCCAGCTCAGATAAACGCCTGATAGTCGTTAAGCAGCCTGTTGGTGTTGTTTCAGCGATCACTCCCTGGAATTTTCCGAGCTCAATGATCACTCGCAAAGCTGCTCCAGCATTGGCGGCGGGCTGCACGTTTATTGTTAAGGCGGCGGCTGAAACACCACTGTCGGCACTCGCTTTAGCTGTTTTGGCTGAAGAGGCCGGTATTCCTGCAGGCGTATTTAATGTCATTGTTGGCGAAGATGCTAAGTCAATTGGCCACGTGCTAACAGGGGACAAGAGAATTGCAAAGTTTTCATTTACGGGTTCAACCCCTGTTGGGAAAATTTTGCTGAAGCAGTGTGCGGAAACCGTTAAGAAAACAACGATGGAATTAGGAGGTAACGCACCTTTTATCGTATTTGATGATGCGGATATAGACGCTGCTCTTGAGGGCGTTATTGCATCAAAATATCGCAACGCGGGTCAAACATGTGTGTGCTCTAATCGGATATTTGTTCAACAAAGTATTTATCATCAATTTTCAGAGGCTTTAGTGGAAAGAGTAAAGCAATTTAAGATGGGAGATGGTTTTGCTGAAGATGTCACGATAGGTCCATTGATTCATGCTAAGGCTGTGGAATCTGTTGATTCGTTAGTTCATTCGGCTATAGCAGATGGAGCAAGTCTTTTGATAGGCGGTAAAAAATCCGATTTAGGAGACGCGTATTATCTGCCTACAGTCGTTTCTGATGTTAGACCTGACATGTCTATTTTTGAAAAAGAAATTTTTGGTCCGGTTGCATCACTGATTCCGTTCGATGATGAAGCTGACGTGATCAATATGGCCAATGATACGGATTTTGGTTTAGCGGCCTATATGTATGCAAGGGATATTGGGCGTGTATGGCGTGTTTCTGAAGCATTAGAATATGGGATGGTAGGTATCAATGAAGGGATTGTTTCAAACGAAATGGCTCCATTCGGCGGTGTGAAGCAATCGGGTATGGGGCGAGAAGGTTCAAAGTATGGTATCGATGATTATTTAGAAATTAAATACCTTTGTATGGGAGGGATTTAATGTTTTCTGTAATCACCATGGAAAGTAAGCGTTAGCACTGCAATGGTGCAAGGCTAAAAAAAAACCGCATTTTTTTGCGGTTTTTTTTATTTTTTTAGAAAACTGAAGCAATATTCATTTTTCGATAATTTAATTCTCGATTCTTTAAGTATTTGATTTAACTATTAAAAAATATTAATAGATTTTTTTGTAAGGCATTTTTTTGTAAGAATGGCACCGTTTTTGCTGTAACTAAAAACAAGGAGGTATACATGTGTCACCTAATTCCGTCATATCTGGACCATAGTTGTAAGCAGTATTCTTGGCAAGATTGCAATTAGATGAATTTACTTTGTTTGTCATTTTTATGTCATTTAAGTTTTGCATGGTATGCCCCTGTTTGATTTAGCTGTATTTCAGCAGAATACAAAGATCAAATATTTCCATTGAACTGTTGTTGGGCAGTGGTTGATATCAATAAATCTGCAAGCTGTATAAGCAGAAAGTACGCAAACTTGAGATGAGAATGATGCAAGCAGAACATGAAATAGAGAAAAGTTTAGAAGTTGTAAAAATTGAAAAGTCGGTAGATAAAAACGTTAAAGCAAGCGAAGTCTTTGTTAAATGCCTGGAAAATGAAGGTGTTGAATATATTTTTGGCGTTCCTGGGGAAGAAAATATCGATGTTTTAGATGCGTTGATTGATAGCCCAATTGAATTTGTAACAACACGTCATGAGCAAGGAGCGGCGTTCATTGCTGATGTTTTAGGCCGTTTAACTGGCAGAGCGGGAGTGTGTTTGTCAACGCTAGGGCCAGGAGCGACTAACCTAGTCACAGGAGTGGCTGACGCCAATATGGATAGAGCGCCAGTGATTGCAATAGCGGGCCAAGGATCAACAGATCGAATGCATAAAGAAAGTCATCAAATCCTAGATCTTGTTGATTTATTTAAGCCTATTACCAAATACTCAACGCAATTACGCGTGCCAGAAATTATTCCAGAGGTTGTCCGGAAAGCATTCAAAACTTCACAATCTGAAAAACCCGGTTGTAGTTTTATTGATTTCCCTGAAAATGTCGCGGCAGCTCAACTGCCAGCGGGCACTCTGCCTTTGAAGAAGCAAAGCCCTCGACCAGCAACAGCTCCGTTTGAAAGTTGTCAAAAAGCGGCTGCTATTATTTCAGCGGCGAAATCACCTATTATCATGGTAGGTAATGGTGTTATTCGTGGTGATGCGAATAAAGAATTAGTCGCTTTTGCAGAACAATTAAATATTCCTGTTGCAGCAACATTTATGGCAAAAGGCACCATCCCTTTTAGTCATGAGTTAAGCCTTGGAGCGGTTGGTTTGCAAGCGCATGATTACGTTTCGTATGGCTTTGATGAAGCCGATTTAGTTATCTGTATTGGTGTTGATATGGTTGAGTACCATCCACGCCTATGGAACCCGAAACGTGATAAAAAAATTATCCACATTTGCTGTAGTCCGGCAGAAGTGGATCAACATTACATTCTAGAAGCGGGTGTTATTGGTCAAATTTCTAGTTCTTTGAATTTGATTTCACAGTTCTGTCAAAAGTCTGAAAAGACAAAAATTCATGATTTACGCCAAGTGATTGTTGATGAGGTGTCGGAACATCAAGATTCAATGAATTTTCCGGTTAAGCCGCAAAAAATTATTTGGGATTTACGGAAATCTTTGGATAAAGAAGACATAGTTATTTCAGATGTGGGTGCCCACAAAATGTGGATGGCACGGATGTATCAAGCAGAAGCACCAAATACTTGCATTATCTCAAATGGTTTTGCTTCTATGGGAATAGCACTGCCAGGGGCTATTGCTGCGAAACTGGCATTTCCAGATCGAAAAGCCGTCGCGGTATGTGGTGATGCTGGTTTTATGATGAATAATCAAGAGATTGATACGGCCTTGCGTTTAGGTCTAGATATTGTTGTGCTGATATTTAATGACAGTAAATATGGTCTTATTGAGTGGCATCAGGAGCGTCATTTCGGGCGTTCAACAGCCATCGACTTTGTGAATCCTGATTTTGTTAAGTTCGCGGAGAGTTTTGGTGCTAAAGGTTATCGCGTAGAACGTACGGAATGTTTGATGCCTATTTTAGAAGAAGCGCTAAACGATGGAACGGTTTCGATTATTGATTGCCCTGTCGATTATTCAGAAAACATGAAGTTGACTG
Source organism: Arenicella sp. (assembly GCA_050633585.1). GTDB lineage: Bacteria > Pseudomonadota > Gammaproteobacteria > Arenicellales > Arenicellaceae > CALKZN01. The sequence goes on from JBOEGT010000002.1 coordinate 72,180, forward strand.
AGAAGTTAAAAAGTATGACATCACCGATTTAATCACTCAATCAAGCCTTCAGGCTTAAATACATTGTTGTCAATCAAAATCAACAAATACTATTGATGAATAGTAGGAGTAAATAATGCAATCATTTAGTTTTCAAACGACTCGCTCAGTACTTTCAGAAGTGGGCGCTACGGCTAAAATTGGCCAATTACTAGCAGATCGGGGCTGTAAGAAAGTTGCTTTTATCACAGACGCTATTATTTTGAAATTAGGGTTGGCTGATGCTGCCTTAGATGGAATAAAAAAGGCCGGGGTGGATGTATGGGTTTTTTCGGATGTAGTTGCCGACCCGCCACAAGAACTTATCCTGGATGCTGTTGAAAAAGCTAAAGTCGAAGGTATAGATGGTGTAGTTTCCGTCGGCGGTGGGAGTTCAATGGATACGGCAAAATTAATTGCCGTATTGGTAAACTCTCATCAGACGATTGAAGAGATGTATGGTGTTGGTATGGTTAAGGGAGAGCGCTTACCTTTAGTGTTAGCACCAACGACAGCGGGTACTGGCTCAGAAGTGACTCCCATTTCAATCGTGACAACAGGCGCTACTGAAAAGAAAGGGGTCGTTTCTCCGCAGTTGTTACCAGATTATGCTGTCCTAGATGCGGAATTGACAGTTGGTTTGCCGGTTGCAGTAACCGCTGCGACAGGTATAGATGCGATGGTCCATGCGATTGAGGCTTATACTTCCAAGTTGAAAAAGAATGTTGTCGCGGATTGCTTAGCGCGACAAGCACTAGAATTATTGGGTTCAAATATTCGTCAGGTTTGTGCTCAGCCAGATGATCGTGAAGCACGTGCAAATATGTTGCTAGGTTCTATGCTAGCGGGAATGGCGTTTGCAAATGCTCCTGTCGCGGCAGTTCACGCATTAGCGTATCCATTGGGAGGACATTTTCATGTGCCACATGGTTTGTCAAACGCGTTAGTGCTACCGCACGTAATGGAATACAACATGCCTGAAGCAGGACAACTTTATCTTGAGCTTGCTGATATTGCATTCCCAGAATTAAAGGGTACACCTGAAAGTAGCAAACTCGATAATATGTTGAGTATGACGGCGGCCTTAAGTAATGATTTAGGGTTAGAGTCTACGTTGACTGAAGTCGGAGTGAAGGAGAGCGATTTAGACTTGTTAGCGAATGATGCGATGAAGCAATCGCGACTGTTGGTTAATAATCCACGCGAAATGACTCTAGATGCGGCGTTTGATATTTATCAAAAAGCACTGTAGCAATGAATTGGTAGCATTCAACTTTTTTAAAGTATTTTGAAATATGTCTGAAAAACAAACAAGCGCGAATAACCCCTTTTTTGATGCATGGTGGGCGGGGTCAGAACAAGTTCTCCGTGTTCAGTCACAATGGGTGGATGCGATGACGAAGATGAATAACCCGTATGAAGCGAATGATTATGTCGATAATGCACATAAAAATTGGCAGCAATGTGAAGATCAATTCCAAGCGTGGTTATCAGCCTCTAGTCATTGGTTTGATGGGGCGGCGGAGGACAATAATCATGATTCAGAGTCGGTTGATGCGCTGAAATCGATGTTAAACCCTGCTACTTTTTTTAGCTCTGGAGTGTCGGGGTTAGGCCATGTTTTTCAACGTTTGGCAGAAGGACCTGATTTTGCAGACATCGGTGTTTTTGAAAAAAAGTTGATGCGGATCAACCAAGATTGGAACGCAATGCATGAAGCAAATCTTGATTATCAAGCTGTGATTTCTAATGCATGGATGGAGGCTTTTCGTTTGTTTTCAGATGAAGTGTCATACGATGGAGAAAATCAACCGCTAAGTGCCAAAGAGATGCTGCAGCGTTGGTTGGAAATCACTAATGACTTATTAGTCAAGACACAGCGTAGTGATGAATTTTTACAGGCTCAGCGTAAGTTATTGTCTGCGAGTACTCAATTCAAATTACAACAAAAAGAAGTGGTAGAGTTGTGGTGTGAAAACATGACAATACCCACGCGTTCTGAAGTTGATGACTTACATCAAATTGTTTATCAATTGCGGCGCGAAGTTCGGGAGTTAAACCGCCAGTTAAATGAAGTCAATAACGCTCATTTGATAGAAACGACACAAAAAAGTGTTAATAGTCTAAGGCATTTTCCTATTGTCCGGTCGGCTATTGAGAATCAAGGGCGTGTTGACGTCATTACGAGTCATATAGAGAGAAATTCAGGAAAAATCGTTAAGAAAAGAATTAATATTAAGCTCACTAAGTCAAAGAATGACGCCACCAAAGCGACGACGTTGGTTTCAGCAAAAGAAGCGCATAATGGTGAGCTCACTTCAGTGCAGGCGATAGGAAAGGAAGAGTCATGAATAATTCGATGCATCAGGCCTTTCAATCACTGTCGGGCCTATTGGAATATAGTAAAAAGGTTGCCGAGGGAGCTGAAAGTTTTTCAACTATTGATGTTGAAGAGATTCAAGTTGGTATGAGCCCTAAAGAGCAGATAGCTCAAATTGATAAAGTAACGCTACATCACTATAAGCCAATAGACGGTATTGAATCGACAACTGATCCAGTGTTGATTGTGTATGGCCTGATAGGCCGCTACACCATGATTGATTTGCAAGAAGACCGCTCTCTGGTGAAAAATTTATTAGCGCGAGGTGTTGATTTATATGTTGTTGATTGGGGTTATCCAACTCGAGCAGATCAATTTTTAAACTTCGATGATTATGTGAATTATTACCTGGATGAGTGTGTCAACACGATTTGTAACCAGCGTGGAATTGACAGCCTTAATGTATTTGGCATTTGTGAAGGAGGAGTTTTTAGCACGATGTATGCGGCTAGATATCCTGAAAAAGTCAGTAATCTGGTTGTGTCTATTACGCCAATAGACTTTGCTGCAGATCGAGAAGATGACGATCCAGGTCGAGGTTTTATCAATCTATGGACTCGTAACTTAAGTAGCCAAGATATCGAAAGAATGATCGATGTGAATGGAAATCTTTCTGGAGAGGTCATGGGCGCCGTGTTTCAAGCGTTAACACCTGTTCGTTCAATGACCAAATATAGTTTGGGTCTAGCAGATATGGCTGCCGATAATAATAAGTTGTTAAATTTCTTACGTATGGAGAAATGGCTAGCGGACAGACCTCACCACCCCGGAGCAGCGGCTAAGCAATGGCTGATTAATTTGTACCAAGAGAATCAATTAGTCAATGGAGAGTTTGTGTTAGGGGGAGAAAAAGTGGATCTTTCCAAGATAAACATGCCGGTATTGAACGTGTTTGCGGAGAAGGATCATATTATTCCTCCACCCTGTTCGAAAGCGCTCGGGAAACATGTTGGTAGTGAAGATTATACTGAACTTCCTTTAAATGGAGGACACGTCGGTATTTACGTAAGCAGTAAATTACAAAACCTTGTGAGCGGCAGTATTTTTGAATGGTTATCTGCTCGCCAAAGTACAGCGAAAAGCGTACGTTAAACAAATAGAGGGTCTTAATAATGCGAAGTAAAGTAAGTAGTCCAATTGATGCTGTAAAAGTTATTCGTGATGGTGATACGGTTTTAGTCTCTGGTTTTGTGGGGATTGGAACGCCGGATGAATTATTAGTTGCTCTTGAAAGAAGCTTTCTGGAAACGGGTCATCCAAGAGATTTGACGTTGGTGTTTGCCGCAGCACCAGGCGATGCTGGAGAGAGAGGTTTGAATCGGTTAGCCCATTCTGGCTTAGTCAAGCGTGCGATTGGTGGCCATTGGTCATTGGTTCCAAAGTTAGCGTCAATGGCAATGAATAATGAGATTGAAGCCTATAATTTACCGCTAGGCTGCATTTCTCAAATGTACAGGGTGATTGCTGGAGGCAAGCCGGGTTTGCGAACAAAAGTGGGCTTGCAAACGTTTGTTGATCCGCGTTTAGAAGGTGGGCGCATGAATGAGCGTACAACTGAAGATTTGGTTTCTGTTGATCAAGTTGATGGTGAAGAGTGGTTGTTTTATCGTGCATTTAAAATTGATGTTGCGTTGCTGCGAGGTACAACCGCAGACCCTTTTGGTAATACAACAATGGAACGTGAGGTGTTGAAGTTAGATGTTTGCTCATCGGCAATGGCAGCTAGAAACTCTGGTGGTATTGTCATTGTTCAGGCTGAACGTATTGCTGAACGTGGTTCTTTATCTCCCAAGGCGGTCAATATTCCAGGTAATGTGGTTGATTGTGTCGTTTTATCGCAAGCGGATAATCATCGGCAGACATATGCGACTCCATATGAACATGCATTTAGTGGAGAACTTCGCGTTCCTTTAGATCAGCAAGATCCTTTGCCCTTAGATGTGCGTAAAGTGATTGCCAGAAGGGCAGCCATGGAGCTGCCCGTTGAGGGTGTCGTGAACTTAGGAATTGGTGTGCCTGAAGGGGTTGCCGCCGTGGCAGCTGAGGAGAAACTGTTAGATGTAGTCACACTAACAGCTGAAGCTGGAACGATTGGTGGTGTGCCTCAAAGTGGTTTGGATTTTGGTGCGGCACTGAACCCTGATGCGATTATTGCCACGAATACTCAATTCGATTTCTATGATGGTGGTGGCATAGACATGGCGTGCTTGGGCATGGCTCAAGTGGATTCTCTTGGGAATGTGAATGTGTCTAAATTTGGTTCACGTTTTGCTGGGGCCGGTGGTTTCATTAATATTAGTCAGAATGCTGAACGTCTTGTGCTGGCGGGTAGTTTCACAGCGGGAGGGTTAGATGTTGCCGTGGTCAATGGCAAGCTAGAAATTTTGCAAGAAGGAAGATCTCAGAAATTTATTCAGAATGTTGAACATGTGACTTTTTCAGGACGCTTAGCGGCGGAACGTCAACAAGAGGTGTTATATGTGACCGAGCGTTGCGTGTTTAAAATTCATGGTGATGGGATCGAGCTTGTTGAGGTAGCATCAGGAATTGATATTGAAAAAGATATTTTAGCGTTAATGGGTTTTACGCCAATCATGAATAATGTGGTTGAAATGGATGCACGTATTTTTATGCATGATTCGATGGGTTTGCGAACGGACTTAATTGATGCACCCATTAGCCGACGTATCAGGCTAGATGCATCGACAAATAAAATTTTGTGTAATTTGCGTGGATATCAAATTAATAAACAAAAGCACATAGATATGATTTTCGCACGTATCACCGAACTGTGTGAACATCAGAATCAGCGTGTTCATATGGATGCTTGGTATAACAGTTTTGCTGTTTCGGATGAATATTTAAAAGCCTACACTGAAATGATGGCGGCTATAGAGAAACGGTATTTTTCTTCGGTGCATCGGCATATACGTGATCCATTTTTAAGAACAAAGTTAATGGCTGAATTACTCGAAAACGGCATTGATGTTAAGCAGCAAGATAAAATCCTGATGAGCGAATATAAAAGCGTTCCTCAATTTATGGATACAACCATTGCTGAAGCTGTATAACATTGAATACACTTATGTTTTCAAGTTCGAGTAAATTACTCGATGATACTAAAAAAGCACCTTATCGTTTTGTAAACAGCATTAGCAGCAAAGGGTTTCATACCTTAGCGTTTCGCGATTGGCGTTGCCATCAAGACCTCGCGCTTGATGAGCAAAAAACACCAGTCATGTGTTTGCATGGTCTGACTCGCAATAGTCGAGACTTTGATTATTTAGCTGAAGCATTGTCACAAAATCGCCATGTGATATGCCCTGATACCGTTGGTCGTGGTAATAGTGATTGGTTGCGTTCTTACGAGGACTATAACTTGCCACAATATAATTTAGATGTTGCTGTGATTGCGGCTAGTGCAGGTATTCAGGAATATGACATTGTCGGGACGTCTCTTGGTGGATTAATGGGGATGATTTTGGCGGGTATGGATCGTACGAAGATTCGACGGCTGGTCATCAATGATATAGCGCCTGAGATCCCGATGTGGGCGTTGCAGCGTTTAAGTAAATATTTGGGTGAAAATCCACTTTTTCAAAATTTGAAGGAGGTGGAAGCGTATATGCGTGATAAATATGCGCCTATTCAACCGATGAGTGATAAAAATTTGCGTAAAATGGCAAAGCATGGGGTGATGCAAACCGAAGAAGGCTATCGACTTGCGTATGATCCAACCATTGCTGAAAACTATCGTCGGTATTGGTTGTTAATGTATTTCAATGTGTGGGAGTATTGGGAAAGCATTCAATGCCCAGTTTTAGTGTTGAGAGGAACGGAATCTGACTTTTTAACAGAACAACTCATGAGTCGAATGCAGACAACTCTTCCGCATGCGGAATTTATCGAGTTTGAAGGAGTTGGGCACACACCAAGCTTAAACGCTAAGAAACAAATTAAACCGATTGTAGATTGGTTGGATAAAGATATATCAATGGTAGAAGATTGATTTGTGCGTTGCACAAAAAATGTTGCATCGCACAAAAATAATTGTTATGCTGCATTGCACAAACCAAAAGAAGTTTTTAATTAACCCCGATAACTAAATGGGAGACTAAAATGTCTAAAACACAAATTCCAACTTTTGAAAAAACGTTTGAACCTTTTATGGCTTATGGAAAAATGGCTGCTGATACCGCTGAAAAAGCCTTGAAAATGCAAATGGACTCTGTCAAAGCTTACACGAAGTTAGGCATGGACAATTTTGCTGATGGTCTGAAAGTGACTGATTTCGATCAAATGACGGCTTACGCCGAAAAACAAAAAGAGGTAGCGAAAAAAACAAGTGATATGTTTATGGCAGATGCAAAAGCATACACTGATCTAGGCGCGAAATTTTTTGACAGTGCAAAAGTCATGTTTGAAGATGGCGTAAAAAGCACAATGACTGCTGCAAAAGAAGCGGCTAAAACGACATCAAAATAGTGTAAGTTAATTTGAATGAGAGCTTAAGGAAGAGCTTTGTCAAAGCCATATAATCCCTTTAATGGTTTCAAGGACTTTAAACCGCTAGCATTTCGCTAGCGGTTTTTTTAATCACTTTTTTTATTGGTGAATTGTTCAAAGAACGATTTTTGCATGTTTTGCCATGTTTCGATGTTTTTGTTATTCAAGTCAGAAAACATATTCATTGGGTTCTTGGTGAACATGTCTTGGAAGTTGTTCTGAAATTGTTCTTGTTGCTGGTTGAACATGTTGAGGTTTTGAGTCAAATAATCAGAAAAAAGTTGGCTGTATTGATGATTAGAATAACGAATGAAATGTTTAAGGTTGTCTGTCGTCAATAAGGGGTTTTTTTCAGATTCTTGTTCAAGAATTATTTGTAACAACACACTTCGAGTGACGTCTTCTTTAGACTGAGTATCTATGACTTGAAACTCAATGCCATCCATCACCATATTACGCAGGTCATCCACCTTAATATATTGACTAGTTTCCGTGTCATAAACTCGGCGGTTTGGATACTTTTTAATGATGCGTATTGTTTGTTCTTGATCAGTCATGGAATGTGTAAAAGTTTTTGAAGCTTAATAATAGCATCATACTGAATAAATCATATGCAAAAGGCACCACCCCATAAATAGAGTGATGCCTTTGACGTCATACTGACGCGTTTACCTAGAATAAAGATTTATTTAATATTAAGTGTGTAGCAATACTGGCGGCATAGCCCAACGCAATAGCCCACGACCATTTTAGGTGAGAAAAGAAGGTATATTGTCCACGTGCTTGTCCCATTAAAGCAACACCAGCTGCTGAACCTATCGATAACATGCTGCCACCAACACCCGCGGTTAAGGTGACTAGTAGCCATTGCCCTAATGACATATCAGGTTGCATTGTTAGTACTGCAAACATTACAGGGATATTATCGACTAGGGCAGACAGTACGCCGACGAAAATGTTGGCATATGTAGGACTCCACTCACCGTACATGACTTCTGAAAGCATCGCTAGATAGCCTATAAATCCAAGGCCCCCAACGCACATGATCACGCCAAAGAAAAAAATCAACGTATCCCATTCAGCGCGAGCAACTTTGGCAAAAAAATCAAAAGGTCTTACCTGACGCAATTCGCTTAAGCGGACGCCATCTTTTGCATAGAGTTTTCGCTTTCTATTGAGTGATCGTGGGAGTGAGCGTTTTAAGAAATAACCAAATATCTGCAGGTATGAAAGGCCTAGCATCATGCCCATAGCGGGCGGTAGATGAAATGCACCATGAAATGCAACTGCGGTAATGATTGTCAATAAAAATAGAACGATAATGCGCTTAGCGCCTCGTCTCATCGTGACTTCTTCCTCATCTGAGCTAGGGATGCCAGTCCCAATAAAAAAGCTCATGATAACGGCAGGAACGATAAAGTTCACAGCAGAAGGAATTAACAGAGGGAAGAATTCTGTGAAAGTGACTAAGCCTTTTTGCCATACCATTAAGGTTGTGATGTCTCCGAATGGGCTAAAAGCGCCACCCGCATTTGCCGCCACAACGACGTTAATGCACGAAAGGGTCACAAAGTTCTTATTGTTTTTGCCGACAGCGAGTACAACAGAACACATAATTAATGCAGTCGTTAAGTTGTCAGCAACTGGAGACAATAAAAAAGCCAGTATACCGGTGAGCCAAAAGAGCTTGCGATAACTGACTTGAGCTTTGATTAATTTGACTCGGAGGACATCAAAAACTCGGCGTTCCTCCAGTGCCGCAATGTATGTCATGGCAACGAGTAGGAATAGCATCAACTCACTAAATTCAAGTAAGTTATGTTTAATCGCTGCAGTAGCTAAGTCTGATATGCCTCCTGAGGCATATGCCCAGCCGATTAAGGCCCAAATTAAACCAGCAGCCATCGTGACGGGCTTTGATTTGCGCAAATGTAGTCGCTCTTCGGCGATAACAAACGCATAGGCAATAAGAAAAATGCCAATGGCAGTATAGCCAATTAAAGAGTGTGTTAGGTTGAGTGGCTCTGCATTGCTATCAACAATAGCGCTTGCTTGAGTAATAGAGGAAAAGAATGTGCTTAAAAATATCGCTAAGGCAATATGAAGCAACTTAAAGGGGGAAGTTTTCATATGCGGACCTATTTCGGAGAATCCAATAAGGGTTATCGTTTGTGGTGCGTATTGTAGGTAAGACAAACCGATGAAACAAACGATTTATTGCTTGTTTTTAATGATTAAAGGTCTAAGAAAAGCATTTTTATAAAAGTAACTTATAACTCATAGATTTAATTGCTAAAAAATTATGATGTTATAGATTTGAGCGAATATCGCTCTTTTTGAGAGGGTTATGAGCGTTTTTCGCTAATTCGGTTGGTAATCAAAACCACTTTATAAAGGGAGTTTATTAGTTTTCGGCAGTTTAACTGGCTAAATTGATGGTGTGGTATGAATATTGCTGTTTGATTATAAATTAGATTACACATTCAGTCTTAATAGCATGCAGGTATAAGTGAGCGGTAATCGCTCATTACTGATAAGATAAGTGTAAGCTGTAACTGAATTGATGAAGTTAAGGAGAGCTGTTTGGGTGCTTACTGGCGACAATTAACATTAGTAAAACGTTATTTATGGGGTTCTTTGCTTGCGGCAATTTTGCCGTTGGTAGTGATTTCTTATTTGTATGATAGCCATAATACATCATTAAGTAACAAACTGATCAACGAGAAATTTGAAGGTGAAATTCAATCAACCGTTGTTAAGATCAACAGTTTTATCAATGTCCAAGCGAAGAGGCTGAATGATATTGATGATCTTCAAGGTATTGATGTACTTTTTTTAAACTCTGTTGAAAGGAATATACCGGATCAATTGTTGGATTTTTTGTACTTTCAAACCAGTGATGCAGATGTCTATAGTGTTGAGTTTTACGATGTTTATGGTGATTTTTTGTGGTCCTTGCCAAAGGTTAATAAGCATCCTGCACCAATCCTTTCGGCAGGGACATTAGTGAATGATGTCACTGTGTCAGAGCCAGTGTTGCCTTCATCGGGTAGGCCTGGCTGGTTTTATATGTACAAACCTGTCGTACGTAAAGGAAAAGCAATTGGGATTATTGCATTAAAAATACGTTTAACGTCCTTAACCGAGCTTACAGCATCTCTTTATCAAGCAGACGCTTATGAGCCTGTTATTAGTATTCCCCAGTCAAAAACCTTGAATGCGCTGGGTGTGATGAGTGATTCAGAAGGCATTGTTCTTAATTCACATACGTTTATACCTGGATGGTCAATTGGTTTAAAGCAAAGTGGGCAAAGAGTAAGCAAGACTGGTATCCGAGATTGGTTATTAGTGTCAGTCATCATTTCAAGTTTGTGTGTTGTTTTATTGTTTTTTAGTATGTCTCGACGTTTAGCAAATTTCGTTACGCCATTAATTGCAGGAGCAAGAAGTATTGCCAAAGGTAATTTTGGTGTTCGTGTTGTAGATGACATTCCCGGTGAACTAGGGATTCTGGCAAGGTCATTCAATAATATGAGTACGCAACTGAGTGCCATGGTTTCTTCTCGAGTAGATATGGAACGGCGAGCGGCACTAGGAAATCTTGCAACAGGGATTGCTCATGAAATTCGTAACCCACTTGCAACGATAGGTACTACTGTTCATGGCTTAATTGCTTCAGAAAAAGATCCGGAACGAAAAGCAATGCTTGAAGCGGTTGATAATGAAATTATACGTACGGATGCAATCGTAGAAGAGTTCATGAACTATGCGAGACCGCGTGAGCCAAAAATGGAAAGAGTTGCCATCGGTGAAATTTTTAATCATGTCAAAGTGTTGGTGTCTGCTACGGCATTAGAAACGGGTGTTGATATTATTCTTTTAGGTCAACGTTCTGTTCATGTTTTTGCAGACCCAGGGCAGTTACGGCAAATTCTAATGAATATCATATTGAACGCTATCCAAGCTATGCCTAAAGGAGGTCACTTAAGTCTAAAGGCCGTTCAGAATCAAGGTTGGGCTGAAATTACAGTATCGGATACTGGTGCAGGTATTGATGCAGAAGAGCTTCAGCATGTTAAGCAGCCTTTTTACACGACGAAGAAAGGAGGTACAGGTTTGGGGTTAGCCATTTGCGTGCAATTAGTGAATGTAAATCATGGAACGTTTCATATTGACAGTGAGCTAGGCGAAGGAACTCAGGTGTTGATTAAGTTTCCTATGGTGCAAAAAAATGAATTAAAGAAGGTGTTATGAGTAATATTAGATGTTTAATTATTGATGACGAAGTTCAGCTAGCAAAGTCTTTATCGTTTACGTTAAAGCAATCGAATATTGATTGCTTGGAAGCTTATGACGGTGCTTCAGGTTTGCTATTGCTTGAAAGTGAAAAGCCGGATGTTGTTTTGTTGGATTTGAAACTACCAGATATGTCTGGCTTGGATGTGCTAAAAAATATTATAGATCACAATCACGATGTTCCTGTCATTATGATTTCTGCCCACGGGCAAACAAAAGATGCCGTTAGTGCTATAAAAGTGGGTGCAATCGACTACTTAACTAAGCCCTTTGACGTCGATGAATTAGTGTTATCTATTCAAAAAACGCTTTCGCAAAAACGGTTGACCAAAGAAGTCTTATATCATCGTAAAAAAATAACGACGTCGGATAATTTAATTGGTAATAGTGACATTATGTTGAGTCTATTGGCCAGCTTAGACAACGTTGCTAAAAGCAAAGCAAAAACGATTTTATTATTTGGAGAGACAGGGGTCGGGAAAACCGTTGTTGCTAAAGAGATTCATAATAAATCAGATAAGAATGAAACACCTTTTGTAGAAATTAACTGCTCTTCTTTACCTGAACATTTGATCGAGGCGGAATTGTTTGGTGTGGAAAAGGGTGCTTATACAGGTGCTGATTCTACGAGAGCGGGTTTAGTAGAAGTCGCAGAAAAAGGGACTCTATTTTTGGATGAGATTGGTGAAATGCCTCTAGTATTACAAGCGAAACTGCTAACTTTATTAGAGTCCTGGACATATCGTTCAGTAGGCTCTTCTCGAGAGAAAACAGCCGATATTCGTGTGATCGCTGCGACTAATCGTAATTTGGAAGAGAGTGTTGAAAACGGGACATTTAGAAAAGACTTGTTTTTTCGGTTGAATATTATCCCTATAGAAATACCTGCGTTAAGGCATCGAGGTGAGGATATCTGGTTGTTAACTAACTTTTTTGCTGATGCATTATCAGGTAGAGAAGGTTGCGTGCCTTTGAAAATGGGCAATGAAATTAAAAATATTTTTCAAGCTTATCATTGGCCTGGAAATGTCCGGGAATTGAAAAATATTATTGAACGGCTGACTATTTTATATCCTGGAGAGGACATTAACGTTGATTGGTTGCCGATGGACTTACGTGGTGTGAGTTCCAGCACGGGAGAGACGATAAAAGATACAATGAATAATGCTGAAAGAGACTTGGTGCGTCGGGCTTTAAGTGATTGTAATGGCAAAAAAGGCTTGGCTGCTGAAAAACTGGGAATTTCAAGGCATGCATTAAAAAGGAGAATTCAGAAGTTAGGTTTGTAATATGAATGCGTGTCTTATTAAAGAAAAAGTTTTTTTAGTACTCCTCCTTTTTTATTTTTCTGTCGAGAGTTTGGGGCTTGCTAAAGCGGGCATTAATGATGGTGAAGTAGTCAAGGTTGGGTGTTTGTTTCCTTTAGCAGGACCTGGAGGATTATACGGACGAGACAGTGTCGCTGCGGTAAAAATGGCGTTGGCCGATTTGGAGTCATCAAAGAAGAGTTATCCAGCTATTGAAGTTTTGTTTGGGGATACTCGGTCAAAGTCACTTCGAGCGGTTCAAATTGCTCGTAATTTTATCAAAGACGATCAAGTGGATTTTTTATGCGGTGTGGTGAGCTCACAAATCGCATTGGCGGTGACTGAAATTGCCAAAGAGAACGAAGTGTTTTTCATCGGTACTGATCATGCGTCATCGAGTTTAGTGAATGAATCTCTCCATCCTTTTTACTTTCGAGTAAGCAATGGAACTCGCCAATCAATGTTAGCTGGAGCTAAGTATATCCGTGAAAATTTCGCGAAAGAGAAGCGATTAAAAATAGCATTTATTGGCCCAGATTATAATTATGGGTATCAAGCATGGGATGATTTACGCTACTTTCTTGATAAAGAAGGCGTGAGTTTTGACATTGTGGGAGAATTTTGGCCCAAGCTATTTGAAACGGATTATTCGATCTATATTTATGAGCTGAAAAATAGCAAGCCTGACATCGTTGTGAATGGTCAATGGGGGCAAGACTTAGTAACGTTCATTAAACAAGCCAAGCCTCTTGGTTTGTTTAATGCATCGCAAGTTATGAATTTCGATGCGGGTGGAAATTACGCCACTTTGGCCGAAATGGGAGAAGACATGCCTATAGGAATGGTGCTCTCAGCAAGGCATCATGTGAATTGGCCTGACACGAAAGAAAATAGAAATTTTGTAAAAACGTTTAAAGAAAAAGTAGGTCGATATCCTAGTTATGCTGCTCAAGGCGCTTACTCAGGAATCATATCGATTGCAGAAGCTTTGCGAGTGACTGAAGGGGATAAATCGAAAGAAAAATTGAAGCAGGCGTTGGAGAATTTGACCGTTAAACTGCCGGAAGACCCAGAAGGTTATTCATCAAAAATGGATGCATTAACACATCAAATGATTCAAGCCCAAGCAATTGGTAAAACTGAACTAAATAACCAATATAAGCCTGCCAAAGTACTGTTAGGAGATTGGTTTATTTATACCCCGAAATAAACGTAACGAACTCGTTTATTTCGGGCGTTAATCGCGCAGGACTTTCCGTGTATTTGAGCGAGTAACGCTCTTTAAGGCGTGAGTTGGAAAAATGCTTTTCAATCAAACTGATATATTTAGCTATCGATCTGAGGTTTCTGGAAGGTTGGCATAGTCATTGCTGATGTTAGCAGTGAGCGCCAAGTGTCAACCTCCTGGGCTAAAGACTATCTTGGTGAATGTTAATGACAATAATATCTTCTCATGAGGAGTCAGTTATGCCAAATAGTATAAGAAAAATATCAATTCAAAAATCTACAATGTGCACGTCTTTGTTCATCGCGATAATGGTGGTGAGCTCTAGTATGGTTCATGCAAAAACAAATGGTATGGGGGTAAAAGTAGAAAATTGTAAGCCCTCAAAATGGGGTGCTGATGATGAAATCGGTGCTGCAAATTATGTATCAGCTGAGAGAACATTGGCGGCGACCAAACTAATTAAAAAAGGTATCAGCCATCCCTTAGGTATCGTAGTAGACCCTGACATGCCATCATTTGCACCACGTTATATGAAATTGCAAGTCATTGCGCCAAACCAAGTTCAAGGTGCAGATAATACGAAAAAGTTTGGATATGACATGACTTATAATGATGATCTAGCACAGCTATGGTTTGGGACAGGTCCTCAAATTGATGGTTTAGGTCATCTTGCTGAAGGCAACGTCTATTACAACTGCAATAAAGCGGCTGATTTCGTTGAATTGAATGGCTTGAAAAAATTAAGTGTAGATAAAATTCCTCCCTTGGTTGCACGCGCGGTTTTAATTGATATGGCTGAGTACTTTGGTGTGAGTTCGTTAAAAGGGGGGCAAGCGATTACCACAGAAGATATTCAAGCTGCGATGAAGGCTCAAGATGTCATTATTAATGAAGGAGATATTGTTTTGTTCCATACAGGGTGGACGGATGCACATCTAGTAGACAACCCAATAAAATGGGTGAGAACAGAGCCTGGGCTGGATAATGGTGCGGCTAGATATTTAGCCTCCTTGAACCCAATGGCTGTGGGAGCTGATACTTGGGGGCTTGATGTTGTGCCTGCGGTGAAGGGTGAAAAGATTTTTTATGGACATGTGGAACTACTCCGCAATCACGGGATTTATATCTTGGAAACAATGAACACAGGGAGATTAGCTAAGGAAAATATCAAAGAGTTTATGTTTGTTTTAGGTCAAGCACGCATCAAAGGGACGGTCCAAATGATTATCAATCCAGTGGCTATGTGGTAAGGCTGATCATTAAGAATTGTTTCATCATAAAAAACCGTCTGTGAGCCTCATTCACAGACGGTTTTTTATTCAGTGGTACTGATGTTGAGCGAAAACCGATCATTGCGTTTTTGTTTCTAGATCGATTACCGATCAGATTCATGGGTATTTTTTATAAAGTTTTTATAAATCAATGACTTAATTTTTTGGCATGGACTTTGCAATGTATTTGATAAGTAGCGGATAACGTCTACTTTTGTTTCGATCAAAATAAAAACACTCTCTTTAGGAGGAGTTATGCGAAGTAATGTAAAAAAAATATCAACTCGAGCAACACAACTGTTTGGCACATTAGCTATTTCTACTGCTGTGTCTATTGGGGGAGCCTCAACTGCTTTTGCGAGTGACCAAGAAGTGAAGCTTGGCGTCGTTACCTTTCTTTCTGGAGGGGCTGCTGGGCCTTTCGGAATTCCGGCAAGAAATTCAGCTGAGTTATTAATCGAAGCGATTAATGCTGGAAAAATGCCGGCACCTTATAACTCTAAAGGTTTTGCGGGTGCGAAAGTGACACCTATTTATGTAGATGAGGCGAGCAAACAAAAAGTCGCCGACTATAAAAAATTAACGCAAAAAGACAACGTAGATATGGTTGTTGGTTATATTTCTTCAGGGAGTTGTAAGGCTATTGCGCCAGTTGCTGAAGAAGAAAAGAAGTTAACCGTTTTATTTGATTGCGGTACGCCGCAAATTTTCGAAGATATTGTGACTAAGCCCAATTATGTCTTTCGAACATCAGGTCATGCAACGATGGATAATGTTGCCGCTGCTAGGTATGTGATTGACACACAGAAAGATGTCAAATCATTTGCAGGCATCAATCAAAATTATGCATGGGGCCAAGATTCCTGGCGAGATTTTTCGGCATCAATGAAAGTACTGCAGCAAGGAGTGAAAGTAGTGGGAGAGCAGTTTCCCAAAATCTTTGCAGGGCAATACGGTTCTGAAATTTCAGCATTACTAACGAAGAAGCCCGATGTCCTTCATTCGAGTTTTTGGGGAGGGGACATGGAAGCCTTGGTTATTCAAGGCGGAGGGCGTAACTTGTTTTCTCGTAGCAAAGTCATCTTAACGACAGGAGAAACCGCTATTCAACGACTTGGTCCACAAATGCCTGAAGGCACTATTATTGGGGCACGAGGTCCTAATGGTTTATTAGCGGCTGACAGTGAGCTTAATGATTGGTTTAAAAAAGTCTATTTCGAGCGCTTTGGTTCATATCCGACATACCCTTCTTACCACATGGCACAAGCAATCTTGGCGTTAAAGTCTGCTGCGGATAAGGCAGGAACTACAGAGCAAGGTGCAACGATTAAGGCATTGCAAGGCTTGGAGTATGAAACACCGAGCGGTACGGTTTCTATGGCCCTTTCAAATGGCCATCAAGCTATTCAAGAGACAGCATATGGCACGTATAAATTTGATAAAAGTTCAGGTAAAGGCTCTTTAGTCAATATCAAACGTTATGCCGCTAAGTGCGTCAACCCACCTGCAGGAGTGAAGAGCCTTGATTGGATCGAATCAGGTTTTAAAGGTGCGGTATGTCAATAGTGAGTATCCCTTTACTTAATGTGAATGGCGAGAGCATCGCTGCACACTAGGTTGTTTGTCCGGGTCTTTATTTTTTGGCCCGGACCTTTTTTATCTAATTAACAATTTTTCAGGAGACTTCATGTTAACTGCAGTAGCAATACTAGTAGATGGTTTGGGATTTGCCTCATGGTTATTTTTATCCTCGGTAGGTTTGACTCTCATCTATGGCGTTATGCGCATTTTAAATATTGCTCACGGAGGTTTTTATGCATTAGGTGCGTATTCCTCTGCGTGGGCAATTGGACTTTATTTGCAAACCGGTTCATCCATTGCATTAACGTATCTCATTATCCCTATCGCAGCGATTTCAGTAGGCCTTATTGCAGGTTTATGTATTGAAAGAGGCGTATTACGGTTTATGTATGGACGCGATGAGGTGCTAATGGTCTTAGTGACATATGCAATATTCCTTATCCTCGAAGATGCGACAAAGCTTATTTGGGGGACTGAATCACTTGTGGCATACCAACCGGCATATTATTTAGGCAATATCGATATTCTAGGCATTCCTTATACTGTTTATAAGTTTGCACTGATTGGTCTGGCAATACTGTGTGGAGCTGTGCTTTGGTGGGGTTTGAATCGAACACGTATAGGAAAGCTATTGTTAGTTGTCATCGAAGACCGGGAAGTTAGTAGTTCATTAGGGATTAATGTCACTCTTTTTTTTACGGTAACTTTTGTTATTGGAGCCACGCTTGGCGCTCTTGGTGGAGCTGTGACGGCACCGCAAATTTCAGTCGTACCTGGTATTGGTGCTGAAATTATAGTGATGGCCTTTGCTGTTATTGTGATTGGCGGTATGGGAAGTATTGGTGGGGCAATCATTGGTGCAATTTTTGTGGGGTTTGCGCGAGCAGTTTCAGTGCATATTTATCCTCCCGCAGAGTTATTTTCAATTTACTTGGTAATGACTGCAGTGCTTGCAGTGAAGCCTTATGGCCTATTTTCATTGGCTGAAGGGAGGAAGATATGATGAATCATTTTGATCGTACAGAGCGTTTTCTATTGCTTGGTTTGCCGATACTTATTGTGTTGGGGTTCATATTGCCTGAGTGGTTAGTCAATTATGTTCAAGTGTCGCTTGGCACCGGTTTGGTTGCACTAGGGGTAATGATTCAAATGCGTGCTGGTTTAGTGAGTTTTGGGCAAGGTCTATATTTTTGTATTGGTGGTTATGCCGCTGGTATGGCTGGGAAGTTTTGGGGGATATCTGATTTTTTTGTACTCATGGTTTGTGGCATTCTAGCGAGTGTATTTGTCGCCTATATTGCTGGATTTTTGTTGCGTCGATACCGAGAGATATTTTTTGCGATGTTGTCGTTAGCCTTATCAATGATCTTGTTTGGGTTGCTCAGTAAGATTGAGGTGTTGGGGAGTACTGATGGGTTTAATTTACCGAGTGCTACGTATCTAGGCTGGGCGCCTGAGGGCGTTGCAGCAAAACATTCGCTTTACATAGCTACCTGCATTCCTGCCATTATTTGCGCGATTCTTCTCAATCGTTATCTTCGTAGCCCTATGGGATATATTGGCGAAGCGATAAGGGAGAACGAAATTCGCATTGAATACTTAGGAACGTCTGCCCATCACGCGGTACATAAAAAATATATGATTGCGGCAGCTGTTTCGGGGACTGGAGGGGTGTTATGGGCTCTAGCGCTTGGGCATGTTGACCCAGAAATGACTAATTGGACGACATCAGGGCAATTTGTGTTTGTGTCTATTTTGAGCGGAACAGGCAATATTGCAGCACCTCTATTAGGAACATTTATCCTCGAAATTGTCAGGGTGTATGCGGTTGAAGCATCACCGAACACTTGGCAAATGATACTGGGTGTAATCATGTTACTAACCATTGTTTTCTTGCCTAAAGGACTTTGGTCTTTATTACAGAAAACGAAGTCTAAGAATACCAATGGAGAAGCCTAATGGAATCAATTTTAGAAACGATTAATTTAGAGCGTACTTTTGGTGCTGTAGTCGCCGCTTCGAATATCAATATCAAAATTACTGCTGGCGAAGTGTTGGGTGTTATTGGCTCTAATGGTGCTGGAAAAACTACTTTTGTGAATATGATCACCGGTTATCTTGAGCCAAGTTCGGGGAAAATTTTGTACCATGGCAAAGAAATCACAGGTAAGAAAACGAGAGATATTACTCGTATGGGTATTTGTCGGTCTTTTCAGATTCCGCAGTTATTTCTTGAGCTGTCAGCCTTAGATAACATTTTGATCGCATTAACTGTGGCTAAGCAGCTTAAACCTGCATTGTTGCGGCCCGCTATAACGCCTGGTTTGATTCAAGAAGCGATGAGTGTTCTTGAGCGGTTTAAGATTGATCAGCATGCAGAAAGTCATGTAGGGACACTTCCTCAAGGTGTGCGCAAGCTTGTTGATATTGCGATGGCAACTGTTGGAAATCCTGAACTACTATTTCTTGATGAGCCAACCAGTGGTGTGAGTGCTGAAGAAAAAATGCAAATTATGGAGGTGTTAATTAATGCGCTGAAAAGCACTAAGACAGCGGTTCTTTTTATTGAGCATGACATGGAAATTATTGAAAAATTTGCACCAAGAGTGGTCGCTTTTTATGAAGGAACTGTTTTAGCTGACGGTCCAGCCGATGAGGTTTTGGAAAACAATAAAGTGCGTGAGTTTGTGATTGGTACTGAGTTTCATCGTCAAAAAGATGAAGGAAAAGAAGGTGTTAAATGTTAGCAATTAAAGATTTAAGTTTATCGATACAGAAGGTTCCTATCCTTAACAATATCAAGTTGTCGATTGAGCAAGGGCAAACTGTTGGGCTTATTGGTCGCAATGGGGCGGGTAAAACAACATTAATGCGCGCGATTATGGGGCTCATTGATCAACAATCTGGCGAATTAATGTTTCGTGATGTCCCATTGCATACGTCTAAAGCACATGTGCGGGCATTTCTTGGTATTGGATATTTACCAGAGGATAGGCGTTTAGTGCCTCATTTTACGGTGGAAGAAAATATTCTAGTGCCATTATGGGCAATGAAGCGTGGTCATGATGTGAGTCGCTTGGAATGGGTTTATGAGCTAATGCCTGAAATTGGACGATTTGCTGACAGAAAAGCTTTAACGCTCAGTGGTGGTCAGCAAAAACTAGTTGCACTAGCTCGGGCGTTGGTAACGGGGTCAAATTTATTGTTATTAGATGAGCCTTTTGAGGGGGTTGCACCTGCGCTTGCTGAACGCTTGATGGAAGTCATATCTAACCTAAAAGAAGAAAATTTGTCTGTATTAATTTCTGAGTCTGATTACACGCACTCTAAAAAAGTAGTAGACAAAACTTACGTCATTGAGCGTGGATCAATTAACGTGATGAATCATTAGTGAGGTGGAAGATGGTCAATTTTACGTTTAACACTACCGCCTCTATTCATCATGAAATTGGTGGATCAAAAAAATTAGGAGAGTTAGTTTCAGACATGTCTAGCGTATTGCATGGCAGTACTGTCATGTTTGTCACAGATCCCGGAATCATGAAATTAAGCCTAGCGAATCCTGCCCTTGATAGCTTATCTAGGGCAGGTTTTAGCATAGTTATTTTTGATCAGGTTGAGGCTGACCCGAAAGAACAAACTATTCTTGATGCGGTCAATCTCGCTCAACAGCAAGGTGTTTTAGCGATTGTTGGTTTTGGTGGCGGCAGTTCAATGGATGTTGCTAAATTAATTTCGTTACTCGTGGGTTCGCAGCAAGACATATCAGATATTTATGGAGTTAACCAAGCAAGCGGTTCTAGGCTCCCACTAGTGTTAGTACCAACGACCGCTGGTACTGGATCGGAAGTCACGGCTATTTCGATAGTCACAACCGGTAATGAAGAGAAGAAAGGTGTGGTTTCTCCTATTTTACTGCCAGATATTGCATTGTTAGATGCTGAGCTAACAGTGGGGCTACCACCCTCAATTACAGCGGCAACAGGCATTGATGCAATGGTCCATGCAATTGAGGCTTTTACTTCAAATAGTCCCAATAATAATCTTTTGTCTAAAATGCAAGCTAAACAGGCGTTAAGCCTACTGTCTGCAAACATTGAAGAAGCCGTGTTTAATGGTCAAAACATAGAAGCACGTTCAAATATGTTGTTAGGTTCTATGCTGGCAGGGCAGTCCTTTGCCAATTCTCCAGTGGCGGCAGTGCATGCACTGGCTTATCCCATTGGTAGTTTGTTTCATGTGCCTCATGGCTTGTCAAACGCCTTGGTTCTTTGCCAGGTTATGTCGTTCAATGCACCGGTGTGTCATCAGGAATATGCATCACTTGCACCGTTTATATTTCCAGATATGGCTTTTCTACGTAGTTCTGAAAGTATTACGAAGGAACTTGTTGAGCGTCTTTTTACGTTAATTCAAAAACTCAACCTAGAAACACAGTTAAGCCAAGTGGGAATTCGTGCACATGATATTGATCGTCTTGCAGAAGATGCGATGAAGCAAACACGGTTGTTAGTCAACAACCCTAGAAAGATGACGCTCGACGAAATCAAAGGCATTTATTCCAATGTGCTGTGACAAATAGTTTGAATATGTCATTCGTTGCCCGCCATTACTAACTAAAACAGCCACTTAAATTTTTAGAGGTTTTATGTCTTTCTCCGACACTCTTATCAAAAAAATATCTGACCCATCATTACTAAAAGCCGCCGCAAAGGTAGGTAATCAATGGGTTGGAATTCATGATGTTTCAGAATCTTTTGAAGTTAAAAACCCTGCAACGGGGAGTGTTATTGCGACACTCCCTCGGGTGGGTGTGTATGAAACATCCAAAGCCATTGATATTGCTTTTGAAGCACAAAAAAAATGGGCAAAAAAAACGGGTAAATATAGAGCCGCTATTTTGCGAAAATTCTATGAGCTTATTATTGAAAATTCTGACGATTTAGCGACGATCTTAACCATGGAAATGGGTAAGCCATTAAATGAAGCGAAGGGAGAAATTCTTTATGGGGCTTCTTTTATTGAATGGTTTTCTGAGGAAGCAAAGCGTATCTATGGAGATACTATTCCAGGGCATCAAGACGATATCCGTACGATAGTATTGAAACAGCCTGTTGGTGTGGTAGCAGCAATTACACCATGGAACTTTCCAAACGCGATGATTACTCGAAAAATTGGGCCTGCCTTGGCGGTGGGTTGTGCTGTTGTTAGTAAGCCTGCCGGAGAAACTCCATTATCGGCTATTGCCCTGGTAGAGCTTGCCGATAGAGCCGGGCTTCCCTCTGGTCTCTTAAGTGTTATTACTAGTGACGATGGCCCTGAGATTGGCAAAGAATTGTGTAATAACGTAAAGGTAAGAAAGTTAACGTTTACGGGTTCTACTGAAGTGGGTCGTATTTTAATGC
Source organism: Arenicella sp. (assembly GCA_050633585.1). GTDB lineage: Bacteria > Pseudomonadota > Gammaproteobacteria > Arenicellales > Arenicellaceae > CALKZN01. The sequence continues at coordinate 94,172 of JBOEGT010000002.1, forward strand.
GCCAATGCTCTGCCCACATTAAGAAATTGAGTTTAGAGTTAGGTGGAAATGCGCCATTTATTGTTTTTGATGATGCTGATGTTGATCAGGCAGTTGCAGGGGCTATGGTATCTAAGTTTCGTAATGCTGGCCAAACCTGTGTTTGTGCAAATCGTCTTTACGTACAAACAAAAATATATGACGAATTTGCTGAAAAGTTAGCTGAAAAAGTTTCTGAATTAGCAGTAGGTGATGGTTTTACTGATGGCGTGACAACGGGCCCTCTTATTGACTCTAAGGCTATTTTAAAGGTTGAGGAGCATATTCTTGATGCAGTGAATAAAGGTGCCCGTATTCGTTGTGGAGGCTCTCAACAAAGCACAGATGGGTCGTTTTTTGAACCGACGATACTCACTGATGTCACTAAAGAAATGCAAATATTTAAAGAAGAGACGTTTGGTCCAGTGGCTCCGTTATTTCGTTTTGATGATGTCGAAGATGTTATTCAACAAGCGAATGATACAGAGTTTGGTCTGGCTTCTTACTTTTACGCGAATGACCTTAGAAAGGTCTGGAAAGTGGCAGAGGCCCTTGAGTACGGCATGGTTGGTGTGAATACGGGGTTAATTTCTACCGAGGTTGCGCCGTTTGGAGGGATTAAACAATCCGGTTTGGGGCGTGAAGGTTCAAAGTATGGAGTTGAAGATTATTTAGAGTTGAAATATGTCTGTTTAGGGCATATGGATGAATAAGTGCCCCAGTGATTGAATCTTTTTGAGAAGTAGATATGTGATGCGGAGTAGTACAGTGAAAAAAAATAATATATTCATTTTTGTTTTCTTGTTGTTAGGTTTTCAAAGCCTAGCAAAAGCTCAAACATATCAATGGCGCATTGCTGAAACATGGCCACAAAACTTTCCTATTTTTAGTGAAGCGGTTGAAAAAATGTCTGCTTTAACTCATCAGTTATCGAATGGGCGATTAACGATTAGGTCGTATCCTCGAGAAGTCCATAAACGGCCATTAGGTGTTTTCGATATGGTGCGTTCAGGTGAGTTTGAAATGGGGCATTCAGCATCATACTTTTGGAAAGATTGGGATATAAATACACTGTTTTTCACAACATTACCCTTTGGTATGACGGCGAATGAACAATACTCATGGTTTTACTACGGTGGAGGGATAGAATTAATGCAAAAAACCTATGCGCCATATGGTGTGCTGTCTTTTCCTGGTGGAAATACAGGCAATCAGATGGGCGGATGGTTTAGAAAAGAAATTAAAAGCATCAAGGATTTACATGGGTTGATTATGAGTGTTCCAGGCTTAGCTAGTGATGCATTTGTTAGGCTTGGTGTTCAAACGATTAATTTGCCTGCTGAAAAACTGTTGAAATCGCTTGAGTCAGGCGCAATTGACGCCTTGGAGTGGGTCGGTCCGTCGCAAGACTTAACGATGGGCTTTCATAAAGTGGCTCCTTTTTATTACACTGGGTGGCATGAGCCTGCAACAGAGTTGCAGTTTTTAGTGAATAAACAGGCCTATAATAAACTGCCGCAAGATTTGCAGTTGATCCTGACTGTATCGATGCGTTTGGCTGCTTACGATATGTATTTTAATAATTTTCATGTTAGCGCGAATAACCTGTCAAAAATGCGTGATGAATACCCGAATATTAAAATTCGCGCGTTCCCAAGGGATGTTATACGTGAGCTTCGAAAGCATATTGACCTAAAGCTAACTGAGCTAAGGAAGTCTGGCAGCCCTTTGACAAAAGAAATACTAGCCTCGATTGATGCTTATAAAGCCACAGCAAGGCAATGGACATTAATCTCAGATCAAGCATTTTTGAATAACGGATTTTAATAATCCTAGATGATGGATTAGTGGGTTTGGATTCTAAAGGAGTCGGAGTCCTAGCAGTCTGAGGTATATGGGTGAGAGTCAAGAGGCACATTTCTGTGGCTGATAAATCGTTGCTTATTGATTGATGATGAGCATTTACTGTTGGATAGTGTTCGTAAAGACTCGTTAAGCATGATGCTAATAAAATTGACTATAGAGTCAGGCCTGTATGCTAAAGGTGGCTGATGACGACTATGAAAATAGAATGAGATGCTAAAGATGTATTAGTGCTTGCTTAATGGCTGCTGGAAACTGCACGCGCAAAGGCATCAAGCTATTTGCTAATCTCTTGATATATTGGATAAATATGCGTTGATATAAGAAATGGCTCCCCGAGCTGGACTCGAACCAGCGACCCAATGATTAACAGTCATTTGCTCTACCAACTGAGCTATCGGGGAGTGTTTGTAGGACGCGAATGATATTGATTGATCTATTTAGGGTCAAGTAGTTTTTTCATTATTTTTGTGTTTCTTTTTAATTTGGATTGATATTCAGAGTTTACTTATTTAATGGCAGTTAAGCATTGCTGGATTCGGGATGAGTCTGACAGTGTTTTTACGCGTGTTCTTCCTGTGTAGAGCAGTAAGATATGCGTCGCTTCTTTTGCATTGCATAGATAGAATCCAGCACTTCGAGCAGAACCATTTGCTCTAAAACGCAGGCGCCCGCGTTGATTGAATATTACCCCAATATTTGATTGGTTGGAGGTGCGGTGCACCCTAATGATGGTGTCAGTTTCATCGAGTTCGGCATTCTGATTTAAGTCAATATATGCTAGCCAGCCATAAGACCAATTAGCACCAAAGGGGCGATGGCTATTGCAAGAACTGTTGGATTGAAGCTCGCATACATAAGTGTCAACACCGGTGGATATTGCTGTTTGTCTCGCGAGAGATAAAACCATGCGTAAATCATTGCTGGTGGCTTTGATTTTGCTGCGTTCTATGAAGGTTTGAAAGTTTGGAATAGCAACACTAGTGATGATTGAAATAATGCTAATGCATAATATTAATTCAATGAGCGTCATGCCGCGAGTGGTGGTGCGTAATATGGCCATGTTCCCTCCGTGGAATATAGGCTGATTTTTGGGGTTTAGCGGGTGTTTGTTATGCTGTTTCTTCCTTGAAGCAGATAAATAACACTGACCGCTAATTTACTGTGAAATTTTTACTTTTTCTAGTCTTTCATGCAGGTTTTATTCGTTTGATTTGTTACCATTATCAATCGATCTGAATAAATGCCTTGGTAAAAAAATCATGTCCTCTCCCAGAAAGTTTGAACTTGTGAGTGAATTTACGCCTTCTGGTGACCAGCCAGCAGCCATTAAATCATTGTTAGAAGGTTTGTATGATGGTGAGGCCACACAAACACTGTTGGGTGTGACAGGTTCAGGTAAAACATTTACGGTTGCTAATTTGATTCAAGAGACGCAACGGCCCACCATAGTAATGGCCCCAAATAAAACGTTAGCGGCTCAGTTGTACTCTGAAATGCGTGATTTCTTTCCGCACAATGCCGTGGAATACTTCGTTTCTTATTACGATTATTACCAGCCTGAAGCCTATGTTGCCGCTTCGGATACGTTTATCGAGAAAGACTCTTCTGTGAATGATCATATTGATCAGATGCGCTTGTCGGCAACCAAAGCCTTGTTGGAGCGCAAAGATGTCATCATTGTTGCAACGGTTTCTGCTATTTATGGTTTGGGAGATCCTTCTTCCTACCACGAAATGATTTTGCATGTCAGTGTGGGAGATATCATTGATCAGCGAGCAGTCCTGCAACGTTTAGCGGAGTTGCAGTACTCTAGAAATGACCTTGAGTTGCGGCGAGGTAATTTTCGCGTTCGTGGTGATGTGATTGATGTGTTTCCGGCGGACTCTGATAAAGAAGCGATTCGTTTAGAGTTGTTTGGCGAAGAAATTGACGGCATTAGCAAGTTTGATCCCCTGACAGGAGAGGTGTTGGAAAAGCTTCAACGCATCACTATTTTTCCAAAGACACACTATGTGACTCCTCGGGTTAAGATTCTTGAGGCTGTTGAAAAAATTAAAGCGGAATTGAAAGAACGTTTGGAGCAGTTGCGTGGTTTAAATAAACTGGTTGAAGCGCAACGTTTAGAGCAGCGAACACTTTATGATATGGAGATGATGCAAGAGCTGGGATTTTGCACGGGAATTGAAAACTATTCTCGATATCTTTCAGGGCGTGAATCCGGGGAGTCGCCACCGACATTGATAGAGTATTTACCGCCGAATAGTTTGATGGTGTTAGATGAGTCTCACGTGATGATCCCTCAGTTAGGAGCTATGTATAAAGGGGATCGTTCTCGAAAAATGACCTTGGTTGAATATGGTTTTCGGTTGCCCTCGGCTTTAGATAATAGGCCTTTGCAATTTGAGGAGTTTAAAAGCTTAATGCCTCAGACAATCTTTGTGTCGGCAACGCCAGGGGCTTATGAGTTGGAATCCGATGGGCCTGTCGTGGATCAGGTGGTTCGACCAACAGGATTGCTTGATCCTGTGATTGAGATGAGGCCTGTTGCTACTCAAGTAGATGATGTGTTGTCTGAGATTAATAAGCGCGTGGCTATTGGTGAGCGTGTCTTGATTACAACGTTGACAAAACGAATGTCAGAGGACCTGACAGACTATTTGAGTGAGCATGGTATCCGAGTTCGTTATTTGCATTCTGATATTGACACCGTTGAGAGGGTCGAAATTATTCGTGATTTGCGTTTAGGTTCTTTTGATGTGTTGGTGGGAATTAATTTGCTTCGGGAAGGTTTGGATATCCCTGAGGTGTCGTTGGTGGCAATCCTTGATGCCGATAAAGAGGGTTTTTTACGTTCGCATCGTTCGTTGATTCAGACGATAGGGCGCTGTGCGCGAAACTTGAATGGCGTTGCAATATTGTATGCCGATAAAGTGACTAATTCTATGCGTTTAGCAATAGATGAGACTGAGAGACGCAGAAGTAAACAGCAAGAATATAATGAGGCAAATGGTATTACTCCGCAAAGTGTTAAAAAAGCTGTTCGAGATATTATTGATGGAGCGCAATCGAATGCGGCGGCTGAGAAGCTTAGAGTGAGCCAGTTAAAAACGCCTGAGCGTCCAAATTTCGCCAAAAACCCAAGTGCTTTTGCGAAGTATGTTGAGCACATGGAAAAGCAAATGTATGAATACGCTGGCAATATGGAGTTTGAAAAGGCGGCAAGTGTTCGTGATCAAATAGAAGAGGCTCGAAGCGAATATTTGATGGGTAAACAGTGAGTCGTCTAGGCGTGAAAAAAAGCGGGTGAAACCCCGCTTTTAAATACGCTATTTACGAATTGAGTGTTGCGTTTACTTTAGGAATTTGCTGGCTAAGCTAGCAAGTCCGCCAACACCACCAACGCTATCAAGCAAATTGCCGCCACTACTCGACTTGTCAACCATTTGAGGGAGAGCTTCGCGTAAGCCAGATAACAATGATCCTTGGTCAGTACCTAATTGGGATGCCATTTCTTGAATTTTTTCGGCGCCAAAAACACCTTCAATCTGGCTTTCTGAAATGTCTTCATTGGCGCCATCGCCTAGCCATGATTGAACAACATTTTCTAAGCCATTGCTTTGTAGTCCGCTTAAGAGATTGCCAAGGTCAAGCCCTTGGTTAGAGTTGCCGCCAAGTAGGCCGCCAAGCATGTTGGTGAGTTGGTCTGAATCAGCATTGCCACCTAATTTAGATGCCAATAATTGCGCGCCGAGTTTCATGATGTCCATAGTTATCCTCTGGTAATTGTTTGTTGCGATATCGTCTTTTACGATCTGAGAAAATTCTAACAGAAATTGCGGAACTAGAGGGCGTGGACAATTTTAAACATTGTAAATTTTGTACTTGATGAAAAGTAGGTGTTTTATTATAAATCGGCGTTGAATATCATCGCTTATGGTGGTATCTTGCGCCGCCTGAAACGGTGATCATTATCTTTATGATTAGCTTGTTTATAGACGCGTAGCTCAGTTGGTTAGAGCACCACCTTGACATGGTGGGGGTCGGTGGTTCGAATCCACTCGCGTCTACCATTTCTCACTCAATATTCATTGAGTTGTCAATAACAGGGTGATTTGCGTTAAAAAAGCCCCCTTTTTGCTAAATCTTCCTAGTTTTTCCTTTTCGATGCTTGAGTAAACGCGTGTATCTGTATAAAATTCGCGCCCTCTGGGCGGTAAAGTCTATAAAATAGTTTTTGTCCGGGATAAAATTTAATTTTTTTAAACACAATACTTGAGGAAATTCTCATAGCTTCTCCTAAATCAAATAGCAAAAAACAGCGCATCAATGAACAGATTCGTGTTCCTCAGATACGTTTGATCGGGTCAGATGGTGAACAAGTTGGCATTGAAAAAACTGAAAATGCACTTAGGTCTGCCGAAGAGCAAGGTCTAGATTTGGTTGAAATTTCTCCAAATGCAGAGCCGCCAGTTTGTCGGATCATGGATTATGGAAAGTTTCTTTACGAGGACAGCAAAAGTAAAGCTGCCGCGAGGAAGAACCAGAAGAAGATTCAAGTTAAAGAAATTAAATTTCGTCCTGGCACCGATATTGGTGATTACAATATTAAACTCAAGAAATTGATTCAATTCCTTGAGAATGGTGATAAGACGAAAGTAACAATTCGGTTCCGTGGACGCGAAATGGCTCATAAAGAGTTAGGTCGTGAGTTATTGAAACGAGTTGAAGGAGACCTTAAAGAGTATGGGGCTGTAGAGCAGTTTCCTGAGCTTCAAGGTCGACAAATGATCATGGTTTTAGCGCCGCTTAAGCGTTAATACCCTGAAACTGAAACTCTAACTCTGCATGTTGAAATAGTCATGTATGAGTCTTTATAAAATAGAGGAGCGGCGAAATGCCAAAAATTAAGTCTAATAGTGGCGCAGCTAAGCGCTTTAAAAAAACTGGCGGCGGGAAGTTCAAGCGATCTCAATCGCACTTGCGTCATATTCTCACCAAGAAATCGACTAAACGTAAGCGTCATTTACGCAATCAAACGACTGCCACTGCAGCCGATAGTAAATTGATTCAACGTATGTTGCCATACAGCTAAGTCGGGAGAATAAATCATGCCTAGAGTAAAACGTGGTGTAACTGCCAGAGCAAAACATAAAAAAGTCATCAGCCAAGCAAAAGGCTACCGTGGTCGTCGTAAGAACGTCTTTCGCGTAGCAAATCAGGCTGTTAACCGTGCGGCCCAATACGAATATCGTGACCGCCGTCAGCGTAAACGCCAATTCCGTCAATTATGGATTACGCGTATCAATGCGGCAGCGAGACTTTGTGGGTTAACGTATAGCCAATTTATGAATGGTCTAAAACGTGCTGAAATTGAAGTTGATCGTAAAGTCTTAGCAGACATTGCGGTACATGACTTTTCAGGTTTTGAAAAGATCGCTGAACAAGCAAAGGCTGCGTTACCATCTTCATAGATTGGGTGTAGTTGCACTGTTAAGTTCGAAAAAAGGAAGGCATTGCCTTCCTTTTTTTATCGCTATTCATTTGGTCGAAAAATATCAAAAAATCATCGCCTCAAGGGGTGTTTAATCGTTGTTTGCTACGTGTGTGTGTAGCATAATTGCGAGCTTGCTTTGAATTATTAAAAATCCTCGAATGTCAGATACATTACAAAACTTAGACGATATCGTTGCAGCAGCGCTTAAAGAGGTGGATGCGGCAAATGCATTGTCCTCGCTAGAAGATCTGCGTGTTAAATACTTAGGTAAAAAAGGCGATTTAACAACGCAATTGAAAAATATTGGTAAATTAGATCCTGCGGACCGCCCCGCGTTTGGGGGGCAGGTTAATCATGCTAAGAAACAAGTCGCTGAAGCACTGCTTGCTAAAAAAGAATTGTTAGAGCTGAAGGCGCTGGCGGCAAGTTTAGAAGCTGACGCCATTGACGTTAGTTTGCCAGGCCGAGGGCAAAATATTGGAGGTTTACACCCCGTTACTCGAACGATGCATCGTATTGAAGATATCTTTACCCGAATGGGTTTTGCTATCGCCAATGGCCCCGAGATTGAAGATGATTTTCATAATTTTGAAGCGTTGAATATTCCAGATGATCATCCAGCGAGAGCGATGCATGATACGTTTTATTTAGAAGACGGACATTTATTGAGAACGCATACGTCGCCAGTGCAGGTGAGGTATATGAAAGAACATAAGCCGCCGATGAATATTATTGCGCCGGGGCGTGTTTATCGCTGTGATTCAGATGTGACACATACGCCGATGTTTCACCAGGTTGAAGGCTTGGCGGTCGCTGAAGATATTTCATTTGCGGATTTGAAGGGTATTTTGACGTACTTCCTACGCCAGTTCTTCGAAAAAGACTTATCAGTGCGCTTACGTCCTTCCTACTTTCCTTTTACTGAACCGTCAGCTGAAGTTGATATTAGTTGTGTGTTTTGTGATGGTGAAGGCTGCCGTATATGTAAGAAAACAGGTTGGTTAGAAGTGCTTGGCTGTGGCATGGTGCATCCAGAAGTTTTTCGTCATGTAGGTATCGATTCTGAAAAATATACAGGTTTTGCTTTTGGCTTGGGTGTCGAGCGTTTGACGATGCTTCGCTATGGTGTCGATGATCTTCGATTATTCTTTGAAAATGATTTGGCTTTTTTGAGGCAGTTCCAATGATTATTTCTGAACAGTGGTTGCGCGAACTAATTAACACTGACTTAAACGCGCAAGAAATTGCTGATGCATTGACTTTGGCAGGCCTAGAAGTTGATGCAGTTGAGGCAATGGGCGCTTCACTGGATGGAGTGGTCGTTGGTGAAGTGCTTTCAAAAGAAAAACACCCTGATGCTGATCGCCTGAATCTCACTGAGGTTACCATTGGAAGTTCTGAAAACCTCGCTATTGTCTGCGGGGCATCAAACGTAAGAGTTGGCATGAAAGTCCCTGTTGCGACAGTAGGGAGCAAGTTGCCAAACGGTTTGAAGATCAAGAAAAGTAAAATCCGAGGTCAGGCATCTTTTGGAATGTTGTGTTCTGAAACTGAGTTAGGAATGGCAGAAGAATCTGCCGGATTATTGGAGTTATTTGATGATGCGCCTGTCGGTGAATCTATCCAAGAATATTTGAATCTTGATGATACTTTGATTGACATTGACCTGACACCGAATCGAGGTGATTGTCTGAGTGTGACTGGCGTAGCAAGAGAATTACACGTTTTGGTAGATGCTGAATACTCTCCAGTCACGATTAATCAACAGGATGTTAATTCATCTGAAAAAATCTCAGTAAACGTTCAAGAGCCTGAGGCGTGTCCGAGTTATTTAGCCCGAGTAGTGACAGGTGTTAATTTGAATGCAGTTACACCATTGTGGATGCAAGAACGTTTGCGTCGCAGTGGCTTGTCTTCTATCAGCCCAATTGTTGATATTACCAATTATGTCATGATGGAGCTGGGGCAGCCGATGCATGCCTTTGATAAAGCCAAACTAAAAAATGAAATTAATGTTCGTTTTGCGAAGCAAGGTGAGAAAATCGCTCTGTTAAATGACACAGAAGTTGAATTGAAAAGCGATACTTTAGTGATTGCAGATGCAAAAAAACCGATCGCTATTGCGGGTGTTATGGGCGGTTCAGAGTCAGCTATTGGAGCAAGTACTGTCGATATCGTTTTCGAGGCCGCACATTTTACTAAAAGAGCGGTTGCCGGTACTGCACGTGTTTATGGCTTACATACGGACTCATCACATCGATTTGAGCGCGGTGTTGATCCAGTATTACCTGAAAAAGCGATGCAACGAGCAACAGAGTTGTGTATAGAAATTTGTGGCGGCCAAGTCGGTGAAATTGTTTCTCAAAGCGCTGAATATTCTGAAAAGCCAAATGTTGAACTACGTTTTGAGAGAGTTCGTCGTTTATTAGGTATGCCACTTGAGCGTGATGAAGTCGAAGCAATGTTGTCACGAATTTCTAATACAGTTATTGCAACAGAAGGTGGTTGGTCAGTGACTCCTCCATCTTACCGTTTTGATATAGAGCGCGAATGTGATTTAGTTGAAGAGGTTGCGCGTGTTAAAGGCTATGACAATTTAGATGATCGCTTGCCTAAACTTGTGCCAAGTGGGCGAATTCCGGCAGAAAACCAAGTAGATAAGCGTAAATTAATGAATACTTTTGTTGCCTTGGGGTATCAAGAGTCTATTAGTTATAGTTTTATTGATAAAGAGGTGCGTGCCGACTTTACTCATTCGGATGAAGTGGCAATTGCGTTGGCTAACCCGCTTGCAGAAAATTTGGCTGTGATGCGAGGTAGTTTATGGCCGGGTTTAGTGTCAGCATGTCAGTTTAATTTGAATCGTCAACAAGAACGAGTTCGTATTTTTGAAGTAGGCGCTGTTTTTCATCAAAAAGGTCAAATAGAAGAAACAGAACGAGTGGCAGGCTTAGTGTGTGGTGATTTGTTTGCTGAGCAAACACATATAAAACAAGCCAAATCTGTTGATTTTTATGATGTTAGGGCTGACTTAGAAGCAATTTTCTCCTTGACTGGCAACGCTTTGGATTTTATAGTTGAAAAGCGAGAACATTTAGCATTGCATCCAGGCCAAAGCGCTGTAGTGATTAAGGGAGGGAAAGAGATCGGTTTTATTGGTCGTATCCACCCTAACTTGGCGAAAAAGTATGATTTGCCTCAGCAAACATATTTGTTTGAATTGGATTTGGAGGAAGTGTGTTCAGGATTTGTTCCAGAGTACAAGACTGTCTCTAAGTTTCCTTCTGTGTCTAGAGATGTTGCGCTGTTAACACCTGCAACGGTTGCAACGGACGAAATTTTACGTTTCATTCGTTCAATTGAATGTAAGGACCTGCAACATGTTCACTTGTTTGATGTGTATAGTGGTGCAGGCATTGATGACAATAAGAAGAGTGTGGCTGTGAAATTAACGTTTCAAAGGCTTGATAGAACGCTCACTGACGATGAAATTGAATCGTTTACTAACTTGATTTTAAGTAAGTTAGCCGATGAATATTCAATAGAGCTTCGTTAGGGGTTTGTATTTAGCCAGTCAATATGCAGTAATAATTGAGTTGGGATAAGTAAATGGCAATAACTAAAGCAGATTTAGCGTTAACAATTTTTGAGCAAGTAGGTCTCAATAAACGCGAAGCAACTGAGTGCGTAGAATCATTTTTTGATTGTATTAAAGATTCTTTGATAGATGGAAATAACGTTAAACTGTCAGGTTTTGGGAATTTTGTATTACGTGATAAGACAGCAAGGCCTGGCCGAAATCCGCGCACAGGCGAGCCAATTCCGATCTCTGCTAGACGTGTTGTCACTTACCGTCCAAGTCAAAAACTGAAAAAAATCATTGATGATAATTCAGATTACTTGTGTACTTTGGTAAAAAAGTAGAGAATAGTGTAAAACGAGGATAATCAAAGCATGTTAGATCAAGGCGATAACGCTACTCTTCCGCCAATACCGAGTAAGCGATATTTCACAATTGGTGAAGTAAGTGATTTATGCGAAGTTAAGCCGCATGTTTTACGATATTGGGAACAAGAATTTTCTCAATTGAATCCTGTTAAGCGTCGAGGTAACCGCCGTTACTATCAACGCCATGAAGTTCAGTTAGTACGCCAAATTAGAACACTGCTCTATATGGAGGGATTCACAATTAGTGGAGCAAAGCAACAATTAGAATCGGAAGCGGCAAGCAACCGCGGCGAAGCTAAGTTGACGGTTAATCAAGATTTTGTCGGATCGTTGATTGATGATATCAATGAGGTTGTTGAAATATTGAAGTAACACTTCTTAAGGAGTTTTGAATATTTAATATTCATTGTGGCTTGTTTTTGGTTTTTCATTATTACCAATAGTAAAAAAATTAAAAATGATGCTTTTTCTTTTCAGTTGAAGATACTTTTCATCTACAAAATCGTATCATATCGTTTTTCGGGGTGTAGCGCAGCCTGGTAGCGCACCGCTCTGGGGGAGCGGTGGTCGGAGGTTCAAATCCTCTCACCCCGACCATTTTCTTGTCTATTTATGAATATTCTTATATCAAACGATGATGGTTATTTTTCTGCAGGCATCGAATGCCTCAGAGATCAGTTAATTGCTGCGGGGCATCACGTTTTTGTTGTAGCTCCAGATAGGGATTACAGTGCTTGTGGAATGTCGATCACATTACGCCAACCGGTCACAGTTCGTTCTGTTGGTGTTAATGAATATGCAGTATCAGGTACGCCTGTTGACTGTGTGGGTTTAGCTCTTGGTGGTTTGATCAAGGAAGACATTGATTTGGTGGTGAGTGGTATTAATAATGGCGCGAATCTCTCTGATGATGTTTTTTATTCTGGAACAGCGGCGGCGGCAATGGAAGCGAGGCGATTAAGATATCCTAGTCTTGCGATTTCAATTCCTTCCGTTCAGCCGAATCATTATGATACGGCAGCATCGGTAGCGATAAAATTGATTGAACGGTTGCATGACGTGCCCTATCGAGAAGAATTAGGGTTTATTAATGTCAATGTTCCTGATGTATCGCTGGAAGACTTACAAGGCCTGAAAGCGACTGCTCTGGGAGCACGACAAAGCCCTGAAAGGCATCGTGAAATTGTCAGTGAAAAAGGTGCTAGGCATTGCTGGTTAGGTAAAGTAGGGGCCTTCGTCGAGCCGCCTGAGGGCAGTGATGTATTGTATGATCATCAATGTGTTGAGCAAGGCTTTGCAAGTGTCACTCCTATTAAAGCGCAATGGCTGCATGAGCCGTTTTTAAAGAGTTGTTCTGAGTGGTTAGGTAGTTAAAGCCTAAAATGATGGAAACAAATAGGCAATCACAAATGGGTATTGGCATGACGTCAATGCGAGCGAGACATCGGTTAATTGATCAATTACGTTCATTAGGTGTGCGTGATGAAAAAGTATTGAATGTGATGTTATCTGTTCCAAGGCATGAATTCCTCGAAGAAGCATTGAGTTCACATGCCTATGATAATGCCGCCTTGCCAATTGGTTACGGTCAAACCATATCTCAACCTTTTACGGTGGCAATCATGACAGCGAAACTGAGAGAAAAGTTTCCTGATGGTATGAAGAATGTTCTTGAAATTGGTACGGGCTGTGGTTATCAAACGGCTGTGATTGCTCCTTTTTCAGAAAAAGTGATTTCTATTGAACGTATTACTCAATTGCATCGGAATGCCAGAGATCGTTTGTATGATTTAAAAGTCAGGAATATTAAGTGTATTCATGCCGATGGTTTTTTGGGGTGTTGTGATTATGCGCCTTTTGATGGAATACTTGCGGCGGCTGTTTCGCAGGATGTTCCTGAGGAGTTGATTGAGCAACTGCAAGAGGGCGGTCGCTTAGTGATGCCTGTGACGGGGGGTAATAAAGAGCAAAATTTAATTGTTGTTGATAAAACATCAAGTGGCATTAAAAAACAAACATTAGAATCAGTTGCTTTCGTACCGCGTGTTTCAGGCGTAATTTAATTTATTTTTCAATCGTATTTAAATGAAAATTTTTGAACCTATTTATCGCAAAACTTTAGAGTGGGCGGCACATCCAAAAGCAGAAAAAATATTAGGTGTTGTCAGTTTTGCGGAATCTTCATTTTTTCCGATTCCAGTGGATGTCATGCTTGCCCCAATGTCGCTGGCTGATCGTTCAAAGGCATGGCGTTATGCCTTCATTGCGACGATTACTTCAGTCTTGGGAGCTATTTTTGGCTATTTGATTGGAGCGTTTCTTTTTGAATCGATTGGTCAGCAAGTCATCACGGCAATGCATTGGCAAGAAAAGTTTGATCTCGTTAAAAAAGGCTTTGATGATTATGGTGTTTGGATCATTCTTATCGCTAGTTTTACGCCATTTCCTTATAAAATTGTGACCATCTCTTCAGGGGTTTTTGGTATTGCCTTGTTGCCATTTATTCTGTTGTCTATTGTAGGTCGTGGAGCACGATTTTATTTAGTGTGCGGTTTGGTGAAGTTCTTCGGTCCTAGTATTGAGGGAATGTTAGATAAGTGGGTTGAGCGAATTGGCTGGGGAGCGTTTGTGTTATTAATTTGTGCGGCTGTAGTATATAAATCACTCGGTCACTGAGCAAAAGAGGCATGGTTATTTAATGATTAAGGTTAAAAAAATAGTCGTAATCATTGTGCTCTTAATGTTATCCGCCTGTGGCAGTTCGAAGAGCCCGGTTGTATCTCGTTCAACGGTGGACCGTTTTGCTGAATCCGAGAAAATAGGCGGCAGGATTATTACGATTGTTGAGCGTGGCGACACTTGGTATGGAATCGCGTTTGCTAATAGTGTTGAAGTGTCTGATTTAACGGCATGGAATGGGATGAAAGAAACAGATAGTTTGCGCATTGGGCAGCGCATCCGCTTGACCAAGCCAATAGGGTTTAAGAAACCTCAACGTAATGCTGAGCAGGCATCAGTAGTGAATCAAGGTCAATCGGCAAAAGTTGTCGTTGTTGAGCCTCGAGCTGGCAGGGCAGTGGTTTCTAATTCAACGGCATCAAAAGAGGCTAAGCGGCAGAATTTTCAGAAACCAGCTCCGAATACTCAAGTGTCTAAGCCGAAACTCTCGGTGAAAAAACAACAAGCGAAACCTGAAACACAGGTGATTGCTAAGCCGCATGTTTTTAAGCAAAAAAATGTTCGTTGGTCTTGGCCTTTAAAGGGAAGAGTGGTGTCTAAGTTCTCTTTATCGAATGGACGAAAGGGGATTGATATCGCGGGAAAACAAAATCAACAAATCAAAGTGGCTGCACCGGGAAAAGTAGTCTATCAAGGCAACGGGATTAAAGGATATCGTAATTTAATTATTATTAAACACACGGATAAGTTGCTAAGTGCTTATGCGCATAATAACAAAGTGTTTGTGCGAGAAGGTCAGTGGGTTGACGCGAACCAAACGATTTCAACTGTTGGTTTAAAGAACGGCAAGCCCTTATTGCATTTTGAAATTCGTCAAAACGGCAAGCCCGTTGATCCATTAAGGTATTTGGGTAGCTAATCGTACGTTTCTGCTGGAAAGATGTAATTATGACAACATAAGGCGCGACAATTGTACGTTGCACCGCTAAAATACAGCGTTTGAATATTGACCATAGAATAAAGCCAGTTTTGGAGCTTTTTAGAAATTATTTATGCAGAAAATTACTCTTGGAATTTTAGGCCTTGGTACTGTCGGTGGTGGAACCGTCAATGTGCTTAAGCGTAATGCAAACATGATCAAAGGCAGAACAAATGCTCAGATTGACATTAAATCAGCTTTGGTGCGCTCGTTGGAAGGAGAGCGAATATGTGATTGTTCTGGAATTCAGTTAACCACAAACCCAGATGATGTGTTAAATGACCCTGAAATTGATGTCATTGTTGAGTTGATTGGCGGAGAGACGCTGGCTAAAGAATGTGTTGAAAAAGCGATCGCGAATGGCAAGCATGTTGTGACAGCGAATAAAGCATTGATTGCAAACTCAGGCAATGAATTGTTTGCAGCTGCTGAGGCAAATAATGTGTCTATTGCTTATGAGGCATCAGTTGCTGGAGGCATTAGTATTATTAAGGCTTTGCGAGAAGGTTTAGCCGGTAATGAGATAGAGTTTATCGCCGGGATTATTAATGGCACGGGTAACTTTATTTTGACCGAAATGCTTGAAAAAGGACGAGATTTTTCTGATGTTTTAACTGAGGCTCAAGAGCTCGGTTATGCTGAAGCTGATCCTACATTTGATGTTGAGGGAATTGATGCTGCTCATAAGCTAGCTATCCTTGCTGCTATTGGCTTTGGTATGCCGATCGACTTTCAGTCAGTTTATACTCAGGGTATTTCTGAACTTGATCTGGATGACCTCAAATATGCACAAGAATTAGGCTATCGTGTTAAGCATTTAGGTATCGCAAAACGTACTGAGAACGGTGTTGAACTTCGTGTTCACCCAACGTTGATTCCTGAAAAACGGTTAATTGCTAATGTTAATGGTGTGATGAATGCTATTTTAGTGAGGGGCGATGCAGTGGGAAATACCTTACATTATGGTGCTGGTGCTGGGGCGGCACCAACCGCTTCAGCTGTTGTGGCTGATATTGTCGATGTGGTAAGGCGTATTCAAACAAATAGCTTGTCAAGCCAATCAGTGCCACATTTAGGTGTTGCCGCGGAGTATCTTACGCCTCAACCGTCCGTTGTCGTTGACGATTTTGTGACTGGGTTCTATGTTCGCCTAACCGTGAGTGATGAGCCGGGCGTCATGGCGCAAGTGACTCAAATCTTTGCAGAGCAAAATATTAGTATCGAAGCAGTTATTCAAAAGGAACCGGCTAACTCTCAAGAGCTTGTAAAAATTATTTTGTTAACTCAAGAGTGCCAAGAGAAGCTCTTGGATCAATGTATTGAGAGAATACAAGCATTGCCTGCAGTAAAAGCCCCAGCGGTAAAAATTCGCGTTGAACATTTAAATTGATGTAAATAGAGCTGAACATGAAATATATCAGTACCCGTGGTCAAGCAGAGCCACTTAGTTTTGAAGATGTTGTCCTCACTGGCTTAGCAAGTGATGGTGGTTTATATGTTCCCGAATCAATACCTCGCTTTTCTGAAGAGAAGATTGCGAGTTTTGCTGGCATGTCCTATGAGGAGCTAGCCTTTGAAGTGATGGCACCATTTGTTGGTGGTGAGATTCCTGACGAAGATTTTAAAAGATTAATTCAGCAGGCCTACGCAAGTTTTCGTCATGGCGCAATTGCGCCGTTGGTTCAAACGGCCCACCAAGAATGGATTTTAGAGTTATTCCAAGGCCCGACTCTGGCGTTTAAAGATTTTGCACTGCAATTATTGGGTTTGATTTTAGATTATTTTCTAAAAAAACGTGATCAAAAGGTTGTTGTGTTAGGGGCAACCTCAGGAGATACCGGTTCGGCAGCAATTGAAGGCTGTCGTAACTGTGAGAACATCGATATTTTTATTTTGCATCCGCATAACAGGGTGTCAGATGTTCAGCGTAAACAAATGACGAGCGTTATTTCTGATAATGTATTCAATATTGCGCTTGAGGGTAATTTTGATGATTGTCAAAACGCCGTAAAAGCCAGCTTCCGCGATCAAAGCTTTTTGCCTGAAGGCCGGCAGTTAGTGGCGGTAAATTCAATTAACTGGGCGCGCATTATGGCTCAGATTGTTTACTATTTTTATGCCGGCGCGGCATTAGGTTCGCCTTACCGGAAAATGTCTTTTTCAGTGCCGACGGGGAATTTTGGTGATATTTATGCGGGATATTTAGCGGGCCAAATGGGTCTGCCAATCGATCAGTTGATTGTAGCGACGAATCAAAATGACATTTTACACCGTTGTATTAAAAACAATGATCACTCGAAAAAAGAATTAGCAAAAACCTTGTCTCCGAGTATGGATATTATGGTGTCGAGTAACTTTGAGCGAATGCTGTTTGACGTGCATGAGCGAGATGGTTCTGCTATCAGAAAACTGATGAATGATTTCTCGGATGGTGCTATGACTATTGATGAGAAACCGTTTGCTAACATTAAAAGCGTGTTCAGTAGTTTTCGATTAAACGATGCGGGTACCACTGAAGTGATTAACCAGGTTTATCAGGCAACCGAATACTTACTGGATCCTCACACGGCTATTGGTTTAGAGGCTGGGCGTCAAAATAGAACGAGCGCTGACGTGCCAATGATTTGTTTGGCCACAGCTCATCCAGCTAAGTTCCCAGAAGCGATTGAGCATGCTCAGCTTGATGTCCGAGCCGAGTTGCCAATGCATATGGCAGATTTATTTGATCGAGAAGAGCGTTGCGAAGTGCTTGATAATGACTTAAATGTTCTGCACGAATATATTGCTGATAAGATTTAAATGATGTTTTACAAAGGCTTGCTGTTTTAGCAGGACTTTTACTTGTTATATAGCAATTATTTAGCGTGTATCGAGTAATAAATAAAAAGCCCGCACTGCTTGTTAAAAGCAAGTGCGGGCTTTTTTTATTGTTGCTGTTTTTTTGTTTATTGCATAAAGTTCTTATTGTGATGCCTGAACCATATAGTCAACAGCGGCTTTGACTTCGTCGTCACTTAAACTTTGCCCGCCTCTGGCTGGCATTGCTCCTAAGCCGTTGATTGCACTGTCATATAGAGTATCTTGACCTTTGCCTAGTCTCGCAGTCCATTGTTCTGCTTTGCCAACAATGGGTGCGCCAGCAACGCCTGAGCTATGGCAGGCAACACACGCTGCGTTGTAGACTGTCTCGCCACTGACTTCTTGTGCCTGAGCTTCTGGAACGGCATTTGCTACTGTACCAATTGCGACTTTACCAATTGGAGCGATTTGCTCAACAATGGATGGAGTTCTTTCAGCGTCTTTTTCAGCGCGTAATCTTTCGTTGACCTCTCCCGCATTAATAGTCGCTAGGACCATTAGTATTGCTGTTAATACAGTCATGGCAATGATCATGCCAATAAAATTACGCGAAAACTTGTTATCGCTCATTGGTTGTTCACTCATTATACTTTCCTCACAAAGATCAATAAGACGTATATTTTTACAAATATAATTTGGCTATTTTACCCAAAATATAATAACCAAAAATTAATGCCGATCCGATTATAAATGAATAATGTGGCTAGTACAGCATTATTCATTTATTAGCGCCGTATCATTTTAAGATTGAGCCGAGAACGCCTCGAATAATCTGTCTTCCAAGGCGTGTGCCAATAGTTCTAGCAGCACTTTTGATTAATGTTTCAGAAATCGATTGGCGGCGACTTGACGAGCGTTTAGTTCTTGAACGCGACTTTTCTGCTTCTTCAAAACGCTCAAGTTCTAGCTCACGAGCTTCTTCTTGCGCTTCCATTTTTGCCTCTTCTTCGGCTCTTTCACGGAGTAACTCATAAGCCGATTCGCGGTCAATGGTCGTATCGTATTTCCCGTTATAGGGTGAGCGCTGGATGTGCTCTGTGCGTTCAGAGTCTGTCATTGGCCCAATGCGAGACTCTGGCGGCCTAATTAAGATGCGTTCAACTTCCGTAGGGCTACCTTTTTCATCAAGAATAGAGACTAGTGCTTCGCCAATACCTAATTCCGTAATGCATTCTCGCGTATCAATATTGGGGTTTGTGCGAAACGTGTCAGCGACTGCTGAGATTGTTTTCTTATCTTTTGGTGTGAAAGCTCTTAAAGCGTGCTGGATTTTAAGGCCTAGTTGCCCGAGGATATCTTGTGGAATATCTAAAGGGTTTTGTGAGATGAAGTAAATGCCGACACCTTTGGAGCGGATTAAACGAACGACTTGTTCAATTTTTTCGACTAGCACTTTTGGCGCGTCTTCAAAAATTAGGTGGGCTTCATCAAAGAAAAGAACAAATTTTGGTTTTTCAGGGTCGCCGACTTCCGGTAAGTTTTCAAAAAGTTCCGACATTAGCCAAATTAAGAAGACAGCATACAGCTTTGGGGAGTTATGAATGACTTTTGTGACATCCATGATGTTAATGATGCCATTACCGCTAAAGTCAAAACTCATTAAGTCACTGAGTTTAATGGCTGGTTCTCCAAGAAAATCTTCACCACCTTGTTCTTCCAGTACAATCAATCCGCGTTGAATGGCGCCAATACTGGCGGATGAAATATTGCCGTATTCACCTTTTAATTCTTTGGCATTGTCTGCCATCCATGTAAGCATGGCGCGAAGGTCTTTGAGGTCTAAGATCAACCAGCCATTATCGTCCGCTACTTTGAAGCATGTATAAAGCACGCCAGTCTGAGTGTCATTTAGCTCTAAAAGACTTGACCACAATAAAGGGCCTATTTCACTGACTGTTGTGCGAATAGGGTGTCCTTGTTTTCCTAGAAAGTCCCAAAATACGACGGGAGAGCCTTTCATTTCATAGCCATCAATGCGAATTTTTTCAATTCGTTCATCGATTTTAGGGTGCGGTTTGGCAGGTTTTGCGAGCCCGGAAATATCACCTTTCACATCTGCAAGAAAAACGGGGACGCCCATTTGAGAAAAACTTTCAGCGAGGATTTGCAGCGTTATTGTTTTACCTGTTCCTGTCGCGCCAGCAATCATGCCATGGCGGTTGGCCATTTTTCCGAGTAAGTGAACTTGTTTTTCATGATTGCCGCCGACTAAAAATTGAGGTGCTGCGTTATTAGACATGATTCTTCCTGTGTTAAGTTTTCTTTTTGGTTTGATCTTTATTACTGGTGTCTCATTTTTAGCGGCAAGCTCTTCTCTGCCTAGATAAAAAATGAATTACCGATTAGATTAAGTAATTTAAGATATTTCTGGGTGTTTTTCTAACGTGTTAATTAGAACAGTTTCAGTTGTAAAATCCAAATTCAATAGATGAAAATAATACATCATTGGCTGAATGCTCTATAATAGCGACGACAAGGCTACTCAAAACAAGCTGTTACAAGGATTTTGATTGGTCAAAATAAGAAAAATCTCTATGAAGTACAGATAATAAAAACAGGAGAAAACTATGTCAGTCGCAAAAGTTACAGAAATTTCTGCATCGTCCAAAAAAAGCTTTGAAGATGCTATTGAAAAGGGCGTTGAAAGAGCGAGTAAAACATTAAAAAACGTGACAAGTGCTTGGGTTAAAGATCAGCAGGTTGAGGTTGAAGATGGCAAGGTCACGGAATATAGAGTCGCAATGAAAGTGACATTTATTTTAGAAGATTAAATATATATTGTATTATGACATTTGATGTTGATAAGGCTGCGGGCCTTTATAAAGAAATTATTAAGCAAGTTGGCGAAGATACTGAACGTGACGGTTTGCTAGATACGCCAAAGCGTGCGGCAAAAGCCATGCAGTTTCTCACTCGCGGTTATAACCAGTCGTTAGAAGAAGTCGTCAATAACGCTGTTTTTGAGACAACAAATGACCAAATGGTGATTGTTCGTGGCATTGAAGTGTACTCAATGTGTGAGCATCACATGCTGCCATTCATTGGCACATGCCACGTCGGTTACCTTCCATCAGAAAAAGTTATAGGTCTATCCAAAATTGCTCGTATTGTAGATATGTTTGCAAGACGTCTGCAAATTCAAGAACAGATGACCCAAGAAATTGCCGAAGCAATTCAAGAGGTAACTGGAGCAAGAGGTGTTGGAGTATTAGTTGAAGCAAAACACTTGTGCATGATGATGCGCGGTGTTGAAAAGCAAAATTCATCAATGAAAACGTCGGTGATGTTGGGTTCATTTCGTTCGGATGTAAAAACTCGAGCAGAATTTTTGAATTTGATTTCGATTTAGTTTGCTAATTTCAAGGCTTCTATAGATACTCCCACTTGGGGATGGAGTGAGGTATTAAATGCGTATTGCTCTAATAGAAGATGATCAAGATCAAATAGATTTATTATGCTTATGGCTAGAAGCCATGGAGCATGATGCCGTTGTGTATACTGATGGTACGAGTTTTATACAAGGGTTAGTGAAAGAAAGCTATGATTTAATAGTGCTAGATTGGATGTTGCCAAATATTACTGGTATTGAAGTGCTTCGCCATATTCGATCCAATAATGACCAAACTCCTGTTTTGTTTGTAACGGCTAAAGATGCCGAAGAAGATATCGTACAAGCACTAGAAGCGGGTGCTGATGATTATATGGCGAAGCCTATTTCGGAGCCTGAAACTAAGGCACGTATTAAAGCCTTAATGAGGCGTTCAGGTTCTTTGCCAACAGAACAAACAGAATTCACTTTTGATCCGTACAGTTTTGATACTAAAACAAGGGAGTTGGCTTTGCATGGCAAAGTCGTTTCATTGACGCAAAAAGAATACGAGCTAATGGTATTTTTATTAAGAAATGAAGGGCGTGTTATTTCTCGAGGGCATTTGTTGCAAGTGGTGTGGGGGACGAGTCCACAGATAAATACTCGCACCGTCGATACGCATATTAGTCGGTTGCGTAATAAATTAGATATAAAACCAGAGAGCAGTGGCTGGGAGTTATCATCGATATATCAACACGGTTATCGGTTAGAACAAGTTAAAAATTAAAGGTATGCGAGGAAGCTATGTCAGATAAACAGAAAAAACAGACGGCTGAAATTATTGACCCAGGCTTAGGTGAGCTTGATAAAGTTCGCAATATTTTATTCGGGCGGCAGGTTAAAGCTTACGAAGATCGTTTTGCTGAGCTTGAAAGCTCGCTAAATAATATGATCACTGAATTAAGTCAGACGATTGAACAGCGATTGACTGATTTAGAGGCAGACTTCCAAGAACGGGAAAAGCAACTCAGAAGCTCGTTAGATGATGCGGATGCAAACGCGTCTCAAAGCTTTTCTGAAATGCGAAGTGATATGGATAGTGTGACAGCTGCATTAGGCACTGACTTGGCCCAGGCTAAAGGGGAGCTTCGCACAGAGCTTTCAAAAGTGAATTCAAAGCTATCATCCGATAAAACGGATAGGGAATCTTTGGCAATGATGTTTGATGAAATGAGTATGCGTCTGCGCAATGGCGAGAAATAGCATCTATTGATTGATGTTAGTGAATTCATTATTTTTCAATAAAAACTGCTGATGAATCAACTGACTGAGTTACGCAATATTATTGTTGGAGAGCAGCAAGAAGAGTTGCAGTTGCTTAAAGATCGACTTGAGCAAACGCGAATAGATCCTGAAAAACTTGCAATAATGCTTCCTGAAGCATTCCGGTTGACAGAAAGTGTGAACAATTCAATGGTTGCCAATGAGATGCAGCCGTATATGTCAAAATCAGTCATCCGTGCGGTCGAAGATGATCCGCATGGATTTGCCGAAGTTTTATATCCTGCACTCGTTCCTGCGATTCGTTTAATGTTGATGAATGCCATTAAGGCATTTACACGCCGGATTAATACCACGATCGAATCGACTACCACTGCACAAGGCTTAAAGTGGCGTTTTGAAGCCATGCGAACGGGTGAATCGTATTCCGAAGTCGTTATGCGCAAGACCTTGGATTACCGTGTTGAGCAATTATATTTATTGAAGTCGGATTCGGGAGTGCTTATCGAGCACTTGGTGAATGAGGATATTGGTTCAATAGATTCTGATGCAGTTGCTGCCATGTTTTCGGCCATTCAATCTTTTGTTCGTGACTCGTTTAATAGTGAAGATGGTGAAAACCTGAATCAAATCAGTGTGGGTGATCTTAATGTTTGGCTTGTGCATCGACCTAGGGTTACATTAGCCTGTGTAGTTAGAGGAAGTATTCCTTTTCAACTCAGGGATAGGTTGGATGCAGTCCAGGATAGTATTTTTTCTCGCTATGCACGACAGATAAAAGAGTTTGATGGGTCTCAAAATCAAATTTTAGGTATTCGTGAATTATTAGAACCTTGCTTGGAATTGCGTTTGAAAACAGAGGCTACAAAGAAAAAGAAAGCACCGTTAGCATCATTTTTAATACTAATAAGTGTGCTGGCTGCCATAGCGTACTGGTCTTTTGCTTCGTTGCAACAGCAACGTATGCAGCGCAATGTCGAGAATTTGCTATTTGTAACACCTGGTATTTTACCTACTGAGGTAAAATGGGATAAAAGACGCTTAATTGTGGTTGGTTTAAAAGACCCAGACGCCAAAATTCCGTGGGAAAAACTCAAAGAGTATGGTGTTGAGGTTGATAAAATAGATTTATCGCTAAAAACCTTAAAGAGCTTTCAGCCTATCAAGACAGTTAAGCCCAGTTATTAAATATTCAATCAGTATAGCCTTAATGAAAAAATAGAAGAACAAAGAGTGACTGAAATCAAAAAAAAGATATGCATGGTGGGAGATTTTGCGGTTGGCAAGACAAGTTTGACACAGCAGTTTGTCAATCAAATATTTTCAGAACAATATTTGACCACTATTGGTGTCAAAATAGATACAAAAATAGTGGAGTCATCTGACAAAAGTTCTTGTAAATTAGTGGTTTGGGATGTGGCTGGTCGTGACTCTTTGACGCCCTTGCAAACAAGCTATTTGATGGGTGCAGCTGGTTTTCTGTTGATCGTTGATGGCACGAGACGAGAAAGTATCGCGTCAACGAAATTTTTGATTGACTCGGCAAAGAAAAAAATTCCGAATGCGGCGTTTTTAATTTTAGTCAATAAAAGTGATTTAACTGATGCTTGGGTGTTTGATGAAAGGGATGAAAAGTTCTTTTCTGATAACCAATGGGAATTTTTCATTACCAGTGCTAAAGCGGCATCCAATGTTGAGCAAGCATTTATAAAGCTTGTTGACAAAATGCTTTAACGAATGGTGCGATGATATGTCATTAACACGATCACAGACTCAAAAGTTAAAAGCGTTAATGCTTGCTTCTCATAAGCCCGCTTATTTTGTGATGAATGCGAAATTGGAGTTGCTTGAGTGGAGTAATAATCTCGAAGAATATGGCTTTACTGGCTTACGCCAAGGAGTTCATGCTAGCGACGTGTTTGATTTTATGGTCGGTTATGATGGTGAGAGCGAATTAGAATTGCCGATTGTTTCAATGCCTGCTGGAATGCATTGCTCCATCTCAAGCGTTCGTGATAATGATCAAATCAATATACTAATATTGGATGCGAGTCATGATTTTGAACAGCAGTATCAGCTGCAACAAAAAGCAAATGATGCGCAGTTGTATAACATGCGATTGCAAAAATTGATGCAAGAATTGTTCAATACTCAGAAGTTATTAGAAAGTAAAAATCAACAGTTGGCGGAGGCTGCGCGCTTGCAGTCAAGGTTCTTGTCGGGTGTTTCGCATGAGTTCAGAACGCCGTTAACCTCATTGATTGGTTTTACTGAAGTGCTGCACGGCAAAGTAAAAGACCAAGAGTCTATTGAGCAGCTAAATATTGTGCGTGGTAGCGCTAAATATATGTTGTCGCTTGTTGAGAACTTATTAGATCATGGTCGGCTGGATTCATCAGGTCTGTCTTTACAATTTACATCAGTCAAGGTTTCTGAATGGTTCAGTGTGATTGTTCAGATGCTTGAGCCATTAGCGCATTCTAAAGGCTTGACTTTAACGCATGAGTTTAAAGCTTCAGAAGATTTGCTGGTATCGATTGACCATGTTCGTGTACAGCAATGTGTGATTAATATTGCAAATAATGCTATTAAATTTACTGAAAAAGGCTCAGTAAATCTATCCTTGGATTGGCAAGACAATATGTTGCATCTAATGGTGACAGATACGGGAATCGGTATGGATGCTGATGAAACGAACAGTTTATTCAGTGCTTTTTGGCAATCAAAAAAGCATGAACAACCGGGTACGGGTCTGGGTATGACGATTACCCAGAAGTTGCTAGAGCTAATGGGTGGAGAAATTTCTGTCAAATCTGAACCTGGGAAGGGGTCGAGTATCGGCTTTTATGTTCCAGCGGCTAAGGCTGAAGATAATGCTCCAATGCAGCAAGGCCTTGTCATTAAGGAGCCGATTAGAGATTATAAAGTTTTAGTGGTTGAGGATGATGACGATATCGCCGACCTCATAGAGCTTAGGTTAACCTCATTAGGCTACCGCGTGAATCGCTGTAAAAATGGCCATGAGTGCATCAAGTGGGTGAAAGATGAGTCAGCTGATGTGATATTACTTGATTTGAATATGCCGATCATGAACGGAGAGGAAACGCTAAAATATCTTCGCAGCATAGGATGTAAAACGCCAACCTATATTATGTCTGCCCGTCAACTTGATGAAGGGGTTGATATTGGTGCTCAAGGCCAACTATTAAAGCCGGTAGACTTTGACGTGCTAGCACACGTTTTAGAAGAGTGTTTTGCGGAAGAGTGAATCATGATTGATAAGGGCGAGTGTTAAATGGTTTCTGATGCCGAAAAGCTGCTACGAGCACGTTACTCAGAAAAATTGCCGGACAAAATAACCGCTATGCAGACGTTGCTGGAAGGTCGTGATGTTCAGCAATTGCAAATTCATTTACATAAACTGGCCGGTTCAGCGGGCATGTATGGCTATGATGCGATATCAATTGTCGCGAGTGATTTGGAAGCTGTTTTGGTGTCTGAGAACTCTGTGGATGGAGAAAACTTTCAAGCATTATTTGCGAAGCTTTGTGCTAAGGTGAATGCGAGTTAAGTGATTTTTAAGGTGCTTAAGCGTCCTGCATTTATAATGCCCTGTAACGAACAAAGAGATTAATCAAGAGGAATTTCATGCGTTGGAAAGGTAGAAGACAAAGTTCTAATGTAGAAGATCGCCGCGGAATGGGTGGTTTTGGTGGTATGTTTGGTGGAGGTGTTCGTGGTGGGCGCCGAGTTCGCAGTCGTCGAAAAGGTGGTATCGGTTCTCTCATCTTTGTTGCCATTATTATGCTTTTTTTTGGAAAAAACCTAGGCTTAAATTTTTCTGACTTACTGGGCGGTGATTTAGGCGGTGGTGCGCACTCTCCTTCATCAGGAACCTATCAACAAAGAGCTTCTACTCAAAGCGCTGCTCAACAAGAAGAAATTGTGAGCTTCGTCAAAGTGGTGTTAGCTGAGACAGAAGATACTTGGGCGCAAATATTTGCAAAATCAGGGCAACGATACCGTCCTCCTAGCTTGGTGTTGTTTGATAACAGTACTCCAACGGCTTGTGGTACTGGTCAGGCGGCATCGGGACCTTTTTATTGTCCAGGCGATCAGAAGATTTATATTGATTTAGACTTTATGGGTGAGCTACAGCGCATGGGTGCGCAGGGTGATTTTGCTTTTGCTTATGTTATTGCTCATGAAGTTGCGCACCATATTCAAACGGTGATGGGAATTTCTGAGAAGGTCCAACGGCAGAAAAGGCAAAGCAGCAAAATTCAAGGCAATGCACTTCAAGTCAAAATGGAGCTTCAAGCTGATTGTTTGGCCGGTTTATGGGCGAATCATACAGAACGACGTAATGCGATTCTTGAGCCAGGCGATATTGAAGAAGGTATTAATGCGGCGGCAGCTGTTGGTGATGACCGTATTAGCGGTGGAAGATTGAGCCGGAAGCATTATACGCATGGATCATCAAAAGAGCGTGTTGGTTGGTTTATGCAAGGGTTTAAAACTGGAGATATCAGCCGTTGTGACACATTTAGTCAATCTGGCTTTTAAATAAAAGCCAGATTATTTTTGGAAAAGTATATATTAGGCAGGTAGTGATTTTTATGCCAGATTACTTAGAGTAAACCCATTCTCATTGTGTAATAAAAAGCTGCTTTGAGTGTACCAATCCCCTAGAACAATTCGCTCAGCGTTTCCGGTGTTAGTCGCATGCTTGTGGATCGCCGGGCGATGAGTGTGACCATGAATCATGCGCGTGACTTGATGCTTTTCAAATAGTTGAACAACTGCATCGGCATTCACGTCCATAATTTCATCGCTAATTTCTGATTTGTGTTCAGCGCTCATGCCGCGCATTTTTTCGGCGGTAGCGATACGTTCTTCAATAGATAATGATAAAGCATGCTGATGGAACGCTTTGTTGCACATCATTTGTTGTCGAAACTGTTGGTGTAAGTGATCGTCAGTGCAGAGACTGTCGCCATGAAGAATCAGCACTTTTTCGCCATTGAGTTCAATAATGCTTTCATCTTCAAGGATCGTGAATCCAGTATGCTTGGCAAAGACATCACCGACTAAAAAGTCCCTATTCCCCGCAAGGAAATAGCCTTTTATGCCATTGTCAGTCAAAATTTTTAATGCATCCAATACCGGCTCCATGCCTAACATGCTAGCGGCGTCATCACCGATCCAGTATTCAAATAAATCACCCAGAATATATAAAGTGTCGACGCCTGAAAGTTCGTTCAGTAGATACTGTTGAAAGCGTTGACTAATGTCTGGCGCTTTGGCTGAAAGGTGTAAGTCGGAGATAAATGCAGTGCTCATAATGGTCTTAAACTGTGTTTTGTAGTGCTATTTTACGCGGATATTTTATGCTATATCGTATTTTTTTGTGCCATATATGGAAGATCTTTTGGTTTTTTATAAGAATTTTTTGTGTCACTCAATGCGCTATCCAGCATAAGAATTTTAGTACCTAGTTGAATGTTGCATGTAGTGACGTAAAAGGTATTCCAATCAGCTCTCATCAGGTATAATTCATCGCCCAATAAATGAGGTGAATCTTGAGTACATCAACTTCCAAAAAAATTGATCAACACCCACTTCTTGCAAGAGAGGGGTGGTTCTATTTATTCTTAGCAATTGTGGCGTCATTCGCTGCTTATTACTGGCTGAATGCTGCCATTTTTGTTGTTTTCTTTTTGTTGGCCTTATTCGTTTTACAATTTTTTCGCGACCCTCATAGAGCGATCCCTCAAGAAGAGAATGTTATTGTTTCTCCCGCTGATGGCAAGGTTATTTTTGTGGGCGAAGTCAATGATCCTTATTTAGATCGAGTGGCGTTAAAAATCAGTGTTTTCATGAATGTGTTTTCAGTTCACTCAAATCGGTCGCCATTAACAGGCACGGTGAAAGCGGTTGAACATTATCCGGGTAAATTTGTGAATGCTGCCTTGGACAAAGCGTCTGAAGCGAATGAAAGAAACGCAATTGTTCTTGAAGATGAGCAAGGTAGAGAAATCGTCAGTGTTCAAGTGGCGGGGCTGGTTGCTAGGCGTATTCTCTGCTATGTTGAACCAGGAGATGCACTTGAGCGTGGGCAACGTTATGGTTTTATTCGTTTTGGATCTCGTGTAGATCTGTTTTTACCCACCGACTTTAAAACACGTGTTTCGATTGGTGACAATGTGTCATCAGGCCGTGATATTTTAGGTGGCTTTTAGCTATCTTAAATGAATGAACGTTAAAATATACAAATAGCCTCAAACAAATGCACGAGTCTATAGGTTACAACTGGAGTTAAACATGTCAAATTCTCCGAAAGAAGAGGTAAAGTTGGTTGATATGAATAAAAATCAATCGACTCATGAGGTTGTGAAAACAGCTCAACTATCGCCTAGGCATGTTTATGCTATTCCAAACCTAGCAACTACTGGCGGTTTGTTTGCTGGGTTTTATGCGATTATGCAGGCAGGAGCCGGTCATTATGAGGCGGCGTGTATTGCGATTTATATCGCTATGATCATGGATATTCTTGACGGCCGATTAGCGCGGTTGTTGAACTTGACCAGCGACTTTGGAGCTCAATATGACAGCATGGCCGATATGATGTCTTTTGGTATTGCGCCTGCGCTGGTCATTCATCAGTGGTCTTTGCATTCTTTAGGCAAGATTGGAGCCTTGGTGACATTTGTCTATATTGCATTTGCGGCACTACGATTAGCAAGGTTTAATAGTTCAAGCTCTGGTGATGACAAGCGCTTCTTTATGGGGCTTGCCAGTCCGGCCGCTGCTGGGTTGGTCATTTCAGCGATGTATGTTGCGGTTGACTACAATGTCTCAGCATTAAGTATTGCACCCTATATGGCGATACTTGTTTTCGTCGCGGGTGTTTTGATGTTTAGTAATGTGCGATATCGGAGCTTTAAAGATTTTTCTTATCGTGATCGTATTCCAGTGGTTGGAATGATGATTGTGGTATTGGTTTTTGCGGCAGTCTATTTTGACCCTCCAGTTGCCTTTTTATTAGTGGGTGGTAGCTATTTTTTGAGTGGTTTAATTGGTTATGTCTGGCATAATCGAACTAAATTGACAGAGGTAGCATCGTCGTCGTCAGACGTTGATGATGAGAGTAAATAAAGAGTTTTTCATTTCTTGAAGGCTTGATGAAATAAGTGAATTAATTTATGCGTACACAAGACTTAATGGGTAGTTATGTTGCGATTGCAACACCTATGTTAACCAATGGTGAAGTTGATTATGACGCCTTAGAAAAGTTGATTGAGTTCCACGTTGAAAATGGAACTCATGGCATTGTTTCTGTTGGCACGACAGGTGAATCAGCCACGTTGAATGTTGATGAACATATTGCGGTTGTCGAATTTACTGTCAAAAAAGTAGCTGGGCGTATTCAAGTCATTGCAGGCACTGGTGCGAATTCAACCAGTGAAGCGATACACCTAACAAAATTGGCGAGCAATGCCGGTGTTGATGCATGTTTACTGGTTGTACCGTATTACAACAAACCCACTCAGGAAGGACTTTTTCAGCACTTTAAATCGATTGCTGAAGCAGTAGATATCCCTCAAATTTTATATAATGTGCCGGGAAGAACAGTGCTGTCAATGGCTAATGAGACGGCTGAACGCCTGTCAAACATAGATAACATTATTGGCATCAAAGACGCTACTGGCGATATGGAGTTAGGTGCCGATTTGGTGCGTCGTGTCGGTGATAAAATGGCTGTGTTGTCAGGTGATGATGCAACCGCTTTGGGTTTAATTAAAGCGGGTGGCAAGGGTAATATTTCTGTGACCGCGAATATCGCGCCTAAAATGATGAGCGACCTTTGTGTGGCCGGAGTGAATGGCGACTTTGCGGCGGCAGACAAGATTAACGATGAGCTTGCAGAAATTAATCAGCAATTGTTTGTTGAGTCAAACCCAATTCCAGTCAAATGGGCGTTGGAAGAAATGGGTTTAACTCAGTCGGGTATCCGTTTACCACTCACTAGATTGGCCGAAGAGTTTCACGCGGGCGTATCAAGCGCTATGAAAAAACTTGGGTTAATTTAAGTCGCTTTTCAATAAAAATAAAAAACGAATACCACGATTTTCAGTGATTCAAGAGGTAAGAGAAATGACGTTCAAGCAAGTTTATATATTTTTGTTATCGATAGTGTTGTTGTTGCTAGCAGCATGCCAAACCAAGCCATCTACGGATAAAAGTGTGGATTATAAAAGTGCACGAAGTATTCCTTCATTGGATGTTTCAGCAGAACAATCTCCAACGAATACTGAAAAACCAGTCAAACGATAACGTAACCCTGACAAACGAATTGCACTGCAATTAAAACGAGAAAAATTATGCAACGCGGCGAACTTCTGTATACCGGTAAAGCAAAGTCTATTTATGCGACTGAAGACCCAAATTTAGTCGTCATCCATTACAGAGATGATACCTCAGTTGGTGATGGCGCTCGTATTGAACAGTTAGAAAACAAAGGTAGAATTAATAATCAATTCAATGCCTTTATCATGCAATTGCTTCAAGATAGCGGCATTGAGACACATTTTGTGAAACTACTGAGTGCGGATGAGTCGATCGTAAAACATTTGAATATGTCACCTGTAGAATGTGTGGTTCGTAATTTGTCGGCGGGTTCGATATGTCGACGACTAGGCGTAGAAGAAGGTTTGAAATTAGAACCTGCAACGTTTGAATTTTTCCTTAAAAACGATGAATTACATGATCCAATGATTAATGCGTCATTGATCGAAACGTTTGGCTGGGCAACACCCGATGAAGTCGCTCAAATGAAAGAACAAACCATGAAAATCAATGACGTGCTGAAGCAACTATTTGCTGATGCGGGTTTGATTTTGGCAGACTTTAAACTCGAATTTGGTCGCTGGGAAGGCAAAATGGTCCTTGGTGATGAATTTAGCCCTGATGGTTGCCGTATTTGGGATGCGAAGACGCTCAAAAAACTTGATAAAGACCGTTACCGTCAAGAATTAGGCGGAGTCACCGAGGGTTATATTGAAGTGGCTGAACGACTCGGGATGACGTTGGATCTTGGTTGATCTAAGGTACTTTCATCGATAATGATGACCAATTAACTAAATAGAGATTGTGTTAATCATTGAAACAAATAACGAAAGGCTAGCCGTAAGGTCTAGCTTTTTGCATTTTAACTATCTTTCAAAAAAACGATTGCAGAACTAAACATGTTGCAAATTTCTGGTAGCCAAGCACTTTCCGCGTTTCGCGTAGAAAAACTATTAACGGACATTCAAACCACGTTTCCTCAGGTGACTCAGTTGGTGTCGGAATTTCAACACTTTGTGGATCTTTCTGACGCGTTGAACGCAGAACAATCTCAAGTGCTAGACAAGCTGTTAACCTATGGGCCCAAGCGTCGTGAGGCGAAGCATGTTGGGCAGCTTATTTTAGTGTTACCGCGCATTGGCACTATTTCACCGTGGTCAACCAAGGCAACAGACATTGCAAATAACGCTGGTTTATCAAGCATTAAACGCATTGAACGTGGAATCGCATGGTATGTGCAGTCTGAGAAAGCGTTAAGCGCTCAAGAGTTATCGCAATTAGCGGCTAAATTACATGATCCAATGGTTGAATCTGCCGTTTACGATGTTGCCGAAGCAGAGCAACTGTTTGTTGAACAGTCTCCGCAACCGTTAACGGAAATTGATTTATTGGGCAAAGGACGTGATGCATTAGAAAGTGCGAATGCTGAGCTTGGCTTAGCATTGTCGGATGATGAGATCGAATACCTTGTTGAACAGTACACCGCGATTAATAAAAACCCGACCGATGTCGAATTGATGATGTTTGCGCAGGTGAACTCTGAACATTGTCGTCATAAAATTTTCAATGCAGATTGGGTGATTGATGGTGATGAGCAAGATAATTCCTTATTCGGAATGATCCGTAACACGCATAAACTCAACTCAAAAGGCACGTTAGTCGCTTATTCGGATAATTCATCCGTACTAGCTGGTTCGGAGTCTGAACGCTTTTTTCCAAACTCAACAAGCAAGCAATATCAAGCCAACAAAGAAGCGGTTCATATATTGTGCAAGGTTGAAACCCATAATCACCCAACCGCTATTTCGCCATTTCCTGGTGCGGCAACCGGTTCTGGAGGCGAAATTCGAGATGAAGGCGCAACAGGGCGAGGCAGTAAACCTAAAGCAGGATTGAACGGTTTCTCCGTATCGAATTTACGTATTCCAGGAGCTGAACAACCATGGGAAGGCAGCGAATCAAAGCCCGATAGAATTGCATCACCTTTGCAGATCATGTTGGAAGGTCCCATTGGTGGCGCGGCGTTTAATAATGAATTTGGCCGTCCTAATATCACGGGCTATTTCCGCACATTCGAACAAGACGTCGACGGTGAAACACGTGGATATCATAAGCCAATTATGTTGGCGGGTGGCATGGGAAATATTCGAGAGCAACATGTTGAAAAAAATATCATTCCAGATGGCGCTCATATTGTCGTCTTGGGTGGGCCAGCGATGTTGATTGGTTTAGGCGGCGGAGCAGCATCCAGCGTCGCGACAGGTTCGAGCTCGGAAGATTTAGACTTTGCATCGGTTCAACGAGGTAACCCTGAGATGCAGCGTCGTTGCCAAGAAGTGATTGATGCCTGTACGGGCATGGGTGAAAACAACCCGATTGTCTCGATTCACGATATCGGTGCTGGTGGGCTGTGTAATGCTTTGCCAGAACTTGTTGGTGATGCTGACAAAGGCGCGAACTTTGAATTGCGTGAAGTGCTCAATGAAGAGCCGGGTATGACGCCGATGCAAATCTGGTGTAATGAAGCGCAAGAACGCTACACCTTAGCCGTGATGCCAGAAAATTTGGAGACCTTTAAAGCCATATGCGAACGGGAAAGATGTTTATATTGTGTGGTTGGACAAGCCACTGATGAGCAATCTTTGGTGTTAAGTGATGCTGAATTTGCACAAGGCTCAGAACGTCAACAAAAGCCGATCGATCTGCCGATGGACTTATTGTTTGGTAAACCGCCTAAGATGTTGCGCGATGTAAAGCGCGATGTTCCCGCGAAACAAGCCTTTGACCATTCTTCTATTGATATCAAAGACGCTTTATACCGTGTGCTAAAACTACCGGCCGTCGCTGATAAAACATTTCTGGTCACCATTGGCGACCGCTCTGTTACGGGTATGATTTGTCGTGATCAAATGGTGGGTCGTTGGCAAGTTCCAGTCGCAGATGTTGCTGTCACATCGAGTTCATATACTGGAATGACTGGTGAGGCGATGTCATTGGGTGAACGCACACCACTGGCGAGCATCAATGCGCCAGCGAGTGGTCGCATGGCAATTGCAGAAGCCTTAACCAATATGGCTGCGGCTAACATTCGTGATATGTCAGAAATTAAACTGTCGGCTAACTGGATGGCAGCAGCCAATCACCCTGGAGATGATGCCGCTTTATATGCGACAGTTGAAACCGTTGGCATGGAAATATGTCCAGAGTTAGGTATTTCAATTCCTGTTGGTAAAGACTCCATGTCCATGAAAACCGTGTGGCAAGATCGTGAAACGAACACCTCTCGTTCAGTCACATCACCGGTTTCATTGATTGTGACGGCATTTGCGCCGGTTGACGATGTCAGCAAAACAGTCACACCGTCGTTGAATGAAACGGCAGAAGGTGAAGACTATGCGAACCATGAATTATTATTCTTAGATATTGCACAGGGTAAAACACGTTTATCTTTATCCGCATTGGCTCAAGTGTATCAACAAGTGGGTGCGGCTGAAGAATGTCCCGATGTCGATGATGCCGCTTTCTTAAAAGCATGCTTCTTATTTCTTCAAGCTGCAATCGACCAAGGTTTGATCACTGCATATCATGACCGTTCAGATGGTGGACTGATTGCAACATTGTTAGAGATGGCATTTGCCTCACGCTGCGGTTTAGAAATTGACCTGCCTCAATCTTCGAGTTCATCAGATGCCATCGCTACCTTGTTCAACGAAGAGCTAGGTGCCGTGGTTTATGTCAACAAGGCAAAACGTGGTGCACTCAATGCGCTTGCCGATGAGTTCAACGTGGCATCAGCATTGCATGCAATCGGGCAAGCTAATGACAGTGATGAGATCATCATTCGTCATGCGGGTGACGTGGTTGTGTCAGAAAGTCGTATTGATTGTCATCGCGCATGGTCAGAAACGACTTATCAAATGCAAAAGCTGCGTGACAATCCAGAATGCGCGCAACAAGAATATGATCGCTTGTTAGATAAACAAGACAAAGGTCTATTTTCAGATTTAAGCTTTGATGTG
Organism: Arenicella sp.; assembly: GCA_050633585.1. GTDB lineage: Bacteria > Pseudomonadota > Gammaproteobacteria > Arenicellales > Arenicellaceae > CALKZN01. Next base: position 128,974 of record JBOEGT010000002.1, read on the forward strand.
AATGAAGACATTGCAGCGCCGTTCATTCAAACTGGCGTGCGTCCTAAAGTTGCCATTTTAAGAGAGCAGGGTGTCAATGGGCACATGGAAATGGCGGCATCGTTTACCCATGCTGGTTTTGATGCCGTTGATGTGACCATGTCAGATTTAATTGCTGGTCGTGTGTCATTAGACGATTTCAATGGATTGGCGGCTTGTGGTGGCTTCTCTTATGGTGATGTCTTAGGTGCGGGAGAAGGTTGGGCAAAAACAGTGTTGTATAACAATGCATTGCGTGATCAATTTAGCGCCTATTTTGAACGCCAAGATGCCTTCACATTGGGTATTTGTAATGGCTGTCAAATGGTCTCAAACTTGAAAGACATTATTCCGGGCACAACGCACTGGCCGCACTTTGTGAAGAATCAATCGGAGCAATACGAAGCACGTGTGATTCAAGCGGAAATACAAGAATCTAACTCTATTTTGCTAGCGGGAATGGCGGGTTCAACCATGCCGCTTGTGGTCGCTCATGGTGAAGGACGCGCAGAATTTGGTTCAAACGAACAGCTAAGTGCTGTCGCAGATCAAGTAGCGGTTCGCTACATTGATTCGGCTCGAAGTGTTGCTACACAGTATCCAAGCAACCCTAATGGTTCGCCAGAAGGTATTGCAGGATTAACCAATGATGATGGCCGTGTCACCATCATGATGCCGCATCCTGAGCGCATTTTCCGCACAGTCGCGAACTCATGGTCTGATGAAAGCTGGGGTGAATACAGCCCATGGATGCGCTTATTCAGAAACGCGCGTGTTTGGCTGAAGTAAAAGATCAAAGGTCACCACTCTCTGCATGACAAGGCGTTGTGCAGAGAGTTTTAAAATGGAAGTATCGCCACTTTTAATAGTGGTGGTGAAGCGGCTAATTTTAGATATCCGACTTGAAAATACACCGACTGTCGGGATAATATATTAGTAATTTCTTTGCAAGGTTTTGAAAATAAAGCATAAAATATTCTAAAGAAACAAAATCGACATTCTGTTATACCGACATCAAGTCGGCGCAACAGGACTATCTAATAGCTGAAATGGATGTAACTATATGAATATAAATAAGAATAATAGAAGTCGGTTTTTAGGGAAAATCGGAAATAAACGACACATTGTTATCCGACAAGAAGTCGGAGAATAAACTGTTAGTTGTACTGAAATGTTTAAGAATATTCCAATTCAAGCAATCCATTTAGATGAAGATGAATGTCTAGCGCATTACCTTTGTGTTGGTGAAGCGCCAGAGGTATTTTATGAAGATGATAGCGCTTGGTCCGTTCAGGTTAGGCAATGTTCCAAAGATAAACTAGAGATCGAAAAAGAAAATATTTTATCTGCGGCTGCTAGCTGCCCAATAGTAGCAATTAAGGTAGAACTTAAAAATGGTGAGACACTTGATAGCTCGAGTAAAAAACTAATGAATTACTTCAATATAAAATGACAACTAACAAGAACAACAACTGTCATTCACTGTGTTCATTCGGACGCGCAGAAAACGCGCGCCCGTTTTGTTGGCGTTAGGTGTATTGAAGTTATGTGGGAGATATATTTAGAAAATCCTGAAAAAGGTGGTATGAAAAAGTTTGTACCTGGTTGGAGCTGGACATGCTTCTTTTTTTATTTTTTAGGTATACCACTTTTCAATCGAGACCTAATCGGTCACGGTGTAGCAATGTTACTTCTTTGGGTAATAATGATAACTACTTCAGGTATTGGTGTTAATGAAGTTTGTGCTAAAAGCTGCGTGACAATTTACGTAGGCGATATTGTTGCTTTAATAATGGTTCCTTTTGGAGTTTTTTATGCTCTTAAAGGTAATAAAATGGGTATTAAAGAATTGCAAAAACAAGGTTGGATTGTTTGTGAACCTACTAAGAATGAAGCAAAATTATGGGCAGAAAATTTAATCAAAGACGCCTAACAAGCAAAGGCAGAATTGCCCTGCGGGCAGGATGGCTTCACCACCTCTGCTTTAGGCGTTATGAGTATTAAAAAAGTAAAGAAGGTAACGTTTTTAGTACTATGTTTTTTTATAGTATTTTCAATTTGGTTGTTCGTTCAGGTTGTTCCTGCGATTGTTATTTATTCTAATAGTAATGATATTCAAATAGGGATGACTAAAGAACAGGTTATGGATTCTATGAATAAAAAACCAAATGGAACTTTTAAGCATTTTAGCGGTGATGCTTGGTACAAAAAAATTCTTCTAGGGGATTTCTGGGTAAAGGTATCTTATGATAAAAAAAGTTGCTTCAATCAAGAAGTTTCTACTGTCTGTGCATCTGGTATTGAACGAAGATACTTTTTTTTAAAAGGAAATCATTGGTTCTTAGCTTATGACCTCGATAACTTATAACAAGCAGTTCAAAAATGGACGCCGTAACCTTCGCCTTTTAAGTAGGCGTTAGGTGTACATGAATATTTTCGAGAAGATCTTAGGATTTGGAGCATTTTTCCCAGTATTGGGGGCAATGATACTGTTTTTAGGTAATTCATTTATTGCTGAAACTTTCGGCTTATGGATACTTTTCATTCCAACTGTGGCAGGAATAACCACATTCATTTCGCTATTTTATGTTTATAGAAATGAATCTCTTAATAAGCCGGACTATCTCTGGATAATTTCTCTAGCTGTGCTTTTTGTGTTTATTATTCCGTTCTTTTGGTATCAAAAAATTTACAAAAAAAGTAGCAATGACGCCTAACAAGAAATTGAAAATGGGCGGCTTACAGCCGCCCTTTAATTGAGCGTTATGCATAAGCATTGAGAAATCGTGAATATAACAAATTGTCCAGTATGTTTTGATGAGCTTGAGGTGATTGAAACGACTCCGTGCATGGTGTGTGGGCACGATAAAGATAAGGTATCACTCTTAAAACAGGATATAGCTGAAAAATTTCAGCACGATAGTTTTACTTTTTCAACTTTTAGATCTTTTGAAAAAATAGAGTGCAATCTTTGTGATTTCTGTTCGTTAGAATTCACCTCTATGGATCCAGAGTTTTTTGGTTTTGAAAAAGGCAAGGTTATGTGGCCGGAGAACTTTCAATTTTTAACTCATATAGCTAGACCGTCTGTAGAGTATGATAAGTTTTGCACACAATGTAATATGCGTTTATCTTTTATCAAGTTTACAAAATTGTTGCGAGAACTAAACAATGCATAACAAAGCGTTCAACCATCAGCAGCTCGCGCTGCTTGGACCTCCGCTGCGTTGCTCGTTTTGCGGTTACTCGCTACGCTACCGCAAAACCATCAACCCAGCTCCGACCGGTTAACGCGGCGTTATACGCAATGAAAAACTTATTACTTATATCTCTATTGCTCCTAATAAGTAGTTGCGCTACTAAACTATCTACAGTTGACGTAACTAATCAAAACCAAAAAAATTTAGGAAATGTTATTGTTAGTTCGCCTTTAATTTTGTGCTCAACTGAGAAACTCAATCACTTTGCACCTAAAAATGTGAAATTTGCTTTGCAAAAAGCATACTCAAATCATTGTTTCTATGAAAACAAATTAGTTTTAAAAATTAAAAAAGGAGATGCTCTTTTTCTACAAAAAGTTGTAAAGCACTCTGCTTTAGCATTGTTTCACTTTGAGAGTTTATATGTTTTGGGTGAATACAAACATAAAAATTTAACATACAAATTTTACTATGATCTTAGTAAATTCCAGCGAAGTGATGCCACTTTACAAGAACTGTTTCAGAGTAAGGACATCCCATGGAATTAACGTATAACAAGAAGTTGAAAAGCGGACGGCTTACAGCCTCCCTTTAACTGGGCGTTATGTAATTGATTAATGTTATGGGCATTGAAGAATTGACGCAAAAATTTATTATGGCATTTAGAAAGCCAGCTGTTCATATTGATGAAAAAATCAGCATATTCCTAATTGGTGAAACCCATATTTTAAGAGTAAGTGAAGGTGAGTATAACTTAACGTTATGTGTAGCAGATTATGGATATGCAAAAATTCATAACTTAGATAGAGGGAAGATTTTAGAATCATTTGCCAAATTAGAATTCTTAGTAAATGAAAGTCTGAATTTATATTTTTTAAGTACTCCCACTGAAAAAAGTAAAAATTTATCTAACTTAATTAAGAAATTACCATTCCGCCAACGAATAGAATCTCTTAAAAATTTCGATTTAATAAGTGCATCAGCTGAAAAAAGGTTAAAAGATTTAACCAGCACAAGAAATATATTAGCTCACGAGTGGAATGAAAAAACTGCCAAGTATAAAAATAAAAATCTTACAAACTCAGATACGTTTGAAAATTTTAATAACTCACTTCTAACTTCTTTTAAAATTTTAATTGAACAGTACAAACAACTTCAGAACAATAAGTGCTACCTTGATTATTTACAATTGATTCTTAATGAGCTTGAGCAAAATGACTGATTCTTTAATTGCAAAATACATAACAAGCAAAGTCAGAAACGGACGGCTTCACCGCTGCTGCTTTGGGCGTTATACGAAAAGATCATGAAACCTTTTAGCTATGAACATTCTTTCACTTTCGATGAAGAGTTGTATGTAAATCTTAATTCCATATTTTTAAAAAAAACTAAACATATTAGGTTGGGACTAAGTCTTCTTTTAGGTGCAGTCTGTCTATTTTGGACTGTTACTTTTTTAGTAGGTATATTAATTATCTGCTTAGGTGCGCTAACTGTCTTTTCAATAAAAAAATTACCTGCAACTAGTGCAAATAGTTTTAATTCGAATAAATATTTACATGGAGAATTGATTTACGGTATTAACGAAAAGGAGTTATGGATTAAAGGCAAAGACATTTCAGTAGTAGTAGGATGGGTTAATGTTGTAGTCTGGGATGAACGAGATGAGTGGTTCAAACTTTCTGCTAGTGGTACTCCTACATTTTGGTTTCAAATCGAAGAATTAAAAAAGCACAATATTTATGAACAAGTTGTTGAGCTATGTGAAGAACATGCAGTTAGGTTTAATAAGTAAAGCGTATAACAAGCCGATGAATTCGTTCGTTTCACTCACTGGACAGAAAATTCGCTACTCGATTTTCTACCCATTATCGGGGCGTTATACGCAATATGAATCTTCATAGATTTAATCACTCTTATCAAAGAGTAGTCCATGCGTTTTTAATATACATTGCTGCATTGTTTGGTCCAGTGTTGGTAATTTCTGGAAATGATCTAGAATATAAAAAAAATTTGATTGTTGGTGTTTTGTTAATTGCGTATCTTTTTTACCACTTAGTGAAATGTTATCCACATAGAAATGTAGTCGTAAAGTCGGAAAAAATTGCATATATAGTAGTTCCTATTTGCATTCTCCCAGTTGGGTTACTTTTCGCAATTGCTAGGCTAAGCTAATGAAAAACACGTATAACAAGCACATTAAAAATTGCTCCACTACATTGCGCAGGACACTCGTAAACGAAGTGCCTTTTATGTGGGCGTTATGAGTAATATGGAATTCAAGTATTTTCGAGACCCTGAAAACTTTGCATTCAAAATGGATGAGCCGACGAAATGTTCTGTATGTAGCAATATTGGTGTTTGGCATGATGCAGGTGGCTTTTACGGTATCAACGAAATCGAATGTATTTGTGATAGCTGTTTATTGGATGGAAAGCTCAAAGAGCTTGAAATAGAAACAAACGAAGCAATCTACGGTACCGATGAAGATAAAGCGGAAATCATATATAGAACTCCTGCATTGCCTGTTTGGCAAAGCAGGATGTGGCCAGCTGTGAATGGTAAATATTGTATTTTTGAGCGCATGGCAGCGAAAGCTGACTTTTCTAGCAAGCAGGAATTCAAGGATTCAGTAATCCCATTAGACCGTGAGGATTCAGATTTAGATTGGCTATGGGAAGCGATGCCGGAAAAAAAATCAGAAACCACCAAGAAGGTAACTTTAATATCTCGGTCTATCTTTTTACGTTAGAAGGAAAAAAATACACCACATGGGACGCAAGCTAAAACTCATAACAAGTAAAGGCAGCATCGCCCTGCGGGCTGGACGCGCTAACGCGCGCCGCTGCTTTGGGCGTTAGGCGAAAAGGAGAAAGATATAGATATGGCTGAAGAAAAAAACTTGAAGGTTTAGGTGGATGGCTTGTGCTAGTAGGCCTTGGAATTGTACTCTCACCGCTAAGGATTGTTGGCTTGGTTTTTCCAGCTTATTCCGAAATGTTTTCTAATGGCTCCTGGGAAATTCTGACTACACCGGGAGCAGAAGCTTATGATCCATTATGGGCACCGTTTCTCTACGGGGAAATGGAGCATTAGTGTTCGCATGGATATTTGTTGCATTTCTGTTCTTCTCAAAGAAAAAGGCTTTTCCAAAGTGGTACATCGGGATGTTGTTATTTACATTGGTATTTATACTTGTTGATGCAATGGCTATCAAAGCTGTGCTTCCCAACGAGCCCATATTTGATCCAGAAACAGTCAAAGAACTAGGTCGTACTCTTATCGCTTCCTTTATATGGATACCGTACATGCTTGTTTCAAAAAGAGTTAATGCAACATTTGTAAAATAAAATGCCTAACGAATTTAATTTAAAGAGGCAGAGCCCTTAAACTCTTTAGTTGTTACATCTTGTTATGAAAATACACAGTATTACTATCATCATATATTTTGTATTAGTGTCAGGTTGCGTTACTTACTCAATCACTAAGTATGACAACTACAACATTGCGGAATGCTACATTCCTAATCGCACAGAGCTTGCGGGAAACTATGTGGCAAATTTA
>JBOEGT010000003.1:0-20749 GCA_050633585.1 Arenicella sp.
TCTTCCATGGCTTGACGAGTTTTCTCTCGAATATAGTTCTGTGCTACTGACGCCGAATTTCTCACTAGCAACGCATTTGAAATCACCTCAGTCACTTGGCCGTCCACAGATTCTTTATTGCCAGGTTCAATCGCATCAAGCTTAAACAAATACCCATTACCATCAGCGTCAAACACTTTACCAATACGTGCATCAAAATTCACATCAGAGCTAGAATAAACCTCAGAAACCACATCAAAAGGTAAGCGAGACTCTTGATCTAAATAAGACACTGTCGCCACTTCAGACGTTAAACTTAGGCTGGCAATACTGCCTTCCCAATCATCAGACTCCATCACTTTGGCGTATGCTTCTTCAATTTTATTGGTTGCTTCTTTAGCGGCAATATCATTTTTTAAGGCACTCACAATATCTTCTTTAATATCCGCTAAATCTTTTGGTTGTTCCGCTTGGTACTCATCTTTACGGATAACAATAAATTCCGTGGGAGTAACCTCAATCACTTCACTATTTTTATTTTCCGTTAACACTTCATTACTAAATGCAGTGCTCCGAATAGCTGGATTCGCAAAAAAGCCTCTTCCTTCGTCACGCGTAAAAAACCCTGACTTATCAATAAATAAACTTAACTCATCAGCCGCAACTTGAAGCGTGTCTTGGTTTTCAAAAGTTGCATTGCGTAAAATTTCAGCTTTTTCAAAAAATAAATCTTCCGCTCTTTGAGCTAATTCGTCCTTACGAAGCTCTTCTTTCACATCCTCAAAGGGCCGTGAATCGCCGCCATTAATGGCAGTGACTTCAATCACGTGATAACCAAACTGAGTACTGACGGGTTCACTGACAGTATTAATCGGCAATGCAAAAGCAGCTTTCTCAAACTCTTCAACCATTTGCCCAGGAGAAACATCTCCCAAACTACCGCCATTTTCAGCAGAACCCGTATCCTCAGAAGATTTGGCTAACTCTTCAAAGCTCTTGCCTTGTTTTAGCTCATTAATAGCGGTTTGCGCTTTCGCCTCAGCATCACCACCGGTATAGAGGATATGCCTGATTTCACGCGTCTCTGGAGTGGTATAGTTCTCAATATTTTGCTCATAGAGTGCTTGTAATTCAGACTCTTCGACCGATACAGAGGATTCCAACGATTTAGCACTTAGGGTTAAAATTTCTACTGAAATTTGCTCCGGGCTCAAAAAAGAATTCTTATTTGCTTCGTAATACTCTTGGATCTGCTCATCACTCACTGACGTTTCAGATTCAATATCTGCAACCCTCAATGCTACCAAGTCCAACGTTCGTTTCTCACTGATCAAAGTCAACAAACTATCTTTTTGTGAGTCCAAGGTTAACCCAGAATCCATAATACCGGTTGATACTTGCGCATTGACTAAACTGTCTTTTAACAATTGCTCATAACGATCTTTAGATCCAAAGTTTGTCGCAACAAATTGATTGTATGTTTCTTGATCAAACTTGCCATCGACTTGAAACGCTGAATTTTGAATAATTAACTTAGCAACTGTTTCATCCGCAGCGACATAGCCGGCTTCACTAGATAATGAGCCTACCAACGTTTGTGCGATTAACTGCTGTAAGACGCTGCGTTTAAAGGCCAAACTTGCAATATCAACACTTTGACTTTGCGATAGAGCTCTTTGTTGTGCTTGTTGAAGCGCTCCACGATATTGCGACAATGTCACCATATTGTCACCGTCTTTATACAAGGCTGGATCAGTTCCCTGACCGCCATACTCGCCCAGGCCAAATAATGCCATAGCAACAATAATAAGGCCTGCAATTGCCCATGCAAAAATCCCTGATGATCGACTTCGAATAGTTTCTAACATAAAAACACGTTTAATTAATATTGATGAAATAAAACTCGCGGTTGATTATAACGACAATCGAGGCTTGTCTATAGATAATTACAGCAAAAAGAGCCTAACTTTGCCTAATTCACAAGCAAATCAGCGCCTAAAAAGGGAATAATCAGAGGAAAATTGAGGCACATATAAATGGCGGAGCGGACGGGACTCGAACCCGCGACCCCCGGCGTGACAGGCCGGTATTCTAACCAACTGAACTACCGCTCCGCACCAAATATATGCATAAAAAAAGCCGCCTCTTTATTCATAAATGAAAAGGCAAGCCTTATGCGCTTAAACTGTTTATAGCGACATTATGAATGGCGGAGCGGACGGGACTCGAACCCGCGACCCCCGGCGTGACAGGCCGGTATTCTAACCAACTGAACTACCGCTCCGCACTCATTTCATAATGCTTAACTATAAAAGCTGTTAAGCAAATCCATAAACGTCTATAAATCCTTTTATTATTATTTTCTAAAAAAAATTCAGAAAATAATGGTGGGTGCTACAGGATTCGAACCTGTGACCCTCGCCTTGTAAGGGCGATGCTCTACCAACTGAGCTAAGCACCCGAAGAGTGGTAGGATGTTCGAATGTCTTACATCCTACCCCTTCAGCGCGCGCTAGTTTAATGCATCTTTTAATGCTTTACCAGCTTTAAATTTAGCATTTTTTGACGCAGCAATTTCAATCGCTTCACCAGTACGAGGGTTACGACCTGTACGTGCAGAACGCTCACCAACAGAGAATGTTCCGAAGCCAACTAAAGTCAAAGAATCACCCGCTTTAAGCGTTTTTGTGATTGCTTCAAGAGTCGCTTCAAGAGCATCGCCAGCTGCAGTCTTAGAAATATCAGCTTGGCTTGCAATGTGGTCGATTAGTTCAGATTTATTCACGTGTATATCCTCAAGAAAAAATTATATTATTAGTCAGATTGTCCTTATTTTCTTTTGCATCAGAAAAACATGAAGTCTCCATAAGCAAATGAGGTATATAAGTCATTTTATTGCGCTATCTAGCTACTTAACTTTTTAATTCACTGTTGCCTTAATAGTAGGTCAACTAGTGATAGTTAGTATGGAAATAGAGCAATAAATACTACTGACTGCTATTGTTGTTGGCCGCTATTTTTGCGACCTCGCTATAGTGTTCTTTTTTTTTATAAAAAACAATCTTGACTTAGAAAAAAATTCCCGCTAAGCCTTATAAACATTGGCTTTAACGAGAATTTATTAACAAAAATTTATATAACAAATATTCGTCCTTATGACTTCAAAATAAGAACTACGGTTAACTCTTTGATTTTAATGATGTGCTGCTGGATTTTTCTCCAAATCAGAAGCATCAGCATTAGCTGAATCATCGCCCTTTTTATCAATAATTAAGCTTGATAAAGGCCTCTCAAGAGCAATATCTAGCACCTCATCTATCCACTTCACAGGCATGATTATTAAATCTTTTTTAATCTTTTCTTCGATTTCTGCTAAGTCTTTTTTATTGCCATGCGGTATTACTACAGTATTAATGCCACCACGATGAGCCGCTAACAACTTTTCTTTCAATCCACCAATCGGTAAAACCTCTCCTCGCAGCGTAATTTCTCCCGTCATCGCAACATTAGCATTCACAGGAATATCCGTTATTGCAGACAAAATAGCAGTGCACATACCCACACCAGCACTAGGACCATCCTTGGGTGTTGCCCCTTCGGGAACATGTATATGAAAGTCATGTGCATGGAAATATTCTTTATCAATTCCCAAACTTTCCGCACGGCTGCGAACAACGGTCATTGCCGCATGAATGGACTCTTGCATGACATCGCCTAGCTTACCAGTAGATAACTGTTTACCCTTTCCTGGCAACGAAGCCGATTCAATTGTCAGCAATTCACCACCGACCTCCGTCCACGCCAAGCCTGTCACTTGCCCTATACGATTCTCAGAATCAGCCAGCCCAAAAGTAAAACGCTTAACCCCTAGATATTCATCTAAATTATCTTCATTAATGACAATAGGTGTATCGACTTTATCTACTAATAATTGCTTAGTGACTTTACGGCAAATTTTTGCAATTTCACGCTCCAAACCACGCACGCCAGCTTCACGAGTATAGTAACGAATAATCGAATGGATAGCCGAATCTTCAATATTAATTTCACTGGTTTTCAAACCATTGTTATCAATTTGCTTATTGATTAAATAGTTCTTGGAGATTGCTAATTTTTCGTCTTCGGTATAACCCTCAATACGAATAATTTCCATTCGATCTAATAATGGACCTGGAATATTTAAGCTGTTTGCTGTCGCAACAAACATAATATCCGACAAATCATATTCGACTTCTAAGTAATGGTCGACGAAACTACCATTCTGCTCTGGATCCAACACTTCTAACAATGCTGATGAAGGATCTCCACGAAAATCATTCGACATTTTGTCAATTTCATCCAACAAGAACAACGGGTTTTTAGTCTTAACCTTGGTTATGTTTTGAACGATTTTTCCTGGCATTGAGCCAATATATGTTCTACGGTGTCCACGGATTTCTGCTTCATCACGCACACCTCCTAAAGACATACGCACAAACTTTCGATTAGTGGCTCTGGCAATAGAGCGGCCCAACGATGTTTTACCCACACCTGGAGGGCCGACTAAACATAGAATTGGGCCTTTTAATTTTTTCTTACGTTGCTGTACAGCCAAATATTCCAAAATACGATCTTTGATTTTATCCAAACCAAAATGATCTTCATCTAATATATGTTGCGCTTCTTGAAGATCTTTACGAATTTTATTTCTTTTCTTCCACGGCACACTGACTAATGCATCAATATAACCACGCACGACCGTTGCTTCCGATGACATAGGAGACATCATCTTCAACTTCTTTAATTCAGCGTCGGCTTTTTCACGTGCTTCTTTACTCATCCCGGAGCTTTCAATTTTCTCTGAGATTTCATCGAATTCAGAGGCTCCGTCTTCACCCTCGCCTAATTCCTTTTGAATAGCTTTCATTTGCTCATTCAAATAGTATTCTCTTTGGCTTTTCTCCATTTGCTTTTTGACACGGCCACGAATACGTTTCTCGACACGTAGCATATCAATTTCATCCTCTAAGAAATCCAACAAACGGTTAATGCGCTCAGCCGGATTAATCAACTCTAGGACTTCTTGCTTATTTTCAATCTCAAACTCTAAGTGAGCAGCAACGGAATCAGCTAGACGGCTTGCATCATCGATAGCATTCAAGGTCGTCATTACTTCAGGGGCAATTTTCCCACTCATTTTGCTATAAGATTCAAATTCTTTTAGCAATGTTTTCACCATTACCGCCATTTCAGTATCAGCAACTTTGGGCTCAATTTCAGTTTCAACGGTGACAGTGAAACTAGGCTCAATTTCAACAAATGATGCAATACGCACACGTTGTTGACCTTCAACCAATACCTTTACGGTGCCATCCGGCAGCTTCAATAGTTGCATAATAGAAGCAACAACCCCGACACTGAAAATATCGTCCTGCTTTGGATCTTCGACATTGGCATCCTTTTGGGAAGCGAGAATAATCTTCTTTTCTCCTTCCATCGCCATTTCTAACGCTTTAATTGAACGCTCACGACCAACAAACAATGGAATAACCATTCCAGGGAATACCACCACATCGCGCAGGGGCAATAAAGGGGTCGCCGCTTCAAGCGTTAATGGCTTAGTTTCAGAATCAGACATAATGTTTACCTTTGCTTAAAATGCATGAAATTACATACTTCAATAAATTAGATATGGAGACATCTTTTCTAGATATCAAGCCATTTCATACAACTAAAAAACTATTTTTTATCAATTAAAATATATTCACTAAAAATCAATCTCACAAAAAAAGGCGACTTGAAAACTCGCCGCCTTTTTTCAACTTCTTTTGTCAGTAAAGAGGACTATGCTGCACTGTCAGACTCCTCATAGATATAAAGCGGTGTTGCTCCATCCTCAATCGTAGATTTATCAACAGTTACCTTGGTAACCCCTTCCAATGAAGGCAATTCATACATTGTTTCTAATAGAGCATTTTCTAAAATAGACCTTAAACCACGAGCACCCGTTTTTCTTTTTTGTGCCTTATTGGCTACAGACAAGAGAGCATCTTCACGAATCTCCAGATCTACACCATCTAATTTAAATAATTTTTGATACTGTTTGACAAGCGCATTCTTAGGCTGCGTCAGAATTTTCACCAATGCATCTTCATCAAGTTCCTCTAAAGTAGCAATGATTGGCAGACGTCCAATGAATTCAGGGATAAGCCCGTATTTAACGAGATCTTCAGGCTCTAACTTATTCAACACATCGGCACTTGTCGATTTTGTATCCTTACTTTTTACTTCGGCTCCAAAACCAATGCCGCCCTTCTCTGAACGTTCACGAATCACCTGATCTAATCCAGCAAAAGCACCACCACAGATAAATAAGATATTCCGCGTATCAACTTGTAAAAATTCTTGCTGAGGATGCTTGCGTCCTCCTTGAGGAGGAACAGAAGCAACTGAACCTTCAATCAACTTCAATAGCGCTTGTTGGACACCCTCGCCTGACACATCACGAGTAATAGAAGGGTTGTCAGATTTTCGAGAAATTTTATCTATTTCATCGATATAAACAATGCCTCGTTCGGCTTTTTCAACATCATAATCACATTTTTGCAGCAACTTTTGAATGATATTTTCAACATCTTCACCAACATAACCTGCCTCAGTTAACGTCGTTGCATCCGCCATAGTAAACGGAACATTCAACTGTCTTGCCAAAGTTTCAGCAAGCAATGTTTTACCCGAGCCTGTTGGGCCAATTAAAAGAATATTGCTCTTAGCAATTTCAACACCATCTTTAGCGTCTTCTTTTTCTAATCGCTTATAGTGATTATATACAGCAACAGACAAAACGCGTTTGGCCTTTTCTTGCGCAATAATGTAATCATCTAAGCCAGCATGAATATCTTGGGGTTTTGCAAACTCTGATTTTTCACCCGTTTTTGCAAACTCATCCAGCACTTCTTCACGAATAATGTCATCACACAACTCAACACATTCATCGCAAATAAACACGGACGGCCCTGCAATCAGCTTGCGAACTTCGTGCTGACTTTTACCGCAAAAAGAGCAATACAGTAACTTTTCGTTACCGTTCTCGCCATTATTCGTTGTGTCGTTACTATCACTCATTACTTTAATTGACCTGACAAATTCTCTTTTTATTTCGTACAGTTTTGACTATTGGTTAAATTTAACGCAAATTCTGCACGGCTGACACTTAATCCTATCTTGTGAGAAAGGATTAATCAAAGGTGTTAACGTTTTTCGATGACAGAATCAATGAGACCATAGTCTGCAGACTCTTGCGCACTCATAAAATTATCTCGCTCAGTATCTTTTGAAATTTCTTCTAACTTTTTACCCGACCTATCAGCAAGGATTTGATTAAGATTTTCTCGGATACGTAAAATTTCTTTCGCATGGATATCAATATCGGTTGCCTGCCCTTGAAAACCACCCAGCGGCTGATGAATCATGATGCGAGCATTAGGCAAAGCAAAACGCTTACCCGCAGCTCCTGAAGCCAACAACACCGCCCCCATACTAGCTGCTTGACCGATACATACCGTACTGACGTCTGGTTTGATAAATTGCATCGTGTCATAAATAGCCATACCTGCAGTCACAACACCACCAGGACTATTAATATACACATGGATATCTTTATCAGGATTCTCCGACTCTAGAAATAACAATTGAGCCACGACTAAATTAGCCATATTGTCTTCTATACCACCAACAATAAAAATAACTCTCTCTTTCAATAAGCGAGAGTAAATATCAAATGCGCGCTCACCCCGGCCCGTTGTTTCAACCACCATTGGAACTAAGCCTAACGCTTGAGCTTGATCCGTTGGCACATTAGCTGATTGAGATGTATAAGATGCCGATTGTTGATTTTGAATAACTGACATAATTGATTTCCTAAATTATTTAAGCTGATTGTATCGAAACAAAACCGGACAAACCATGCAAATATTTCACTCTTCGCGAGTTTCTGTAGATTAATTTTCTACAGGCACAAAAAAGCCCTGTTTTTACAGGGCTTTTACGAAGAACTAATAAATAGTTAAGATACTTTACCATCCAATAAATCTTTCACTTTTACCTTCTCTTCGGATGTCGTTGCTGTTTCTAGCAAGCTATCAACAACCTGTGTTTCTAACACGAGTGATTCCACTTGAGCCAAACGTTGCTTATCCGAATTGTAGTAGTTAATAAATTCTGTAGGGTCTTCATAACCCGAAGCCATTTTCTCAATATAGGCTTCGACTTTCTTTGGATCCACTTTAATCTCTTTTTCTTCGATGTATTTCATCATGATCAAACCAAGAGCAACGCGTTTCTTTGCTTCAGGCTCCATCGCTTCAGGGTTAGAACCAAATGCTTCAGGATCCATTCCTTGCTGCTTCATCTGTTCTTTTTGATTCTCAAGCATGCGTTGAATCTCTTCTTGCACCAGTTTACGCGGCACATCAATATCAACCTTACTAACTAACGCATCAAACACACGAACACGGTTAATAGAACTCAACGAACTATCAACATTCACATCCATTGTTTTACGAATTTCTTCTCGCAACGCTTTAACGTTATCGTTGTTATAACGCTTTGCAAACTCATCATCAACTTCAGGGAATTGAGGCTCCGAAACGGTATGAACTTTAATCGCGAATTGAGCTGTTTTCCCAGCAACTTCTTCACCGGGATAATCTTTTGGAAATTCGACATCAATTGTTGCGTCTTCTTCAGCCTTCAAACCTTTCAAACCTTTTTCAAAGTCTTCTAGCATTTGACCTTCGCCAAGTACTATTGGTGATTGTTCAGCCTTACCACCAGCAAACTCTTCACCGTCGATAGAGCCAGTGAAATCAACGATAATGCGATCGCCTTTTTTCGACTTACGCTTAACATCCTTCCATTCAACTTGCTGCTTTTGCAGCTGCTCTAGAGATAAATCAATATCTGCCTCAGACACCTCTGCAACGGCTGTTTTGATTTTCACACCTTTTAAATCAACATCTTTAATTTCAGGCATCAAATCAAAATCAGCTTCATACACTAAATCTTTACCCGGCTCCATGGTCGTTGGAGATACATCAGGTAATGCAGCTGGGTTTAGCTTTTCAGTTGTTAAAGCTTCACGAACCGTCTCATCGATCACTTTTTCAACAACCTCAAAATAGACCGAGTCACCATATCGTGCCTTCACAATATTCATTGGCACTTTGCCTTTACGAAAGCCATCAATTTTTACTTTCTTAGAAAGCTCTTTTAGGCGAGCATCGGATGCCTTTTGAACACGTTCACTTGGAACTGTGACAGTCATTTTTCTTGAAATCGCGCCTGTTTTCTCAACGGAAGTTTGCATAGATTGTCTCAATTTAATTTGTTCTCTGCTAAAAATTAGTTCACATAACAACTCAAGGAAAACACCTAGATTGACTACATCAACTTTTAGCTAAATCCAAATACCGTAGCAATTGACTGCTATCAGCATTCATTTAATTACAGAATAAAAAGTGGAAAATCAACACCTAGAAAAGGCATTCAGAGTCATAAAACTTATGAGCAATAGGTTTAAATGGTGCGAAAGGAGAGACTCGAACTCTCACGTCTTGCGACACTGGAACCTAAATCCAGCGCGTCTACCAATTCCGCCACTTTCGCATAGCATTTAATCCACATTTTATTTTCCAAAACCAATCTCATTACACCTGTGTGACTGAGCCTTGAATCTGGACGGCGAATTTTACCCTAATAAAACATCTACAAACAAGCGATTGAGATACTTTTTATATAAAGCTTTTTTCACCGATGATTTTAGTGCTTCACTCTAAAATCATATTGCTACTATTTACAACCAATGTAGACATCGTTATTTATAGTAAAGCTGCAACGATAAATAAATGGGGTGACTGATGGGGCTCGAACCCACGACCACCGGAATCACAATCCGGGGCTCTACCAACTGAGCTACAATCACCACACAATTAAAGACATTACATTATTTAGACAATCACTTTCAGTTACATTCAGCTAGCTTAACACTCGTTGATTGGCGCGCCCGACAGGACTCGAACCTGTAACCTACGGCTTAGAAGGCCGTTGCTCTATCCAGTTGAGCTACGGGCACTCGAACGTTAACCTATAATCAACTGTATACCGTCTAAAACTGTATGAGTCTAAAAATCATCATACCAAAATCAATGGTCGGGGTGGAGAGATTCGAACTCCCGACCCTCTGGACCCAAACCAGATGCGCTACCAGGCTGCGCTACACCCCGACATATTGATTTTACTTAGTTTTTCAAAACAAATTATAATGAGTTATACCTATAATCTGCAATCCCCTAAGTGGTGGCGGGACTATACTCATTCATGTGCCCTTGGTCAATGCGGAATTTCAAAAATTTTTACTTGATTTTACTCTAGTCAACCTCATCTACTTCGAATCATAAATCGTTTGATAAAAATCAACAGTCGTTTTACTAAATAGCAAATAAAATATCATTATGAGCAAGCAAACTACACACAAATTTGAAACGGAAATCACGCAACTTTTAGACTTAATGATCCACTCTTTATATAGCAAGAAAGAAATCTTTCTTCGCGAGTTGATCTCCAATGCTTCTGATGCCATTGATAAACGTCGTTTTGAAGCATTAACTGATGCAAGTCTCTTACCCGATGAAAGCGAAATGCGCGTCCGGATTAGTCCAGACAAAGAAAATAATAGCATCACTATCTCAGACACAGGCCTTGGCATGTCTCAAGAAGAAGTGATTGATAACATTGGTACTATCGCACGCTCAGGCACCAAAAAGTTCATGCAAGCGCTTGAAAGTGCCAAAGAACAAGAAAATGACGTTAATCTTATTGGTCAATTTGGCGTCGGCTTTTATTCAGTATTCATGGTTGCTGATGAAGTCACACTGACAACACGACGTGCCGGCGAAGAAAAAGCCACTCGCTGGATCTCAACAGGCAAAGGCGAGTACACGCTTGAAGAAACTTCACAAGACGAAGTGGGTACCAGCATCACACTAAAACTTAAAGAAGGTGAAAGTGAATATGCGGATGAATTTCGCATTGAGAACATCATCAAAAAATATTCAGATCATGTTTCTCTTCCAATTGAGTTGGCCAAAACAGTGACCGTTGAATCATCTGAAGAAGGCGATGATGAGAACAAGCAAGAAGAAACAACCGTTGAATGGACAGCCATCAATACTGGTGTCGCCATTTGGGCGCGAAATAAAAGCGAGATAGAGCAAGAAGACTACAATAATTTCTATCAATCCATGACATATGACATGGAAGCGCCTATCTCAACACTGCATCATAAGGTTGAAGGCAACTTAGAATACACATCCCTACTCTTCATTCCTAAAAAAGCCCCTTTTGACCTGTATCAACAAAACGGCAAACGTGGCCTACAACTCTATGTAAAACGCGTTTTCATCATGGATGATGCTGAAAACTTGTTGCCAAACTACTTACGTTTCGTCAAAGGCGTTATTGATGCCCAAGACTTGCCATTGAACGTCTCTCGTGAAATCTTACAAACCAATAAAGATATTGAGAAAATCAAAGGCCGAATCGTAAAACGTGTGATCGATGAGTTAGCACGTTTAGGCAAAGATGATGCGGAACAATATCAACAGTTCTGGAACGAATTTGGCCAAGTGATAAAAGAAGGTGTCGTTGAGGATTTTGCCAATAAAGACAAACTGTTACCAATTCTGCGGTTCGCTTCAACAAGCAATGACAATGACGAACAAAACGTTGCCTTAAAAGACTACGTCGAACGCATGAATGATGACCAAGACACTATTTACTACATCACTGCGCAAAGTTATGCAGCAGCACAAGGCTCTCCTCATTTAGAGGTCTTTAAAAAGAAAGGTATCGAGGTTTTACTACTGTCTGACCCTGTCGATGAGTGGTTAGCAAACAGTGTGAATGAGTTTGAAGGCAAAACAATGAAATCCGTTACCAAAGGCGATATTTCATTAGATGAAGAAGAGAAAAAAGAGCAAGAAAAGCAAGAAAAAGAGTTCTCTGACATTTTGACAGCCGTCAAAGATGCTTTAAATGACAACGTTAAAGAGGTTAGATTAACGAATCGCTTAACGGATTCTCCTGCTTGTTTAGTCGCAGATGAAAACGATGCGGGCGCAAACTTGGAGCGAATCATGGCCGCAATGGGCCAAGATGTCCCAACCAGCAAGCCAATTTTAGAGCTTAACCCTGAACATGCGATTGTGAAGAAGTTAGATAATTCAACTCCAGACTTCAACGACTGGGCTCATGTTCTATTTGACCAAGCCGCATTAGCCGAAGGCGCTGATTTAAAAAATCCGGCGGAATATGTGAAACGTATTAATAAGCTACTTGCCGCTTAGTACAGTATTTCATCACTCTAACCCTCGGATAATGACGTAGATCAGCATGGCTATATTCTTAATTTTTGCTAGCATCGTTTTATTAAGCCTATCGATTCAATGGCTGACTAAGCGATGGTTTTTTGCCACAGGCTTGCCATGCTGCATCTATCTATTATTGATTGGAACAGGCGTTTTGTTCCCTAATCGCGTTCTGCCGGCACTAACACTGGGCTTGCCCATGATCTTCTTTGCTGCATTGTTAGGCAGCTATATTTATGAAACCCGCATTAACCCATCTCGCTTTAATGACCCAACCGATACACACAGACAATAAAGGTTGAAGTCATAGGAAACATTACTTTACACTCACTCTATTTAACAATAACAGGAACCCATTATGGATTTTGCTATTACTGCTCTCGACTATAAGAACCAACTAGAAAAGCGCATAGCCAACCGTGATGCACACGTGAAAGGCTTAACTCAAGCAGCCAAAAATGGCACCCTAATTAGTGCTGGCGCCATCACCAATGACAAAGGCGAGATGATCGGTTCTTCTGTGCATGTTCGCTTTGAATCAAGAGCTGCACTAGATGAATGGCTTGCTAATGAACCCTATGTCACAGGAAACGTTTGGGAATCCATCGACATTAAAACCGTCAATTTAATTGACGTGGCCGCCTTAAAAGCACAATAACTCTACACAACTACGCCTACATGAGCATAGTTAATGAAAAACACAAGCACATTTTCATTCACAACCCTAAGGTTGCTGGATCTTGGATGGAAAAAAAAGAGTTTATTGGCGGAGCATCGCACCAAACTTTATATGGCTATGCATCAGAAGGGATTAATGTTGAAAAATATTTCAAATGGATGTTTGTGCGTAACCCTTATGACCGTTTAGTTTCATCATTTTTTTATAGTAAAAGAACTATTGGCAGACCCAATGTCAGTATGCGAAACCATTTTTGGATGCTTGAAACCTTCGAAAAATACATTCAGAACCTAGATGAATTATTTGATTTTAAAAAACAAAATCTTGACTTAAGTAAGCGTGACTTTGTGAATATTCACATGGTTCCGCAACACTATTTCGCCTGTATCAATGGTGAAATAGGATTAGATTTCATTGGCAAACTCGAAACTATCAATAAAGACTGGGAATACGTTTGCCAAAAATTAAAACAAAATGCCAGTATTGAAAAAAATAATCAATCTCAAAGACAAGGACACTGGATAGACTTCTATACTCCAGAGCTTTTTCAGATTGTTAATGAAAAGTACTCTAAAGACTTCGAGCTATTTAATTACCCAAAATACACCATGACTCGCTAGAAGCGCTCCTGAGCAAACTCTGACTCTAGCTTCAAAAAGCTTATACAAGGCTTTCATTGTTTTGTTGTAAAAAAATTCTATTGAGATAGATCCAAAAAAAAGGCACAGTATTCCCGCTGTTCACAAAAACACAACTACCAAAATGGGGATACATTATGGATTCATCACAGAAGATGATTAAAGCATCTGTTACGGCTAGCACCAACAGTCAATACAACTTTCCAGAACAAACTACCGAATTTTTAGCTGCCACGACAAACTGTGGCATTTGTTTTTCAGGAGGCGGGACAAGAGCGATGTCGGCCGCAATGGGACAAATGCGCGGTCTGAATAACTTAGGAATTCTCAAAAACGCACGCTATATTTCCTGCGTTTCGGGAGGATCTTGGGCATCCAGCGTCTACACTTATTATAAATCAGGTCCAAGCAATGACAACGAACTACTAGGAACAAGCCCAAACAGCTCAGAACGTTTGACATGGACGCTGACTGACTGGACAAACAATCTGGCTAGCTACAACCTCGCCTATCCGGCAACGAGTGATTTTCGAAACACACTCTTAGGTTATATGGATAAACATCCCATTAACATGGCATGGAGTTATGCGGTTAGAGACGTTTTCTTTCAACCTTTTGGCTTAGATGATGCCAACTATTTTAGCTTAGACAGTACCAGTGTTGATAATGCACTCAATGCTAATAAAACGTTGCAACCAAACTGGTCGAGCGATAACTTCGATATTACTCAATCAGACCGCCCTTACTTAATCGTCAATGGCACCTTAATGTGGCCTATTGAGGTTGGCCATACGGTTAACCGAGTGCTTGTCCAATTCACTCCTTTGTACACTGGAAATCCTTTCGCATTACAACTCAAAGAAAAACACTTACTAGAAAAGCCGAGCACACTAAACACCGGCGGAGGCGTATTAGATTCATACGCTTTTGGAAGCAGTGGACCAAATACTGCTCCAGGGAAGGCACTAGAAATGCCTGAACCAACGGTGCCATTTTCGATTTGGCACGCTAGCGGAATTAGCAGTACAGCTTATGGCTATGACTTCGCGAAATATCACGTCATTGAAGGCTATATCCCACAAATGAATTATTGGGCAGTCACTGATTCTAGCGAATCTCAAAGTGAAACAGCCATGCAATACTTTGCAGACGGAGGAAACTTAGAAAATAATGGCATCATGGCGATGTTGCAAAGAAAAGTCGAAAAAATCATCGTTTTCGTCAACTCTGAAACACCCATTTCAAAAAATGCTAAAGGCACTATCGTCATTGATAGTGATATGCCCAGCTATTTTGGCTTACAAAACGCGGCGTTTCCTAATAACACCCTCTTCGAATCAAGCGAGTACCAAACACTCCTAGATGGTTTATGGGAATCTAATAAAACGCAAAACGGTCTTGCGATGCATTCTCAAACCTATACAACAATTGAGAACACGTGGTTTGGTACACCTTCTTATAGTGTTGAAGTGTTGTGGGTCTATAACTCTCCTGTGCAAAAGTGGATTGATACCCTTAGCCCTGACATGCAGGCTACTGTCAATGAAGGTATTTCAGGGAAAGGACCACTAAAAAACTTCCCTAACTACTCCACCATTGGAGAAGAATGGTTCCACCTGGTTGAACTAAGCGCCCCTCAAGTCTCGACAATTGCTGATATGTTTGCTTGGTCAATTGAACAGAATGCAAGCACATTTGAAGCATTACTAGCACCAACTTCAACATCAAATGAGCCTGAGCAATAAAATAGCCCATCAACATTAACATTGAATTAAGGCGGATAAAGTCTACACTTTATCCGCTTTTATTCTTGAATCACTCACCCAATCAATATGCATATTGTCGCTTTCAAAGCTATTCCCTTCTCGGTCAACAACAAATTTACCAAACGCCACCGAATCTTTTACAATACTTGTTGAACCAATACGAGTGTAATCAAAAATAATACTCTTTGAGATACGTGCGTCTTTTCTAATATGACAACCGTTACCGATCCATGTTGGCCCAACAATCATTGCACCTTTTTCAATTGTCGTGCCACTGCCAATATAAACTGGACCTTGTATCTCGCAATTTTGCCAGTCTACGGAAATATTTAACCCTGCCCAAACACCCGGCTTCACCTCTTTTCCAGGCATTGGAATTGTTCGTAAGTCCCCTTGCATGATCTTTTGATTCGCCTCCCAAAAATCACTAATTCGACCAATATCAATCCAATTGAATGGCAAATTAATCGCATTAAAAGGCAGATTCTTTTCAATGATTTTAGGAAATAATTCTCCACCAATATCAAATTCAGTGTCAGCAGGGATTAAATCGAAAATTTCAGGCTCAAAAATGTAAATACCCGTATTTACTTGAGTTGAAAGTGCCTCTTCAATAGATGGCTTTTCTTGAAACGATGTAATCCTCCCTTCCCTATCACTGACAACTACACCATAGTTAGACACTTGGGACTTAGGCACATCTAGAGTGCAAATACTGGCAACGGCGCCACTGCGCCAATGGTCCCGCACGGCTTGAGTCAAATCCAAATCAATTAACGCATCGCCACACACGACTAAAAATGTGTCATCAAAAAAGCCACTAAACTCTTGTATACGCTTCAATCCGCCGGCAGACCCTAAAGCCGTAGACTTAATGGCGCCATCCTCAATATGACCTTCAAAAGAGTATCCAATTTCAACACCGAAACGCTCCCCATTGCCAAAATAGTTTTCAATCTTTTCAGGTAGATGACTCACATTAATCATGATTTCATTAAAACCATGTCTTTCTAACTCCTCAACCAAGTACTCCATGACAGGTTTACCCATAATAGGAATCATTGGCTTTGGCATTTCATACGTTAAGGGTCGCACACGAGTTCCTTTACCCGCCGCTAAGATCATTGCTTTCATGACTTTATTTCTTATTATGTTAATTAAACGTTGCTCTCTCGTTAACCCACAATACAGAGAACACTAGATAAATATGAATTAAAAGTGGCGTGCTACTCGGAATGATATAAGCAGTTATCACTAACCCCTAGTATAGTTCAGAGGTTAGTGAAAAAACATGATAGTTTCTTGCTTAAAATAAATATCAGTTAAAAATCAGCTGACCATCGCTTTCATGCACCTCAATCACACTACCCGAGGGATACCTTCCCGCTAAAATAGCTTCCGCTAATGGGTTTTCCAACAACTGTTGTATGACACGTTTCAAAGGCCTTGCACCATAAACAGGGTCAAAACCTTTATCAGCAATAAAATGTAAAGCATCTTCGTTCACCTTGAACTCAATATCCTTATCCGTTAAACGGCTTGCGAGTTTTTCCAATTGGATTTTTGCAATATCAGCAATATGCTCACGCCTCAAACCATGGAATACCACAATATCATCCAAGCGGTTGATAAATTCTGGCCTGAAATGCATACCCACTTGTTCCAGTATTTGGCTTTTCATATCATCATATTGCGCATCAGGAGATGCTTGAATCAATTCAGATCCCAGATTTGACGTCATGATAATTACTGTATTTTTAAAATCTACTGTGCGCCCTTGACCATCGGTTAAGCGTCCATCATCCAGTACTTGAAGCAACACATTAAACACATCAGGATGTGCTTTTTCGACCTCATCCAGTAGTACCACTGAGTATGGCTTTCTGCGAACAGCTTCGGTTAAATACCCACCCTGCTCATAGCCAACATAACCAGGAGGCGCTCCTACCAATCTAGAAACTGAATGCTTCTCCATAAATTCGGACATATCAATACGCACCAACGCACTATCATCATCGAAGAGGAATTCCGTTAATGTTTTTGTCAGTTCCGTTTTACCAACACCCGTCGGACCTAAGAATAAAAATGAACCATAAGGTTTATTTTGATCTGAAATACCCGCTCTAGAACGACGAATCGCATTCGATACAGAGTCAATAGCTTCTTGCTGACCAATCACACGCTCATGCAGCTTTTTCTCCATCGTTAATAATTTTTCCCGCTCACCTTCTAACATCTTACTCACGGGAATGCCTGTCCAATGAGAAACAACATCTGCTATCTCATCTTCAGTCACTTTATTCCGTAGCAATTGACGTTCAGCTTCGCCTTGTTCGGCTTGTTGAGCGATTTGTAATTGCCCTTCTAACTCAGGAATTTTTCCGTATTGCAGCTCAGATACACGCGCTAAATCACCACTGCGTTTAGCTGATTCGATTTCAATTTTAGCGGCATCTAATGCCTCTTTAACCGTTTGTGCGCCTTGTAATGCGGCCTTTTCGGCATTCCAAATTTCATCATATTCAGCATATTGTTTCTCTAAATCAGCAATTTTTTCTTCAATATCTAATAAACGCTGCTTCGAAGCCTCATCAGACTCCTTCTTTAAGGCTTCACGCTCAATCTTATTTTTAATCAAACGCCGCTCAAGCTTATCCATTGCTTCAGGCTTCGAGTCAATTTCCATTCGAATTCGGCTTGCTGCCTCATCAATTAAGTCAATCGCTTTATCAGGGAGATTCCGATCGGTAATATAACGGTGAGACAATGTAGTTGCTGCTACCAATGCGGGATCAGTAATATCTACTCCATGATGCACTTCGTATTTTTCACTAAGCCCTCGTAAAATAGCAATGGTATCTTCTACACTAGGCTCATCGACTTGTACTTTTTGAAAACGACGCTCCAACGCTGCATCTTTTTCAATATATTGACGATATTCATCTAATGTCGTCGCACCAACACAATGCAGTTCCCCTCTGGCTAATGCGGGTTTCAACATATTTCCAGCATCCATAGCGCCATCCGTTTTACCTGCACCCACCATGGTATGCAACTCGTCAATAAATAAAATAATTTGACCTTCTTGTTTTTCTACTTCTTTGAGGACTGCCTTTAAACGCTCTTCAAAATCACCGCGATATTTAGCACCGGCCAACAACAAACCTAAATCCAGTGACAAAACACGTTTATCTTTGATGGCTTCTGGCACTTCACCATTCACAATGCGTTGAGCCAAGCCCTCAATGATTGCTGTTTTACCGACACCCGGCTCACCGATTAAAACCGGGTTATTTTTTGTGCGACGTTGCAATACTTGAATTGCTCGGCGAATCTCATCATCACGGCCAATAATAGGGTCAATCTTTCCCAATTCTGCTCGCTCAGTCAGATCAATCGTATATTTTTCTAGTGCTTGCATAGCATCTTCAGCATTTGCGTCATTCATGCTTGCTCCTCCCCGCACTTCGTCTATGGCTTTTTCAACAGAAGCCTCGGTTAAACCCAATTTTTTTAATAATTGGCTTGCTGATTGCTTACCATCTTTTGCTAAAGCCAACAAAAACAAGTCACTGGAAATATACTGATCATTGCGCTGTTGAGACAACTTGTCACACACATTTAGTAAACCATTTAAGCTTTTTGAAACATGTACCTCATTCTCTTGGCTTGAGACAGAAGCAAATCCATCCAGCGCTTGCATCAACGATTCACGAACCTTCGCCACAGGAATACCAACCTTCGTTAACAAACCTGCGATGCTACTGTTTTCTTGTGTCAGCATGGCATACAAAATATGCTCGGCCTCAATGAATTGATGATCTTTTCCTAACGCCAAACTTTGCGCTTCAGAAAAAGCTAATTGAAACTTTGATGTTAATTTGTCAAATCTCATGTTGATTCATTCCATTTGTTGTTTAACCTGTTAAAGTTATGGGTATATCCATTTTTTTTTCAAGATCAATAACTATCATGGCAAACATTCCTGCACTTCCCGCAAAAAAAATCATTGTAGATGACGTCCTAAGCTGCATTGAAGAAGATATCAAAACGGGAGACTTAACGGCTAACCTCATACCTGAAAACGCGATCATTAATGGTAAAATTATTGCTCGGGAAACCGGTGTTATTTGTGGAATTGCATGGGCAAATGAAGCGTTTCATCAAATTGACGCCGACATCCAAGTTGACTGGAAAATCAATGATGGAGATGTTGTCCATAATCAAACAGAAATTTGCCGCCTTCATGGCAATGCTAGATCGATTCTTACGGCAGAACGACAAGCGCTGAACTTATTGCAAACGTTGTCCGGCACCGCAACAACAGCGAGCCATTATGCTAAAAAAATCGAACACACCAAAGCAAAATTACTTGATACTCGCAAAACGATTCCAGGCCTACGTGATGCACAAAAATATGCTGTCGTTTGTGGTGGCGGAATGAATCATCGTATGGGACTGTATGATGGAATTTTGATTAAAGAAAACCACCTACGTTGTGGAAAAAGCCTTACTGACGTAGTTAAAACAGCAATTGCGTCAGTACCTGAAGGAACATTAGTAGAACTCGAAGTTGAAAGACTCGATCAAATGCAAGAAGGTATTGAAGCTGGCATCAAGCGCGTATTGCTAGACAATTTCACACTTGATGAACTTCGAACAGCAGTCAAAATTAACGATGATAGAATTGACCTTGAAGCTTCGGGTAATGTCGACATTGATACTATTCAAAAAATTGCTGAAACAGGCGTCGATTTCATTTCTAGCGGCGCTATCACTAAACATGTAAAGGCATTAGATCTATCATTATTATTTGATTTAATCGTTGAATAATTTTCGACTCTTTACAGTTTGTATTACGTACAAATGTATTAAAACACATGCAAGAATTGATTGACTTAGTCTTAGAAACCATTTTACGTAGCGTTGTCTGGCGTACGACGTGGCACCTAGAACTAAGCACACTCATCCTGGTGGGCATTATTGCCTTCGCAGCATTAGCTTGGCGAAGACGAAAAAAAAGCCACTATCATCGAAGATCTAAAAACAGCCGATATCGAAAAAGAAATTTATGGAAAAAATGAGCAAGCATTATTTAGCAACTATAGCCTTGGCGAGCATTATGGTGATCGTCTCAGGCTGTTCTGACAACACTTCAGACAAGCAAATTGCTAAACCTCAACGAGATGCACTTAAAAAAGCTAAACAAGTCGAACAACAGTTGTTAGAAAACAAGCAAAAACTAGATAAAAAGATTGAAGAAGAAGTGAATTACTAACTGAG
>JBOEGT010000004.1:0-91869 GCA_050633585.1 Arenicella sp.
AATGTCGCATTTGGAAAATTAACAGAATTAACGATGTTACCATTTTCTAAATAGTCCATTAATTGATCCGCAACCATCACCGCACAATTATCTTCTGCCTCCGCTGTTGAAGCACCTAAATGAGGAAGATTAACCACCTTCTCACATTCTTTCGTACGGTTTGTTGGGAAATCAGTGATATACGCATGCAAATTTCCTGCATCTAATGCAGTACATACCGCATCATCATTAATGATGCCGCCACGAGCCAGATTTAATATTGTCGCCGATTTTTTTAACAGCCCAACATTTTCAGCATTAACCATATTTCGCGTCGCATCTATCAACGGCACATGCACGGTCATAAAGTCGACTTGAGGGAGCATTTTTTCAATAGAATCGATACGCTTCACTTTAGAGGACAATTGCCATGCACCATCCACGGTTAATGCCGGATCAAAGCCTATGACGTTCATGCCTAGATCTAGGCAGGTATTTGCAACCATACGACCGATGGCACCCAACCCAACAACACCAATTGTTTTCCCAGGTAATTCAGAACCAGCATATTTCTTCTTACCCGCCTCTACAGCCTTAGATAATTCATCATCTTTTCCTTCAAGGTTTTCAGTGTAACTAATCGCATCATATAGGTTTCGAGACGCAATCAACAAACCACCCAACACAAGCTCTTTCACTGCATTAGCGTTAGCTCCTGGCGCGTTAAACACTGGAATTCCCATGCCTGCAAGCTTTTCAGTGGGAATATTGTTAACCCCTGCACCAGCACGACCAACTGCCTTTAGGCTTGCTGGGATATCCATATCATGCATCTTAAAAGAACGCAGGATAATCGCATCTGGATTAGCCTCATCGTCAGAAATGTTATAACTTGAGCTTGGAAGCTTTTCCAAACCAACAGGCGAAATATTATTTAGTGTTAAAATCTTGTACATCAGGGTATCCCCGTTTTTCTCGATTACTATCGATCAGTTTTATCTTTTCAACATAAGGTCAAGTGAAACTCACCTTCACATCTTAGCTGTTTGCTTTCTTAAAGCCATCCATAAATTGAATGAGCGCATCAATGCCAGACTCAGGCATTGCATTGTATATGCTGGCACGCATTCCACCGACAGATCGATGCCCTTTCAATGCATGCAAACCCGCCGCATGCGACTCCGTCAAAAATTGCGCATCAAGGTCACTATTTCGCAAAATAAAAGGGACATTCATGCGCGAACGTGCTGACACATCGACGGGGTTTGTATAAAAGCCGCCTGAGTTATCTATATAGTCATATAGCTTTGCAGACTTTCGAATATTAACTTCTTCCATAGCCGCAACACCGCCTTGTTTTTTCAAGTAATCAAAGACTAACGCAGAAAGGTACCACGCAAATGTAGGCGGTGTATTACTCATTGAATCTGACTCAGCCATGACATTCCACTCCATTAAGCGTGGTGTATTAGCCGCCGCATTGCCCATTAAGTCTTCACGAACAATTACAATCGTCAAACCTGCAGGGCCAATATTTTTTTGCGCCCCCGCATAAATCACTCCATAGTCAGAAACATTAAACTCACGCGATAAAATGGTTGAAGACATGTCAGCAACAATAGGCTTGCTCGTTTCAGGCAAGTCATAAGATTCAACACCAGCAATCGTCTCATTGGTTGTCACATGCACATACGCCGCTGAATCAGATAACGTCCAGTCGCTTGGAGACGGGACGTGAGTGAATTTTGAATCAGAAGTATTAATTACTTCATTGACAGAACAATAGCGTTGCGCATCTTTAACCGCTTTGACACTCCAATGACCTGTGACTGCATAATCGGCTGATGTGTTATCACCTAATAAATTCAAAGGAATAGCTGAGAACTGACTCGTAGCACCACCCTGTAAAAATAACACTTTGTAATTATCAGGGATACACATTAGTTCACGCAGGTCAGCCTCAGCTTGCTCTGCTAATGCCATGAATGGCTTGCCACGGTGTGATAATTCCATCACAGATGCGCCTTGACCTTGCCATTCCAACATATCTTGTTGAACTTGCTTTAAAACCGCTTCTGGCAGTACTGCTGGACCAGCACTGAAGTTATAAACTCGACTCACTTTGGGCTCCGAAATTTCTCGAAATAGTTTGTTTTATGCAAAAAAGAAAATAACAATTCTTTAGTTTTGCAATCGGGACGGGTAGTCTAATCAAAAACACCTAAAACTAAAACCCCAGCAAGATATATAAGACTGATTTCATACTGATGCATGAAATCAGTCAAAGCCTTTACTCTTCTTGAGGTGCTTCGCTAGCGCTCTCCTCTGAACTTTCCTCAGAAGCGTCAGTGTTTTCGCTGGAATCTACAACATCTTCATCATCGTCAGACTCAACAACTTTTTCAACACTGATCAACAGCTCATCACCACCCACATTAATTAGCCGCACACCTTGCGTGTTACGTCCAATCACAGAAATCTCACTCATGCGAGTCCTGACCAAAGTACCGCCATTTGTGATTAGCATCGCCTCATCCGAGTCTTCAACTAGTAACGCACCCACAGAGCGACCATTTCTTTCTGTCACCTGAATAGAAATACTCCCCATTCCTCCACGACCTTGGCAAGAGTAGTCAGATAGCTTAGTGCGTTTTCCGTAACCTTTTTCAGTGGCCGTTAAAATGGTAGCTTCTGAGTCATTATCAGTAATCACCATGGAATTAACGCGATGATCAGCATCCATTCGAATGCCTCGCACTCCCCGTGCCGTTCTACCCATTTCTCGAACATCTTGTTCCGCAAAGCGAATGGCTTTACCAGATGTTGAAAAGAGCATGACATCTTGATTTCCTTCGGTCAATCCCACCCCGACTAACTGATTATCATCACGCAAATCAAGCGCAATAATTCCATTCGCGCGTGGGCGAGAAAACTGCTCAAGGGAGGTCTTTTTGACAGTACCATCGCTTGTTGCCATAAACACAAACTTACCATCTTCAAAACCTTTGACAGGCAAGATTGCCGTGATACTTTCATCTCCCTCAAGAGGCAACAAATTAACCAATGGCTTACCTTTGGCAGCTCTACCTGCCTGAGGTAATTGGTACACTTTCAACCAATATACTTTACCTCGGCTTGAAAAACATAAAATAGTATCGTGGGTGTTAGCAACAAACAATTTTTCAACAAAGTCATCATCTTTTGTTTTAGCTGCTGACTTACCCTTACCACCACGACGCTGAGCACGATAATCTGATAACGGTTGCGATTTCGCGTAGCCTTCATGCGACAGCGTTACCACAAGGTCTTCTTCAGCGATCAAGTCCTCTAAACTCAAATCAAGCTTTCGAGCGATAATTTCAGTGCGACGTTCATCGCCATATTTATCTCGTATCTCTTCAAGCTCTTCTCGAATAACTTCCATCAAACGATCAGGGTTTTCTAAAATTTCAATAAGCTCAGCTATACGAAGAAGAACTTCCTCATATTCGTCACGGATTTTTTGCTGCTCTAAACCTGTCAAACGATGCAAGCGTAAATCTAAAATCGCTTGTGCCTGCACTTCGGACAAATGATAACCATCATCAAGCAGACCATAACGAGTGCTATCCATATCATCTGGCAAGCACGACACTGAGCCCGCTGCATCAATCATGGCCTGCACATCTGCAGATTTCCAGACCTTTTCCAGCATGCGAACTTTAGCTTCCGCAGGGTTTGCTGACGTTTTGATCAACTCGATCATTTCATCAATATTGCTAATCGCTAACGCCAAACCTTCCAAGGTGTGTGCACGAGCACGTGATTTACGCAAATCAAAAATACTTCGCCTCGTCACCACTTCACAACGGTGCCGGACAAACTCATGCAACATTTCTTTTAAGTTAAAGAGCTTCGGCTGATTATTAATCAAGGCAACCATATTAATGCCAAATACCGTCTGCAACTGAGTTTGTTGAAATAGTTGATTCAATATCACTTCAGCGACTTCGCCACGACGTAACTCAATGACTGCTCGCATGCCAGACTTATCTGACTCATCACGGATAGCTGTAATACCTTCTACTTTCTTATTTTTAACTAACTCCGCAATCTTTTCGATCAAGCGCGCCTTATTCACCATATAAGGCAATTCATCAATGACAATACTTTGCTTGCCATTCGATTCATTCGTTTCTATATGAGTACGGGAGCGCATATAGATTTTTCCGCGCCCTGTTTTATAAGCATCAAGAATGCCTGAGTTACCATTAATAAAACCAGAAGTTGGAAAATCAGGCCCAGGAATATGCTCCATTAATTCTTCAACCGACACATCAGGGTTATCAATCATTGCAATGCAACCATTGATCACTTCCGTCAAATTATGTGGTGGAATATTGGTTGCCATACCAACCGCAATTCCCGAAGACCCATTGACCAACAGATTAGGAAAACGCGTTGGCATGACCAATGGCTGTGTTTCACTCTCATCATAGTTCGGCCCAAAATCGACCGTATCTTTTTCTAAATCAGCTAATATTTCATGCGCGATTTTTTGAAGACGGATCTCGGTGTAACGCATGGCAGCTGGTGAATCACCATCGACTGACCCAAAGTTACCTTGACCATCGATAATCGGATAACGCAAAGAAAAATCCTGAGCCATACGAACAATCGTGTCGTAAACAGCGGTATCTCCATGCGGATGATATTTACCGATCACATCACCAACAACACGTGCTGATTTCTTATAGGGCTTGTTATAAGCAATACCTAGCTCAGACATGGCGTACAACGCCCGCCGGTGCACAGGCTTCAATCCATCGCGAACATCAGGCAATGCGCGACCAACAATGACACTCATCGCGTAATCCAAATAGGACTGACGCATTTCTTGTTCTAAGCTGGCAGGTAGGGTCTCTTTTGCAAACTGTTCTGGTGTATCAGACATACAAATTTTTATGTTATTTTTGACCGAGGAACTATAGCATGATGCAGCATCAAATTCCGAATTTAACAAGGTATAAAATCACATAAAAACACTGTTTTTTCCCAAACTAAACAACACGATTCATTGGTGCCAGATTTTCACCTTAATGGCACTAAGATAAAGCCATCATTTGAGTTAAAATCGTACTTTAGCAAATCTACTCAACCAACTAAATGAGGTTAAAAAATGCCACTTGATATCAACTCAGTTGTTAGCTTTAGAGACACTCCTGTTGCCATGGAAAATAGGCCAGCACCGGCTGAAGGCTTCATCAGCGGCAACGCTATTCGTCGCGGCGCGCAATACTTCAAAGACAACACTGGAAAATTTCGATCAGGGGTTTGGGAATCCACACCCGGAAAATGGAAAGCCATCCCTGAAAAAAATGAATTCTGCTATATTATTGAAGGAAAAGTATCTATTGCCGACAGCCAAGGCAATGAAAAAATTTATGTCGCAGGGGATGCTTTTTTGATCCCAATGGACTTTGATGGCACATGGGAAGTCCTTGAAACTACCAAAAAATACTTCGTAGCATACGGTTAAACACTATTCGTCATGAATAGTTGTCGGCGATGCTGTTTTTTTTCAGCATCGCACAAGCAAAGACACGCACAAAGCGCCTCATTTATTTGACATCTTTTTTCAGCCTCGAAAAATTTGCAGTCAACGGATATAACGTTTGCCCTACCACTGTGCGTGGCAAAGGCACTGTCGTACCATAATCAGCCGGCCATTTATCCTCAGGCAAATGATACGTCTTAAACAAACGATCAAACAACACCGTATGTGCAGAGTAATTCGTATCAATCGCTGGCTTTTCAGAGCTGTGGTGCCAATGATGAAATTGAGGTGTCACAAAAATATATTTGAGCCAGCCAAAAGAAAACTTAAGATTGCAATGGATTAAAATGGCTTGCAAAGCCGCAAAGGTCACATAGGCATTAAGCGCCTGCTGACTTGCTCCTAACAAATACAACGGCACCATCACCATCGCCCTTTCAGAAAACACTTGAATAAAATGACCACGAGACCCTGCCAACCAATCAAGATTCTCTATTGAATGATGTACCGCATGAATTGGCCACAACAGGCTAACCTCATGATACATCCGATGCTCCCAATACAAGACAAAATCAGCAGAAATAACAATCAATATCAATTGCACGGCAATAGGTACTGATTGCACCCAAGACTGGAAACCCTCACTAATTGCCCAGTCAAAATGCGTAACATGATAGTTCGCGAAAATTAAAATAGCTGAAATGGCTAAGTGATTAAAACAAAAATAAAAGAAATCAACACTCCACTCTGGCCTTAAGATCAGTTGATTTTTATACTTTGGAAATAATTTTTCCAAGGTCATAAAAATAAATACCGAACCCAAAAATGCCAAAATCAACCAATCAATACCCACTGAAAATGACTTAGGCTCAACAGAACCAACAGGTATTGAGTATCCCCCTAAAAGAAAGCTAAGCAATGTAAATGTAATGCCTACCAGCCCCAACGCCATATAGCGCCTTTTATTTAAAATAAGCGTAAGCCCACCAAAAAATAGTGAAAAATACATTCCATACTTCAACACCTTCTGCAAGAACACCGAGTCATACACCTCGCGCAATTCCGCCGTAGTCAAATAAGAAGGGTAGAGATACGCCAATACAGCCGTAAAACTCAAAACGCCCAAAACCACCGAACATAGACCACTAATCTTTCCCTCCCCAAATCGCAATTCCCTATTCTTATCAAGCGCTACCGTTCGATCTTTATACTCATATCCCTCACTCATACTTCTCCTCTTTTAAATACTCATTATCATTTTTTTGAAAAATTCTTTTGATACCTAGCAAGCCCATTAAACATTGTGGCTTCAAAACTCTACTGAATTATTTTTTATAATACTCAGTTCTCGCCGGAGCTTGACTCACGGGCATAATCTCTATCCTATTAACATTTACATGCGGCGGTTGTTCTATCACCCAAGCAACCGCACTAGCAATATCCTTTGCCGTTAATGCATTAAGCCCCTCATATACATTTCTCACTTTTTCTTGATCACCGGAGAAACGCACCAAGGAAAACTCCGTATCAGAAACCATTCCCGGCTCTATATTCGTCACTCTAATTGACGTCCCCAATAAGTCCGATTTTAAGTTCAAACTAAGCTGTTCCACAAAAGCCTTGGTCGCACCATAGATATTACCTCCTCTGTATGGGTATGTGCCTGCAATTGAACCTATATTTACAATATGCCCTAAATCACGCTCAACCATCTTTGGTAATACATAATGCGTTAAAAATGCAAGACCTTTACAGTTCAAATCAATCATCGCCTGCCAATCATGCCAATCCGCCTCTTGCCCAGTCCCCATACCTAAAGCCGCTCCGGCACAATTGACTAGAACATCACACTCCTTAAATTCTTCAGGCACATTATGCAAAGCCCCTAACACTTCTTGCGTATTAGTGATATCACATGACAATGTATGGCATTTTTCGGGCGCATCGAAAGAATTTTTCAACGCCTCTAACTTATCTGCCCTTCGAGCTATCAACACTAATTTCAAGCCTTTTCCAGCTAAATATTCAGCGACCGCTTGACCAATTCCTGAAGAAGCGCCTGAAATATATACAACGTTATAATCCATAAGATTTTTTAAATTTTACAACCGCATACAATTAAGAAAAATTTATCGCAACAACATTCTCATTCTAGCGATACCAAATTGAAAGAAACCAAGAGGTTTGCCAAAATTTTTCACATCATCGATATTGCCATTATCAGCGCTTTTTAAGCTGGTTAAAATCGATGCTAATGAGAGTTCTTCTTGAGAATGAAATATAACTCCATATGATCCCACGCGAGAAATTTCACCAGCCACTGGCAACGGGTCTGTACCGTTTAAGATAGGTAATATTTTTTTGACCAATTTGCCAGACTTCCCCTTGCTTAAAGCACGAATAAATGAAAAATGCGGCACTGGCCAGAAAAAAGGCCTCCCACCATTGTCGCCTAACGCAAAGGGCTTTTTAGAATGATTGATCAAATCAACCAAGACTCTACCACGCTTGCCCAGCCACTTGCCAACACCCCAAGGAGAAACCAACACATAATCATCCGCGTATTTTTCAATCAACTCATTAGCAGGCTGTTTATCTACCAACTCCTTATCACAACCCAATAACAACATCTCCAAACGACCAGCCGTATTCACTTGCCTTGCTGGTGCTAAAAACATAGTCAAACCATCTCTTTTGGCCTCAATAAGGCCACTCTGAGAGCTCATAGTAAACGCCCATGCTCCTGACTGCATATCACCCTGAATTAATTCTTGAAGCTTGAGCCACGTACGATCAACAAATCCATCCGTAAAAAACAGCACATGAGCATCCGCACCAGGCACCCATCGATTAAAATTTTTGACAGCATGATCAAGCAATTGAGGTAGTTGTTCAAATTGATAACAATGCACATGAGTATCACAGGCGATTAGCATAAAGGATTTCCTGGCTCGTTAAGAGCAAGTGTCGTTAAGAATAAAAATAATTAAATATAAAAAAGTATATTAATTGCTTCGCTCAAGCACAGCAACGTCTATTATCCAGTAAAATACTCAGTTTATTCTCCAAACATAAGAAACCTATATCATGCCAAATAAGGTCATCGCGATTGCGGCACGCTGGATTATCCCAGTTAAACCCGCTAATACTGTGCTAGAAAATCACTGCATTGTTGTTGACAACGACACAATCATCGACATTTTACCTATTGCGCACATCAGTGTGAGCTACCCAGACGCTGAAATCAAAAAACATTCACATCATGTGTTAATCCCAGGGCTAGTCAATGCTCACACTCATGCTGCCATGAGTTTATTAAGAGGAGTGGCCGATGATCTACCCTTAATGGAATGGTTAAATAACCATATTTGGCCAGTAGAAGCGCAACATGTCGGCGATGATTTCATGCAAGATGGCACTGAACTCGCGATAGCAGAAATGCTATTAGGAGGCACGACTTGCTTCAATGACATGTATTTCTTTCCGAACATTGTTGCAGAAACTTCGCAGAGATTAGGGATCCGCGCAGTCGTCGGCATGATTATCATCGACTTTCCAAGCGCATGGGCAAAGGATTCTGATGAATATTTTGACAAAGGCATTCGCGTCAAGGATGCCAGCAACAGCATGCCTTTAGTCACAACAGCATTCGCTCCTCATGCACCCTACACTGTCAACGATGATAATCTAACACGCATACGCATGATGGCCGACGAAATGGGGGTGCCTGTTCATATGCATATTCACGAGACAGCTCACGAAGTCTCAGAGTCTGAAAATATGTTGGGCAAACGTCCTCTAGCACGCCTTGAGGAACTCGGCCTACTAAACCCTCGCATGATGGCTGTGCATATGACTCAACTCACAGATGACGAAATTCAATTGATTGCTGAAAAAGGCGTTAATGTAATACATTGCCCAGAATCAAACCTAAAATTAAATAGTGGCTTCTGTCCAATTGCTAAGTTGATTGATGCAGGTGTCAATGTCGCACTCGGCACTGATGGTGCGGCTAGCAATAATGACTTAGATATGCTGGGAGAAACTCGCACTGCCGCATTATTAGGTAAAGCCATTGCAAATGATGCTACCGCAATACCCGCTCATACCGCACTCGCTATGGCAACCATCAATGGAGCAAAAGCATTAGGCTTAGACGATAACATTGGTTCACTAGAAATTGGCAAGCAAGCTGATATTGTTGCTATTGATTTAGATCATGTGAGCACTCAACCCGTATATGACCCAATCGCACAACTCGTTTATAGCGCTTCTCGAGAACAAGTAACTGATGTATGGGTAGCTGGACAACAAAAAGTTAGCAACAAAAAGCTCACAAACCTTGATGAAAATGATTTGATTTACAAAGCCCAAAGCTGGGCTAAGAAAATTAGCTCATCTGTAGAAAATACGTAACGAAGCACTTTCAACTTCAACACACAAAAGCCGCACTTAAGCCAGAAATTAACGATGAAAAACTCTACTCAAACCCAAAACGTCGACCCTAACGAAATTTCCAAGTTTAACGAGCTTGCTTCTCGATGGTGGGATCCAGAAAGCGAATTTAAGCCTCTGCATGCCATCAACCCACTCCGCGTTAATTACATCAATGAATACAGCCCGGTCGCAGATTTAAAAGTCGCTGATATAGGCTGCGGTGGTGGATTAGTCTCTGAAGGTTTAGCACGTCTAGGCGCTAATGTAACTGGCATCGATATGGGAGAAGCCCCCATCAATGTTGCTAAGCTACACTTACATGAAAGCAACCTAGACATTGAATATATTCAAACAACCGCTGAAGACCTAGCTTCCGAGCGTGAAGGCCTCTATGATGTTGTCACTTGCCTTGAAATGCTAGAACACGTACCTGAACCCGCCTCAGTGATTGCCGCTTGCTCAAAACTATTAAAACCTGGTGGCACTGTCTATTTTTCCACAATCAATCGCAATCCAAAATCTTGGCTATTTGCCATCGTTGGAGCAGAATATATATT
Organism: Arenicella sp.; assembly: GCA_050633585.1. Classification (GTDB taxonomy): domain Bacteria; phylum Pseudomonadota; class Gammaproteobacteria; order Arenicellales; family Arenicellaceae; genus CALKZN01. The sequence continues at coordinate 10,510 of JBOEGT010000004.1, forward strand.
AAACATGCTCCCAAAAGGAACACATGAATATGCCAAACTCATACAACCAGCTGAGCTTGATGAATGGGCCCGAGCAGCTGGATTAAATACACAACACATGATTGGAATGCACTACAACCCTTTCACCAAACACTACAAACTTGCAGATGGCGTTGATGTGAACTACTTAATGCGTTGCACCAAGGCGTCATAAGAACACGTTTCATACCTCAATATTTATTTCCGGACCCTCAAAAAATTCTATTGCGAGCACATGAACCATGAAATTTAAAGCCTTATTACTCGATCTTGATGGCACACTTTTGGACACAGCACCAGATATGGTTGGAGCGTTAAACAAATTATTAGCTGCTGAAAACCAACCAAAAGTAGATTATGAAGGCGCGAGCAAATGTGTTTCCCGAGGTGCCGCTGCAATGGTTAATTATGGCTTCGGCATCACTGAAGATCATCAAGACTTTGAAAGGTTAAAATTAGCCTTTCTAGATACTTACGCTAAAAATATTTGCATAGATACTAAACCATATGAAGGCATGATGGATGTTTTAGAATGGTGTGAAAGTAACAACATTCATTGGGGTATAGTCACCAATAAAGCTGATCACTTAGCTAAACCAATATTGGATAAATTAAAACTCACCGAACGCTCCTCAGTCAATGTAGGAGGAACTACTCTTAGCGTTAACAAACCTCACCCAGCGCCTTTATTACACTGCACTACTTTATTATTTCTCGCCCCAAGCGACTGCTTATATGTAGGAGATGATGAAAGAGACATCCAAGCAGGCAGGGCTGCTGGCATGGATACTGCCGTTGCTAACTGGGGATACATTCACGAAGACATCAACCCAGAAGACTGGGACCCAACCTATATCTGTAATAAACCGGAAGGCTTATTAAGACTCGTCAAAGAGTTATCAGAAACACGAAATATTTAGATATGTAAATCAGCTGTCAAATCTCGTATATCTTCCAAACCAACCGCAATTCGAATGAGAGAATCACTAATGCCTGCGGCATTACGCTGCTCTTGTGATAAGCGACCATGAGTTGTGGTTGCAGGATGAGTAATCGTTGAGCGCGTATCACCTAAATTGGCAGTAATCGAATACAAATCCGTTGCATCAATCACATTCCACGCATCTTGCTTCCCCCCTCTCACTTCAAATGAAACTACAGCTCCCCCCAAAGACATTTGCTCACCAATTAAATGGTGCTGAGGGTGTCCAGGCAAGCCTGGATAATAAACGTTTTTAACACTCTCTTTTTGGGACAAAAATTCCGCCAATGCATGAGCATTTTGGCAAGACTTCTCCATACGGATTGACAATGTTTCCAAACCTTTCAAAAACACCCACGCATTAAAAGGGCTCATGCACATGCCCGCACTGCGTAAAATACCAAAAATCTTTTTACCGACTAATTCAGCACTACCCACAACAGCGCCACCCACACAACGACCTTGCCCATCAATATATTTTGTTGCCGAATGAATAACAACATCAGCTCCTAAGCTCAAAGGCTGTTGCAATGCCGGAGTAGCAAAGCAGTTATCAACGACAAATAAAGTGTCAGGATTACCCGCTTTAATCAATGCCGATAAAGCACGTATATCAACCATTTCGGTCAATGGATTCGTTGGCGTTTCTAAATATACAAAGCGAGTATTATCTCTCAAGTTAGATGACCAGCCATCGAAATCATTTAAATCAACAAAGTCAAAGCTGATATCAAATTTACTTAATATATTGACGAACATTAGCTTTGTGGAACCAAACAAACCATCCGAGCACAATACGTGATCACCAGCTTGAAGCGTACCCAAACACAAAGCCAAAATAGCAGACATCCCAGAGGATGTAGCTACACAAGATTCCGCTCCTTCCATTTCCGCCAAGCGTTCTTCAAACATCCGGACGGTAGGGTTTGTAAATCGAGAATACACATTGCCTTTTTCTTGATCTGAAAACCTAGCCGCCGCTTGTTCAGCTGAATTAAATACAAAGCTTGACGTTGCAAAAATAGGCTCTGAATGCTCTTGTTCAGCCGTTCGCTGTTGCCCCGCTCTCACCGCGAGCGTCGCTGGGTGGTACTTTTTTGATTGATCGCTATCACTCATAATTTTTATACCAGATATTTGCTATTATTGCGCTGTTGCCTGATCAACTTCATCGACATCTACCACGGCAATATCACGATGATTTTTCGATTCTTGCTTTGCTGTATCATTTCGCTGCGATTCTAAGCCCGCCAAATAGTCTTCTGACACATCACCCGTGACATATTCACGGTTAAAGCAAGAAGTATCATATTCAATAATTTCATCATTACCTGCAATAGCGCAAGCAATCAAATCATCTAAATTTTGATAAATCAGCTTATCAGCGCCAATGACCTCACACACCTCTTCATCAGACCTTCCCGCCGCCACTAATTCGGAGGTTGCCGGCATATCAATTCCGTAAACATTAGGATGACGCACCGCCGGTGCTGCTGAAGCAAAATAAACATTTCGTGCACCTGCTGCCCTAGCCATTTGTACAATTTGTTGCGACGTTGTGCCACGAACTATTGAGTCATCTACCAGCAATACATTTTTCCCTCGAAACTCTAAATCGATTGCATTGAGTTTCTGTTTCACTGACTTTTTGCGCTCAGCCTGACCCGGCATGATAAATGTCCTACCGATATAGCGATTCTTAATAAAGCCTTCTCGGTAAGGAACATCAAGCTCATTGGCAAGTTGCAAGGCACTGGTTCTACTAGTGTCAGGAATCGGAATAACGACATCAATGTCATGATCTGCCCATTCATTCTGAATCTTTCTTGCCAGCATCTCCCCCATACGCAAACGTGTTTTATACACGGAGATACCATCAATCATGGAATCAGGTCGGGCGAGATAGACATGCTCAAAAATACAAGGGCTATATTTGCGTGTCGAATCACACACTTTCCGATGAACTTTACCATCTAGCGTCACAATCATTGCTTCGCCCGCTTCCACATCTCGAACCAAATCAAAATCTAGCGTATCTAAAGCAACACTTTCAGAAGCAAACATATGCTCTTTTTTACCGTTTTGAGTCCGCTCTCCATACACCAGTGGACGAATAGCATGCTTATCTCGAAAAGCAATTAAACCAAAACCTACAATTGAGGCAACGACTGCAAAACCACCCGAAACACGGCCATAAACACCCTCCAGTGCCCTAAACAAATCATTTGGACTTAATTCATACTTATCATCACCCAACACTTTATAAATTTCATGCGCTAAAACATTCAATAAAATCTCAGAGTCAGAACTTGTATTTAAGTGGCGTAAATCATCCTGAAACAATTGATCTCTTAGCTTATCTGCATTTGTTAAATTACCATTATGCGCTAAGGCAATACCAAACGGCGAATTCACATAAAAAGGCTGTGCTTCAGCTGGTGAACTACTCCCAGCGGTTGGATAACGACAATGACCGATACCTAAATGTCCTGTTAGGCGAGTCATATGACGCTTTTGAAACACATCTTTTACCAAGCCATTATCTTTACGCAAATTAACTCGATTAGCCTCGCAGGTAAGGATACCTGCAGCATCTTGCCCCCGATGTTGCAAGACAGTCAATGCATCATAAATATCCTGATTGACATGATTGCCACCAAGTATTCCAACGACACCACACATGATTAATTCCTCTAGGCTTTATTTATTTATCTGGTTATCAGTTGCTGATTCAGCCTCAGGCTGACGCTCTGTTGAATCACTTTCTGAATTCGGTGATATTACCGATTGAATTTGCGAACCGGCATTCAAAGCATTCATTGCTTTTTTCACCTTAAACTTTTCTGGTAGCACTGAATTAATCGTTTCAGCGACGGGAGAAAAATGCCCAATTAATGTCGATTTTTTCCACCAATTTGCTGCTTGCACGTTAAAAATTGAAGCCACCACAACCATAAACCCAATAATTAACACGCCTCGAACCGCGCCTAAAACAGCACCCAAAACTCTATCGGTACCCTTAACCCCTGTCGCTGCTACTGCTTTCGAAATCAAATAACCAATCATGGATAAAATAAATAATGAACCAACAAAGATTATTGCTCCGCCTGCAACATTGCTTAACCATTCATTATTAATATATGCCGCCAAGTATTCAGCCGCGTACTTATAGAAGTTAAACGCCAGATAAATTGAAATCACCCATGAAGCAATAGAAAGCAACTCTTTAGTAAAACCTCTTAACAAACCCACCAACACTGAAATGAAAATGAGCGCAACAATCGCGATATCTAGTAATGCCATAATTATTTCTACATTAATGTGGAGACTCGTCCGCTTCTCATGAACTATTGAGAGACTATGACCCGAAACTCTTTATTTATTTGCCCGCTTAACTTTACCACGCCTTATGGAAATTCTTTAATCAAGCTAGGAATATTTTGCTTCTCTGACAACCTAAGCTTAACCTTACCAGCCTCTGCACGTGTTTTGAATGGACCCATAAAAATACGACTAACACTTTTGTTGTTAAATTTTTCTTTTCTAACTGACGGGTTAAATTTTTTAGACTTAAGGTCTGAAACCATTTTTTGAACATTCTTTTCATCACCAAAAACTCCGACACTCACGATATAACCACGCTCAATGTCATTATTTTTAGGCTTCTGTTTAACCTCTTTTGGTGTTGATTGCTTAAGGTCTTTTTTAGGCTCAACCTTCTTAACTGTTTTAGTGACCGGTTTAGATTTTACCGGTTCTTTCTTTACGGTCTTGGTTTGTTTTTTATCCGACTTTTTAACCGGAGTCACTGGTGTTTTTTTAGGTGTTTCAGCACCATTTTTCTCCAGTGGTTGCACCCGAGACACAAACACTTTGACATCTTTTTTATCTAGTGGGTCTTTGGTACTTTCTACTATCTCTTCGTTATTCACCGTTTTTGAAGCCGCCTTTGTCGCTAGCTTTGCGATTGAACTTGGCTTAACAGTTTCCTCAGTCTTCACCTGAGCAACCTGATCATCAAAGGAATAAGAACCTAGCAACCAAGGCAAAATCAAAACACCGAAGGAAATCAACATGCCTGCACCTATCAAGCGATGCTTGAGCGAAAACTGTGGTTGACTAGTGACCTTTTGATTCGAACTCTTTGACATGAATATAAAATTAGAATTAATGAATAATATTATGGTGACGGAGTATATCACCAACTACAAAAAACGAACCAAAAACAAGCAGACAATCATCTTCTTTTAGTTTTTGCTTCGCACTTAAATAGGCTGAAAAAATTGAGTCAAATTGAACTATGTGAGCATTCTCTTGCTTCTCCTTAATTGCCTCTTGAATATGCTGCACACTAGCAGCTCTTGGCACTGCCAATGGCGCAATATACCAACAATCAATATTGTTAGAAATGTTCGCTAAACTATTCGAAATATCCTTATCTTTTAACATGGAACAAACTGCAATTTTTTTGCCCGATATATTTTTCTGATCAGCAATAAATTCAGCTAACGCTTTTATTGAATCCTCATTGTGAGCGACATCAACAACAACCAAAGGGTGTTCGCTCAGCACTTGACAACGACCAGGCACAGATACAGATGACAAACCTGCTTGTATTTGCTCAAGATTGATTTGAACAGCATCTAATGACAACAGTGCCAAGATCGCACAACTTGCATTTTGATACTGATGCTCTCCTCCAAGGGGTGGCAAACCACATAGAAAATCTTCGTTTATTTCGTGAAATAACGTCCCATGATCCTTTTTCAAGCGAATAGACCATTCCCCATCCTTAGCATTATTTACCTCAAAATTTTTATCGTTCAAACAAGCTTTGACTTTATGGTCTTGTAAATACTTGAACGCATTAGGCGGAAAATCAACATCACCAATAATGCATGCTTTTCCAGTGCGGCTAATTGCAACTTTCTCCATAGCAACAGCTTCTCTAGTATCCCCCAACCACTGCGTATGATCCAAGCCAATATTGGTAATCACGGATACTTCTGGAGACAGAATATTCACCGCATCTAAGCGACCACCCATTCCCACTTCGCAAATAGCAAACTGTACTTTCTGAACCTCAAAAACATGCAATGCGACTAAAAAAGTAAACTCAAAATAGGTCAGCTTTTCCTCTTTGCGAGCTAATTCAACCTGCTCAAAAGCGCCAATAAGCGTTTCATCATCTACCATTTCACCATTAACGAAGACCCTTTCATTAAATAAATGAATGTGTGGCGAAGTATTTTTCCCACAACGATAACCAGCGCTGAGCAATACACTTTCAATATATGCGCAAGTTGAACCTTTTCCATTAGTGCCTCCAACAGTAATCACTCGACTCTTTAAGCCATTTGGAAAAAGCTTAGTAAAAACGTCGCTTACTCTTTCTAGACCAAACTCTATATCAGCAGAATGAATGCTTTCAATATATGCAAGCCATTCTTTCAATGTGTGAGGCCTGTTTGAATTCACCATTTACTCAGCAAACTTATACCGACACGGCACAATTAACCACTTACACTTGAGGTGAAGCACTTTCCACTAACGATGATATTTCTGATTGAACTTGTTTTTCAGTAGGCCCTTTATCCAAAAATTTACCTAACAACGAATGTAATTCATCTCGCATATGCCTACGATCAACAATCATATCAATCGCACCATGCTCTAATAAAAATTCGGCCGTCTGGAAACCTTCAGGTAATTTTTCTCGAACGGTTTGCTCAATGACTCGCTTTCCAGCAAAGCCAATATTGGCTTTTGGTTCAGAAATAATCACATCACCCAACATGGCAAAACTTGCTGATACGCCACCCATTGTAGGATTGGTTAATACTGAGATAAATGGCAGCTTTTTATCCGCTAAGCGAGTTAAAGCAGCACTGGTTTTTGCCATTTGAAACAAGGAAAACAATGACTCTTGCATCCTCGCTCCACCGCTTGATGCAAAACAAACAAATGGCGCATCAAGCTCAATAGCCGTGTTCACAGCCCGAACAAACTTCTCACCTACCACAGAACCCATTGACCCCCCCATAAAAGAAAAATCAAATGCGCCAGCCACCAAAGGCATTCCTTTAAGCTTACCCTGCTTGACAAACAACGCATCATTCATGCTAGTTTGCTTTTGAGCAGCAGTCAGCCTATCTTTGTATTTTTTAGTATCTTTAAACTTCAACATATCGACAGAGCGTAATGAAGAAGCAATCTCTTCTTGCGGTTCATCTTTATCTAACAACGCGCTCACTCTATCTTGAGCAGCAATGTACATATGATTGCCGCATTTTGGACATACATGTAAATTAATAAACAAGTCTGTGCCGTAAATGACTGATTCACAAGACGTGCATTTCTTCCAAACGCCTTCAGGGACGCCTCGCTTATCGTTATTTTTAGAACCTTTAATTTTAGGCGGTAAAATTTTATCGAACCAATTCATTTCTACTCACAGTGTTGGTTTAATTAATGGCTTGCAGCAGCAAGTGCAAAAAATATGATGGCTATTGTAATCGACTAATCCATTCTGTAACACTATCAATCCTTATATTCGTTATCAAATTTCTGCATAGTACCTAGAATTGATTTAATCGCTTCAATATCTTTGTCACCTGGGGCTTGCTCTACACCACTATTAATATCCAAAGCATAAGGTCTGTGCTGAAGAACATCCAGTATATTACTTGGGTTTATGCCGCCAGCAAGAATAGTGTCATTTAATAACGGCTCCGGTAAAAGCTCTGGATTAATTCTATGCCCCGTACCACCGTATGCCTCTTTCGAGAAAGTGTCCAATAGAAAACCTCGCGCCTTTACATGTTCATGACGCTCCCTTTTTATTATATCTTTTGAGCGAACTCTTATTGCACGAACATACGGTAATGATAACCGCTCAGCAAAGCTATAGTCTTGTTCACCATGCAATTGAATTAAATCCAAACCTGCAGCCTTGGCAATTTCATTGACCTGTTCGACATTCGTATCTACAAATACCCCAACCAGGCTAACAAATGGAGGCACAACCTCACGAATTTCCAATGCCTGATTTAGCGAGACATTTCTTGGGCTTGCTTTGTAAAAAATCATGCCTATCGCATCAACACCAAGCTTCACTATTTCCTGTACTTGCGAGGGATCTTTCATCCCACAAACTTTTAGGCGTGTTCTAGTCATAGTTTAGACATTGCCAGAAATCAGCCCCAAAAAATAGGCTTAGGTGGAAAGTTTTCAAGCTCATATCTATCAGTATAAGCCACCTGAGTTAAATACAAACCATTGGGTTGCGCAGTCACTCCTGCTTGAGTCCGGTCCTTTAAAGCGATCACATCATTAACCCATTCCGCTTTTTGATCTCCATAACCGACTGTCATCAGCATACCTGCTATATTCCTCACCATATGTTGCAGAAAGGCATTAGCGGTCACATCAAACCACACCCAATGACCTTGACGGAAAACCCTTAAATCTAAAATTTCACGAACAGCTGTTTTTGCCTGACAACCCGAAGCACGTACACTGGAAAAATCCTTTTCACCGATAAATGCTGTAGCTGCTACATTCATTTTATCAACATCCAACGAGCGGTATTGATAGCTAACATAGCTGCGCAGCAAGCAAGGCTTGATATTATTGTTATAAATAATATAACGATATGATCGTTTGATTGCGGAAAATCGAGCATGAAAGTCTTGATCAACAATGTTAACCCAATGCACACGTATATCACTTGGTAAAAAGCGATTAATGCCGAAATGCCATGCCAATAAATCTCTTTGCGCAAATGAATCAAAATGTGCAATTTGACCGGTCGCATGCACTTTAGCATCCGTTCGACCAGCCGTAACAACAGCAACATCATGATCAGCGACCCGACTTATCGCCTTTTCTAGCTCTTCTTGAACCGTTCTTTGGCCTAGCTGTGTCTGCCAACCGCTAAAAAGTGAACCATCATACTCAACACAAAGGGCATAGCGAGATGCATCACATTCTGCAACGCTCATCTATAAAGACTGTTAGAGGCTTGATTAAGAATGCTTAGCAAGCAACTCTTTAGCTTCTTCGCCCACTTCTGGACTATCAACAAGATCTTTCAAAATTTTAACGGCACCGGCAGTATCATCCAACTCTAAGAAAACCTTTGCCAAATCTAATTGCGTTTCAGGGTCATTTGTACCATCTGGCAATTGAGTGTCATCATCGTCGCCCAAATCTAAGTCGATTCCGTCAAGCCCTTCACCCTCGTCAACCTCAGTGAAATCTACAGTAATTTCCGCATCAACAGTGTCATCATCAACATATTCAACATCATCCGTTAAACTATTTACCAAGGTTGTTGCAGCCATATCCTTTACAGGCGTTAGATCTTGCTCATCAGGTATACTTGCTAAATCAATATCACTAACATTTAACTCCATAACATCGGTCAATGAAATTTCATCATCATAGCTAATTTCAGAAATTTCAGCACTGATATCCACTGCATCAGTTTGATCTACAGACACATTATCCAAATCAATTTGAATACTACTTTCCTCGGTCAACATATCATCAGAAAACTCAATTTGAGAAATTTCCTGTTCTATTTCACCAATAGAGCTCTCTGAGTTTTCAGCACTAAAATCAACATCATCCAATGCATTGACAATACCATCAAGCTCTTCTTCAGCAGCTGCGTTTGTCTCACTGATTTCAGGAGTCAGTGATGCTTCCTCCACTTGAATTGTAATACTCTCAATATCATCATCAATTTGAACTGTATCAAGATCGATTTGAACCGTATCACTATCAATTTCCAAAGCATCAACTTCAACGATATCAGCATCGACTTCAACTGCGCCAGCATCAACTTGTACTGCCTCTGTGTCAATTTGAATCGTATTAGTATCAATATCTATCGTAATCTCATCATCAATTTCAGCACTAATACTGTCTATATCAGTCACCACTTGATCTGTTGAGTCATTTGATAAAACAGGGGCATCACCAATATCCGTACTAAAATCAATCTCTGAAATATCAAAAGTTTCACTTTTAATATCGATTTCAGATAAGTCGTTCACATCACTATTCACAATAAAATCGGTGTTACTTGGCTCTTCGCTAATACCATCGGTCAATAAATCAACGGCAGAAGGCGCTTCATCAACGGTCCCAGCACTGTCTCCAACAGGAACGGCTTCATCCATTGATTTCTTCAATGCTTCAACGTTTTGCCATTCTTCAATATTATTTTCAAGACCGTTTGCGATCATATCGTTATAGATATCATCAAACTTAGCTCGTTTGCCAGACTTCACATACAAACCTAACAACGCCACTTTAATATCATTCCTGTCAGGGAAATTTTTAACACCATCAACCAGCACTTCTTCGCCTTGGTCTTCACGTCCATAAGCAATATAAACATCAGCTTCCGCAATTGGGTCAATTTCATCAGCATTGACAACGACATCTCCATCGTTGTAAACCGTTAAGAAAGAACTTTCTTTAGTCACCTCACCAGATTCAGCCGTATCCACTTCAAAGTCAGTCACTGACTGTGTCGCTTCACGTAACGCATCCATATCAATACTAGAAACCATGCTTGTTTCATCACTGGATTTTTCTTCTGAGCTATCAACCGGACTTGAATTTGCAACAAAATCTGACGCTGGTTTAGTCGTCTCAGCTTTTATCGCATTAATCAATTCTTCAGCTTTCGCATTACTAGTGCTTTCCGCATCATCTGTCATCTCTCCTGTATCTTCAGGATAAACGGTAAATGTAGACTCAAATGCATCAACCGTATCGTCAGCCTTCTTCGAAGAACGCAGTTTCAACATAACTAGAAGTAACAAGCCTAACAATGCAATTGCAATGAACTTCCAAAGTTCCTTCAACTTAGCAATTATTTCTTGCAAAAATGAAACAGGTTCAGCCGCAGGCTCTGGAGTTGCAACCGCAACCGGTTCAGCTTTAGGCTCTTCTGCCTGAACAGGTGGTGTTTCTTCTATTTTTGGCTCAACAGGTTGTTGCTCAACCTCAGGTTTCTCCTCAGTTTTGGCTTCCTCAACCTCAGGTGTCTCTTCAGTTTTTGGTTCCTCAACTTTTGGTTCTTCTTCTACTGTCGTTGATACTAATGCTTCATTTTCAGCCTCAGCTTTATCAGCACCTTGCAAGCTTGCCAACTCTTGATTATTCAACTCAATTAAGCGGTTACTATCCGCCAATTGATTTTCAAGAATCGAAATTGTTTCTTTAAGCTCTTCATTTTCAAGCTTACTGGATTCAACAGAAGCTTCCAGTTCTGCAACCTTCGTTCTCAAGCCCTCGATGACTTTATTATTGACCTCTCCTGACTCTTGCGTGCCTGATTGGACATCTGAAGCAGCGACTTGAAATTCAGGCTTTGACTCACCAGCCGCACTATCTCCACCACCTGATGAGACAGGCGCTGACTCATTTGATGCGGATGAGCTTCCTTCACCAGAAGCTTGACCGCCCGTAGACTCATCCGAAGACACTTTAACTTCTTCAGCACTAGCACCCGTTAAAGACTCTTGTTTTGCTGACCATTGTGCCAACTGGCTATAGAAAAAATTAATCCCTTCTTGCTTATCTACTTTGGTAATTTCATTTAAATCACCCACTTGCAAAGTAGCCCCTTTCGCTAGGCTATTAATATTTTTTTCAACAAACGCAGATTGGTTATTTTGAAACAATACATACATGATTTGATAAATGCTCAAATCAGGGTTTTCACGCTGTATTTTTTGGGCCACTTCACTCAACGATTCGCCCGCAACGACAGGACCATAAGTATCGCCAACTAATGAACCCGCAGTTTCTGGTTGAGGAGCTGCAGGAGACACAGGCTCCGCAACATTCTCTTGATCTTGTGTCGAATCATTTTCATCAACCGACTTCAGCTCTTCTCGAAGCTCCGCTTCTTTTTGTTTTGTTGTTTTGACAACATCAACAGTATCGGCAGGTTGACTTGAGTAGAGAGGAGGATCAATCAGCGCTGTAAATTCACGCAATAACTGCCCACCATTCCAGCGAATTTTCAGCAGCATGTGGATATAAGGATCACTTACTGGAGTTTCTGTTGTTATTTTGATTTTAGCTTTTTTCTTTGACTCTGTAACAAGGTCAAACTGAAAATCATCTAACGAGGAGGACCTGACAATGCCTGCCTGCTCAAACTCTTCTGCACTAGCCATTGAGACTTCAAGAGTTTTGAGATTATCACCACTATCTCCATTGACATAAATCTCAGCTTTTAACGGTTTATCTAAGAATGAATCAACAGCGAATTCACCTAGCGTTAATGCCTGAGCAATAGAGGTACTTGTTAACAATAAAACAAATAAAGCTTTTTTTAACAAATACTTAGGAAGATTTATTAGATTCATTTCTTTAATTAGCGACACAAACATACTTTCACTCTCAATAGCTCCATGACAAGCACAGTAGCAGAATTATTGTTATTAAATTTCCTAGTTTTAATGAATCGCTTTGTCTGACAATGTACTGCAAATAGGCCATAAAAGCCTGGCTCAAACAAAACATTTTCCTGTCATAATAACAGGTTAGAGAACTATAGTAACAAGTTACTACATCTATGTAAAATAACAATCTATGTTAATTTTCCTGTCCAACCTGTAATAATTGCAAAATAAGGCTCTACACCAAGAACCCAGCCAATTCACTTCAACCCAATTCAGCCACAATTGCATCACCCATTTCGGATGTGCCAACATGGGTCACCGCAATTGATTGCAAATCTTTCGTGCCAACACCTTTTTTAATAACACTCTTAACCGCCTTTTCAATCTTATCTGCCTGATCTGGAAAGCCCAAGGTATATCGAAGCATCATCGCTGCGGACAGTACAGTTGCGATAGGGTTGGCGATGTTTTGCCCCGCAATATCAGGGGCAGACCCATGCACAGGTTCATACATACCCTTACCATTAGCATCCAAAGAAGCCGATGGCAGCATACCAATTGAACCTGTCAACATAGCTGCAGCATCTGAGAGGATATCGCCAAACAAGTTCCCTGTCACAATTACATCAAATTGTTTAGGTTCACGAATTAATTGCATAACTGCATTATCTACATACATATGAGATAACTCGACATCTGGATATTCTGCGCTGACGCGAATCGCAATTTCACGCCATAACTCTGACACCTGCAGCACATTAGCCTTATCAACAGAGCAAACGCGCTTATTGCGTTTCTGAGCAATCTGAAATGCATTATGCATGATACGTTCTATTTCAGACTCTGAATAAACCATCGTATTAAAAGACTGCCTCTCACCACTTTCAAGCGTTTGATGCCCGCGAGGCTCTCCAAAATAAATACCACCGGTCAACTCCCTAACAATCATGATATCTAAGCCAGAAACCAACTCATGCTTTAAACTAGAAGCACCAGCCAACTCCGCAAAGGTAACAGCTGGGCGAAGGTTTGCATACAAATCCAATTCGGCACGAATAGACAATAAACCACGCTCCGGCCTTAAATCATAATCAAGCGTTTCCCATTGAGGACCACCTACAGCACCGAGTAAAATTGCATCTACTGCTGCCGCTTTCGCATGTGTTATCTCAGGGTAAGGCTTACCATGGTTTTCATACGCAACTCCACCAATATCTGCATACTCTAAATCTATATCCAAACCATGATTCGCAGTTAAGTACTCAAGAACCTTCACCGCTTCCGCAACCACTTCCGGACCAATACCATCTCCTGGCAACAATAAAACTTTTTTTGTCATTTTCTCTATTCTCTTTATTTCAGTACTAGCAAGGACTATATAGCATCAAACAACCAGGGCGCACTAACACGGCGTGCACGTTCATATTCCTCTATTGAGGCACGGTCTACTAGCGTTAACTCGATATCATCCAAACCATTTAACAAGCAATGCCTTCTAAAGTCATCGACATCAAAGTCAAAACTATCACCAGCAGGCGTAACAACCACTTTTCGCTCCAAATCTATAGCCAATTCATATCCTTCTTGGGCATACATTTCAGAAAACAATTGATCAACAATCGCCTCACTTAAAACAATGGGCAGCAAGCCATTTTTAAACGAGTTATTGTAAAAAATATCAGCATAACTCGATGCAATAATAATTCGAAAACCATACTCCTCAAGCGCCCAAGGGGCATGCTCTCGACTTGAACCACAGCCAAAATTTTCTCTCGCCAACAAAATAGAGGCACCTTGATAACGTTCAAAGTTAAGCGGAAAATCAGTATTCAACGGCCTGCCCTCACAAGACTGGTCTGGCTGACCTTCATCCAGGTAACGCAATTCATCAAACAAGTTCTTACCAAAACCAGATCGCTTAATTGATTTTAGAAACTGTTTTGGAATGATCATATCGGTATCAACATTTGCACGATCCATTGGCGCGACCAAACCCTTATGCTGTTTAATAGCTCTCATAACAAACTCCTATAACTCTTCAACATCAAACTTACGAACATCATAAAAATGCCCTTTAATAGCAGCGGCTGCCGCCATTTCGGGACTCACCAAATGAGTGCGCCCGCCATAGCCTTGTCGCCCTTCAAAGTTACGATTTGATGTTGACGCACAATGCTCACCAGCACCTAACTTATCAGCATTCATCGCTAAACACATCGAACATCCAGGTTCTCGCCACTCTAGTCCTGCTTCTATGAAAATCTTATCCAAACCTTCTTGTTCTGCTTGAGCTTTCACCAGCCCAGAACCAGGAACAACAATTGCTTCTTTCACAGATTCAGCCTTAACTCTTCCTTTAACAACAGCTGCCGCCGCTCTCATATCCTCAATTCTAGAGTTAGTACAAGAACCTATAAACACTCGATCTAGCTTTATATCGGTAATTTTCTGATCCGCCAACAACCCCATATATTCTAATGCACGCTCAATACCTGCTTTTTTCACAGGATCCTCTTCTTTAAGTGGATCAGGCACAACATCATTAATAGAAACCACCATCTCTGGTGACGTTCCCCAACTCACTTGAGGGGCAATCTTGGAACCATCTATCACCACTGTTTTATCAAAAACTGCAGCATCATCACTGACAAGTTCTTGCCACTCCTTGACAGCAGCATCCCACTGATCGCCACGAGGAGCGAACGGACGCCCCTTAACATAATCAAGCGTTGTTTGATCAACAGCAACCATACCAGCACGCGCACCAGCCTCAATCGCCATATTACAAACCGTCATACGGCCTTCCATCGACATATCTCGAAAAACAGATCCTCCGAACTCAATTGCATAACCTGTGCCTCCAGCAGTGCCAATATTAGCGATAATAGCCAACACAACATCTTTCGGCGTGACTCCAGCACCTAATTGCCCATCAACAGTGACGAGCATATTCTTCATCTTCTTAGCCACCAAACATTGCGTAGCCAAAACATGCTCGACCTCAGAAGTTCCTATACCATGCGCTAGCGCACCTAAAGCACCATTTGTCGCTGTATGAGAGTCACCGCAAACAATTGTCATGCCGGGCAAACAAGCCCCACTCTCGGGACCAATAACATGGACAATACCTTGCCTTTTATCATTAATATCAAATTGCTCGATATCGTATTCTCGGCAATTTTCATCCAGAGTCTCTACTTGAACTCTTGAAACAGCGTCCTCAATACCTGCAACACCTGACTGGCGCTCTCGAGTGGTCGTCGGCACATTATGATCAGGAGTGGCTAAAACACTATCGACACGCCAAGGCTTACGATTTGCCAGCCTCAAACCTTCAAAAGCTTGCGGCGACGTCACTTCATGGATAATGTGACGATCTATATATATTAATGCCGACCCATCTTCTCGCTCTTTAACAAGATGAGAGTCCCATAATTTGTCATACAATGTTTTGACTTTTGCGTTCATACTATCTCTTTAATTCCTGACTTTCTCACGCACACTCGTCATCTATCCACATTTCAACATACGCGCATATGAAAAAACAACAATGAATAAATTCAAGTTTGCAGAATGCCTACAAAATGCTAACGTAATAGGCACGTAAGCTATCATTTATATAATCTATAGAACGAATTATACCTAAACTACCTAAGACTATCGCCAAAAATAGACGCCTAAATGCAAACAAAGTTGCAAAAAAACCACGCCAGAAAGATCGAGTTTAAGTACTTATGGCTCAGTATTGAACATTATATTGGCAATGCACATCTACCGCTTTTTGCTGAAGCCGACAATTTAACTGAATTTATTTCATATATTGACAGCCAGAGCAATCCCTTACATCAAGTCATAAAAGACTGCTACACCATAGCGAAGTGTGATTCCTTAACTTCCTCTATCAATCCATTCATTGTCATGGACCAGCTTGGTGAATGCCTTTATCAACAAAAAAGTCTTTACGATGCCGATGTCACACTAATAGACATGATAGAACGCATAGGGCTGCATATTAATCAACGATTCTTACCCAGCCGCACAACACTACACACCGAGAAAGATACAAAAAAAACCAACCAAATAGTTTTCTTAAATCGGTAGCATTTATCGCTATCACTTAACTTTCATCACGGCATATATCGTAACAGCATCCAATATTAGCCGGGGAAATCTCCATCAAACCAAGCTAACATCTTTTGTTCGTCAATAATTTCAACACCTAACTCAGCCGCTTTCAGCGCTTTACTCCCAGGATCTGAGCCAACCACAACATAAGTCGTTTTTTTGGAAACACTGCCAGTCACTTTAGCCCCCATAGACTGTAACTTTCGCTTCGCATCACTTCGACTCATGGATGAAAACGTACCCGTCATGACGACAGTACACTCTGCCAAAGGCAGCTCGGCTAATTGAGACTGAACAACAGGGTCAGACTCCTCCCAAACAATCCCTGATTCCACCAATGCATTAACAATAGATTGTTGCCGTTCATCCTGAAAAAACTCGACAATAGATTGAGCCATGATAGGCCCAATATCAGGTATTGACTCCAATGTTTCCACTGTTGCTTCTTGTATTGCAGCAAAACTGCCAAAATGATCAACCAGTTGTTGAGCCGTAGTTTCTCCAACTTGAGGCATTCCGAGAGCAAACAAAAACCTAGGCAATTCGGTCGCCTTACTTTCTTCTAGAGAATGCATCAAATTTTCGGCTGATTTTTTTGCAAAACGATCTAGAACAATCAATTTATCAACTGACAAAGAATACAAGTCAGGAACAGAAACAATAACACCTTCATCAATAAGCTGCTCTACAATTTTTTCCCCTAAGCCATCGATATCCATGGCCTTCCGTGATGCAAAATGCCGAACGCTTTGCTTAAGTTGCGCCCCACAAACCATGCCACCAGTACATCGAGCTACAACACCTCCCTCTTTAACCTCAATGGGAGAATCGCAAACTGGACAATGCGTTGGGAACTCAAAAGGCATGGACCCTTTAACTCTAAGGCTCTGATTGACAGACACTATTTGCGGAATCACATCACCTGCACGCCGCACTATCACCGTATCGCCAACCTGGATATTTAAGCGCTCAACTTCTTGCTGGTTGTGTAAAGTCACATTTGAAACCGTTACTCCACCCACAAAGACAGGCTTTAACCGAGCAACTGGAGTAATAGCACCCGTGCGTCCAACCTGAACATCAATAGAATCAACAACCGTGCTTTTTTCTTGCGCAGGAAATTTATGCGCCAACGCCCATCGTGGGGCTTTTGCAATAAAACCTAATGATGACTGCCAATCAATACGATCAACCTTATAAACAATACCATCAATTTCATAATCAAGAGAATCACGCAAACCGCCTATTTTTTGATAATAATCCAGACAACCATTAGCGCCTTGGACCTTCTCAATAATGGGGCACACTCTAAAGCCAAATTCCTTTAACCCCTCAAGCATTTCACCATGACTCAACGGAGACCACCCTTCCACATACCCCAAAGAGTAACAATAAATTTCCAATGGCCTTTTGGCCGTTATTTTAGAATCCAATTGGCGCAAGCTTCCAGCCGCTGCATTTCTAGGATTTACAAACAGTTTCTCATCAACTTCAAGTTGAGCTTGATTCAATAGTTGAAAATTATTCTTATTAATAAATATTTCCCCGCGCACTTCTAGAACCTTTGGCACGGGAATAGCATTCACTTGAGCAAGCTTCAGCGGTATACTTCGAATTGTCTTTGCGTTTTCAGTAACATCTTCTCCAACTTTTCCATCACCTCGGGTCGCCGCACGAACCAAGACACCTTCTTCATAAAGCAAACTAACCGCCACACCATCTAACTTAGGCTCAGCGGCATAAGTAATGACACCGGTATCGGGTAAATCCAAGCCCTCTCGATTACGCCGATCAAATTGCTTAAGATCATCATCTGAGAAACCGTTACTCAAGGACAACATGGCTTGCAGGTGCTCAGCACTATCAAACTTATCCAAAGCATGACCACCTACTCTTTGCGAAGGAGAAGTAGCTGTCCTTAAATCGCCAAACCGATCCTCAAGCTCAATCAATTTCAACATCAATTGATCATAATCATAATCAGAAACACTCGGCTGATCTAAAACATAATACTCATGATTATATTGCTCTAACAATTGAGCTATTCGTTCATATTCAGAACGTATTTGATCATCTAGCATACAAAAAAGACTGGACTAAAAAAGTTTCTTACAAAGCTCAGACCCAGGCACCAAACCATCTAGCGCCATCTCTTTCTCTATTGTCATGATCTGTTCAGATATCTTATCTAATGTGCGAGAAGTCATGTTTCGGGCATGTTTATCAACAATCTTCCCATCCATCCATGCGGCTAACTTACGCGCATCTTGAATCATCACATCAAAGGCTTCTGCTGGCTTTTTAACCAGCGGCACATTGAGAAAAACAACAATTTCATCCACCTGGAAAGGGTCTCTTGTCGTTGCAGGAACATACTCCCCCTCAGAATCAGCTAAGGCAAGTGAATATCGCAACGCCACAGTATCATTAACTTGATCAAAACAACCAAAAACGCCATTTTTAGCGGGCATCATCTTCAAGTCTTTTGTACAACTTTTAATATCAGTAGATCGAAAACCTTTTCGTCGTTTAGGAATGATATTACACACAACTAAAGCATCATATTTTCGAGCTAACCCATCCAACATCCTGCCTTTTTCCACAGACTCATCAAGATCCATTGAGAAGACCATTTTCTTATTCAAGTCATCAGCCATCTCAATAGCCAAGGTCGAAAATGTGTTTGATTCCTTTCGGGTCATTGCCCCAGTTTTATCCGCTAACTGCAATGATACTGCAATTTCATCGAAATGATCTTCCTCATTAGAATGCTCAATATCTCCCCATACATGCGTTAATGTATTTTTCCCATAAATGCCTAAATGCCGAGTAAACAAATAATCATATTTCCGATATACAACTAATGCTTTATCCCTTGAAACCGCTTCAGAACTTGAAATTTTAGCGACAATCTCAATCGCATTAATACCCGCTTTAAATTCCTTCTGAGGTTTCTCAACATACGTCGATTCCTGAGCAATCACCTCATTCGTAGCAACAGAAGTCTTCTCAACACTTCCCTTACTCTGGCTCCCAACAATCTCTTCAGCGTTGTTAGCACCATTCACTCCAGTTAACGCAACCTCCTCTTGAGAGCCAGATGAAGCAGAGTTTTCAGAAGACGCAGCTGATGACAAGAAATCTCCTTGAGCTTCTTGCTGAATCAATGCAGACACTTCAGCAGAAGATGTACTCACACGTTGATGCTCTTTAAGCGCCTTATCAACCTCCTCAGGATTTACAGCATTCTCATTCACTCTTTCAGAAGAAAGCTCAGCCGCCAATTGATCTAATGGTATGGCATCATCATATTTTTGCGCACTTTTGGTGTTTGAATTGATCATTCCCACCTTTGGCATTGACGGCTCAACACCTTTTTCAGCCACTGATTTACTAACGACCGAGATAGAAGAGGCATCATCCAATGTTGGCGCTACTCTTTCAACTTGAGCGCTCTCCACACCCGTTGACGCACTCTGAGAGGGTGAAACTTTCGCGGTCACACCTCCCACAGCCACATGAGAGTCTTCAACAGATTCCTGCGCTAAACTTTTATCCTCTTTTCTCTTTTTAAACTTATTCCAAAATGAGCCCATTTTTTTATGACTAGATGCCACTGGCTCAATTTCAGCAGGTTGATTCTCTCTGCGTAACTGAAATACCGAATAACCATAAATGGCAAGAAAAAGAACAATCCCAGATAATAAAAAAGTAACAAACAACATAATCTCTAAGCGACATAAATTGATGCAAGCATACGAGTATCAGCACCTTGCATTATTATTCTATTCATTAGTCTTCGAAGCATAACAAACATACTTAGACCCATTAACTGACAGCCATCGCAGCAGCCTCTTCAACATCAACTTGAACAATTCTCGAACAACCTGGTTCCGCCATTGTGACCCCCACTAAAATTCCAGCAACTTCCATCGTAATTTTATTATGAGTAATGTACAACAATTGTGTATGCTGGCTCAGTTGCTGCAACACCTTACTGTAGCGCTCAACATTAGCATCATCCATCGGAGCATCAACCTCGTCTAATACACAAAAAGGAGCCGGATTCATTTCAAAAAAAGCAAAAATCAGTGCAACCGCTGTTAACGCCTTCTCACCACCAGAAAGCAAATGAATGGTACTATTTTTCTTGCCTGGCGGCCTAGCCATGACAGTAACACCCGTCGATAACATATCGTTATCTGTTAACTCCATGTAAGCCTCGCCATCACCAAACAACCGAGGAAAGAATTGCTTAAAACCAGCATTTAACCTTTCAAAAGTATCTTTGAAACGTGTGCGTGTTTCACGATCAATTTTAGCAATTGCTTTTTGCAACGTATCTAGCGCAGATAACAAGTCTTCTTTCTGCTTATTTAAATATTCTGCCCTTTCTGAACACTCTTCGTATTCTTCAATAGCCACTAAGTTAACTGGCCCAATACGATCAATTTTAATATTTAATGACTCAATTTTTTCTGAGCACATTCTCACGGTAACAACAATCTCTCTCTCAGATAGTTCTTGCGCTTGTTTTCTCAAATCCTCATCATTGTCTTCAAGGTTTTCAGCGTAACCATCTCGCTTAACCTGAATCTCTCTCTGAGAAAGGCGCGCTTGCTCCAGCTTATTGCGCACCTGTTGAACCATTTGATCAAATGAGCTACGTTGCTGACTAATTTGTCGCATTGTATTTTCATGCTCTGACAACGCTGAGCGCTCTTCAGCAAGCTCTTTTTCCACCAACAATCTTTGTTCTAACAACTCACTTAATTGCGCTGACATAATCTCTGCAGGATCATCTGCCGACATCAATGTCTGCAACTCGAGTAATCGTTCATTCTGCTGTTCTAATTGCGATGTCAAACGTTCAACACTTTGCTCTAAAGAGTCACGCTGGTTCAAAAAGTTACTTTGTGTTGCCTGAAAGTTCTGCATCGCTTCACGCGCAGATTGCTCAACCATCCGCGCATCCTGTAAAGCAGACGAGGTTTCCTCTTTGGCTCGTTGCAACTCAACTCGCCTTTGATCAAACTCATGCGCTGCTGCTGTAGCTAATTCTAATTTTTCTATCGACACTTCTAGAGCACCCTGGTTAGCCGATAATTCTTGGGTTAACTCAGTTAATTCAATATGAAGCTGCTCTCGACGAGTGATCCATTCTGCACTTTTCGCTTCGATAGCAGCATACTCACGCTGCTTTTCTTGCAATAACTGGCTTTGCTCTCTAAAAACTGTTCTTAATTCTTGACGAGCTGTCTCTAAGTCTGACAAAGCGGCTTTTTTAAATTCACCCTTTTCTCGCACTTTTTCACATTGCAACTCATCAACAGCAACCGTTTTTTCTAATGATTCAATTTCAGCCTCTTGCTGCAGCAAACCTTGTGACTGTCGCTCTGGAGACCCCATACTCATCCAAGATTTACTGAGTATCTCTCCTGACTTTGTCACAATCGTTTCGTGCGATTCTAACTGATTTTGCCATTCAAAAGCCTCATCCAACGACTCAGCGGCATAGGCTGAATAAATCCAAGCAGGCAAACTAACTGATTGCTTAATTTTGCCAACTAAACTAGGAAATTTGGAAAGATCATTCTCACTCGCCTTGTCAGCGATGAAAGCACTAACACCCGCACCTTCAGGCAAATCATGCTGACTTAACTCTTCCAAAGAATCGACTTGGTATGCCGCAAGCTTATCTCCTAACGCTGTCTCTATTGCAAGCTCCCAGCCCGACTCAACTGACAAACCATCCACCAACCTGGCCGCCTTATCCAAGCCCCGATCACTCAGCCATTGATTAAGAAGATTACCATCTGCGCCCAAGCTTCGCGTGCGCATCTCTTGCAAGGACTTCAAGCGAGCAGTATCACCCTGCAAGCGTTGACGAACAGCATTGTAATCATCTCGTAATCGCTCAATTTCAGCTCTTGCAGACACGACATCCGCATCAATACTAACCAACTGCCCTTCCATTTGAGCACTGCTTTCACTGGCTTCTTCAACAGCAACTTTTAATTCATCAATCGCTTGCGTGTCAATATTGCCTTCAATTTCTGTCAATAGTCCTTGCGTTCTTACCTGCCTATCCGAAGCCTGTTCAATAGACCGCCTAAGGCTATCAATCAAACCTGAATGATGACTGCGTTCGCGTTCTGGCTCCATCGATTGATTTGTCAACAAGTCCCAACTTTCTTGCCAGTCACTGTGTTTTTGCTCAGCCTCTTCAAGGGTTGCCATCGATAATTGATGAACTTCCATCACGTGTTCAGCTTGAGGTGATGCTTCATCTATTTGAGCTTTCACTTCCGACAAACGCTGCTGATCGCTTGCCAATAACCGCTGTGAATCGTGTTGCGTTTCTTGAATTCTTTCTAATTCGGACTGCTGCTGCTTTCTCGACTCTCGACTATGTTGAATTTGTTGTTCTAACGCCGATACTTCCCCCCCAAGCTCATAATATTTCGCTTGGACCTTATTCACTTTTTCAGTCAGTTCTATCTGCTGTTCACGTAAACTCTCTATCCCTGTTTCAGCACCTTGCTGATCAGCCATGCACTTTTCAAGCTCGGTTTCATACTCAGTGAGTTCTGAACGTTTAAGCTGCAATTGCTCATCTAACTCAGACCATTTCAACACCGTTAACCAATGCTGGTAATCACGCAATTCTTCTTTATGCTTCTTATAGCGTTCCGCTGAGTTAGCCTGCCGCTTAAGCCGTCTCAACTGTGTTTCAAGTTCGCCAACAATATCATCAACTCGAGACAAGTTTTCCATCGTATGGCGCATACGATTCTCTGTATCCCTACGGCGAGCTTTATATTTCGAAATTCCAGCTGCTTCTTCGATAAGAACACGCAAATCTTCAGGTCTAGACTCAACAATCCGGCTTACCATGCCTTGCTCAATGATAGAGTACGATCTAGGCCCTAACCCAGTCCCCATGAAAATATCGTTAATATCTTTTCGTCGAGACTTTACGCCATTAATAAAGTATTTCGAACCGCCTTCTCGCAACAACTCGCGTTTGATAGAGATTTCGTTATACTTTGCATATGGGCCAGGAGCGGTGCCAGATGAATTATCAAAAACAAGCTCGACAGAAGCTTTACTCACTGGCTTACGTGAAACAGAACCATTGAAAATAACATCATCCATGTTATCCCCACGCAAAGTTTTTGCTGATGATTCACCCATCACCCAACGCAAGGCATCTACTACATTTGATTTACCACAACCATTTGGCCCAACAACGCCAACTAAGTTTGAAGGCAGAGATATCTTTGTCGCGTCAGCAAACGATTTAAATCCTGATACTTTGAGGTGCTTTAGGCGCATACCGAATTATCAACACCTAACTATCAGACAATGATTGACACTCGAATAGATAGGACATACCACCATTAACTTAATTTGTCTGAATTGATAATCAAGACTGTTCAACATGACTGTTTCGGTATAGACCCAACTTACTGTGTAGAAGATTTTTTATTTTTTTCCATTTCTCCAACATTTATCATATGTTTTCGAAATAACGCTAGATTGTACGCGAGAAAACCACACACGTCATCGCCTTAAATAATGTTTTAAATAAAAGATATAAACTTCAACCGCACATCAGGCTAAACAACCACTGATTAAGTGCATTTACTGATGCTCAGCCAAGCAAGCAATCACCCTATCAATATGGGCTTCCGCCTTCCAATTTAACTGTTGCATAGCCTTAGTCGGATTCAAATAACTCTGTCGAATATCCGATGGCCGCATGAACGAATTATCGCTTAACACATGATTTTGAACCTGCAAGCCGTAATAAGTAAAGACTTTTTCAACAAACTCCCACAGCGAATAGGATTGCCCCGTCGCGATCACATAATCTTCCGCCATATCTCGCTGCAGCATTAATACCATCGCCTCGACATACTCCTGACTTAGACCCCAATCTCGAATGACGCTTGTATCACCTAATGTCAGCGTACTCGCCTCTCCATTCGCGATAGCACTTACTGTACGAATAATTTTTTGAGTGACAAACCTTGCCGGCCTTAATGGAGACTCATGATTCCCTAAAATTCCTGAGCAAGCATACAATCCATAAGCATCACGATAATTAGCGACAGCCCAAAAGGCGGCAGCCTTTCCAACTGCATAAGGGCTTCTAGGTTGAAAAGGAGTCTCTTCAGTTGCTGGCTTATCTGAAGAGACATCACCAAAACACTCAGAAGAACAAGCATTATAAAAACGAATAGGCTGCTCCAAAAACTTCATAACCTCTAAAATCGTTATCGTGGCTTGCAAGTGGCTCTCAATCGTTTCACCAGGTTGATTAAAGGACAGACCCACCGATGACTGGCCTGAAAGGTTATAAACCTCTTTCGGCTGGTATTTCTGGAAGGCTTGAGCAACACTGCGAAAATCGGATGTAGACAGCGAGTCCGTTGTCACTTTATTACGAATACCTAACGACGTTAACCCCGTAAACGAATTGTTTTCGGCATCTCTGGACGTACCAATCACCTCATAACCTTTTTCAAGTAAATGCCTAGCCAAATAAGCGCCATCTTGCCCAGACACCCCAATAATTAATGCTCGTTTAGACATAGAGGTCATTCCTAATTTAATTCAACAAAGGCATTAGTTGCTCACAGTCTTTGCGAACAAAAATAGCGGCTCCATGCCGATCACTCAAATCATCGTAATAACAGCTCCATTGATGATCTTTCAATAAACAGCTTCTAGCTTGAGCTGATTTGATAATATTTGTGTCGTCCAAGATTAAAACCTTCGGATCAAGGCTAGCCATCACATATTCGAATTCTGCGAAAGTACAAAACTCACCCCCATCAAGCAACACGACATCTATCTGCTCAGGCAATTGATCAGACACATTTTCTGCTTTTTCAAAATAACTGACATCAGACTGGTAATATAAATCGTAATGTTTTTGCACTTTTGGAAAGGCAGGATGATCCTGCACCTCTTGAGCAGAAAGAATACCTTCATCAATAATTTTCCCATTCAACAATGTTAACTGATGAGCATACTCCGATACCTCCAACCAACTCCAAAATTGTTGTGCCTTAGCATACATTCCTGGCATCAATTCAAGGCTGTATAATTTGCTTGCATCAGCACGCTTCATCAAAGCGTTCATAATACACACCGTAGAACCTTCTCCATTCCAGGTTCCAATTTCAAAAAAAGTATTGAACTCTCTCACGCGAGCAATTCGATGAATAATAGCGCCAAATTTTGATCTCATATTAATTTGCCCATTACCCTGAACTTGATCAGCATGCGGCTTGCAATAATGAGGCTCCAACAAAGACTTCCAATCATCCAAAGCATTAGCGAAACGTTTTCTGTTGAACGCTTTCATTTGCAAATGAATAGCCTTCGTATCCATCGATTTTAACAAAGTAGGAATTTCACCAATATGATCATAATACGTAATATATGGCATATTTTCTTGATCATAGAAATCGGCTCGGTCCAACCAAAAATCAAACCATTCTTCCCCTAGGATATCATCTAAATCAGACCTATTAACTCCGTGATGAGCTCCGCGCGCATACGGGCCATTAAAAGGGATTCGTTGATTTTGCAAAAACTGCTTCAACAATCGCTTTGTTGGCATCAACAATGGAACTGAAGCTGAATAATGCTCAAAAATAGACATTGTACTTATCTCATACGGCAAATGAATAATACCTTTAAATGAGTACAAATCAGCCCAAGAATAATGCCCCAAATCTTTGTAATATACGACACCTTCTATCGGATTTAATTTCGCCTTACTGAACAATAAAAATGTTTCTTTTGCTGGCTGATAAGATTCCCCAGTATATCGGCACATGCTGGGGATGTGCCGACTCTTCAAACCAATTGCCCTCTCCAAATAATCAACATCCGCTTTATTATTGCTAACAGCGATGAGTTGACCTTTTTTGTGCATTGCCTGCAACCTCTCCTCAAAAAAACCTTGCATTGCTGGATTAGGTTCCCAACAAAAAGGCATTTCATAGCGAGTGGCATTTACCATAAAAATAGGCTTATTATACTTCTCAAACAATAATGCAAACACAGGCGGAAACCCGCAAATAAAGCCATCGAAAAGTGCTAAAAAACCATCATAACGTTCATGAAAGCGTTTAATCATGTCATGATCTAAAAACTTCCAAGTCTCTTGATTAATAACATCCACATGATCAATGGTTTGATCAAACACCCAGGTATGTCCGCTAATACTCCATTTCGTGATCTCTATCTCAGGATAAAGATGTTTAAAAATATTCTCAATATCAGCAATCACACTGATATGTGCATCCAAATTAAATAGTCGCATGTTGGTTATTCGTTAATTAAAAGCTCGCTATACTCAAACGTATAAACCTAATACCCATCCTCTAAAACATATCGAAATTTGCCAGCAGCAATTTCCGAGCATTCCACCAGCGCACATACTACCACCTTGTCACTCAACTCGCTAAATTATGAGGAGCAAAAACTTCGGATACAAATGAGCAATGATTACTTTGGCACTCCCTACAAACCATTTATGATTTAGCAACGTTTCGACACATATTTATCCCTTATAATAAGATCACAAACACTAACAAAACAATCAATGCTTGAAGCTCTTCATCAACAACTATCATTCATAGGCGTGCAACTTAGTAATGATGCACTACTCATTTTGCTATGCTTAACCTCTTGTCTTTTTGGGTGGCTCCTTTGCAAATACCTGTTTCAGCGAAAGCTTGAGGTACAACAGCAACTATTTAATTTACAAACTGAAAAAAAACAAGATGAGTTTGATCAACAGTTAGATTTGCTTCAAGGCTCGTTTTCAACACTATCGCAGCAAGCCTTACAACAAAATAATCAATCATTCTTAAGCCTTGCTAAAGAAAGCTTTGGCAAACTTCAAATTCAAGCCGAAAGTCAATTAAAACAAAAAGAAGTCAGTTTTGCCCACCTAGTCAAACCAATCCAAGAAACACTCGCTAAAACAGATGCTCAATTACAACGATTAGAAAAAGATCGCGTATCATCAGAATCAAAGCTCACCACCCAAATTGAAGGTCTACTCCAATCTCAGCAATTCCTTCAAACAGAAACACGCAATTTAGTCACAGCGCTCAGGCGCCCTGAAGTCCGAGGCCAATGGGGCGAGCTCACACTCAAGCGTTTAGCTGAGCTTGCCGGCTTATCTGAGCATTGTGATTTTGACGAACAAGTCACAACACTCAGCAGCGACAGCCTTCTCCGCCCAGACATGGTCGTTAACATGCCCGGCAATCGGCAGTTAGTCGTTGATGTTAAAGCTCCTTTAGATGCTTATTTAAGCGCTATTGAAGCGAATTCCGACATGCAACGTGACACACACCTAACCCAACATTTAAAAAATGTAAAAGGGAGAATTAAAGAACTCGCCATGAAAAAGTATTGGGAACAATTTGAACAGGCTCCCGATTTTGTTGTCTTATTTATTCCTGGAGATCAATTTTTAAGTGCCGCGCTAGATCAAGATAAATCTCTACTCGAGTATGCAATGCAACAACGCGTTATATTAGCCACACCCACTAGTCTTGTCGGTCTACTAAGGGCGATAGCTTATGGCTGGAATCAAGAAAATTTAAATCAAAACGCCGAAGTTGTGCGCAAAATTGGCCAAGATCTACACCATCGACTAGGCACGCTGTCAGAGCATATGGCTAAGCTAGGAAAAAGCTTAGACTCAAGTGTATCCACATTCAATAAGCTGCTAGGTTCCTATGAAAACAATGTCTTGCCTGGAGCAAAAAAATTTACCGAACTAGGAATCGACTCACACAAAAATATCGATCAAACTAAAACCATAGAAACAAGCGCACGAAAAACCACCAAAACCATTGCTGAAACACACAATAAAGACTAAATTCTCTTTTTTGCAACCTATAAAAAAACAACCATGCAAACCACCCCACTAGATTGGCAAAGTTACACTCCAGAGCCACAATGCTTAAGTGACAAAAGAATTCTCATCACTGGCGCTGCAGACGGCATCGGCAAAGCTGTCAGCATAGCTGCAGCCAAGCTCGGCGCGACCGTCATTATGCTAGACAAGAAAACTCGCCACCTAGAAAAAGTATATGACAGCATTATTGAACACGGTTTTTCCGAACCTGTGATGCTCCCTTTTGACCTACTTGATTGCACACCACAAGCGGTCGACGTGATTAACGATGGAATAATGGAAGATTTTGGCCGTTTAGACGGTTTACTGCATAACGCCGCAGAGCTTGGTTCTCCTTCACCCATGGATCAATATGACTATGAATATTGGCAAAAAGTGCTGCAAACAAACCTGCAAGCCCCTTATTTTCTCACGCGAGGTTTATTGCCAGTTTTAAAAGCATCTGAATCCGCTCAAGTTATTTTCACATCTGCGAAGTGCGGGAGATCTCCTACAGCTTACTGGGGAGCCTATGGCGTTGCGTATGGTGGTTTAGAGGCTCAAATGAAAATTTGGGCCGATGAACTTGAAAACCCCACAAACCTCATCATCAACTCCATAGATCCTGGTGCGGTTCGAACCTCTTTCAGACGCCGTTCGCACCCTGGCGAAAGTCAAGATAGTTTGCTAGCACCCCAAGCCATTACCAATGCATATATTCAGCTATTGTCCGGAAATCATGCTCACTTTGGAAAACAGCTCACCATTCAAGAATAAGGTTTTCGATTGCTATTGCACCCCGATAAAGCGGGGCAAGTTATGTGCCCATAGCCATGGTTAACTTTGTGCGTGAGAGAATATTTAAGTCGGTCAGCGTGAATATGAGATAAAATAGCGCATAACAACAATTGAAAGGCACAGTTTGTTCTTATTATTCTTAGCTTTTATCTTTTCTTTACTTTAGATACGACTTTCTTTCTACGCCCAGACCGCCCAAGAGACTTCTTATCACCCTTCGGCTTCTCAGAACTCCACTCTGCAGCGCGCTCAGCACGCGACTTTCGTTTACGATTTTTCTGCTCTTTAAAACTTAGCTTATCACTCATCGACCTCGCAACAGCCTCTTTACTGCCGCGCGCATTTTGTGAACGAGTGGATGCCTTTGTTTTCTTTTCATCCTTATGAGGTCTCACTTTTGGTACAAACTCATCCAACCCCAGATGCTTGAGCATTTTTTCAATTTGCAATGGTGCCATTTCCTTAGCATGACCTAGCCTCACATTCGGCATTAGCGTTACATCGCCATAAGAAATACGTTTCAAACGACTCACTGGATGGCCCAATGCCTCAAAAATTCTTCGAACCTCTCGATTACGCCCTTCTTCGATACCGACTTCAACCCAATGGTTTGCTCCGTTATCTTCCCGCTCTACGACAACCACGTCGTGGAATTTCGCCATTTTTCCGTCCAATTCAACACCTTGGCCGACAATTTGCTTTAATTCAGCATCCGTTAGCTTGCCTCTAATGCGTGCCATATAACGCCTTAGCACACCGGTTGATGGATGCATTAACTTATTAGCGAGTTCGCCATTATTCGTAAACAACAATAATCCACTTGTATTTAAATCCAAGCGCCCAACAGACAACCAACGACCACTTTGAAGTTTTGGTAAATTTTCAAACACCGACGGTCGCCCTTTAGGATCGTCACGTGAACAGATTCTTCCTTCTGGCTTGTTGTATTGTAATAGCTTGACACTCTCATTGTGCTCAGTACGGTATATGACAGCGCCATCGACTGCTATTTTATCGCGCAGACCGACTCTATCTCCCAAACTAGCCTTCAGACCATTCACCAACACTCGACCATCGACGATCCATTGCTCCATGCTACGACGCGAGCCTAAACCTTGTGCTGCCAATACTTTCTGAAGCTTTTCGGTGTCAACAGTGTTGTTTACTTGCTTGTCGACCGCACTGGATTTTTTTGAAGCCTTTTTTGAGTGGGCTTTCGTTTTATTTCTCACTCTTCATCCTCACGAGCCAAACGATTTTCAACCGCTTGAGTAATTGGAATGACTTCAGCACTGACCGGGTCATTATCATCTTCATCCCCTATAGATTCAGCTTTTTCTATATCTTCCAATGGCAAATTCATATTCATTTCTTTCGCAATATCTTGAAATTGGCGCTCATTAATCAACTCTGGCAACTCACTTAAACTCCGCAAATTAAAATACGATAAAAATTCCTGAGTTGTTCCAAACAATGCCGGACGGCCAGGGACATCACGATGTCCAATTTCACGAATCCAACCGCGATCTTCCAACACGCGGATAATGTCACTACTGACTGCAACGCCGCGCACTTCCTCAATATCACCACGCGTCACAGGCTGACGATAAGCGATAATTGCTAACGTTTCTAGTTGCGCACGAGAATAACGCGGGAGTTTTTCAGAAGACAACTTGCGCATCCACGGCGCATACTTCTCTGACGTTTGAAAGCGCCAACCTGTACCAATACGGACTAAATCCATACCTTTATGCTCATAAGCTTCCGTCAGATGATTGATCACCTCTTCGATCTGCTCTTTACTCGGTTTAGCTTCTTCAGCAAATAAACCTTGAATTTTACGAATACCGATGGGTTCTGCCGATGCAAATAGCGACGCTTCTATAATGTTTTGCAACTCAGATACTTCTATATCAGCTTCTTCTTGTGAAGGCGTGTTGGATTCTTCGCTCATAACGTTACTTTATGACAATTTTTATTCTATTTAACAAACTTATCGATGAGAAAAAAGCATCATGAATGACAAGCAAATTATGCCGCTCTTTTTATATGAATCGGTGAAAAAGCCTCATTTTGAACTACCACTAACATGTCATCTCTAAATAACTCTAGCAGTGCTATAAACGTCACGACCAGCCCCATTCGCCCTTCTTTAGCAGTAAATAAGTCTTCGATACGCAAATAATCAACGGAAGAATCATTTAATACTTTTAAGATATCCGTCATCCTTTCACGCATCGACATGGTCTCACGTGTCACTTGATGCAATTGATTGACATGAGCCCTTTCCAGAACTGATTGAAATGCACGCGTCAGCTGCTGCAATGTCACTTTTGGTAGCACAGTGGGAGGATTTGGGTCATCTTTACGGGCAGATGCAATAAAAACATCCCGGTCAACGCGCGGCCTATCTTCCAAATCATTCGCCGCTTCACGAAAACGTTCATATTGTTGAAGTTGTCTTACTAAGGCCAAACGAGGGTCTTCCTCTTCTTCCTGAGATGATTTAGGTCTCGGCAATAAAATACGAGATTTTATTTCAGCCAACGTCGCAGCCATGACCAAATATTCTGCCGCCAAGTCTAGGTTTGCTCGGCGCATCATTTCAACATACACCATGTATTGCTCTGTAATCTCAGCAACTGGAATATTAGCGATATCAAGATTTTGCTTACGAATCAAATAAAGCAACAAATCTAGAGGACCTTCAAACGCTTCCAGAACAACTTGTAATGCATCGGGCGGGATAAACAAGTCCTTAGGAACTTGATCCATCACTTCTCCCATGACAACCGCGCGAATGGACTCTAGATAATCTTCATCATCAATTTCTGCAACCGTTTCGCCATCAAATAAATCAGCATGGTCAGACGCATTTTTTTCAGTCTGATACGGTTTTTCTTCATCGTGATTGTGAGGAGGTTTTTGACTCATCGGGCCATTATAGCGAATACTGTTCAATGGGGTAAGCGTTTACTAATGCATCATTCAAAACTCACCACTCCTTTTCCCTGCCTAACAATTTCAGGAGAATCTCCATGCCAATCTATCACAGTAGTGGGTTCGATACCGCAATGACCACCATCAATAATCAAATCAACATGTTTCGTTAACTTTTCAATCACATCATCCGGATCACCTAATGGCAAATCATGACCCGGCAATGACAAAGTGGAGCTAAGAATAGGCTCATGTAAAACGCCCAACATTTCTTGCACAATCACATTATCTGGGACTCTTATACCTATCGTATGACGCTTTTGATGCAAGCTGCGACGTGGAACCTTGCGCTTAGCTGGAAAGATAAAAGTATAAGGCCCAGGCGTATAGGTTTTGAGCACCCTAAATTGCTGATTATCAACTTTGACATAATCAGTAATTTGAGAAATATCCCGACCAACCAACGTATAATTATGCTTGTCATCCACTCGACGAATACGTTTAATTCTATCTAATGCACTTTTATCGCCCAAGTGGCAACCTAAGGCATAACTGGAATCTGTAGGGTATGCAATAACCCCGCCAGCATCCAAAACTTCAGCAGCCTTTCGAATCAACCTTTTTTGCGGGTTTTGTGAATGAATTTCTAAAGTGATCGCAGGCATAAAAAAGCACAACACATCAACGTGCTGTATAAAAAGGTTTATTGCTTTATAAAATCCAATCTACCAACCAACTGATTCCTAGATTATGCAACCAGTTTAGTTGTTTTCTGAGAAGCAAACGCATTGCTTTCTTCTAGCTTGGTGAAGACTTCTTTAGCATAGCCGAAACCGGGTATAAACGCTTTTGGGGCGATCTCTATCAACGGCTCGAGAACAAACAAACGCTCGGTCATTCTAGGATGAGGCAACGTTAACTTTTCAGTGATCAACTCTTCTCGCCCAAACAACAATAAATCACAATCAATTAAGCGGGGCCCGTCTTGCAGCTTTGGATCACGTTTACGACCAACCGCCTTTTCAATTGCCATTAAAAATTTTAGCAATGTCACAGGTTCTAATGCCGTATCTACTTTAACAACAGCATTAATAAAATCTGGCTGCTCATCATAACCTACTGGTGATGTTTTGTAGAACGACGACACAACAGGCATACAAAAAGATTCGTGATTAGCAAGTAATTTAACGACTCCATTCAGGATAGTTTTTGAATTGCCCATATTCGAGCCTAAGCCAATATAGGCAGTTGTCATGTGGTTCATCGTAACCTCAATTATCTATTTATTCCAAATTTATCGTAATCAATTAAAAATATGAATCTTCTTTTTTCTGTTTATCCATATTCTTACGTCGACTACGGTATGGGTTTGACCGAGAAGTTCTAGAACGCCTAGGTTTGGACTCATTTCCACCATCTCTCACTTGGTTACCCGGTTGGGAATTACCCGGTTGATTAGGGTTGCTGCTTTGAGCGTTTTGTTGAGAGCGGTTATTTGGATTCGCCGGTTTACGGCGCCGTTTTTGGGACTGACTATTACCTTGGTTCTGGCCTTGAGAAGGCTTGCCATTCTTTGCATACCTCCCTTTTCCATTATTTGACCTATTTGAGGGGGAACGGCGATTTTGCTGCTTGCCTTTTTGGTGGCGACCGCGATTATTTCTGCGACCATGTTGATTTGCATTGTTGTTCGCGTTATCGCCAAAGCCTTGCCCGTGTTCACCCATATATTCAACACTGTTGAAATTAGGTTCACCATCATCATCTTCATCAGGGACAGTAAGCTCATCCACCATTTGTTGGCGCGCAGCATCATCCAACTCTTGAATATCTGTCCACCATTCCGCCAAGTCAGTATCAACCTCACTTAGGCTTGAACGAAGCAACATAAAATCATAAGCTGCACGAAAACGACGGTGATTCATAATTTGAAAAACCGTTTTTGGCTTTCGGCTAATTAACCGAAAGTGTAATGTCCATATTTCGACGACCGTATCAGCCATTCTCCTTGGTACCGACACATACTGACTCTGGTCACGCAAGGCATCCATCATAGCAATTCGCCACGCTTTAGAGCTTGGATTGCCTTGATCCATCAAACGATTAGCATCTTCTCTCACGGGATCCCACAACAAGCAAGAAAATAAAAATGCAGGAATAACACCTTTGCCTTCCTGAATACGTTTATCCGTGTTCGTTAGTGCACGTTCAGCCATGCCAAACTCATCATCGATCAAATACTCGTCTGTAAATGGAAACATAAGTTTAAATAAACCAAACTCACGCAATAATTCAAACGACTTAACCGCTTGACCTCCATGGAACAGTTTTAGCACTTCTTCAAATAGCCTAGGCGCTGAAACGGTTGAAATTAAGTTTCTTTGAGCATGAATTAGCTCAGTAGCCGTTTCGGGAATTTCAAAATCAAATTTTGCCGCAAACCGAATGATACGGAGCATTCTGACTGGGTCTTCAGTGAAACGTGTCTCCATATCCCCAATTGAACGTAAAACACCATTTTTAATATCGGCGACACTATCCATATAGTCAATAATGACGTTCTCAGTTGGATTGTAGTACAACGCATTAATTGAGAAATCTCGTCGCCAAGCATCTTCGTCACATGTTCCAAAAACATTGTCTCGAATCAGCTGCCCTTCTTCTCCTTCACGCAGTTCATTACGGTTGGCATTTTGTTTTTCATGAGGATTGGCGCGAAACGTAGACACTTCAATTAATTCACGACCAATGCGAACGTGTGCGATACGAAAACGCCTGCCAATAATTCGACAGTTTTTAAATATTTTTTTCACTTCTTCTGGGGAAGCGCTCGTTGACACATCAAAGTCTTTCGGCTTTCTACCCAGCAGAGCATCTCTGATACAGCCACCAACTAGGTAAGCTTCATAACCTGCTTCTTGTATATCACTCACTACTTGTAAGGCAGCTTCACTAAAATTGTCAGCCGAAATATCGTGTTTTTCAGCTGGAATTATTTCCGGAGTATTCAAAAATACCTTCCTCTATTTTTTTGAAATTTTTTTAAAAATCATTAATCGTTTTTTCTGGCAGTAACGATCTTACGTGTATCAATTCATCGGATATGCGCATGCATTATCTTGAAAACTAATGATGAGCATTTCAAATGGTGATTCATTCACCCTATCCAGTTAATTATGTATTCAACATCTTATTAACTGTTTCATGTTTCAGTCAGGTACTCCTGACGAGACGTTCGCTGTAATTTCAATGAAACCAGCTATTAGCTTTCCTCTGAAACTTCGCATTTTCCTTATTTGTGGTGATAATGCAATCAAATATAGGTGTTTATTGTCGAAAATTGAGTTTTTTACTGCTTTTTAACCCCTTGGGTGGTGTTGTGCATGCATAGACTGCAACCTCTGACGAGCCACGTGCGTATAAATTTGCGTCGTAGATAAGTCTGAATGCCCTAAAAGCATCTGTATCGAACGCAGGTCAGCACCATGATTTAAGAGATGCGTGGCAAAGGCATGCCGTAAAGTATGTGGAGATAAATCAGTTTGAATACCCGCTACCAACGCATGTTTTTTGATCAAGTACCAAAACGCTTGCCTCGTCATTGCGGCGCCTCGGTTCGTCACAAATACTGCATCGCTGACTTTTTCCTTGATCAAGCTTGAACGAGACAAGCTCAAGTAGCGCTCAATCCAGTCACTGGCTTGTTCACCAATGGGCACTAACCGCTCTTTACTGCCTTTTCCGACAATACGTAACACACCAACGGTTAAGTTAACTTCATTCATTCTTAATTCGACCAACTCACTGACTCGTAGGCCTGTTGCATAAAGTGCTTCTAACATGGCCCTATCACGTAATCCAAGCGGCTTATTGATATCTGGAGCCTCCAACAAAGCCTCAACATCACCTTCACTCAACGATTTAGGGAGTGGCCTACCAAGCTTAGGTGATAACACATGGCTACAGGGATCTTCCTGTATTTGATTTTCACGAATTTGATATCGGTAAAAACGCCTCAATGTCGATAAAATACGAGAACTCGATGAAGCCTTTACACCCGTTGCTAAACAATGAGCTAGATATTTTTGCACTTCCACTCGCGTGACATTTAGTAACGACATTTGCGTTTGTGACGCCGTTAAAAACGCACTAAATTGCTTTAAGTCCGAACGGTAGGCGGCAAGCGTATTTTTAGAAAGGCCTGACTCCAGCCACATCGCATCTACAAAAGCATCAATCTCTTGCATGTCATGTATCGCGTGAGTCATCTTTCTCTCCAAATTTTTTACACAGGAAAATGCTAGTGATCATGTTGACATAAATCGTGATCACTCAACACATTAAGCACTTGGCAATCATGAGAGTTGCCCTGCTGACAGGCTGACAACATACGTTTCATCTCACCTCTTAATAATTGTAAGCGAGCGATTTTTCTCTCTATCGCTTCTAGATGTTGTGTCGCAATTTCATCCGCCTGATGACATAACTGAATGTCTGTGCCTATCAAACCTTCACTCATGTCTAGTAACTGTTTAATTGACTCAATCGAAAAACCAAGTTCACGTGCATGGCAAACAAACCTAAGCTGTTGGAGATGTTTAGCATCATATCGACGTTGATTGCCATTGGTTCGATAAGGTTTCGCTAATAAGCCTATTTGCTCGTAATAACGAATCGTCGGAACCTTACACCCCACTTGTTTTGCCATTATACCAATTGATAAG
This sequence comes from Arenicella sp., assembly GCA_050633585.1. Lineage (GTDB taxonomy): Bacteria > Pseudomonadota > Gammaproteobacteria > Arenicellales > Arenicellaceae > CALKZN01. The sequence goes on from JBOEGT010000004.1 coordinate 47,467, forward strand.
TCCATAAATGCATCATACCTCTATTGAACCTCTAGTCACTAGAGGTTTTATAATAAACGAGGAAAAACGCTGAATACAGATCTGTAAGAAAATTGAATTTATAGTGACAACATGAACCCATCGAACCAACAATTAAGCAAACCTTCTTCTTGCGAAAAAGCACACGGCTGTCACTCAAAAAACTTTGATGGCGCATCGCCTGCTTATAAGCAAGCATTAATCGTTGTCATCTTGATTAATGCGGGGATGTTCCTGCTTGAATTTACGGCAGGTTTCTCGGCTGACTCACAAGCCTTAAAAGCCGATGCTTTAGATTTTTTAATGGATTCAATGACATATACCATCAGCCTAGCCGTCATTGGTCATTCATTGAATTTACGAAGTATGGCAGCGCTGATCAAAGGCTATAGCTTATCGGCGATCGCGTTGATTATTCTCGCTTCGAGCATTTACAACATGATTGAAAATAATACACCAGAACCTACCACCATAGGCACCGTAGCAATCATTGCCTTGCTATCAAATCTTTTATGTTTGCTTATTTTAGTCAAATTTAAAGATGGAGACGCCAATGTAAGATCAACATGGTTATGTAGCAGAAACGATTCCATTGGAAATGCGCTAGTAATAGTTTCTGCGGTTTGCATTTACTTCACTCAAAGCCATTGGCCTGACTTAATCGTCGCGATATTCCTCGCCAGTTTATTTTTAAAATCCTCCATACAAATTATCCGACAAGCAACCTCAGAAAGACAAAATGCATCGACTTAACGAATGTTTATTATTTTTTAAATTTGAAACGTCAGCTGTTTTTCAAGGTATTACAATGCCGGTTTATGCCAAGATGAAGCAAGTTGAATCGCTTTAGATTCTACAAGTGAATACGAGGATGTAGGCAATAACAATAATAAAAATGTTGCTGAAATAGTGACGATAGTACGAACCGGCTCTCGGATTAGAATGCTCGGATTAGCCAACATTGACAAGGCCGTTAGCTTAAGAGCGTTCGACGCGTCTCCAGAGCGCACCGCTCGTCTTGCGAGATAACGATATTGATAGGCTTTCGCCAAGCGACCAAATTTATTTAAAAGTTTTGGCGCATATTCACACATAAAAAAACAAGCCTTGCTCCATGAGTCAAATTGCTTTTGAACGTTTGCGGATAAACCTTTGTTATTGACCCGATAAAACGTTAATGGCCTAGCAATCCCTTGAAAATCCCAAGCGGTTGTCGTTGCAATACGCACCCAACATTCGATATCTTCAGATTGACGTAAGGACTCATTAAAATAGTGGCAAGAGCCATCGTCATGGCGAATAGCGATTTCATTCAAGACCTCTTTACGTATGACTGGTGATGAACCATTTCCAATCGGGTTTCTTAACAACAAGTCTTTTGCTTTAGGTTTCGAAGATTTCGATATTTGAAACAAACCAAGCTGACTACCCTTCTCATCTATAAAAGCCGAACTATTAAAACTAACGCCGACGTTTACATTTTGTTCAAGTAACGCAACATGCTCAGCCAACTTATCTTTATGCCAAATATCATCTGAATCTAAAAATGCAATGTATTTACCCATACTGGCACGAATACCAGTATTTCTGGCACCCGCCAGACCTCTATTATTTTGTTTTAGCAATCTGACACGAAAATCAATTTCAGAAATAGCCTGACAAATAGCAAAACTGGCATCTGAAGAACCGTCATCAATAAGCACTAACTCAAAGTTTTGGTATGTTTGTTCTAACACCGAATCAATAGCAAAACCAACATAATCCTGCACGTTATACACTGGCATCACGACTGAAACCATGGGTAACTGGTGTAACGTTCTTTCATCATTGCATTTTTGTTGATTGAGAAATTCATGGCTTTTTTTCTGCGTTTCACACATGATTCACCTCGCTGGTAGAAGGCTTAACACTTACCTTACGTTCATGAGTTGATGCCTCAGCGCTTATAATAGCTTGCATTAGCTGCCTTCCAGTATTAATCATCAAGCCTAAAAACACAGGGACAATACTTTTAGCATACGATGGTTGACATAAGGACTTCACTGAAATGGACTTAGAAAAATACTTCCAACCCACCGGCGAATGTCCTTTGACCTGACAATTTCGTTTCGCTAAGAAAAGACAATATTTATGATGATATTTATCATAATGTTTAAAGATTTGAGCATGGTTCGTAGATCGCAATGATTGCATCATTTGAACCCACCCTTCATACATTGAGTGAATATCAGAAGACAATCCATCACCTGAGTTCGCATAATTGACTAACACTGAATTGATACATCTTGCATGTGAGTCCGTTTCAGCAATCAAACGAATCAAAAATTCTTGATCTTCTGCATGTGTCATTGCTAATCGGAACCCATCCATTTGCTTGAATATTGATTTACGCAATACCCAATTTGATGGTGACACAGTTGGATTACTATCAACAACATCATGAATTTGTAAAACACCTGATAAATATGGTGATGCCTTTCGTTGCTTACCGCTCAGGGTGAAATAATTAACTCGAGCAAAGCTTAAACCCACATTTTTATGTTCCTCCAAAAAGCTCACATGTTGAGATAGCTTGTTCACATGCCATTCATCATCCGCATCCAAGAATGCAATATACTCGCCTGTTGCTTCGCCTACGCCACGGTTTCGAGCATCGGATACTCCCGCATTTTTCTGCGTGATTAAATGCAAGACGACGCTTTTATGGTTAAACTGCTTTCGCATTTGCCATACTTTAGCCACGGTTTTATCGATAGACCCATCATCTATCACTATTACCTCAAAATTATCATAATCCTGCCTTAGCACAGACTCGATCGTGGATTGAATTGTTTTTTCGGCATTATAAGCCGGGATAACGACACTCACTTTAGGGTTTGACATAAGCTTACTCTCCTGTATTGATATATTTATGCATCTAGTTGTTTAAAAATTGATGAATGAGAAACTAAACGCTCAACGGGCTTAGTCATGATTTTTTTCACCAAGAAAAAGTGGCCGATAGCGAAAATTATCGTATTCATGAGTATCGCTACAGCTATGTAAAAAAGCCGCGTATCAGCCAATGGTGCGAGCCAATAGCCCACGCCGATAGCGGCAAAGAATGTCATTGTTGACATTAGGTTGATCAAAATATCTTGCCGGGTTTTACCACTTGCGCGGAACACTTGTGCACCGACATCAACAAACCCCTGACTTAATGCAGCGGCACATAAAACCATCAAAATTGGCGTTGCCATATCCCAGTGTTGCCCAAAAATAACAGGCACATAGACTGGTGCCATAAATAATTGCAATAAAACCACTGGCACAACAATGAAGAAAAAGCGTGTCATCGCTGACAAATACAATTTATACCAATCACAGCTGACCAATGATTCATGGCAAGCGACATTGCGTGCACGGTTACACAAATCAGGCATCGTGACGGTTGTAAATGCTTTAATCAGAGCAATAGTGAATCCAGAACCGGCATTAACAGCAAAATAGTAAATCCCTAAGCCTTCTACACCAATCAGAAAGCCAATCAAAAAACGGTCTAAATGCTGTCTAGATGTTTTTAATAACTCAACCCAGAACACACTCACTGAATACTCTGTAATGTCAGTTAACGCACACTTTCCTTCAGAACGAGAAAACCTCCAATCATGGCTTTTTCGGTACAACAACACCCATATTGGTGCCACAATAAGCTTAGGAATAACAATCGACCAAATACCCATTCCACAAAGCGCAAAAACAGCGCACAGTACGTTATCAGTACCCACTTGTGCCGCAAAAATTGAACCCGTTTTTTTCATATCTTGTTGACGCTGAACTAGGTTCACCTGAACCATTGCGAAAGGGTAAATAAGGTAGGTAACGCCAAGCGATAACAATAAGTATTGCAATTCAGGAAAGTTAAACGCCATTGCGAGTGGTTTAGCAATAACAAGTTGTAGGCAAAATAAACCGATATGCAATATCCAATTCACTTGATAGACACGATGACAAACACTATTCAGCTGAGCTTCATCACATTGAATAATTTTTTGGCCAACGCCATTTCTCGTGAGTACTTTCAACATTTCATCCACTGATAACACTATCGCGGCAATACCAAATTCAAAAGCACTCAGATACTGTGACAATACAATCGCTGTGAGCAATCGTGTCACTCTTGCAACCCCCTCTCCCGCAAGCATCCAACCTAAACGATGAAGAAACGGTTTAGTTGATGCTGTACAACGCTTCAAAATGTCCAAGCCATGTATCAATGTTGAGGAAAACATGATTAGTACCCGTATGCATTTTGAGTACGTTGAATCGCCTGGGCAAAGTCTTCACGAACCTGCGTTGCTATGCTTCCTGGAGCAAACGATTGACCAATTGTTTTTACAATGTCTTGGAAGTTTTTTTCCACCGAGAATTCATCAACACTGACTCCAGGCACATTTAAGCGGTGACACAAATCTGCACCTTTATTTGAATAGTGGATATTAAATGGCATTTTCCCACCCATAAGTCTAAATATGGATGTGTGATAACGCACGCCAATGACTAACTGCGACAACTCAATAAGACCTTGAGAGATTTCCCATGGTTTGAGATGTGGAAGTTTTTGATGAATTTGAAAAGGATCTAAAACATTCACATCACATTCGTTTTGGATATGTCTAATAACGTTAGCATCTCCGTCGCTGGCATCAACTTGCGATTGCAATAAAATTCCAACTGATAAACCATATTTTTCCAAACGCCTAATCAGCTGGACGATAGCCTGCATAAATTTTTTGCTATCCTGAGGATACATTTTATCAAATGATCGAATAGAAATTAATGCTAATTCTGATAACTGATTTTGGTTTTTAGCGCCGTACAACTCCTGAATTAAGCCGACTGTATCCACATTAACCTCAGCCGCAAACACACTGTCATAAGACAGCTTTGCATTGACTCCCGCAGACTGCAAACGCTGAAAAGATTCTTGATCCCTCACTGTCACGCTCGCAATTTTTCTTAATTTATGGCACAGCCATTTAAAACTAATTCCACGGCATGAGCGAGGAATTGACTGACCAAACAAAGCTGTTCTTTTTGGCGCCACACTTAATTGCGCTGCGTTTTTCAAAAAACGACGAGTCACAAATTTTGGACGTGAATTATTAAAAATATCCCCGCCAACGGCTAATAACGATTGTTGACAAGGAGATACAGAAGACAGTTTTTTCTCAATATTTCCAATCCGTTGCTGTAGTGTTGCTCGAGATTCTTCAATGTGTGGTAACACAACCTGATTGAAACCATGTTGTTGTGACATCGTTAAAAGCGCATTGTAAATGGCTGCGTCTCCAACATTATTTGTTGAATATGCGTTGATTAACTGTAGTGATTTAAGTGTCTTGATCATGGTATTCCTAATTCTTGATTTTCGTTGTTTCCCTCATCACTGCACGTTCCATGCCAAGATAAATAGTTATTAAAAATCAATAACTTAAAAAAACAAAACAAAAATATAAAACTTTTTTCGCATTATGCAATGCACTTTGGAAAGCAAATCTCAAAAAGAGCCCCATACAAGCAATCAAATCAAAATAAACTATTGATTAATAAGAGTTTAAAACGTTGGCATGATGTATGCATAAGCCTGAATAAGATTAAAAATTACTTTGAGGCTCGCAATGAAAGCATTAACACTTGGAAACCAATGGGAAACTTTATATAAGAATACTTTTGTTATTTTTGGCGTTCACATCAATCGACTCTCTTTTACCGATGCTACACAATGGTTAATCGAAAAAACCACTTCGGTTAACCGTGAAAAAATAACGTGTCATTTTGTGAATGCCGATTGCTTAAATCAAGCATATACAAACCAAACCTATCTAAACATTTTGAATCAATCTGACCGGGTTTTTGCCGATGGCTCTGGCGTGAAGCTCGCCTGTAAGATCAAGAAATTACCTACCCCAGAAAACATCAATGGAACAGACTTGTTTCCCGCTTTGTGTGATGCCGCGTCAGAGGTCACTGACAAACAATTGTCAATATTCTTATTAGGCGGCAAGCAAGGCATTACAAGCCGCATGATAAAAAGAGTGTCCAAACAATATCCACATATTCATTTTGTGGGAGAACATCACGGTTATTTTAATAGCAACGAGACTTCAAAAATCATTAATCGTATTAACTCATCCGGAGCTAATTTACTGTTGGTTGGCTTAGGTGCCCCGCTCCAGGAAACCTGGATAAAACAACACCGTGAGCAATTAAAACCGAATGTTTGTATGGGAGTTGGGGGGCTTTTTGATTATTACTCTGGGAGTATTCCCAGAGCTCCCCACTGGCTCCGGCAAGCAGGCTTCGAATGGGTTTGGAGACTCATGCAAGAGCCAACACGATTAGCAAAGCGGTATTTAATCGGTAATTTTTTGTTTACGGCACGCGTGATCAGAGAAAAATATAGTGAGTGTCAGAAATCGCAACTATCAGATGTTGATTTAAATCCACTGTTTACTGACGCTCTAGTTGATGGCAAAAGCCAAAAAATAAAAAAACATGCCCATTCCATTAAGAAGTACCTTGCTAAAGGAGCGCATGCATTATCTAAACTCAGAAAAATGTTTCAAAAAACAATGAAACGTAGCATTGATATCATTGGCGCTTCTTGCGCATTAATTCTGCTAAGCCCACTACTACTCACTACCATCGTACTCATATACATGGAGTCTCCTGCCAATGTATTTTTCTCTCAAATGCGCATCGGCAAAAATGGCAAACCTTTCAAACTATGGAAGTTTCGTTCCATGCACACAGATGCAGAAAAACGCTTAGCAAGCCTTGCTAAAGAGAATGAGATGTCAGGTGGTGTTTTATTTAAAATGAAAGAGGACCCTCGCATCACGCGTGTTGGAAAATTCATTCGAAAATACTCCATTGATGAATTACCTCAATTGTGGAATGTGCTCAATGGCAGCATGTCTTTAGTAGGCCCAAGACCAGCGTTAAGTAACGAAGTCTCCCAATATGACCTAAAAGATAGACAACGCTTACAAGTCACACCTGGTATCACCTGTATTTGGCAAGTTTCAGGTAGGTCCGATATTCCCTTTGAGCAACAAGTAGAACTTGACCACCTCTACATTAGCAAACGAAGCCTGTTAACGGACATCAAACTGTTACTCGCCACTATCCCAGCCGTTTTAACCGCCAGAGGTGCGTACTAAAAATACGAAGCACCACGAACCAAAACCCTAAGAATTTTAACTGGAGAACTGTATGAAAGCACTATTAGACTTCTCGGCAAAGCAACAACTATTCAAACATCATTATCTAGGCTATGCCCAAGCAATGTTACCCGTTGTGGATAAACCTTTTGCCGCACACCTCATTGATCAACTAGCAAGAGATGGTTACCAAGAACTCACCATTATCACAAATGATGAAACTCAAGAAATAACTAAGAAACTAGGCGATGGGGGCTTTTGGTCAATTTCATTAAAATATGTGAATATTGATTCCCCTGAAGAGTTATCAAGCTGCATTCAAATAAAAGAACATCCTACGAAAGAAATTTCATCCGACGTGTCGCTATCGCTACTTCCTCGACACGTGAGTGAAGCTGACGAAAACACTGTAAACGAGGTATATTGTCATTACATGGATGATAATTTGACCGCCTTGAGTAACACGGACAAATTTCAAATTCCTAGTTATCAAGTGAGACCCAATATTTTTTTATGTGAAGGTGCTAAAACTCGAGCAATGTCAGATTTTCCACTCCACCTTGGGAAATATGCGGAATTAAAAAGTCGATGTATTTTTCGGGGTGCTAGCGTCATTGGATCCGGAGCACTAGTCGAGTCAGGCAATATTTTAGACAATACCGTTATCATGCCAAACACACTCGTAGGCAGTAACTTAGATCTATCGAACTGCCTAGTCACACCTCATTGGATCTTCCACCGCTTAACGGGTGCACGTATTGATATTGACGACTCACGAATTCTACGCGCTGCTTAATGAGAGAGTTAAAACAAGTCGTGGCAAGTACACTTTATGACAATCGTTTCTCCAATGCGATTAAAATGTGCTTCAACTGCGATGTCATCAATGGAAACACATGCTGTATGTCTTCCATTGATGACATACTTTCTATTTGGTAAAGATCATCGGCCAGAACATCAAAACCAAACATTTTTGCCTCACCTTTCATAGCGTGAGCGACAAATGATAAGGTTTTGATATCTTTTTTTTCAAACGCATCATCAAGCTTTTGAAGATTATTTTTCGTTTCAGAGATATATGTGGGAACGATCCTAGCAAACACTTCAGCAGACTGATCTCCAAACTGTTGTTCAAAAAATGTCATGTCAATCTCTGGAAGCAACTGTTTTTCCCCCTCGATTGAATTGCTCACTTTTTTAGGTTCATCGACTTTCTTCCCTTTACGTTTTGAATGAATATCCACACTTTGTATCAAATCGATCAAGGAATTCAATGTTAAGGGCTTGCTGACAAAGCGATCAAACCCCATATCCAATAAATGCTGTCCTTTCTCTTGATATGAAGCAGCGGTTAATGCGACACAATAATGCTCAGCAATACTCGGTTCTGAAGCTCTTATCTTCCTAATAGTTGTTTCACCATCCATGACGGGCATTAAAATATCTAAGATAACCAAGTCATAACTGTTTTCCCTCAATTTATCTAACGCTAGCAAACCATTATCAACAATTTCTGCACGCTGATTTAATTGAGATAACTGCGCTTTTAACACTTGTTGATTCAACATCGTATCTTCGGCTACCAAGATTCTTAATGGTCTATCCGATGTTTGATTATCCATTCTATGTTGTGCTTCTTGGACGGTTTCAACATTCGCATCATTAACAATCGTCACAGGTAGCTCAAAACTAAACTCACTTCCTTTTCCAAGTTCGCTTTGACAATAGATTTTACCTAACATCAATTGACACAAGGTCTTACAAATAGGCAAACCTAAACCTAAGCTATGAAGAACAACATCATCTTGCTGTTTTCTTTGCGTATATTCTTGGCTGATTGAATTACTTTTTGGAATATGTTGATACAAATCAAAAATTATATCTTGATCACTTTCAGAAACACCTTCACCGCTATCCAAAACTGATGTTTTCAACACCCCTTGATTAGCGTTCACAGCATCTTGAATAAAAAGACAATGCAGATGAACAAAGCCTGATTGAGTGTACTTGTAGGCGTTATTCACTAAATTGCTTAAGATTTGGTTATAACGACGAATATCAATATTAATAAATGCAGGAATATTGTCCGTCGTAATTTTCCACTCTAGACCTTTTTCACGCATTTGAAGTTGAAAGATCTTATTAATGAAGTCAAAGTTTTCTGCCACCTTAACAACACTCGGCACACTCTCAATATTTCCCCCATCAATCTGTGTAATCTCTAAAATATCATTTAATAGCGACATCATGGACTCAGCGCTTTGAGAAATAATCTTTGCGCGATCTTTAATCTCACCTGGTGGTAGTTCTGATTCAATTAATTCGGAATAACCGACGATAGCGTTCAATGGTGTGCGAATTTCATGACTAATGGCACCAATAAAGTGGGATTTTTCTTTTAAAGATTTACGCAAACGTTGATTCGCTGCATTCAATTCATACGTCGCTTGTTTCACCTCTTCCTGGAGATGTTGTTGTGCTTCTTCTAGCTGCTGATTAACTAGATATAAATCGCGGGAACGTTGTTCAAGTAATTCTTCTGAAACACGTGCCGATTTTCGTAGCCTTTCAGCTCTTGACTTCGCTAAGTGGTATTTTTTCTCGAAATCAGGCATGACACAAAAAAGTATCTTGCGAAAAAATTAAGAATCTATGCGGTTTGAATAACAAATGTCGCACGTTTTTGATCTTCTGAAATGTCATAATGTGTCAGTGTTTGTTTGTTTTCATAAAACTGTAAACACGCATTAACCAGTGCATGGGCAACCCCTGCCAAAGGTCTCGGAGATTGGTAACTTAAGCGTAATTCGTCGCCATTTTCATCATAAACAAATTGGGGCAGTTCAGCATCGGGGTAAAGCTTTTTCACCTCAACATGAATATGGTCATCAATCGTTTTCAACATACTAACTGCATTATCAACGCCTTCAAAAAAAACGCCATAATCTCGATGAAAAACAGTAAATAGATGATTTGCGAATGCTTGTAGTAAATCTCCTGCGTCATTCCCGGTATATGAGGCCGCTTTCACTAATAATTGAATCAGTTCTTGATAATCATAAAAGCCAACACGCGAATACGCTCCTTCGGAAGCGAGTTCAGCGGAATCAATAATCTCCTGAGCCTCATCCTCCCCTACTTGGTTTTCTAAAAACTCAATAAACTCACAAAATAATAAACCTTTCATTGAGGCACACTCCTTACCATTGTTGAATCTTTCTATAAATTGTTGAAGGACTCACATCGAGCAATGCTGCTGCTTTTGGAATATTGTTATTACAAATCTGAATTGCGCTTTCAATCGCCTCCCTTTCAACGTCTGCAAGAGGTCTAATACTTGATAGCAAATCATGATTAGACAACGTTTCCTGACCTGAGATCTCTTTATGCTTATATTCTTCCCTATTATGAGATGAACTTTCAACTGTTAATTGTAAATTTTTCAGTTGCACTTTCTTCTGTTTTACATCTTGCTGCATGACAACAGCCCGACGAATCACATTTTGCAGCTCTCTAACATTCCCTTGCCAGGCATATTTTTTCAACGCGTTTTTCGCATCATCTTCAAAACCGCTAAGCAACTTGCCTTCATCTTTCGCAAATTTTTTCAAAAACGCAGTGGCTATTTCAACAACATCGCCTTTGCGTTTGCGAAGAGGCGGCATTTCAATACTAATCACATTTAAACGATAATATAGATCTTCTCGAAATCGCCCCGCTTCAACTTCTTGATAAGCATCCCTATTCGTTGCACAAATGAATCTCACATCAACTTTTTCAGTTTTGCTAGCGCCTACTTTTTGAAATGTTTGAGATTGAATAAAACGTAATAATTTTGCCTGTAAGTCAATATCCATTTCAGCAATTTCATCTAAAAACAAGGTTCCACCATTAGCTTGACTTGCAGCACCATCTCGATTGCTTACCGCGCCAGTAAAGGCACCTTTGACATGCCCAAAAATTTCACTTTCAACCAAGTCCCGTGGAATAGCAGCACAGTTTAACGCAATAAATGGTTTGCCATTTCGATCACTTTCATGGTGAATAGCGCTGGCACAGACTTCTTTACCCGTGCCGCTTTCTCCGGTCACAAAAACAGGCACAGTGCTTTGTGCAACCTGTTCAATCGTTTGATAAACCAATTGCATCGGCGCTGAAGAACCAACAAAACCGTGAAAGCCGGATCGGCTATTGGCTTCGAACTCTTCGACAATATTCTCTAATTCAGAGTGCTCAATTACATTTTTGAGTGTCGTCACAAAACGGTCAGCACTCACCGGTTTCTCAAGAAAATCTTTTGCCCCTAATTCAAGAGCAGCTTTCGCTTCTGTATAAGTCCCCGTACCTGTCGCCATAATGACTTCTACATCAAGGTCGTCATGATGGATTGCCCGGAGAATGTCCATACCATTCATATCTGGCAACAATAAATCTAACACCACGACTCTAGGCTTTCTCGAATAAATATATTCTAAGGCCTTAGCCCCATCATCGACGTGATCCACAACCCATGGCTCATGCCGTAAATACTCCATATACGCTTGTGCAAGAGCTGCACTATCTTCAACCAATAAAATATCTGTTTTCACACACCATTCTCCATGAGCGTTAATTGAACTATGCGATACCCGAGTAGCATCTCACATTGGTTTGCAAAATGCGAATTAATAACAAACATCAATGCAAAAAAAACATAAGTACATGATTTTAATGGCATTAATTAATGGCCCTTATCTTGCTATCACTATGTATATCAACACTTAAATACAAAGCAACGGCAACTATTACGCAAAACAATGAAACAGAAAATATTACAGACACCGATATTTATTCAAGCTGAAAGTGATTTGAGCAAAGAAGGCAGCAATATTGTTCATGTCTTAAATCAGCAGTCAACATCCGTATTATTAGATTTTAGTGTCGTGACAACAATGAATACTTCCACAATATTGTTAATGCTAAAAGCCCAACAAATTCTAACCAAAAAAGGATTAGGGCTAGCTTTAATCAATCCCAGTTCTGCCGTAAGAACTTGGCTCTACATCACAAAATTACAACGCGTTATTCCTACCTTTCCAAATTTAAATATCGCGAATAGGTATATCCAAGAATTATCCAACGCAAACAACTCATCAAAAAATGTATAAAAACTCAGCGGATATTATTATGAAAATTCCTTTCAAACACACATTACTTGCTTCTTTGGCATTAAGCCTATTGTGCGCTTGCTCACAAAAACAAGCGATACTTAATGATGGCGTTGTTATCGCTGATAATGACTTTCGATTAACGCGCCCTGTGAAGACACATATCCCTGACAACATTCAGGACACATCAAAACACTTAGATATCCTCCCACGCACACTCGTCATGAGTTCAGGAGATAAAATCGACATTAATATTCAAGGTGGAAAACAGTTTAGCGGTTTATTCACCATAGATATTGATGGCTACCTAAAACTTCCTTATCTGCAACCAATTTTCGCCAATGGCTTAACGATCAATGAAATCACTCAACGCTTACGTACTACATTAGAAATGGAAAATATTTTTAAGCCAGAGTTTTTAAATGTTTCACTAACGCCAGTTCAATGGTCATCTGCTTTTATTAACATTAAAGGTGCAGTCTATAAGCCTGGCAGTATCATTATTAACGAACGTAATTTCAAAAATGAAAACCAACAAGTCACTTCTTCAACCGGCGATTTTGCCGACAAACGCTTATTGTCTAGTGCATTAAAAGCCGCTGGAGGCATTCGGCCTGACGCAGACCTAAGTCGCATACAATTAATACGTAAAGATAAGACTTACATTATTGATTTACGTGCAGTGATGACGGGAGACATCATCATTCATGATCCAGTGTTAACTATGGGAGATTCAATCATTGTCCCATCGGTTGGATATTTACAAAAAGAGCTATTCAAGATATCTCGCATCACACCACCTGGGTTTCGTATATTCCTTTCAAACTTAACTGTCCCAGCGGCGAGCAACAATGCATCAGCTGTTGGGAAGTACTCATCCAACCTACCTATCGGTTCTCGCTTACTCACAGCCGCTATTTCGGCTAACTGCGTCGGAGGAACACAAAGCGTTAACGCTAAACGCCAAGTCGTCTTAGCAGGCAATGACCCAAGAACCAATATGGTACGCATTACACATAAAAGCATCGAAGAATTATTTGCCGCTCCTAATGCAGATAATGTGAATCCTTTCTTATTACCGAATGACCATATTGCATGCTTTGACTCTACAGTGACTAACTGGAGAGACATAGGCCGTGCATTAAGTGACATTTTATCACCGATTAAAGTATTAGGAGGTTCACTATGATCAAGCACTTTCTTAAAACGCTTAAGACAACTGCATATAACGTTATTGCTTTTATATATCGTATTTTTTCAAGAATTAGCCGATACACCATTACTTTTATAGTGCTTAACTCTACGATTTGGTCGATAGCACTTGTCACAATAACACTACTACCTGAAAGGTATGAGAGCCAATGGACATTAATACTTCCTGGCGCTGGTGTTGGAGGACGTATGGATATCGACAGTATTGGATCAGCGAGCGCTATCGTTAATTCGGGTTTTTCAAATAGAAATTTGAGCCCAAAAGTCAATTATAAATCCATTGCCCAGAGCAGCAAATTAATAAAAGAAGCGGCACTATTATCGGATATGAATCACAAAGATTTTGGTCAACCTGGCATTAAGTTTGTCGACCAAACATCACTGATTTTCTTTTCATTAAGCGCTAGCTCCCCTGAACTCGCTCAAAAGAAGTCATGGGCGCTATATCACGCACTTGAAAAGGAAATTAATACGCTTCGTATGGATGAAATCAAGCGTCGAGAAAAAGGCATTCAAAACATGCTAAAAACATTTGGTGAAAAATTAAACAAAACAAAAAATGAATTATTAGACTATCAAGCGCAAAGTAACATTACCACAATAGAACAATTTAATCGGATTCCGTTATTGATTGAGGATATGCGTATTCAGCTTCTAAACCTGACAACACAAAAAGAACAAACCTATGAAGAAATGATGACACTGCATAGGATCTTAGGGTTAACCTCAAAACAAGCATCTCAATTAATGTCACTGCAAGCAGATCCACTATTTAACAAGTTATTAGAAAACCAAGCGACCGCAAGCGCATCGTTAGCAGAGTTCAGTAATTTATATGGGGATCAACATCCCGAAGTTAAACAACATAATTTAGCCTATCAATCTGCATCAAAAGCGATAAAAAATCGTTCTGAACAACTCATAGGAAAACAACAATGGCTGGCAAAAACTTCATTATCTGACAATGCGAAACGCAATGACCTAATGTATGACTTAATAGGCAAAAAAATTACTTATGAAGGTTTCAAACGTAAAATCACACAACTGGCTCAACAAATAGAAACTTACCAAGCACGCATTCAGGACCAAGCGAAAAGTGTCAGCCAATTAGATGAACTAGAACGAGCCCATCAAATAGCAAAGGCCGTTTTTACTTCGGCTGTTGCAAAAATAGACACGGGTAAATCTGATATTTTTGCATCATACCCCATGATTCAATTATTTATGCCGCCAACACTGCCCGAAACCGTCAGTGGAGCAAAGCCATTGCATGTGTACTTAGGTGCCATTTCAGGCAGTTTATTATCTATATTAATTTTGATCATTTTATGGATCAGGAGACGCCAAAACCCAATCGTATTAAACCAAGCCGTCACTGAAAAACAGATGAATAGGTGAGTCATGGATACCACACTAAACAATCCAATCACTTCCGATAAAACAGTGAAGACTGAGGCAGAAATCACCCCACAAAACATAGCAGAAAAAATTGTATATCGGAGTATTACCCTAATTTGGGTATTCTATTTCACGGGATTGCTGTATGTCGCTGGCTCGGCTGTCGGATGGCTGTTATTAACTGTGTTATTTTTACAATTTCTAAAGGGTGAAGAACTCAAAAATCATTGGCTCGTTTATATCTGGACATCGGCTATGTTGGTTATGTTGCTCACTATTTTTATAGGGCATATTAACCTAAACCTATCGACAGGGAGCCTCATTAAATCAACGATTGGTTGGGCAAAAGGTTGGGCTTTATTTGCTGTTTTTCCTTTCGTAGCAGCACTCAATATTCGTCCTCAGTTAGTCGTGCGCGCCATGATGAAACTGGGGCAACAGACCCTATTTATCATTCCACTGCTAGTCATTGCAGCATTTATTCATTTACCTGGAAATTTATACAGCTCACCTTTAAAATTTCTTGCAAACCCATCTTTCTTCGATATAGAACTGTATGGTTTAAATGCGTCCACTGGATTGCCAAGATGGCGCTTATTTACTCCATGGGGTCCAGCATTAGGTTTATACGGAAACTTATTACTCGCCTTGTGTTTTACTGAAAACAACACAAGGTTTCGGGTAATTGGATTCGTCACAGCATTTGCCATGATTCTTTTATCTCAATCTCGAATGGGTATGCTATGTATGTTATGCATTCCTTTTTTTTGTTTTAATTTGATCCGAGTTAAACAAATTAAATACCTAATCATTTTGGCGATACTAGCTCCAGTCCTTGCAGCATTTGCAAAGCCAGCCTTAATCATCGCTGAAGATCTAAGAGAACAGATTCATAATGCACGATCTGATTCATCCAGAGTGAGAGGTGCTCTGGAACGTATTGCAATAGAAAGATGGAAAAACGAAGCACCTATCTGGGGGCATGGTGTCGTTGAAAAAGGGTCACATTATGTCGAATACATGCCAATTGGTTCACATCATACGTGGCTAGGGCTTTTATTTGTCAAAGGACTCATCGGCTTGTTAGCCATGGCTATTCCATTAGCAATCACTTTGGCATGGACGGGTTTTCGTTACTTTGTGGATAGTGATGTCTCAGAAAGTTTT
This sequence comes from Arenicella sp., assembly GCA_050633585.1. Classification (GTDB taxonomy): domain Bacteria; phylum Pseudomonadota; class Gammaproteobacteria; order Arenicellales; family Arenicellaceae; genus CALKZN01. The sequence continues at coordinate 63,614 of JBOEGT010000004.1, forward strand.
GTAAGGTACCGAACGGCATTGCATTTGTTGTTAATTCTTTGCGCATATAGCCTCACTGAAAATCTAGAAATTCTCGCTTATTTACATTGGCCTGCTCTCTTGTTTATTGGATTAACATTGAAAATGTCGTGCCAACGAAAACCATAGCTCCAAGACTGCCGACATCTGTTTTTTACAAATTTTTTACATATTTATTAAATTCGTCTGACTTCTTAATTTTGTGCTATATCTACTATTCACATCGAAACAACATAATTCGATGAGGCCTCATAATGGTTAAAAAAATACGTATCAATCGCACCAAACAGACTACATTTAACAAATTACGAGTGGGCCTCCTATCCTTGGCGTCCTTACTAGCGCTCGCTTTTGCATTACCCACATCACATGCAAAATCAAAACAACTACCGCAAATTAATTTATCAAGCGGGTTAGCCACACCAGTGATGGAAGCTGGCAAGAACCAAAATGCCTTTATTCGAGTTGCATTAACGGGTTTTGAAATTGATCGAGAGTCTCAAAGAACTCCATTAAACGTTGCAATTGTCTTAGACCAATCAAGCTCTATGTCTGGACAAAAAATCAGACGAGCAAAGGAAGCCGCCAACATGGCTGTTCGCCAACTTAACAATAATGATGTTATTTCAATTATTACCTATGACAGCACCGTAGATGTCTTAGTGCCTGCGACCAAGGCAACAGATAAACAAGCACTTTATCGGGCTATTAGGCGCATCAAAGCACGTGGCAATACCGCTTTGTTTGCTGGCACCAGTAAAGGCGCGTATGAGGTACGCAAATTTCTCAGTGATAAACGCGTGAACCGTGTTGTATTATTATCGGATGGCATGGCAAATGTAGGCCCAAGCTCTCCCTCTGACCTAGGCGGTTTAGGCAGAGCACTAGCCAAAGACGGAATGAGCGTATCAACGATTGGACTTGGCCTTGGCTACAACGAAGATTTAATGACACAACTTGCCAACTATAGCGACGGCAATCATTCTTTTGTTGAAAACTCTGCTGATCTTGCGCGTGTCTTTGAAAAAGAATTTGGAGAAGCTTCGTCAGTAGTAGCACAAGACGTCGACATTCAAATTATTCTAGAAAAAGGCATCAAACCTATCCGCATTGTTGGTAGAGATGGAGACATTGTAGGGAATAAGGTATTTACTCGTATGAACCAAATATATAGCCAACAAGAAAGCTATGTTGTTTTAGAGGTCAATATCCCTGCCGGCCAAGTGGGAGAGGATAAAAGTATTGCAAACGTCAGTGTTAACTATAATCACATGCTAGCCAATAGGCGATTAGAACTTGCAGATGCGGTCAGCGCATCATTCACGGCATCAAAAGAAGAAGTGAAAGAGTCTATCAATAAACCTGTCTATGAAGCTGCTATTGAGCAAGTGGCCAATGAACGAAGCAAAGAAGCAATTGAATTACGAGACAAAGGTGATATCGTCGGCGCCCAACAAAAACTGAAACAGAACTCTAGCTTGTTTAGTCGAGCGGCGAACTATATTTCATCAGATAAACTATCAGAAAAAAGCCTCGAAGCTGACGAAGATGCTGAATCGGTGCAAGCACCAGGTGCTGATTGGAACAAAAAGCGAAAAGAACTCAAAGCCAAATCATATAAACTAGAGAAACAACAACGCTAAACGATTAAACATGAGTGCGTTCGGGTCTATTAATGTTTTATTTTTGGCCTAAATGACTAGGTGCCCTCAAGGTATGACTAAAATTTGTTCAGACGAGGCAAAAATATCAATGCTTAGTCATGCTAAGTGTTATATTTTTAACAAAGTATGAGCGAATTTTAGCCATAACCTAAAAGGTCGTCGCCATTTTATTACTATTTTTGTTATTCATTTATTCTTAGGAGTGTCTAAACGACTCAATGAATGCCTCAATAGTAATAAAATGGCGACGATTTTGGCGTAAAAATAAAGCGTCAACAGACCCAATATTTGCACACACCCATTCAGAGAGCCTACTAATAAACAAGTGAAGTACAAGTTTCCTATCATCTTGAGCCTGTTAATTATGGTTCCTATTATCCTGCTAACATGGCTCAGCATGCGCTTGCATAGTAATGAAGGCGTGGTGATAGAACATCAGTTTCAACAATTAGTCGATTCACGCTTAAGAGAAACAGACCAATCTATTTTGGCGTATTTCACGGAACTAGAAAGTGCGTTACTCAAAACACCGATATTCAATTCAAGTGATAATCGCTCGATTAATGCGACAAAAATACGCCAACACATCCGTCGATCACCTTATGTTGAAAGTATTTTTATTTTAGATACTGAAGGTATTTTGTTATTCCCTTCAGCACTTTCAGGTTCACTGAAAGAGCAACAATTTATTGAAAAAACACAATCACTATGGTCCAACATGGAAGCGTTTCAACCTGAAACTCCTTCGGATATTAATAGCATCAAAAACAATCGCTCTAATACTGAAAAAAAAGAGCAATCATCTTTTAGCGTGACTGGTGCGTTAAGCAAATTGAGCTCAAGACGCCAAACAAAAAACAATCTCGAGTCGCCTTATCAACAAGAAGAGCAATCATCATCGAGCGTTGCCACACCCTCACCAATTGCTTCTTCACGAGAAATGTCTTCCATCGCCGCCGATACCGCAAGCGCTCTTGAACTCCACACACAAGCTAAGAAAAAGCATTCAGGCTGGGGTTGGACCGTGTGGCGTACAGGTACTCAAACGCAGACTTTTTTTTGGTTCTGGAGCACTAACAATCAATTAGTTGGCTTAAAATTATCAACATCGCATTGGCAAGCGGAACTCATCAATCAACTTCCCGACAAACGAAACGCACAAGAACTTTTGGGAGAAGCGCGAATTAAGTTGGTGAATGATAAGCAAACTATTATTTATCAATGGGGCGACTACGAAGACAGCTTAGACAATAATTTTGAAGCAAAAGGTCAACGGCTATTAGGCCCTCCTCTTGATGGCTGGAGACTTGCTTACTTCTCTCCTCAAAAATCATTAAATGATAATTTACAATGGGCATTTTATCTTACGCTGATTTGTTTGTTCGGACTGGTATTAGTTGGTCTTGGAACAATCATTTTCCGAGAATATCGCCGTGATATGCGCATAGCAGAACAAAGGGTTACATTTGTGAATCAGGTATCTCACGAATTAAAAACACCTCTCACCAATATTTGCATGTATGCCGAATTACTTGAGTCTCAGGCGGATGAAGAAAATTTTGACCCATCAAAAGTACGCAAATACACCAAAGTATTAACAACAGAAAGTCAACGCTTAGGTCGTTTAATCAATAACGTATTAAGTTTTTCTCGTTCTCAACAAAAGCAATATGCTATGACTCTTGAACAAGGTTGCATTGATGAAACAATCCAAAATACGGCCGATATGTTTAAACCTGCTTTTGCCTCAAAAAGCATTCAACTAAAACTTGATTTGCATCACAATACTCCCGTATTTTTTGATGCAAACGCGTTAGAGCAAATCATTAACAATTTGTTGGGCAATATTGAAAAGTATGCCTATCATGGCCAGTATGCACGCATTACATCATCCCGAAAAGACGATATGACACACATCAGCGTTGAGGACAAAGGCTCCGGCATTGACTCTAAAATGCTTCCTCGATTGTTCGAACCTTTCTATCGAGGAAGCTCTGAGTTAACTGAAGGTGTTTCCGGTACAGGTATTGGTTTAAGTATCGCCAGAGAACTATGCCAATTACACGGAGGAGACTTAACGCTAGATACCCAAATAAAAACAGGCGCTTGTTTTATTATCACTATCAAAACTCCCATGGATGAAAGTACATCGCTACCGCTGAATAAATGATGAAAATTTTAATTGTAGAAGATGATTTACACATTCGAGAAGGCTTAGCCGATATAGTTAGCGCAGAAGGCTATGAATGTTATTTGGCTGAAAATGGCGACATTGCCTTAGAAAAATACTCAATGCATAAACCTGAGTTAGTCCTCTTAGACATTATGATGCCAAATAAGGATGGTTATTCTGTTTGCAGAGAAATACGGCAACACGACATGGACACTGCCATCATATTTATTAGCGCCAAATCTGAAGAGATTGATCGCGTCTTAGGGCTAGAATTGGGTGCTGATGATTACATCATGAAACCCTTTGGAAAACATGAAGTCATTGCTCGCGTCAGAGCGGTTACACGGCGCTATTTACGTACCTCAACGCCTGAAGCATCAACATCAAAAGAGCATTTTGTATTAGGAGACTTAACTGTCAATATACAAGAGCTTAGAGCACAACGTGACCAAGTAACATTTGAACTCAGCCTCCGTGATAGCAAAGTATTAGAGCTTCTTTTCAAAAAAAAGAACCAAGTTGTCAGTCGTGACGAATTATTCAATTACTGTTGGGGAAGAGATTATTTACCTAACAGCAGAACGTTAGATCAACATATTTCTAAGCTAAGAAAAACGATAGAACAAGATCCCAAAAAACCCTCTATCATCAAAACTATTCATGGCGTGGGTTACCGCTATGATGAAAAGAAACAATGAAACCAGTCAGCCAATGACACTATTTCGGAAAGCCTTCAAATGTTTTAGACTGCAGACCACTGTCTAGCCAACATGCTTTTTCACTAGAAAAAATATTGGCTTGTGGGACCATCGATGGGCTATCTAACAAGGAACCAGCTGGAACGATAAGCGACGATTTTCTCTGATTAACGAATGGTAGCGCTGAGCCGCAGTTTCGACAAAATGCTTTTGAAAACTCACGATCGGCATGATCAAATGTAACCACGTGTTCCTTCCCAGCGACCCATTCAATGTTGTCGACTGTTGTAAAAAGATTTGATGCAAATGCCGAACCAGTCAATTGTTGACACTGTTTGCAATGGCATTGGTAAAACGCTTTGAAATCATCCTGTAGGAAAAACGTCACTTTGCCGCAAAGGCACTCACCATGTAATTTTTTCATATGTATTCACCATGCATTTTCAAATGTAGATTACGTTATTACAAAAACCTTCTTCAGAGAAAAATTAAACCGTAACTATTGTATAGGTGTGCTCTAATAGAAAAAAGCTATGTGGCTTTGCAAACACTTTTTTAAACATATCATTTATACAAAATCTTATTTTAATTAATCCGCACAGGAATGCTTATGACTCACTTCACACACGTTTTGATCTACTCAGCGTTTTTATTTTTCACACACACTTTCTTTCACTCCATAGCTGACGCTAAAACATCCGTATGGAAAGCATCAAAAGAAGGGCATTCAATTTACTTGGGAGGAACCGTTCATGCGCTTCAAAAGAGTGACTTCCCTTTACCCTGCGAGTTCCAAAGGGCCTACCTTCTTTCTGATACACTTGTTTTTGAAACAGATATCAGTGCAATGAACTCCCCCGCTTTAGCACAAACCTTAATGCAAAAAGGCACCTACCCAGCTGGAGAAAGCTTGTCTGAAAAACTTCAACCTGAAACGCTAAGTGCATTAAAAAGTTACCTCTCTTCTTTAGGTTTGCCTGCAAGCAATTTGTTAAACTTTAAACCAGGATTAATACTGACATTTGCAACAGTCGCAGAGCTACAAAAATTAGGTATTACTGGAGATGGTGTCGATCAATATTTCTACAATCTCGCAAAATCGGATAATAAAGCGACGGCATATCTTGAGGAACCCGAAGAACAGCTCGATTTTTTACTGGAAATGGGGATAAACAATGAGGAGAACTTTATCCAGTATGTACTCAGCTCTACTGGCAAAACACAAACACAATTTCCCGAATTAATGAATAGTTGGCGTGAAGGTAATATTAAAAGGCTTTCTGAGAGCGCTGAATTAGAAGTATTACGTCAGAATTTTCCAAAATCATTTGATGCCATTTTAACGCGCCGAAACGATAATTGGATCAAAAAAATTGATAAGCTAATCGATACTGCTGAAGTAGAATATATTCTGGTTGGTGCTGCACATATGGCGGAAGAGGAAGGATTACTGTTCCAGTTGAAAAGCAAAGGCTACCAGATCAAACAATTAGAGGGTTGCCAAACTGAGAAAGGTTAATCATCTTAATAAACACACCTGTCTAAAAAATTATGAAGTGGTTTCAGCCGAAACCACTTCATAACCTATACACGCAAAATATAAATTTAGGGGAAAATTTTATTTTGTGCTTTTAGGATTTTTCGGCTTCGCAAGCATCTCTTCAATTTGAGCTTCTGCTTCTGCTTCAGTTTTACCTTCAGCTAACAACTGTGATTTCAACTCAGCACGTTGCTCAGGAGTAATTAGTTGAACTTCACCTTCTGCTTTTAAGTCTTTTGCAAGTGCTTCTTTTTTCACTTCGTTGCCAGCTAATGCCGACTCAACAACGATAGCTGTTGGCAAGAATCCACTTAGTGCAATTACCGGTAAAGCTGTCGCTAAGGTTTTTTTCAATTTTTTTGACACAGTTGATTTTTGAGTTAACATAATTTTCATACCTCTTTAAATAAGTTTCGAGTTAAACGGCCCCACTAAAACCTCAGTTTTAAATGCAGCCTTGATAAAAAACCTAACAGCTCTTTTTATCATTACGTTAGTAACTAACTTTATTGAAGCCGTCACAACAGGATCGAATTATCTACAGTTTTGGTTTTTTCTTTAAAAAAATACTTAAAGGTAAGTTCTACGAAAAAAAGTTTACCGCTTTGTCATTGTTTTCATTAACTACAAAAACTCAATAAATCATTGACTTTAATAGATAATTAGCGCAAAAAAATTAATCAAAAACACCCATTTTATAACGTAAACTTCATTATAAAATGGATAACAAAATCATCAAAAACCATTCATTAAAGTATCGATGATTTTGTAGACATGAACCTTTTAAGAGTTAAAAAAGGCAAAAATAATTAAACACAATAAATACCAATAAGCGTATTGATTATTTTCGTGTTTCAATCAATTGATATTTCCTTAGGAAGAAAAAGTCTGAGCAAAACATTTCAGCCGTTTTAGTTGAGAATCGAGCCGTTTAGATATGGAATAAATACACAAAGCCAAACATTCCAGCATCAACTATTCATCTCCTTAAACCGGCAAAACGAACTATGACGATCACACTGCTTGATGCACTCTATATACCTGCAAGACTTCCTGAATCACACCGGATTCATATGGATGCTTGCTAGTTTCTAATAGGTCTTGCGCTGTACAACCTCCATAAAGGTTTGCTTTGGTATCAACAGCCGCTCCAGAATTCAGCAAAAAATCAACTATTTCCGCCAAATTCATTGGCACAACTTGTCGATAGGCTTCAACACCGTTAGAGCCCGTGTAATGTAAAAGCGTTGCCTGATGAGGGTACCCGGACTTTTGGTGCACCACGTTTGGATTAAGTTTTATCGCATTTTTAACAGCAGTCATATCTCCCATTAGCATGCTATCTACCAGCGATTCAAAAACTGGATCAACCCTATCAGTACTCGACTCCACAGCTCTCCAGTCTGAAAAGCTATGTTCTCTAGCAATGCATAGCTTTGCATGTTCAATACTAAAGTTTGGTGAAAAAATATCATGCAAACCGAGCGCTTGAAGGTGATGCGCTACAATAAACTTTATGTCAATAGATTTAGATTCATAAGCCGAAAATAGGCGATTCGCCAACTGCTCTAAATAGCGTTTAGTGTGATGATTTTCAGTGTAATCACCCAACACATCGTCAAAAATATTGCGCACTCCCTGCACTTCAGGATCAACATAAATTGCACTGTTGTTCATTTCCACTATTTGTAATTTATTTATCGCGACTCTTGAATCATCGTTTTAATTTTGAGAGCTTTTTCAAAATGATTTAAGTGATGAGTCTGAATCCACCATGTTGCCGCTTCCATCAAGAGTTCGGGGTCATTATTTTTGTTTTCAAAAAAAGCATAAAAAGACACGCCAACAGCATCACCTTTTGACTGTATCTTTCTGTCACAGACATCAATTATTTTCAACCTTAATGATTCTCTCATCAACATTCCTATTAGAAGCTATTTAACTAAATTACATGTTTTCAGTGTACAAATGACATTAATTGGCCAGCATTTTTTGCACAAGTGGTTCGATTTTATTGACCACTTTGCCGTGCTTGGAAACATCAAATTTCGGAGCTTTATACTTTGAGCTGCCGATAAGGGACTCACCTTTAAAAATTTTCAAATCAGCAGTTGCTAAATAAGGTCCCCAATGAAAACCATAAGTCGCTGTATATCTCGAGGTATATACACATGATTCATCGATGCCTTTTTTAATTGATGTTTTATAGCCTTGCTTTTCAATGCTAGCTTTATAGACATCTAAGAACTCACTTCTCACTTCCGTATTTTCAATAATACAAATTTCATCTTGTTTACTAATTCCTTCTACAGTGCTGACTTTCTTAGAAACGCAACCAGTAGTGGTTAGCGCCAAAACACTAAAAACAACAATTTTTCTTCTCATACTCATCTCCTTAAAAACGATTTACTCTATGAATCATCACGGCTGATTATGCTCTTTGATTTGAATCATATGATAATTCTTCACTCAAGAGATAACCACCATCAATAACTGAAAGGCACAAAAAAACCTGAGCAATGCTCAGGTTTTTTCTGTAGCTTCTCAAAAAAAACTTAGTTAAGTTTTTCTTTGATTCGTGCTGCCTTACCAGTACGTTCACGCAAGTAGTACAACTTAGCGCGACGAACCGCACCACGACGTTTTACAGAAATGCTATCAATCAATGGGCTGTGTGTTTGGAAAACACGTTCAACACCTTCACCATAAGAAATCTTACGGACAGTGAATGCTGAATGCAGACCACGATTTTTCTTTGCGATGACAACACCTTCGAACGCTTGGATACGCTCACGGTTGCCTTCTTTTACTTTTACATTAACTACAACAGTGTCACCCGCGCCAAATACAGGCACATCTTGCTTCATCTGTTCGTTATTTATATCATCAATAATGTTAGCCATGTTACTAATCTCATTTAATGCTTCGCACTAGCCGTTCTCTTTATATAAAAATAATGAGGCGGATTACGACAGTTCATTTTGAGTATCATCTGCTTGCTCATTGAGCAATTCAGTCAATACTTCCTCAAGTTCTGGAACTAATTCCAACGACTCGATCAAGTCTGGTCGCCTTTCTAAAGTTAGCTTCAATGACTCGCGTTGCCGCCATTTCCGGATGTTTTCGTGGTTTCCACTTAAAAGCACATCCGGGACACTAAAACCTGCATAGTTCTCAGGGCGCGTATAATGCCCGTAATCGAGCAAACCTTCAACAAAAGAATCCTCAAAAAATGAATCTTTATTGCCTAAACAGCCTGGGATTTGCCTAGAGATGGCATCTATCACAGCCATTGCGGGTATTTCGCCACCTGACAAGACAAAATCACCGATAGACCACTCTTCATCGACATAGTGATCAATAATGCGCTGATCAATACCCTCGTATCGCCCACATATTAGGATTAATTCTGTCCCTTGGTCCATCTCAGCAACAGTTTCCATCGCTTTGTGTTGTTTAAACCTTTCACCGGCCGGAGAAAGATAAACGACTTTAGTCTCATCCAATGCAGTACTTTGTGCTGCATCAATCGCCTTTCGTAATGGTTCAGGCATCATCACCATGCCTGGGCCTCCACCGTAAGGCCTGTCATCAACCGTTCGATGAATATCGTCGGTAAAATTTCTAGGATTCCAAAACGTTAATTTAATACCTTCATCTTTTATCAACCGAGAAACCACGCCAAATTCACAGACTGCGTCAAACATTTCAGGAAACAGTGTGATGATGTGGATGCGCATAATATTAGAGACTAATTTAGGACTCTTGATCAGGATGATCTTTGCTTTTAACTTGATCTATGGCTAGCTTTTCAAGACGAACTTCTTCGATTCTCTCTTGCTTTGTTTGCTTCTTTTTTTTGGAATTTTTCTCTTTTTCGGTTACAAGATAATCAGCCCCCCAATCAACGGTTATTGAGCTACTGCTGACATTAACCGACAAAACGACTTCATCAGAATAGGGAATTAAGTGCTCTGTTATTTCATTCTCCTGTTTTTGATGAACAACGAGTACATCATTGGCACCTGTTTCCATTATTGTAGAAACAACCCCTAAAATCTCGCCTTGCAAATTAGTCACTTCACTACCAATCATGTCAGACCAATAGAATTCGCCTTCTTTTAGCGGCTTTAATTGCGTTTTCTCGATGTATACCTCGAGGCCCAACAGCGTTTCTGCTTGGTCACGGAAATGGACACCTTCGATTTGCGCTACGATGTTTTGACCCTGCTCTTTACAATTTTTAATCGGAACAGATATCGCTTGTACGCTGACGCTATCATGTTCATGTTGCTGCGAGGAATGTTTTTTCAGAGGTGGGCTAACTAGCAACCAGCGTTTATATTGACCAATTCCTTTGCGAGGGCGTGTATATGAAAATACTTTCAACCACCCTTTGACGCCCCAGACACCCACTAATTTTCCAAGCAAGATGCAGTCTTTTAAATCAATTGACTCTTGTTCACCAATTTTTAAAGGTTCTGCATTCACTGGGGCATCCTCAACTCACTGTAAGAGATTGTGCTACTCATTAGCACTTGGGGACTAAGGTAACAGCAGGACACCCTGCTGTACCGAACTCATTTATAACTAATATAAATGAATTATGCAGCCGCTTTGGCAGCATCTTTTAATAGTTTCTTAACGCGGTCAGAAGGTTGTGCACCTTTAGAAATCCAGTATTCAACGCGTTCAAGATCAACGCGCAAGGCTTCTTCACCACCAGTAGCGCGAGGGTTGAAAAATCCAACTTTCTCAATGTAACGACCGCGAGGAGCAAAGCGTTGATCAGCAACTACGATGCCATAAAAAGGACGCTTTTTCGCGCCGCCACGTGCTAAACGAATTTTAACCATAGGTCTTCAAATATTTCTTTAATATGTTTGTTCAAGATTCCCGACTCACTGTTGTTCCATATTTAGAAACTTTTGATAAGGGAGAATCTGCAAGGTGCGCGATTTTATCCTTATCGCTATCGAATGAAAAGCTTTTTATGCACCTAAAAGAACGATTAACTGCGAAAAGCCCTTAATCCTTCCATTCAACCTGTGTTTATGCCGTTTTTAACCCATCAATAATTCAAAATAGCGAAACAATTATTCTAAATTATCGCGCACGTTTAGCAATTGTTCGCATTCTATCGATCTGCCGACGTACTTTTTTGTATTCACCAGATACTTTGTTAGTGACTGTTGCTTCTGAGTTTTTTTCGAATGGTTCGGTATTAAGCTGTTGAGATGGCGATTTTTTAGTGAACATACGTTTGTTTTATCACGACATAGTTGAGTTATATATGTCATATTTAAACGCATAACGGCACGCTCTACGTTGCAGAATAAGCATAGAGGATGAAGAAAAGTTATAAGCAAAAGGCCCAAAAGACTTTATTCAATTGAACGATTTCTTCTATCTCGCACACAACACTCAACAAATTGCCGGCCTAAACCTGTTAAACGAATTGCCGTACGTGTTACCGCATAGCGCCTGCCCGGCTCATTATTGATTTCTTTACGCATAGCAACCACATCAGGATGGGATTCCAAGGCATCATAAACACCATCATCTAACAGCTCATGGTTTTCAGGGATTTCAGCGATACCCAAGCGTAAAAAGTTATCAAAATAATTCCGTAGGTATTCTGGGTATTTTGTACCATATCGTTCATGTAAATCGGTAAAGTACATAAAATGATCACGCCCTCCAGAACCATCTCGACGCATATTTCGAATATTAATCAGCGGTTCACGATTGGAATTAAGGAATGCGGCTAACAATCGCGCTTCATCAGAGGATAACTGCAAAATGATTTGCACAAAGCAGGGATGAACAGAGGTGCTTGTATTCACATCCATAGAACACGCTAACAAGCTTGCATACAGCTCTTTCAATTCTTCAACTCGCCCAAGGTAACGAACAGATGCTAACGCTGGAGCAGCAATATGTAAGCGTGGCGTAATAATATCGTCTAAAGGAATACTTTGAAGTTTTTCAGATATTCGAGTCAAGACAAAGGTTTTAATTAGATCATAACTCAATACCGTCGCAGCCACTGGCGCTAAAGCTTCTTCAACTTTTTTCTCAACATCTATGAGCGCATTTTTGTGATTCTTGGCAGTTTTATTTAGATCGCTCATAGCACGCATTTATTATTTTTATTGACAGCAAGTTCTTATATACAACACACACAAACTACGCTCGATATTTATCCAGAAAATCAGAAAATTTTTCTAAAGCTTCTTGCAATTGCCCTACTGGCGGTAAAAACACTAGCCGTAAATGATCTGTTTGGCTCCAATTAAATCCGGTCCCATGAACCACCAAGATTTGTTTTGCACGCAACAAGTCAAGTGCAAATTGCTCATCATTTTGAATAGCATATACCTTAGGATCCAAACGAGGGAACATATACAATGCACCTTTCGGCTTCACGCAACTCACTCCAGGCATATCATTCAACATAGCATAGGCTAAATCACGCTGTTCCAGCAATCTCCCTCCCGGCAAAACTAAGTCATTGATACTCTGATATCCTCCCAGAGCGGTTTGTACCGCCAATTGTCCTGGTACATTTGCACATAGGCGCATGTTAGATAGCATTTGAATACCATCTAAAAAGTCGCTAGCACGATCCTTTGCGCCGCTGATAATCATCCACCCCGACCGAAAACCAGCTAATCGATAAGATTTACTGAGACCATTAAAAGTGACGACTAATGTCTCATCAGTCACTGATGCCATCGGAATATGTTTAGCTTCCTCATAAAGGATCTTGTCATAAATTTCATCAGAAAAAATAAGCATATTCTTTTCCACGGCAACCTCAGCTATTGCATCGAGCACTTCCTGAGAATAAACAGCCCCCGTTGGATTATTAGGGTTAATCACCACTATCGCCTTAGTGCGGTGACTTACCTTACTTTTAATATCAGCTATATCAGGTTGCCAATCAGATGCCTCATCACACATGTAGTGAACGGCCTTTCCTCCTGCCAAGGTCACTGCCGCCGTCCACAGAGGGTAATCCGGTGCAGGCACTAAGACTTCATCACCATCGTTCAATAAGGCTTGAGCACACATAACAATCAACTCGCTAACGCCGTTACCCATATAGATATCATTCATTTCGACCCCCTCAATCCCTCGAAGTTGAGTTTCTTGCATGATGGCTTTGCGGGCCGGAAATAATCCTCTTGACTCACAGTAGCCTTCAGCGTCATTTAAGTTATAAATGACATCCTGCATAATCTCAACAGGCGCATGCAAACCAAACTCAGCGGGGTTACCAACGTTCAACTTTAAAATTCGCTGCCCCTCTTCTTCCAAACGATTAGCTTCTGTTAACACCGGACCACGAATGTCATACAGTACATCGGCCAATTTCGTGGACTTCATATACTTATTTTGGTTTGATAATGTGTGGTTCATATTGCTATCTGTCGTTACTGAATGAGTTGAGGTGACATTTTCAGCCGTTAGCTCAGGTGCTAGCTCTGGAACCAATTCATGTCGAATTTTCAGTTCATGCTTTTCTGGGATTGCATCACACATCTCCCAGTTAGATATCGCCTGACGACTGATGCCTAATGCTTCTGCTAATTGAGCTTTTCGGTGATTAAAAAATGGAAGAACGTCTATAAGAGTTAACATTTTGTCAATTTAAATTTACTTTACTCGATTTATTCATCATAAAAATCGCATATTAAACTAAAAAACTCCCTTAATGTGTACATATTAATTTACTTTTGACGCTTAATATTCAACGAAACCTGCACTTACGCGTATTTTTCATTACAATCCCTATCTCTTTAAACATCATCGTTATTAATTCACATGACTGACTTTCTGCAAGAATACTGGCCAATTATACAAACACACACTCTCCACTATGGGCTAAACACATGCAAAGCCTTATTCGTTTTCTTCATTGGGAAATTCATCGCTAGAATACTCTCCAACCTGATTGCAAAAACAGCAAACAGAACGCTAAAAGATCCCATGCTAGAAAAGTTTGTCATTAATATTAGCTATGCGCTAATGATGATCTTTGTCATTATTGCCGCCATTAGCCTACTAGGCGTTCAAACAGCTTCTCTCATCGCTATTTTAGGTGCTGCTGGCTTAGCAGTTGGCCTTGCATTGCAAGGCTCATTATCAAATTTTGCTGCTGGCATCATGACAATTATTTTTAGACCTTACCGTATCGGCGATTATGTCAATATTGCAGGTCACTCTGGAGAAGTTGAAGAAGTTGACATTTTTACTACGACATTACGCTTCCCCGATAAAACCAAGATTATCATCCCAAACGCTAAAGCCATTGACGATGCGATTACCAACTATACAGACGCTGGCATCCGACGCGTAGAACTATTGGTAGGCATCTCATATGATGCTGACATTCGCAACGCTAGAGAAGTCATTCTGAACGCCATAAAAGCATCTGAATACTTTATTGACACACCTGCTCCATCCGTCGGTGTCGTTGAACTTGCCGATAATAGTGTCAACCTGACAGTTCGACCTTGGGCCAAAGCTGAGAAAAATTTTGCTGCAAAATCAGACATGCTCGAACGAGTCAAGTATGCCCTCGATGAAGCCAATATAGGCATTCCTTATCCTCAAAGGGAAGTACACATTCACAGCACTTCTCAAGCAAAAGAGTGATAACACTTTAAAATTAAAAAGTCGCAAATTCAGAATAATGATAGCTTCTTTACCCATCAATAAAAGAAGCTATCAAGCGATTAACAACCTTATAAGCTCGCAACAACAAAAACACTTGAGTGCTTAACGGCCTTGATATACTTCACCATTAATCCACTATGGTGATATTCAAACTCGATTCAAATAAAGCCAACATTAGGTTTGAACTTGAGAGTTTTGCACCATAAGGTCTTTCGCATTTAAGAGCAATAAAGACTCACTATACTCATTATAAGTCACTCTTTTATTCAGTTTTTGAATGCCTGGAATCAGCATTTTCGCAGGGAGTGTCGTCTGAATCCCCCCCTGTTTGTTTAATTTTTCAGCGTGTTGTATCCGTAAAACATCAGCGGGGTGACTACCCCATGTGTACATTTGCGCATGATCCAACTCCTCTTCAATCATACTAACGACACTGCTATCGTACTGATCAACGGTATCAACAATAGCTGCAGGCAAGTCTTCAAACAGTTGAAATGTTTTATCATAAGAGTGTTCATTGATCTCCTGAACCTCATCTCGCGCCATACTTAAAAGCCTTAGCTTCAATGAAGTACCTTTAAACCCCTTGCTTCCAGCAACTTCAACTTCATAACGATCAGCATCTAACTCCATCTTCTTGGATAAGGCATATGAAATTTTTATACTCGTACTCAACAACAATCGCATCATAATTCTTACAAAAGAAACACATAGAACATACAAGCCAAGCAACACCTGCCAAACACCGAATGTCGTTTTTTCTTGTAATGTTTTGACCTTCTCATCCCATAAGTCGTTCTCGTAGGCACGAGAATACAACCACGCATTAATGACATTCACTAAAAATTTTGCACGAACAGTCACAGGCTGAGAAAAATGACCAAATTCATGCGCCATCACTCCAGATAGTTGCTGAATAGTCAGCCCATTCACAAGAGGCATACCAAGCGTTAACACCATCTTGCCACTCAAAAAACCTTTGAACCCTCCATAAAAAGACGCTGTTGCACATGTGTCATTATTCACAAATATCATGACTGGCTTCTTTGAACCCACGTAATCAGCAACAGCGTCGGATAATTCATAAAAACGAGAATTCTTAGAACGCCTCAGCAACTCTCGAGGGCGAGCTTTATAAGGTACCAGTAGAGGCTTAACCAAAAACATCAGCAATACCAAACCAACAGAGGGGGGAATGTATTTGAGAAGAATGTGATAGTAAACACCCTGGGTAGAGGACAATAAACCAGGAAGAATATCAGTCAAATATTGATACAGAACTATTGCAATCAACACAACAAAAGAGACATACAATACTGGCAATGCTAGTGTTAAAACAAGATTGAAAAACACCGCCAATTTATTCACAAAAGAAACATCTGGGTGTGAGCATTGTCCTGATAGAAGCGCTTTAAAGTTTTGCTTTTCCAACGCTGTTTTATCACGTAGATTTGTTCGATGATGCTTATTTTTGATTTTTCTAACATGTAAAATCAAACCACAATGATAGAATTTTTTCGCTAAAAACAATGCCTCGTCTTTACTAAGATTACTCTTAATTTTAGTCCTTCTCTCCTTAAATAATGATTCTATTTGTTTTGTAGATAAGCCCATTTTCACTGACAGAGCCACTGACACATAATCCTTATCATGCCCCTTTCTTAACTTGCCTATAAAATATGCTGTGTACTTCTGGCCCATTTATCCTTCCTGCTTGCAACTACTTCAACAACCAGAAACATTATACTCAATTCTAAAATTTTGTTAATAAAAATAAAAACGGCTCAAAAATTGAGCCGTTATTTCACTTTATCTTATTGATATTACATTGGAAAACCAGGAGGCATACCTCCGCCACCCTTACCCATTCCACGCATTAATTTCTTCATTTTCCCTTTATTACCCATCTTTTTCATCATTTTCTGCATTTGAGTAAACTGTTTTAACAGTCGGTTCACATCTTGCACCTGCGTACCTGAACCTGCGGCAATACGCTTGCGACGAGAACCTTTAATTAATGCCGGAAATTCACGTTCTTGAGCGGTCATGGAGTTAATGATAGCGACATTTCTATTCAACTCAGTGGTCATTCCACCAAGAGCGCCTTCCGGTATTTTCATGTTCCCCATCCCGGGCATTTTATCCATTAAGCTAGAAATGTCTCCCATCTTATTCATTTGAATAATTTGTGAGCGATAATCATCTAAATCAAAACCTCTCCCTTTTTTAATTTTCTTAGCAAAGCGTTCAGCTTCTTTCACATCCAGTTTCTGTTCTGCTTCCTCAATCAAACTCAGCATATCTCCCATGCCGAGAATACGAGAAGCGACCCGATCCGGATGAAACGCTTCTAAACCATCAATTTTCTCACTAATACCTAAGAACTTAATGGGTTTTCCGGTGACATGCCTCAATGACAAAGCTGCACCGCCGCGTGCATCACCATCAGTTTTAGTTAAAATCACACCAGTCAATGGCAGTGCCTCATCAAAAGCCTTAGCACTGTTTACCGCATCCTGACCTGTCATACTATCCACGACAAATAGTGTTTCAACAGGGGTTACCGCCCTATGAACCGACTGAATTTCGGTCATCAATTCACCATCCACATGAAGCCGACCCGCCGTATCAATAATTAACACATCACAAACACTGCGCTTTGCCGCATCAACTGCATTTTTAGCAATATCTACGGCTGACTGATTTTCATTGCTCGGAAAAAACTCAACATCAATAGAGTCGGCAAGCACACGCAACTGTTCAATAGCTGCAGGTCGGTAAATATCAGCACTTGTTACCATCACGCGTTTTCCTTCACGCTCCTTAAGCATGTTCGCTAATTTACCTACGGTTGTCGTTTTACCCGCACCTTGCAAACCCGCCATCAAAATAATTGCTGGCGGTTGTTGCGCAAGGTCTAAAGCATCATTCGCTTCCCCCATAAATGAGACAAGTTCATCATGAACAACTTTAATGATTTGCTGGCCTGGATTTAAACTTTTAGAAACATCCGTTCCTAACGCTTTTTCCTTAACAGTACTGACAAATGTTTTAACGACAGGCAAAGAGACATCTGCTTCTAATAAAGCAATGCGAACCTCACGCATTGCATCCGCAATGTTATCCTCTGTCAAACGGGCTTGGCCACGCAAACGTTTAATGGTTCCTTGTAGTTTATCGCTTAGTTGTTCAAACATAATAATTTATTCAATGTATTTTTAGAGCGAGTACAATCACTTCTCTTTCATGTGCAGCGTTATATCTGTAGTATAAGCGTCAAGGCTCTCTAACAGTAGCCCTAAGCATGTGAATCCACACAATAATCTGAGGATTTCTTGCAAAGCATCCAGAATAACCGTATTTCATTAACTACGTTTTTAACGTTCAAATTTTAACTTGCTTTCATTTTTTTAGGACAACATGCTTAACGTTTCTCCTTTTCTGATCATCGGTTTCTATACAGTGGCTGTCGTGGGTTTGTTTTTTTCAAATAAACCGAATGCAAAGACATTTTTCACACCATTATTTTGGATCGCCTTATTGATTGGTTTGACACTACATTTCTCATTCACGGTTAACGTTTCATACGTCGCCCACAGCTTTAACTTCAGCGTAGCGAGCATGTCGCTCTGGATCAGTGCTTTAGTCGTTAGCACATTCGTATTAGGATCTTTTATATATCCCATTAAGAACCTAGCTATTATTGTGCTTCCATTGAGCATACTGAGCATCGCATTCGCTCTTTTTTGGGGCGATCAACAACAGCTAATTGATAATCGTAACAGCATATTCTACTGGCATATTGGCACCGCCGTTTCAGCCTTTACATTGCTAACATTATCAGTATTACAGGCATTGTTATTTGGTTACCAAGAACTCGCATTAAGAAAGCGCATGAAAAATGTTTTTTTAACATGGCTTCCTCCGATCCAAACAATGGAAAACGTATTATTTCGCTGTGTAATACTTGGGTTTATTTTATTGTCTATCGCAATATCTCTAGGGTCAATTTATAACTTTGAACTCAACCAGACTTTATTTACTTTTAACCACCATACTGTATTAGCAATCATGAGTTGGCTAGGTTTTGCTATCTTACTCTATGGCCGAATAAAGCTCGGCTGGCGCGGCATACAAGCCATCAACTGGACCCTAATAGGCTTCCTTTTATTAGGCCTTGGTTATTTTGGTACAAAAATGATCAGTGAATTAATACTTCGTTAATATCCACTTCACTTTCAGTGACATACTTTTATGAGCAACTTACCTCCTTGTCCACAATGCAACTCCGAATACACCTACCGAGATCAACTGTTGTATGTGTGCCCAGAATGCGCTCATGAGTGGTCAGAGGATACAGACAGCGATGCTGCACTAGTTATCAGAGATAGCGTGGGTAATTTATTACAGGATGGCGATACCGTCACTATCATTAAAGACCTCAAAGTAAGAGGCTCATCTCAGGTCATTAAAGTCGGCACTAAAGCAAAGAATATTCGTTTACTAAACCCTGAAGAACACGACGATCACGACATTGATTGCAAAATACCAGGCTTTGGCCCCATGCGATTGAAATCAGATAAAATAAAAAAGGCCTAACTCGCTAGAAGCTAGACCTCTTAAAGTTTTCGTGAAAGCTCGCTAGTCCCTTAAATCAAAGTCGTCAGAGAGTTTGTCATTTCTCTTTCTGCTCGATCGACAGCTTCTTGAGAGCTGCCTAACAGCATAATAGACCCTGATTCTTTTTTGATGACCTTCACATAATCATGCTTCTCGTCACTAGAGCGTTCAGGCATTTGATCACCTTTAAAATAAATCACAGTCACTAGACCTAGGCCATGATCAACCACAGCATGCCATGTTTTACGTTTGCCAATGGGACACAATTGCGAATAGCGCAAACCTGGAAGCTCAGCAATATCAGTCAAGCCCGCATAAGACGCCAAATGAGATTGCATACGTGCCTGCGCCGTTGCCTGAACGGTCGTTAACGATTGACGTTCAAAATCAATATGTTCGACAACCTGTTGATATAAATCATCAAAATCTTTAGACGCAAAATGGCTTTGCATGGCAAAAAAAGCAGCTGATAACGTTAGCATCACACCCGCAGCATAAGACATCCAACGAAAACGTCGATGGCTTTGCTCTTGTTGATGAATGACATGGCGCAGCTTTAAACGCGCCTTAAAATCATCTGGCGCTCGACTCACACTAGCCGCTTGAGCGAGCTGCTTATCAAATGCCAAAATACCTAAAAGATATTGACGGCAATCTTCGCAGTCTTCTTTATGTTGAGCAAATGCTTGTTCCTCGGAATAAGGATCAGACATTGCAAATTTTTTAAACTCAAAACAATTCATTTCAATACCAATACATACCTAAACTTTGACACCAATCGCTTCGGCTTTATCATCACCCAGCAATTCACGCATCTTTTTTCGTGCCCGAAATAAACGCGTCATCACCGCACTTGAGCTAATACCTAATGTCTCAGCAATTTCATCACAAGAATACCCACCCAACACTTGCATCACTAAAGGCTCTCGATAGTCTTCTTCTAATTTATCCAACGCACGTCGTAACTGAAACGATTCAACACTGTCGTCAAAATCCCGGTTTGATACGGCTGCATCATCAAGGTTTTCGACATCCACCATTTGATGACGTTTACGCTCAAATTGACGTGCATATTCACGGCGAAAGATTGTAAATAACCAGGCTTTTGCCGCTTTTGCATCTTGAAGATTATCCAATGATTTCCAGGCAC
The DNA here is from genome assembly GCA_050633585.1 of Arenicella sp. Lineage (GTDB taxonomy): Bacteria > Pseudomonadota > Gammaproteobacteria > Arenicellales > Arenicellaceae > CALKZN01. Next base: position 84,162 of record JBOEGT010000004.1, read on the forward strand.
GTAAATACGTTTCCTGAATCACATCTTCAGCCATCGTCTTATTTTTGGTAACCCACAGTGCATAACGATATAAATCGTCGGAATGCGCGTCGATCAACAGCTCATATTTTCGTTGCTTATTATCAAACATATCTTTATTGACCGAAGCTTTTTGCATTTTCTTTCTAATTTATTTAATTTTTATTTAGTTTTTATTAGTATTTACTACTCAGCTTTTCAAATTATATCACTTAAACATTCAAAAACCGTTTCATCGCTTCAATCATTGCTTGACGCTGCTCAACATGAATCCAATGCCCTGCGTCTACTGAATCGAACAATGCTTGAGGGAAATGCTTTTGAATTAATCCGAACATTGTTGGCTGCACATACTCTGACCGCTCGCCATACAAAAACAAAGTGGAATGCTCTGAAACCTGATTGAGTAGGACTTCTTCTGGAAAGCCCACAATTTGCGTCATATACTCATGCAACACTCTCAGGTTCAACTTCCACCGAAACAAACCATCCTTTCGCTCAAGGCTTTGCATCAAGAACAACCGAGTCGCACTATCAGGAATTGCCACTTGTAATAATTTATCCGCTTCTGAACGAGACCCAATTGACGTGATATCAATCTCTGCCATCGACTCAAGAAATGGTGCATGACTATGAGAGTAAGCGACCGGAGCGATGTCTAAAACAATCAATGACCTCATTTCTTTGACCGATGCGTAATCCGATAATGCATAGACCATCGCGGCCTTCCCTCCCATACTATGACCACACAGTACGAAGTCCCTCAATTGTAAACTGGCAATAAACGCATCCAAATCATCAGCCATATCCCGATAAGACATCGTATTTACCTGTGGAGAATCACCATGGTTACGCTGATCAACTACATACACCTTAAAGTCCTTAGACAGCTCCCTAGCAACCCCTCGCCAATTAGCAATTGAACCAAAAAGCCCATGAACAAGAATAAGCGCTGGACCTGACTCGCCAAATACCTGAAAATTCAACTGCATAAAAAATTTTGTTCCCTATTAAATTAATGGCCGAATATTACCTCAACCCAATAGAGGATTGATACAATTTAACGTTATAATACGGCCAATCAATTTAATAACAATAAACATACTCTACTAACTAAGAATTAAAAATATGCCAAAAGGACATTTAAAAAGCTGGCGACGAGATCGCGGATTTGGTTTTATCAACGTTGAAGGCCGTGATACCGATGTGTTTGTACACATCTCCGAGCTTCGCGCCTTAGGCCGCCCTCCTCGGGTAGGTGATGAAATAAGCTTTGACATTGAAACTCAAGACAACGGTAAAGTGAGGGCTATTAATTGCTCGGTTAAAGGCTCATCAAAAGATTCACAAAACCATCCATCTCATAACAATAGTAACCAAGGCAGCAAAACGACATTAATTGCAGTCGCTGTTATAGCGATAGTTATTATAGGGCTATACCTTTACCTAAAATAACGCTCGCTTAAAAGGGCCTAACTCATATAAAGCCAGCTTTCAGCTGGCTTTATACTTTAAATGGCATCGAGATAATACACCCCTTATTAGCAGAAAATTTCTCATTAATACCTAAAATGAGAAATTCAACTCCTGCAACCCTCTATCAAAAGAGCGCCATCCTATAAGAAATAAGAAAATTATTTCTTGGCACGATACATGCTTCTAATACTTCAATAGCATCAATAGCGAGGTATTCATCATGCATTCAAAAATTTTCAAACATATTAAAAACTGCACGTTCATCATCTGTTGTATTACTGGGAGCCTTATCACCCAAACCACTGCCAATGCGGCAGAGTCGAACAAAAAAGTCACTTGGCAACTCGCTCAAACATGGGGAGATGAACATTTATTGGGCTATCCAACAACTCGCTTATCTGAGCTCGTCAACGCATTATCAGGCGGCAGCTTCAAAATTGAATTAGTCAACAAAAAAACGCATGGCAACACACGGGGAGTTTTCGATTTCGTCAAAGAAGGCAAATATCAAATGGGGCATTCAGCCTCGAACTTTTGGGCTAAAAAAGATCCCGACACTGTATTCTTTAGTGCCGTTCCATTTGGCATGGTGACACCCGAACTTTATTCTTGGTTTTACGAAGGTGGCGGCTTAGAACTCATGAACAAGGTTTATAGCAAACATGGCCTGATGTCTTTCCCAGGCGGTAACTCCGGACACCAGATGATAGGATGGTTTAATAAGGAAATCCGTTCCCTTGAAGATTTGAAAGGCTTAAAAATGCGCTTACCAGGACTCGCTGGGGAGGTCATGAAAGGTGTTGGGGTAAACATCATAAACCCTCCCGTTAGCAAGCTAAAAGAAGCATTACAATCTGGTGAGCTTGAAGCCGTTGAATTTGTTGGCCCGGCCATCGATTTAAACCTAGGCCTAGCAGATGTTGCTAAATTTTATTATGTTGGCTGGCACTCTCCCAGTTCAGAAATGCAATTTATCGTTAACCCAACAGCATTTGAAAAGCTCTCAAACAAAAACAAAGAAATCCTAAAACAGTCAATGCGTTTAGCCGCCTATGATGCATTCACTAAAATTGTGAATGAGAACGGCATCAAAATGCAAGAATTATTAACACAATACCCACATATCGTACTCCGCTCATTCCCAAGTGATGTCATGCGAGCATTGGCTAAACAAACGAATATATCTATCGATAAACTTATTGAAAAAAGTGATGACAAGCTAACACAAGAGATTGTTAGCTCTATGAGAGAACACCGAAAAAGAGCACGCGTTTGGACACGCTTCTCAGATCAAGCTTATTTAAATAATGTAGGCGCTATTATTCAGGACTGATAATTTATCCATCGAGCACAAAAAAACCAGAACAACAATGTTCTGGTTTTTTTGTGTTGCACAAATACGTTATTTAAATAATATCTTCGAAAAAACTTTTTACTTTATCTTTCCAAGAACTATCCTTAGGGCAATGCTGAGACCCACCCTTAGCAATCGATTCATCAAACTGCTTTAACAGGTCTTTTTGCTCTTTATTCAAGTTCACAGGTGTTTCAACTTGAATACGGCAATATTGATCTCCGACATAACCCTGAGCACGAACATTACTCACCCCTTTGCCACGCAATCGAAACTGTTTACCCGATTGACTACCTGCAGGAATTTTTAGTTTTGCTTTTCCATCCAATGTCGGCACTTCAATTTCACCGCCAATAGTTAACGTCGAAAAACTAATCGGGACATCACAATAAAGATCGACACCATCACGTTCAAAAATATCATGAGGTTTGACGCTTACAGTGACATATAAATCACCTCGAACGCCGCCACCCTGTGGCGCATCACCTTCACCCGACAGACGTATTTGATCACCATTATCGACACCTGCGGGAATTTTAACGGCAAGCTTCTTAGTCTCCTGTTCTTGTCCAGTTCCTCGGCATGATGTGCACGGATCAGTAATAACTGTACCCTTACCATGACAAGTAGGGCATGTTTGTTGGACGGCAAAGAACCCTTGAGACATTCGAACTTGGCCTTGTCCATGACAAGTGCCACAGGTTTTAGCCTCAGTGCCTTTCTTCGCTCCAGTGCCATCGCAAGCAGAACAATCTTTATGTCGCCTAACAGACACATTCACTTCTTTACCGCGAACAGCATCTTCTAAGGTCATTTGAATTTCATGACCCAAATCTGCGCCTCGTCGTTGGCGCTGACGCTGCGCGCCACCGCCGCCTCCACCAAAGATATCGCCAAATATGTCACTAAATGAATCGCCAAAACCACCAGCGCCTTGACCGCCTCCCATTGAAGGGTCTACCCCCGCATGGCCATATTGATCATAAGCAGCACGTTTTTGTGAATCTGAAAGAATTTCATAAGCCTCTTTCGCTTCTTTAAACTTTTTTTCAGCTGCCGCATCACCCGGATTGCGATCGGGGTGATGTTTCATGGATTTACGGCGATACGCTTTCTTCAAATCCGCTTCTGACACATTTCGGTCAACATCTAGTACTTCATAGTAATCGCGCTTTGACATGTTTTTTCTCAATAACTCAGTATAAAACTTACATATAACTCAATGAAAACAGGAAAGCCGCTTGAAAAGATCAAGCGGCTTAACCTTGAACACTAATTATGCGTTTTTATTATTGTCTTCGTCGTCTTTGACTTCTTCAAATTCCGCGTCAACAACATTATCATCCGCTGGTGCAGCTTCTTCACCCGCATCAGCTCCGCCTTGTTCAGCATACATGGCTTCAGCAAGCTTGTGACTCGCTTCCATTAACGCTTGAGTCTTCGCATTGATATCTTCGACATCATCACCTTTCACGGACTCTTCAACATCAACAATCGCTGCTTCGATTTTTTGCTTTTCGTCAGCATCTACTTTGTCTTCAGCTTCACTTAACGTCTTTTTAACGCCATGAACCATTTGCTCTGCTTGATTGCGAGCATCGACAAGCTCTTTTGCTTTCTTATCTTCTTCAGCATGCGCTTCAGCATCCGCTACCATTGCTTCGATTTCTGCATCACTCAAACCAGAACTTGATTTAATTTCAATCTTATTCTCTTTACCCGTTGCTTTATCTTTTGCTGAAACGTTCAAAATACCATTCGCATCAATATCAAAAGTCACTTCAATTTGAGGTGTTCCACGTGGCGCTGGAGGAATGTCGGACAAGTTAAATTGGCCAAGTGATTTATTGCCACTAGCCATTTCACGTTCACCTTGCAACACATGAACTGTCACCGCGTTTTGGTTGTCTTCAGCGGTTGAAAAGACTTGGCTTGCATTGGTTGGAATTGTTGTATTTTTCTCAACCAACTTAGTCATCACACCGCCCATGGTTTCGATACCCAAGGAAAGAGGTGTTACATCAAGTAATAAAACGTCTGTTACATCACCACCAAGTACACCGCCTTGAATTGCCGCACCTAAAGCCACCGCTTCATCTGGGTTAACATCTTTACGAGGTTCTTTACCAAAGAATTCAGCAACCGCTTCTTGCACTTTAGGCATACGTGTTTGACCACCAACCAAAATGACATCGTCTAAGTCACTAGCAGATAAACCCGCATCTTTTAAAGCAACTTTACAAGGTTCGATACTGCGATCAACTAAATCTTCTACTAACGCTTCTAATTTTGCACGTGTTAACTTCATGACCAAGTGCTTAGGGCCTGAAGCGTCAGCAGTAATATATGGCAAGTTAATTTCTGTTTGAGAACTAGAAGATAACTCAATCTTTGCTTTTTCAGCAGCATCTTTTAAACGCTGCATCGCTAAAGGATCTCCTTTTAAATCAAAATTTTGATCTTTTTTGAACTCATCAGCCAAATATTCGATGATGCGATTATCAAAATCTTCACCACCTAAAAACGTATCACCATTTGTCGCTAACACTTCAAATTGATATTCACCATCAATTTCAGCAATTTCAATGATCGACACATCAAATGTGCCTCCACCTAAATCATAAACTACAATTTTGCTATCGCCTTTTGCCGCTTTATCCATGCCATAAGCTAATGCTGCAGCTGTTGGCTCATTGATAATACGCTTAACATCAAGACCCGCAATTTTACCCGCGTCTTTCGTTGCTTGACGTTGTGAATCATTAAAATATGCAGGCACAGTCACAACTGCTTCTGTGACCTCTTCACCTAAAAATTCTTCAGCAGTCGCTTTCATTTTTTGAAGTACACGTGCCGAAATTTCCGGAGCAGCCATTTGATTTCCATCAACTTCCACCCACGCGTCGCCATTTTTCGCTTTGACGATTTTATATGGCATCAAGTCTTTATCACGTTGAACCACTTTTTCATCAAATTTACGGCCAATTAAACGCTTAACCGCGTACAGAGTTTTTTCTGGATTAGTCACAGACTGACGCTTTGCAGACTGCCCAACTAACACTTCACCATCATCCGCATATGCGACATATGATGGCGTAGTACGATCACCCTCGCTATTTTCAATTACACGTGGTTTATCACCATCCATAACTGCAACACAAGAGTTGGTTGTACCTAAATCAATTCCAATAATTTTTCCCATTTTAATTACCTCTCAATAATCATTCATTACGATTAGCGCACTAATCTATCTGCATTATTTCTATTATGTTCTCTACGTGGGGTTGGCCATTTTATTTTCAAGAAATCCAATAAAAACTTTGGCTTTTCCACATCAAATTACGTGTTATTCCACTATTTTTGCGCCACAACGACCATAGCTGGTCGCAACAGGCGGTCATGTAATTGATAACCGCGTTGGATTGTATTCACAACACTACCGGGCTCTACTTCATCACTAGGAACCATTGTCATCGCTTGATGCAGGTTTGGATCCAACTTATCACCTGCTACTGGCGCAATTTCAGTAATTGAAAACTTTTCAAACAAACTATCTAGTTGCTTAAGCGTTAACTCTAAACCTTCACGCATGCTTTTCACGGCATCGCTATCTTGTGCTTCAATTTCAGTTTCACTTGCAATTTGCAAAGAATCACGAACATTCACAAGCTCACGAGCAATCCCATCATTCGCAAACTTACGGCTGTCTGAAATTTGCTTTTCTGAACGACGACGGACATTTTCCATTTCCGCTTTTGTACGAAGTAATTGGTCCGTAAACTGAGCTTGCTGTGCTTCTAGCTCAGCTTGCAATGACTCTACGGTAGGCTCCGAAGCATTAGCTTCCGGCGCCTCTTCTTGTTCCGCTACAGCCGCTTGATCAACATTGATCTCTTCTTCTAACTCTTGCGAGGTTTCTTTATTTCCAGTATTCGACATAGTCATCTATTATTGTTTGCTTAATAGTTATCTGTTTTCAAAAATACATATAACGTTTAACAAGCGAAGTCGCTCAACGTTAAATTTGGTGTAAAAATGGGGTGCATCATGCTAAGTTCAAGCTAATTGTGACTATTTTTTCAAATAAAACTGCATGAATACCCGAAAAAGGACTTCTAACTTTAAAATTATTCGTATCAGCATACTATTACTCATCCTAATAGGCGTGTGGAAGCACTTTGACAGCCAGAAGAAAATCATTCAAAACTGGAAGGGTACACAAGATTTAGTGATTACTCCCATCAATTATGACCAATCTTCAAACACTCAAGATGGGATTGCCCGCTTAACAGAACGACAGTTTTATGAGATCAATGAGTATTTCGGGAAACAAGCTAAGCGATACAATTTAAACCTAAGTAATAGTATTCGTATTCGCCTAGGCAAATCCATCGATTCAATTCCTCCTGCACTTCCACCCATAGGAGCCTCTCGTTGGGACATCATCTTATGGTCACTAAAATTACGATGGTGGGCATGGCAAAACCAAACTGACGATTCACACAGCAGCCAAATCAACTTATTCGTGATGTATTCATCGCCTGAAAAAGGGGTTCGATTACCTCATTCAACAGGCTTGCAAAAAGGACTCATTGGCCTTATTCATGCTAGCGCACACCAACAAGATCGAAAACGTAATAATATGATTATCACACATGAGCTACTACATATTTTTGGTGCAAGTGATAAGTATGACCTCAGAAATGGTCGCCCTACCTTTCCCTATGGCTATGCCCAGCCCAATAAGAACCCTCGCTACCCACAATCTCAAGCCGAGATCATGGCAGGAAGAACCCCTATCAATCAAACACAATTTGGCCGAGTTTATGGTTTATCTCAAACCATTATTGGTGAAAAAAC
>JBOEGT010000005.1:0-51743 GCA_050633585.1 Arenicella sp.
AACATTGTTACTCAAGTGACTGTTGAAAATGGCGAAACGGTGATTATTGGTGGTATTTATCAAGAACAACAAGTTAAGAATGTTGAAAAAGTGCCACTATTAGGAGACTTACCATTATTAGGAAACTTATTTAAAAAGCGTTCTAAGCGTAATGATCGTACCGAGTTGTTGATTTTCTTAACGCCAAAGATTATCAATGGAGAGCTTGATCTTAAGTAATTAAGTTGTGTTGGGGGTATGACTGTGTCGGAACGTGGCAATAATGTTGTACTCGTAGGTTTGATGGGTGCTGGCAAGTCGACGGTGGGTCGAGAGCTTGCCAGCCACCTTGGCTTTAGCTTTATAGATACGGATGATGAGTTGGAGCGCCGAATGGGCGTTTCTATCCCTGTTATATTTGATGTTGAGGGAGAAACGGGTTTTCGAGTCAGGGAGTCGAAAGTTATCGAAGATATGCCTTTGCAAAAAAATGCCGTTATTTCTACGGGTGGAGGCGCTGTTCTAAGTGCTGAGAATAGAAAGCATTTGAGACAAGCTGGGGCGATTGTATATCTGTCTGCCAGCGTAGATGTTTTGTATGACCGGACTAAAAACAGTAAAAAACGTCCGTTACTGCAAAAAACGGATATCAAGGAAACGATTCAACGCTTAATTTCTGAGCGTGAAGACATTTATCAGGATGTAGCAGATATTATTGTCGAAAGTGGTCAGTGCTCACCTCGAGAGATGGCAAAGAAAATTTCTGAAAAACTATAGCTCTTCTTTTTAGTCATACCTCTTGAATAAATTGACTTAGGGTTGTCTTTCCTAGATAATCCTTCGGCTAAATTAGCGTTCACTAATATGCAAAATACTATTTTTCGTTTTTGTATGCTACTGAATTAGCTATATCCTTTCTTACTTTGGTTTTCATTACCAAAGCACATGTGAAAAGAATTAGATCTATGACCGAGATAAAAATGTACCACAGCTCGGAGGGTTTATACCGTCCCGAGTTTGAAAAAGATAACTGTGGATTTGGTTTGATTGCCCACATGGACGGCACGCCAAGTCACGAATTAATTAGTAACTCTATTAATGCTTTAGCACGCTTAACGCATCGAGGAGCCATTGCAGCTGATGGCAAAAGCGGAGATGGCTGTGGTTTACTTCTGGGTAAGCCAGAAGCATTCTTTAAGTCATCTGGCGAAGCGTTGGGTTTTTCTGTGAAGAACCTATTTGCGGTAGGCATGATTTTTCTAAATAAGGATGAGTCATTAGCAAAATCAGCTAAAAAAATCTTAGCAGAAGAGATTGTCAAAGAATCATTAGAAGTGCTTGGTTGGAGAGAGGTGCCAGTTGATCCCTCTGTACTGGGCCAACAAGCTAGGTCGTCTTTACCGCAAATCGAGCAAATTTTTGTGAATGCGGTAGATCAATCAGATTCAGATGGATTTGAGCGCAAATTATTTATTGCCAGGCGCCGTGCGGAAAAACGTATAGCAACCAATGATGAGCAGTTCTATATAACGAGCCTTTCCAGTCGAGCAATTGTTTATAAAGGTCTCATGATGCCTGAATCAATGCCGACCTTTTATAAAGATCTAAATGATCCTGAGATGAAATCGGCCTTGTGCGTGTTTCACCAGCGATTTTCTACTAACACGCTTCCACAATGGCGCTTAGCTCAACCATTTCGCTACTTAGCGCATAATGGAGAGATTAACACGATTCAAGGGAATCGCAATTGGTCTGTGGCTCGTAGCTTTAAGTTTGATACTGATAAGATACCAAATATTGATGATATCCGCCCATTTGTTAGCACGAATGGTTCGGACTCGATGAGCTTTGACAATATGCTAGAAACCTTGCTCATGGGTGGGGTCAATTTGTTTCGTGCAATGCAAATGTTGATTCCTCCAGCATGGCAAAATGCTGAAAATATAGACCCAGATTTAAAGGCTTTTTATCGATTTCATGCGATGCATATGGAGCCTTGGGACGGACCTGCGGGTGTGGTCATGAGCGATGGTCGCTATGCCGCTTGTGCTCTGGATCGTAATGGCTTAAGACCCGCTAGATATGTGGTTACCAAAGATCGTCATATTACGCTTGCTTCAGAGATAGGCGTGTATGACTACAGCCCAAGTGATGTGGTCGCTAAAGGTCGTTTGTCCCCAGGGCAAATGCTAGCAGTTGATACCCATACTGGTAATATTATTAGCCCTGAAGAAATTCAGGATCGTATTAAAAGCGAGCATCCATATAAGGAATGGATATGGAATAGTACGGTTCGTTTACCATCAGAGTTAGATGCACATGCAATAGACGTGATTTTAAATCCTGCGTCGTTGAAGGTGTATCAAAAAATGTTCCAAGTCACCAACGAAGAACGTTCGCAGGTGTTGCGTGTGTTGGCTGAGTCAGGACAAGAAGCGATTGGATCCATGGGTGACGATACGCCAATGGCTGTATTGTCGCGCAAACAACGTGTCGTTTATGATTACTTTAGACAGCAATTTGCACAAGTCACAAACCCGCCGATAGACCCTATTCGGGAAATGGTGGTCATGTCATTAGAAACGTATTTTGGGACTGAGCAAAACTTGTTTAACCCTAATAAAGACATGGCGAAAACAGTGTTTGTCGATTCCCCAGTGTTGTCGACTCGAAAATATCAATCAATGTTGAATTTGAGTGACCAGGGTTTTACTCATTGCGTTATTGATATTACCTATTCGGTAGATAGCGATTTAAAAACCGCTATTGAAGATGTTTGTGATCAGGCTGTAAAAGCTGTTCAAGACAAGTCAGTTATTTTGATTTTATCTGACCGTGAAATTGCGAAAGACCGGTTGCCAATCAATGCCGCAATGGCAATAGGAGCCGTACATCAACGTTTAACCCATGAAGGTTTACGTTGTGATTGTAATATTGTGGCTGATACGGCGAGTGCGCGAAACCCTCATCATTTTGCTGTGCTCATTGGTTTTGGTGCTACTGCAATCCATCCATACCTTGCGTATGAATCGTTGCGAGGTATGTTGGCAAATAATGAAATTGAAGGGAAAATTGATACACTGATGCGCTCTTACCGCAAAGGTATCAATAAAGGCTTGTATAAAATCACTTCAAAAATGGGTATTTCAACCATTGCGAGTTACCGTGGATCACAGCTGTTTGAAGCGGTTGGATTGCATGAGGATGTGATTGATTTATGCTTTAAAGGAACAACAAGTCGCATTCAAGGTGCTAACTTCTTAGATATTGAAGCGGAACAACGCATTGTGGCCGCACAGGCATGGAATGATAGAAAAGCTCTCAACCAAGGCGGCTTATTGAAGTATGTTTTTGGTGGTGAATATCACGCTTACAACCCTGATGTAGTCAGAACGATGCATGCGGCTGTTGAATCAGGTGATTATGGCAAGTATCAGGAGTACGCTGATATCGTAAATCATCGCAAACCTATGGTGCTCCGAGATTTGCTAGTGCCTAAAAAAGATATTCAAGCCATTGATATCAACGATGTAGAACCGATTGAAAAAATTCTACCGCGTTTTGACAGTGCGGGAATGTCTTTAGGCGCTTTATCTCCAGAAGCTCACGAATCTCTTGCTCAAGCAATGAATAGCATGGGCAGCCGTTCAAACTCTGGAGAAGGTGGAGAGGCCGTTGAACGCTATGGCACTAATAAAATGTCAAAAATCAAGCAGGTTGCATCAGGGCGTTTTGGGGTTACTCCACACTATTTAGTGAATGCTGAAGTACTGCAAATTAAAGTTGCTCAAGGTGCTAAGCCTGGTGAGGGAGGTCAATTACCTGGCCATAAAGTGAATGACATGATTGCTACATTACGTTATTCAATGCCGGGAGTTGCTCTGATCTCTCCGCCGCCGCACCACGATATTTATTCTATCGAAGATTTGGCGCAGTTAATTTTTGATTTGAAACAAGTGAATCCAGATGCGATGGTGTCTGTGAAGTTAGTTGCTGAAGCAGGCGTTGGCACAATTGCGGCAGGCGTTGCGAAAGCCTATGCGGACTTGATTACCATTTCTGGTTATGACGGTGGCACAGCTGCCAGCCCATTAACGTCTGTCCACTACGCGGGCTCTCCATGGGAGCTAGGCTTGACTGAAGCCCACCAAACATTGCGGGCTAATGATCTGCGCGATAAAGTTCGCTTACAAACAGATGGTGGTTTGAAAACAGGCCTTGATGTGATTAAAGCGGCCATATTAGGTGCTGAAAGTTTTGGTTTTGGTACAGGGCCAATGGTGGCATTAGGATGTAAGTACTTACGAATTTGCCATTTGAATAATTGTGCAACAGGTGTCGCTACTCAAAACGGTGTTTTGCGTGATAAGCATTACATAGGCACCGTAGAAAGAGTCGTAAACTACTTTACATTTATTGCGCAAGAAACACGTGAATGGCTAGCAGTCTTAGGAGTGAGTTCTTTGCAAGACTTGATCGGTCGTACTGACCTATTGGAAGTCTTAGCAGGAGATACTCCTAAGCAGCAAAGTTTGAACCTAGAGCCGATTCTTTCCAGTGGCGATGTTCCCGCTGAAAAGCCTCAGTTTTGTGTAGAGCCTAAAAATGAGCCATTTGATAAGGCAGAGTTAGCAGAGCAAATGGTCGCTGATGTCTTGCCAGCAATTGAGTCTCGTTCAGGTGGTGAGTTCACGTATGCAGTGAAGAATATTCATCGATCCATTGGCGCTAGAATTTCAGGAGAAATTGCAAAACGCTATGGCAATTTAGGCATGGAAGATACGCCGATCACTTTGAAGCTAACCGGTTCAGCAGGTCAAAGTTTTGGTGTTTGGAATGCTGGTGGTTTAAATATGCATCTTGAAGGTGACGCTAATGACTATGTCGGTAAAGGTTTGGCGGGTGGTAAGGTGGTTATTGTGCCACCAGCAGGTAGTGCCTTTAAATCGAATGAAACAACAATCATTGGCAATACGTGTCTCTACGGGGCCACAGGAGGCAAATTATTTGCATCAGGTTTAGCCGGTGAACGTTTTGCAGTTCGAAATTCAGGAGCGACAGCGATTGTTGAAGGCGCTGGAGATCATTGTTGTGAATATATGACTGGCGGTACAGTAATTGTGCTGGGTGATACGGGTGTTAACTTTGGTGCAGGTATGACAGGCGGATTGGCATTTGTACTGGACGAAGATAAAAACTTTAGTGATCGCTATAATCATGAATTGGTAGATACTCATCGTTTAATGAGCGAACCGATGGAAGCTTACACCCACTACTTAAAAAGATTGTTAACGCAATATGTTGAAGAAACGGGTAGTGAGCATGCGAGGCAGATTCTCGTGAAATTCCATGATTATTTGCCGAAGTTTTGGTTGGTGAAACCAAGAGCAACAGACTTGGCAAAATTGATGGAATCAATTTCTGATGCGGCTTAATTGCCGCATTCTGATTCCTCAACATATAGATAGATTTATAGGTTAAATGAATGAGTAATGACTTTCAATTCTTGGACTTGCCGCGTCAGGATCCGGAGAAAAAATCAGCACATGAACGCGCCAAAGAATTCAAAGAAATTTATGGGCAGTTTGAAGAAGACCAAGCAAGTGCGCAATCAGGGCGGTGTTTGGAATGTGGTAATCCATATTGTGAATGGAAGTGCCCAGTCCATAACTATATTCCAGATTGGTTAAAGTTAGTATCAGAAGGTAAATTATTTGAAGCAGCTGAATTGTCGCATCAGACAAATTCTTTGCCAGAAATTTGTGGCCGCATATGCCCACAAGATCGTTTATGTGAAGGTGCTTGTACCTTGAATGATGGTTTTGGCGCGGTCACTATTGGCTCGGTGGAAAAATACATCACTGATGAAGCTTTAAAACAAGGTTGGCGTCCAGACATGACAGGCGTTGAATCAACTGGAAAGAGAGTTGCCATTGTTGGTGCTGGTCCTGCGGGGCTTGCATGTGCCGATATTTTAGCCAGAAATGGCGTCAAACCTATTGTATTTGATAAATATGAAGAGATTGGTGGTTTGCTGACTTTTGGAATTCCCCCCTTTAAACTTGAAAAAGACGTTGTTCGTACTAGACGTCAAATTTTAGAAGAAATGGGTGTTGAGTTTGTGCTGGGTACCACCATTGGTGAAGATGTTGCTTTCCAGTCGCTTGTGGATGACTATGATGCTGTTTTCCTCGGCATGGGAACATACACTTATATGAAAGGCGGCTTTCCTGGTGAAGATTTAGAAGGCGTTCATGAAGCATTGCCGTTTTTAATTTCCAATATCAACCGCTTGATGGGGTTTGAAAAAGAAGCCATTGACTTTATTGATATGCGTGATCAACGTGTTGTTGTCTTAGGTGGTGGAGATACAGCGATGGATTGTGTTCGTACATCTATTAGACAAAATGCAAGTGATGTGAAATGTGCCTATCGCCGTGATGAAGCGAATATGCCTGGTTCCATGCGTGAAGTACAAAATGCCAAGGAAGAAGGTGTTGAGTTTTTATGGAACCGCCAGCCTATCGAAATTATAGGTGCTGATGGCAAGGTTGAAGGCGTCAAAGTGGTGACGACTCAATTAGGTGAGCCTGATGACAGAGGCCGCCGTCGCCCAGAGCCAGTCATTGGTTCAGAAGAAATTATTCCTGCGGATAGTGTGGTCATCGCATTCGGTTTTCGTCCAAGCCCTGCATCATGGTTAGCTGACTTTAATGTTGATATTAATAGTTGGGGGGGCATTGTTGCGGATAATAATACATTTGCTTTTCAGACAACCAATGACAAGGTTTTTGCGGGTGGTGATATGGTTCGTGGCTCAGATTTGGTCGTTACCGCTGTTTTTGAGGGCAGAGAAGCTGCTCAGGGTATTTTGGATTACTTGAATATCGGTTAAGCTTCGCAACTGACAAATTCAACTCTACTTAATAGAGTAAGCCATACCAATGGATAAAAATATTACGAACCAAGATCGGCTGATAGTTGCCTTGGATGTGCCGACAGTTGCTGCTGCAAAAAACATGGTTGAAGAACTTGGTGATGCAGTGAGCTTTTACAAAATTGGGCTTGAGCTTTTTATGTCAGGCGAATACTTTGAGTTATTAGATTGGCTTAAAGCAAAGCAAAAGAAAATTTTTGTAGATCTCAAATTTTTTGATGTGCCTGCGACAGTAGGTCGTGCGATTAAGCAACTAAATGGTAAAGGCGTCACTTTTGCGACGATTCATGGCAATGACAGCATTATGCGTTCTGCTGCTGAGAATAAAGGTGATGTTCAAGTATTAGCCGTGACGGTATTAACAAGCTTAGATCGTGGTGATTTAGACGACTTAGGCTTTGACTGCGATGTTGACAAGCTAGTGTTGTCTCGCGCCAAAAGAGCTATCGAATTAGGCTGTGATGGAGTGGTTGCCTCAGGATTAGAAGCGCCAGTCATGCGAGCTAATTTAGGTCATAATTTTATGATTGTTTCACCAGGCATTCGACCCGTTGATAACGATGATGATCAAAAAAGGGTTGTGACTGTCGAAAAAGCCTTTGAAAACGGTGCTGATTATATCGTGATTGGCCGTCCGATTCGTGATGCTGAAAACCCCAAGGCAGCTGCTGAAGCAATTCAAGCGCAAATTGCCAAATCATTAAGTTGATTCAAACAGCTGAATGATCAAATTATTTGAAGAGGCAAATAATGAGTGAATTAAAGAATGATCAATATTTACGCGCGTTAAGACGCGAAAAAACTGATTACACACCGATATGGGTAATGCGCCAAGCAGGACGTTATTTGCCAGAGTATCGTGCAACTCGTAAAGCTGCTGGGGATTTTCTTAACCTTTGTAAAAGCCCAGACTTAGCTTGTGAAGTTACTTTACAGCCTATCGATCGATTTGATTTGGATGCGGCTATTTTGTTTTCAGATATTTTAACCGTACCCGATGCAATGGGTTTAGGTCTGACGCTTGAAGAAGGTGTCGGCCCCGTATTTGAAAGGCCAGTTCGATCTCAAGCGGATATTGATGCGCTATTCGTCCCTGACCCAGAAGATGAATTAGTTTATGTGATGGATGCGGTGCGCACCATTCGTAAGGCATTGGATGGACGTGTGCCATTAATCGGCTTTACTGGCAGCCCATGGACGTTAGCGACATATATGGTTGAAGGCAAGGGGACTAAAGAGTTTGCCCACATTCGTGGCTTAATGTTTGAATCACCTCAAGGCATGCATCAAATATTGTCAGTAGTCGCTGAATCGGTGATTACTTATTTAAAAGCTCAAGTAGCCGCTGGAGCGCAATCCTTAATGGTGTTTGATACATGGGGCGGCATTCTGTCGACGAAGCAGTACGCAGAATTTTCATTAGCGTATATGCACAAGATTGTTCAAGCATTAAAAAGCGATAGCCAGACTCAAGATATTCCTGTTGTTCTTTTTACAAAAGGAGGTGGACAATGGTTGGAGATGATTGCTGAGACGGGTTGTGATGGTATTGGCTTAGATTTTACGGTTGATATTGCCGATGCCAAGCAGCGTGTGGGCGACAAAGTCTCCTTACAAGGGAATATGGACCCTGTTATCATGAATACAAGGCCAGAAGTGGTTGTTGCTGAGGCAAAACGTGTTTTAGATAGTTATGGCAATCAAATTGATGGCCAAGGGCATGTGTTTAATTTGGGGCATGGTATTCAACCCCATGCGGACCCCGAGCACATGAAACTCCTAGTAGAAACGGTCAGAAATCATAGTACACAATATCATGTGTCTTAAACGACTATACAGGGATGCTGTGTTGGCGTTGGCTGTGTAACAGAGGTTTGTGCGCATTATGATGAGCCTCAGCCAAATCAGTGCGCAAGTTTTTGTCGGAAGTTCGCCAAAGGATATAGGTGATGTTCGGGAGTTGTTTGAAAAACATAGAATAACAAGTGTTGTAAACTTGCAGACGGACGCAGATTTAAGCGTGCGAAAAATTAATATTGATTTGCTAAAAAAACACTATCAGCAGCGTAATATACGCTTTGCGAGATTTGCGATTGATGATGTTGATCCAGTAGATATGGCAAAGAAAATTGCTCACCCTATTCAATACTTGATCGAACAAGTTACGTTAGGTGAAATCGTTTACGTGCATTGTAATGCGGGAATCTGCCGTGCAACGTCAACGGTTCTTGGTTATTTATACGTGTATGAAGGGTTGGATTTAAATGAAGGGTTGCGTTTGATTCGGTCAAAGCGTCCGATTGCTAATCCTTATGTTGAAGCGGTTCGTGAAGCACTTGAGCAATGAATGTAAAGTCTTTAAGATGGTTTAAGGTTGTGAGCCGATCAATAAATTAATAATAACTAACTGGGCGTCATTATGAAGAATTTAACCACTTACCCTATCATCTTGTTAAGCAGTGTTGGTGTATTCTTGTCAGCGCCAAGTTTAGCAAACGCCGGTTTTCTCCAAGAGACAGAATACAGTGTGTTGGGTAGTTCTTTGGTCAGTTCGTTTGAAGGAGCTTCATCTTCACTTGAACTTAAGCAATCGAAACATAAGTTTTTTAATGAGTCGTCTTCTGGTGCAAGCTTAACGAGTTTACATTACCGAAAAAGCTTTGCTGGCAATGATTTGCATTTTGGGTTTAGTCAAAGCGACTCTGAAAAGCATACAGTTTTAGGTTATTCTTTAGGACGATTTACGCTATCAGCGATGCAAGGGGAGTCCGAATCATTTGTTCGAGATGCAGGTAGTTTTCAAGGAGTGGATCGATTTGGATTTCATGGCGGTATTGATATCGGCTTTACATTTAAAGGTGCTGGTCTAGATGCTCGATTGACGAATGATCTGCATGCGCAAATAGGGTTTGCCAAACTTGAATCTAATTTTTCTGGCCTAGAAGACCGGAGTGTTCAGTATCTTGAGTTTTCATCGGCTAATAAATGGCAAGGCTTATCTGGTTTATATGGCAGAATGAGTTTTATAGATCGAGGAGCGGTTGAAATTGGTCAGGCAATAGAAGCGGGTTTTTCTTATGATCGCTCAGCGTATATGTTGCAAGCGATGAAAGTGGATGGAAACAAAGAATTATTACGTTTTCGTACGCAGTTTGCAGTGAATGATGCGACAAATTTAGTGTTTGATCTGTCGCATACAAAAGATCCTCAAAATTTTGATGAAACGAGCTATACCTCACTTTTTTCTATTCAACATTTAATTGGTAAAAAACCTGCTAGTTACCATAGCTTGAAAGAAGAGAATGGCAAAGCAGGCCAGAAGAAAAAGTCGAAAGTGAGCCGACCTTTAATTATTGGTGCTAGTGTAGTTGCCGTTGCAGCCATTGCCTCATCTGGCAGTGACTCAAATGACTCTTCAACGCGGAGTCAATCCGAAAGAGAGGCGGCTTTCATTGTACTTAATGGTATAAACCCTACGTCAGTTCGTGAAAATCGTGAATATGGTGGTTGGGTCTATCGTAACCAAGATAATACCTACGGATCTTCCAGTCCGGTCAGAGGAGAAGCGGCAAGTGTCACGCTCCCTAATCCAGAAACATCAACGCCATCAGGGTCAAGAATAACGGCTTCATATCATACGCATGCGGGTTTTGACCCGCGCTTTGATAATGAAAACTTCTCCCCACAAGATATTCGTAGCGACATCGCTTTAGGTATAGGAGGCTATTTGGCAACCCCAGGTGGCTCTTTTCAATACCACTTTGGTGGTAATATTCAGGTGTTAGGTACTGTGGCTAATTAATAATCTGCCAAAAGGGTTTACTTGATTACCTACAAAATTATGATTCGTGAATTAGTTCTCAGTGGTATATTGATCATTCTAGTATCTAGTGCGATTGCTGGTGATTCAATGAAGCCTGAAAAAGAAATCCAACAGTTTATTCAAACATTAGATGACCAGTGCGCATATGATGATGGCTATATATGCCAATCGACTGATCCGAATTTTTTTAGCCCGCAGTCACATCAAGCTTTATTACCTGCCATATACTTGCAAGCTTGGGCGGTTGCTCTCAATGCTTTTCAACAGTTGCCCGAGCTAAAACAGTCTGAAAAAGACTTAAAGCATTATAAAATAGGTTTTTCTGAGAAAGACGATCAATATATTGTGCTTTTTTCTCCGATATTTCTACCGTATTTTATTGATGGAGCACCCCAAGGTGTGTCAACCGGCACTTATGGGAAGGCGGTGAAATTCTGGATAGATAAGGGCTCATTAGGTGTTACCAAATTTGTGTATCTGAAATAGATTGTAGTCCTCATTGGTCTAGCTCTTCCCAGCGTTGGTAACACTGATCTAAGCTGTCTTGCCACTCTTTTAACTCGTCACTCAAGCCTGTCAATACCTGGGGGTCCTGTTTAAAATAGTCCGCATGATTCATCTCGGTAGAACGTTTCTCAATATTCGTTTCTAGTTCCTCAATTTTTCCCGGTAAAGCGTCGAGTTCTCTTTGCTCGTTGTAACTCAGTTTTCGTTTTGTTGTTTGCGCATTTAACGTGCTTGAGCTTGTTGATGGCTGACTAAGAGTATTGTCAGGCTGTGATTGTGATGTATTGTTTTTAGGTTTTGAGCTAATGTTGCTGCGTTGACGTAACCAATCTTCATAGCCGCCAATGTATTCATTGACGACGCCTGGGGCTTCTTTTGTGCCTTCAAATACGATGGTGCTACCAACGACATTGTCTAGAAATACGCGGTCATGGCTAACTAATAATAGCGTCCCTTTATACTCGACCAGTAGATTTTCTAATAGCTCTAGCGTCTCCATGTCTAAATCATTTGTGGGTTCATCCAGAATCAGTAAATTAAACGGTTTTGTGAATAGTTTCGCCAGTAATAAACGATTACGTTCCCCCCCAGATAAAGCGGTGACAGGGCCGCGCGCTTTAGTGGGTGAAAATAAAAATTCTTGCACATAGCTCATAATGTGACGATCTGTGCCATTAATGGTAATTTGGTCTTTACCTCCTGAGATGTTGTCCAAAACACTTAATTTTTCATTGATGTCGCTACGCAGTTGATCAAGGTAGGCGATTTCTAAATTTGTTCCTAACTTGACTGAGCCAGTATCGGCTTTGAGTTGTCCAGTAATTATTTTGATCAGCGTTGACTTTCCGCAACCATTTGCACCAATAATGCCTATTTTATCACCGCGGATAATATTGCATGAAAAGTCATCAATAATTGTTCTGCCATCATATTGCTGACTAATGTTCCTTAACTCAATGACTCGTTTGCCCGAGTTGGATTGCTCATGAAGTTTGAAGCTGGCATTACCTTGTCGATCTCGTCTAGCTTGCCTTTGGACTCTAAGTTCTTTGAGTGCTCGGACCCTGCCTTCGTTACGTGTTCTCCTTGCTTTAATGCCTTGCCTAATCCAGGCTTCTTCTTGAGCAAGCTTTTTATCAAAAAGCGCATTATGCCTTTCTTCTTCCTCAAGAGCTTTTTCTTTTTTGAGTAAAAATTGATCAAAATTACCTTCCCAATTCACCAACTGTCCGCGGTCAATATCAACGATACGTGTACAAAGTTTATTAAGAAATGCTCTATCGTGTGACACAATGACTAATGCAATATTGGTGCTCTTAAGGAATTGTTCTAACCACTCAATAGTGTCGATATCGAGGTGGTTAGTGGGCTCATCTAAGAGTAATAGCTCTGGATTGTTAACCAGTGCTTTTGCGAGCAAAACTCGACGTTTCATGCCTCCGGAGAGGCTGTTAAATGACGCATTAGGGTCTAGATCAAAGCGTGAAACCAAGGTTTGTGCAGCATTAATGTCTCCCCATAGTTCATGTTCAGTCATGGCCATTTGAGTCTTTTCAGAGGACCCACCTTCTGATTCTTCACGGAAGTAGTCTGCTAAAATATGACCATGTGAGTGATGACCACTAGCAATCACCGTGGTAATTGAGTCATTTAAGTTTTGAGGGATTGACTGAATCAATTGGCTCATTCTTAAACCGCTCTTTAAGTTGACTTCGCCATCATCGGGTTGATGTTGGCCCATGAGTAGTTTTAAGAATGTTGATTTTCCGGTGCCATTGCGCCCCACTAGGCCAATTTTTTCTAGAGGGTTTATGACTAGGTTCGCTTTTTCAATTAATAAAGGGCCGCCAACGCTAAAAGAAAGGTTTTTGATTTGGATAAGAGGTGTCATCAGGCCAAGACTTAAACGTTGAAACGTTTTATCATTAGGGTAAGTGGAAGGTTATAAGAATTACAATCTAATTATACGTCTTCTGTGTGTTTGATTTTAAAGCAATTTGCGAGTTTTTCTAACAATGATTATCCATAAAGTTCCGATCCGGAATCGTTTACGTAACTACTTGTACCTATTAGTTGATGAAAGGTCTAAGGAGGCGCTTGCGATTGACCCTTTGGCGCATAAGTTATGTCTTGATATTGCCGAAGAGCATGGTTATCACATCACACAAGTTTTAAATACTCACCATCATCATGATCATATCGGAGGTAACACAAAAGTTATTGAAGCAACTGGAGCAACGCTGCTTGCGCATGCCAATGCAGATATCCCAGATGTTGATCAAGCGCTTAATGTGGGTGATGTTGTTAATGTTGGAAGATACGAATTACAAGTGATGGACACGCCGGGCCATACGATGAGCCACATCTGTCTTTTTTATGCGGGTGATGAGGGTTCGGATAAAGAAGACGCTGAACCGGCTTTATTTTCGGGTGATACGCTTTTTAATGCGGGTGTAGGCCATTGTTATTTGGGCGGACACCCTGAAACGCTTTTTCAAACATTGACCACCGCTTTCGTAGGTTTGCCCAGTAATACTCGTTTGTTCCCAGGACATGACTACATTGAAAATAACTTGAAGTTCACGTTAGATAGAGAGCCAAAAAATCGGTTAGCGAAAGAATTACTCATGGGTTTTGATGCGGGGGTTGATTCAGAAGCGTATGTTACAACATTGAAACTCGAACAATCCATTAATGTATTCATGCGACTTGATAGTCAAGACGTGCGTACTAAATTAAATAAAGAGGGTCAGTCATGTGTCGATGATAAGTCAACATTTTTGGCGTTACGAGAGCTACGAAATCAATGGTAGATACCTTTCAATTATCGCAATTCTCTAGATGCTTGATTGTTGCGCCCTCATGGGTGGGTGACATGGTGATGGCGCAGTCATTGTTCAAAGCATTGAAAACTCAAAACCCCGAACTCACTATTGATGTGCTTGCGCCAGCATGGTGCTCGGCATTAACGGATTATATGCCAGAGGTGAGCCAATTAATTGAAGCGCCATTTATTCATGGTGCTCTAGGAATCGCTGAACGAATTAAACTCGCGAAGCAATTACAAGGTAAATATGATGTAGCTTTCGTATTACCCAATAGCTTTAAATCTGCGTTGGTGCCTTGGATGGCGAAAATAGCTGTGCGAGTGGGTTTTGTTGGAGAGCAACGTTATGGCTTGTTGAATCAACGCCACAAATTAGACAAACGATTATTACCCTTAATGGTTCAACGATTTGTCGCATTAGCGTATCCAAAGGCAGCGCCTCCAGTAAAAAAAGAGACATTGCCATTGCCGCGATTAGTGGTAAAACAACAACATCTTCAATCGATCATGGCACTTCATTCGTTGCATTTGACGAATGGCCAAGAGGTTTTGGTGTTGTGCCCAGGCGCTGAATTCGGTGCAGCAAAGCAATGGCCAGTCGCACATTATGCTGAAGTGGCTAACAATTTCCTTGATCAAGGGTGGCAGGTGTGGTTATTCGGTTCACAAAAAGACCAATCTGCGTGTGAAGAAATAAATGTAGCCACAAAGAAAGCGTGTATGAATCTAGCCGGAAAAACGACCTTATCAGAGGCTATAGCGCTCATGTCAGCAGCAAGTTTGGTTGTGAGTAATGACTCTGGTTTAATGCATGTCGCTGCTGCGCTACATAAAAAGCTAATCGCGGTGTATGGGTCTACGGACCCTGGCTTTACTCCACCACTGAATCAACATGCAAAAGTGGAGCGAATAGCGATTGAGTGCAGCCCATGCTTTAAACGAGAGTGCCCCTTAGAGCATCTAGATTGCTTGGTAAAACTTCACCCTAGCCAAGTATTGAAATCAGCTGAGTTGTTGATGGCGGTTGAATAATGCGTGTGTTGGTAATTAAGTTGACATCCATGGGCGATGTCATTCATGCGCTTCCTGCATTAACTGATGCGAAGCAATATATCCCTGAGATTGAATTTGACTTCGTGGTGGAAGAATCTTTTCAAGAAATCCCTACATGGCATTTTCATGCTGGTGTAAAAAAAGTGATTCCAGTGGCGACTAGACGTTGGAGGAAAAATATTGTTCGTTCTCGAAAAGAAATATTTACGACTATAAAATCGCTGAGAAATGAGCCTTATGATGCCATTATCGATGCTCAAGGATTGCTGAAAAGTGCGTTGATTGGTGCTTTTGCTCGAGGTGAAAGGCATGGATATGATAAGCAATCAATTCGTGAACCTTTGGCGACAAAGCTCTACCAGTGTGCTCATAATATTGACCGTTCTGCTCACGCTATTGATCGTATTCGCATGCTGTTTTCTCAAGCGTTAGGGTATCAGGGTCAAATTGAAAAATTATTAGGCAGTCAGATGAATTACGGTTTAAGAATTGAAGAAATTCCACATCAATCTCATCATGTGATCCCAGAATCAGACATGCCTTATGTGGTTTTTCTGCATGGAACGACCTGGTTAGCAAAAGAATGGCCAGAAGAAAACTGGGTCGCATTAGCTAATAAAGTATCAAAAACACACAGCGTTTATGTGCCTTGGGGAAATGAATTTGAACGAAAACGAGCGGAAAGGATTGCGAAAGAAAGTGAAAATATAGTGGTTTTGCCTAAGCTGAATTTATCAACATTAGCGCATGTGATTGCGAGCTCTCAGGCAGTGGTAGCCGTTGATACTGGTCTAGGTCACCTTTCCGCATCATTAAGTATTCCGACTATCTCAATCTACGGTCCTACTGATACAAAGTTGATTGGTGCCCGAGGAAAAAATCAACACCATCTTCTTGCTTGCGATAACCCAAATTGGCAACTAATCAAGAAAAATGAGGCCTTTGACTATGGTAAAGTCTCGGTTGAAATTGTTTATGAGCAACTGCAAGCGGTATGCTCATGATTTTGTAGATTGATTAACAACTTTTCTGTTATGAACGAGAGACGCACATGAGTCACATCTTAGTCACAGGTGGAGCCGGATATATAGGTTCTCATACTTCGAGGCATTTGTTGGCAGCAGGGTACCAAATTGTCGTATTAGATAATTTATATTCTGGGCATCGCTGGGCTGTACCTGACGAGGCTATTTTTATTGAAGGAGATGCGGGCTCAATTGAAACGGTTGACGCGCTTTTCAAAGAATATACTATTTCAGCGATTGTACATTTTGCCGGTCACATTGTTGTTCCCGAGTCGGTGGAAGACCCTTTGAAATACTACGAAAATAATTGTGTCGTGACTCAGACATTAGCAACACAGGCGTTAAAGCATGGTGTTGAGCATATGATTTTTTCATCTAGTGCCGCAGTATATGGTGAGCCTGATGAGCTGCCTGTAACTGAATCAACGTTAACAAACCCCATTTCTCCGTATGGGAGAACTAAACTTATTTCTGAGTGGATGCTGGAAGATGTCAGTCGTGCAAACGAACAATTCGATTTTGTTGCGCTACGATACTTCAATGTAGCTGGAGCCGCATTGGATGGCTCCTTAGGGCAATCTACGCCAGAGGCGACACACCTGATCAAAGTTGCCTGTGAGTTAGTGACTCAACAAAGAGATAAAATTGCTTTATTTGGAACTGACTATCCGACCGAAGACGGCACTTGCGTGCGTGACTACATTCATATTGAAGATCTAGCGGCTGCACATGTTTCGGCATTACGTTACTTACAGGCAGGAGGTGGCAGTAATATCTTTAATTGCGGCTATGGGCAGGGTTTTAGTGTACAGCAAGTATTAGATTGTGTTGCTGAGATTGCTCAGAAAGACTTAAATATAGAAACAACCGGACGACGGTTAGGCGACCCGGCGGAACTTATTGCGAATAATGATAAGATTTTGCAAGCGCTTGATTGGCTGCCAAAGCATAACGATATTCGTTTAATTTGCGAGACTGCTTTGAATTGGGAGCGTCACTTAGCTTCTCAACATAAGAATGTTTAAGCTGAGTAATGTATGAAGTTTGCTTTTTGTTTATATAAACACTTCCCTTATAGCGGCTTATCAAGGGATATGTTGCGAATACTCAATGAATGTACCAATCGAGGGCATGAAGTCGTCGTATTTACCGGTAGCTGGGAAGGGCCTAAGCCAGACAATGCTGATGTTGTGATTATTCCTCATATGGGTTTAAGTAACCACACTCGAGCCGCCGCGTTTCATCGTAAACTATTTTTACAGTTGGGTAGGCATACATTTGATATGTTGGTGGGTTTCAACAAAATCCCCTATATGGATATTTACTTTTGTGGCGATTATTGCTTCGTTGGGCGCGCAATGCAGAAGTATTCATGGTTATATCATAAAACCCCTAGATTTTTGTTTTTTCGAAATTTTGAAAACAGTGTGTTTTCAACGATTAGTAAAACGAAAATTTTGTCTTTATCAGAACGAGAAAAGTCGATTTATCAAGAATATTACCTGACACAAGATCGTCGTTTTTATGATATTCCTCCGACACTGGATCGTTACCGGCGGGAGATTTGGAAAAAATTACCAAATCGGCAGTTTATTCGTGAACGCTTAGGGGTATCCGAAGACCAGTATTTGCTGTTATTAGTCGGCTCTGGTTTTAAAACAAAAGGTTTGGATAGAGCGCTTAAAGCCATTGCGTCTTTACCCGAAAACCTAAGTGAAAAAACCACGTTTTTTGTCGTTGGTCAGGATAAGGAAGATGGTTTTAGAGCCTTGGCGGAGAAGCTGGGTATTGCCTCACATGTTGAATTTTTAGGCGGTCGTGATGATGTGCCCGAACTGATGAAAGCGGCCGATTTGCTCGTGCACCCCGCATATGCTGAAACAACCGGAACGGTTATTTTAGAAGCGATTACCTATGGTTTGCCAGTGCTGGCGACAAAAGTGTGTGGTTACGCTCACCATATTGGAAAAGCAAAGGCAGGTAATGTATTGCGTTCACCGTTTAGGCAGGAAGAGTTTGATGAAAAACTTGCTGCTATGTTAGTGTCAGATGAGCGTGAACAGTGGCATAAAAATGGCCTTTTATACGGTGATAATGATGACCTTTATAAAATGCCACAATGCGTTGCTGAGATCATTGAACAAGAGGCGAACGAACATTCGCTGAATAAAAATAATAATTTAGCTAATCACGTTTCAGGGGATTTTTATCTCCGTCAATATTTTGCTGACTCTTTGAAAAAAAATGTTCAATTCTCAGATCTTATGGCAATGGATGGTGAGGTATATCGGGAAGCTCCTGGCCGTAGAACAGTAAAATTTGAGCGTGGTGGAAAGTCTTATTTTATCAAAACTCATACAGGGGTTGGCTGGCAAGAAATTCTAAAGAATCTTCTTTATCTTCGTGCGCCAGTAGTAGGCGCATTGAATGAGTGGCATGGTGTTCATAGGCTCACTGATTTAGAAATAGATACAATGACAGTCGCGGGGTATGGCATTCGTGGCAAGAACCCAGCAAAGCGCCGATCTTTTATTGTGACTGAGGCGTTGCCTACTTCTGTCAGCTTAGAAGACTATACGCAATCTTGGAAAACGCATCCTCCTAAAAGTATGGAGCAAATAATTTTTAAGCGCCGAGTCATTAAAAAAATTGCTGAAATTACTCGGACTATGCATGAAAATGGTGCGAATCATCGAGACTATTATTTATGCCATTTCCTTCTTGATTTGCCCGAAGGGAACTATGACAAAATGCGGCTGTTTTTAATTGATTTGCACCGCATGCAATTACGACGAAAAACACCCGTTCGATGGAAGGTTAAAGATGTGGCTGGCCTGTATTTTTCGAGTTTAGATATTGGGTTAACCAAGCGTGATATGTATCGATTCATGGTCGCTTATCGTGGAAAACCATTAAAAGAAACTCTTGCAGAGCGCAAGTTTTGGAAAGCGGTATTAAAAAGGGGTAAGTCATTGCATCGCTCCGAGCAGTCAAACAAAGCCAAGCTTGCGCGAAACGTTGTCAGGACGTAAGCAATGTCAACCTGGTTTAATGTTTTTGGCGAAAATGTCAGCCGTGAATTTTCAGAAGTGCTGATGCAACCTGAAGATTTAATTCGTTCAGGACACGTATTAAAAGATGATAAGTCTACAACAGTGGTCTCTTTTTCGTGGAAAGGACAACGATATATTTTAAAGCGCTTTAATGCGCGTAGTTTTGGCCATGCCATTAAGCGTGCGTTAAGAAAAACGCGTGCGAGCGTGTGTTGGGATATGTCTCGCGAGTTTGCACGAGCAGGCATTCATGTTGCAACACCCATAGCAATGCTTGAGCGACGATTAGGCGTTTTTAGAATGGATGCCTATTTTGTTTCAGAGCATGTAGAAGGAGAGGAATTGCTTCAATGGTTGCCTCAACAAGCAAAGCCGATGGTTGAGCAAGTCACGTTACAGATTCAAGAATTATTTTCTATTTTGTTAGATAAACACTTATCTCATGGTGATATGAAGGCCACAAATTTGCTATGGTCTGACCATCGAGTAGTAGTGATAGATCTTGATGCAGCCAAATCGCATCGATTTCCTGTTTTTTTTCAACGCTCACACAAAAGAGATAGGCGCAGATTTATGCGAAATGGAGAATTGTTTTCAAAAATGCTTGCTGATTCTCCTCATGGAAAACAAACTGATAGTGTCTGATAGACAGCTTTTAAGATGACAATAGATAACAACATACACGAACAAATCTTTTCTAAGTCTGTAGAGCTTTGGTCTAACCAGCC
The DNA here is from genome assembly GCA_050633585.1 of Arenicella sp. Lineage (GTDB taxonomy): Bacteria > Pseudomonadota > Gammaproteobacteria > Arenicellales > Arenicellaceae > CALKZN01. Next base: position 19,933 of record JBOEGT010000005.1, read on the forward strand.
AGGTACTCAAAAGGCCATCCAGAACCGCTTGGGTTGGTTAAATGCACCTGATTTTTCTCGCCAAAATATAACTTCTTTGTTGCAACTTCAATCTAAGGTGGTTGAAGGTGGATTTCAGCAAGTGGTGTTGTTGGGCATGGGTGGGTCAAGCTTAGCGCCTGAGGTATTCAACCGATTTACCACATTCTTGCCACTTGAAAAGCAAACAGGTTTACATCTTATTGTTCTCGATGGCACATGCCCCGCACAAATACAAAAAGTGCGCTCCCAAATCGATTTGCCTAAGACATTATTTATCGTGGCTAGTAAATCAGGTGGAACGGTAGAAACGCGGTTTCTATTTGATTACTTTTTTGCGGAAGTGTCTGAGTATAGTGAGCAACCTGGGCAGCATTTTCTCGCAATTACAGACTCAAATTCAGCGTTAGAAAAGCTTGCCAAACAAGAAAGTTTTTTTTCATGCTTTATCAATCCGAGTGATATTGGTGGTCGCTATTCAGCTTTAAGCTTCTTTGGATTAGTGCCTGCGGCATTATTAGGTTGGGACATCGAAAAATTATTGGATCGTGCAGATGCTGCTATTCGCGATAGTCAGCGTGGCAAAGGTTTAGGGTTGAAACTAGGTAAGTGGTTGTTGGAAGGTTATAACAAGCCAACCGATATCGTATTTTTTGATTTTGAAGGTCCGGAGTTGGCTGCGTTGTTTATGTGGATTGAGCAATTGGTGGCTGAATCACTAGGGAAACGAGGTGAAGGATTGTTTTTATCTCAATCGAAAAACGGTAATAAAAAGCTTGCTGACAATGCTAAATGCCTTGAAATATCGATAAACCATTTGGGTGAATATAGTTTTGATGATGAGCATGCCAGTATCCATCTTATTGATGAATATGACATTGCCGCACACTTTTTTCATTGGGAGTTTGCGACCGCTATTGCAGCGGCAGGAATTGGGATTAACCCATTTGACGAACCTAACGTGGCTGAGGCTAAGCAAAAAACATCTGAGCTCCTAACTCATGCAGCACCCGTGAAAGTGCCAGAATCTCAATCATCTATTCAAGACTTTTTATCATCTTTAGGGCAAAGCCAATATCTGGCGTTGTTAGTCTATGCGGAAGATTGCGAAGCAAATGTTGCGCAAATGCAAAGAATAAAATCGGATATCGAAAAGCATATTGATATCCCAGTCACTATCAATATCGGGCCGCGATATTTACATTCTGTTGGTCAGCTGCATAAAGGCGGAAAACAACATGGAGCATTTTTGGTATTACTAGATATGCCTAAGGCTATTATTCCGATTCCAGGGCAGTCATTTGGCTTTGATAAGCTGTTTTGCGCGCAAGCGCTAGGAGATTTTCAGATTTTAACTGAAAAAGGTTTGCCAACTGAATTTATCACTGTTGATAGTCTCAATGACTTAGTTGTTTAAAAACTCAGCATTGAATTTCTAAGAATTCCATGATTTCAGATTGCCTGACCATAGCATCTTTATAACCTAGGTCAATGAGGCGTTTGCAGAATGCTTTATTAAACATTAAGTAGCTAACAAATTTTCGACTGCCACCTTTATTAATGCCTAGTAGTTTGAGTGCCCAGCGGAAAGTGATGGGTAATGTATCAAATAGTTCTTCTGCAATTTCTGATAAGTCTTCAGAAGGGGAAACGATAAAATGTTCTATCCGGTTATATTTGCGATGTTTGGCTGGAATTTTTTCTGAAATCTCGTTGATGCGGCGAAGCCTTTCTAAATCGGCATCTAAACTATTCAAGAACAAAGTATCCATAACAAACCCAGCAATTCTTGCCATACTGGGGTAGGCAGCGGTTTCGGTCATGATGACATGGCCATCTACATCACGTTTACGTACGCCGATAATAAATATTTTCTTTGCCTGTAAGTGTACTAGAGAACTTAGTGGGCTGGTTTGGCGCATACTTCCATCACCGTAATATTCGCCATTGATTTTAACCGGAGGGAATAGTACTGGAATAGATGATGAGGCCATTAGCATGTCTAGTGAAATTTTTTGTTCAAGCCCTGCTCTGTAGGCGCGCTGCCATTCATCAATTTTATGTCCTGACTCAAAAAATGTAATTGACTCTCCGCTAGTGTAACTACTGGTATTTAAGCTGAGTGCTCCGAGTTTTTTTGCCTCAATTTGGCGGGTAATGCCATCAAAATCAATATGCTTGTCTAATAACTCTCGTAATGGTGTGTTATCTAACATGGAAGGTGGTGTAATGCCTCCTAGGCCAAAGGGGAGGATGCGTGAACCAAACCACCTTAAAATTCTGCCAAATAAGCATCTAGCATCTGACTTGAAGACATGGTTCAGTTCAAAGTTCGACCAGACATTATGAATTCGATCTACCGCTTCTTGAAAGTCTCCTTCGTGAGCGGCCAAGGCCACCGCGTTAATTGATCCTGCAGACGTTCCAGCAATGATGTGGAAAGGGTTGTCAGGTTGGTTTGGGCAAAGCTCGCTAATCGCTTTTAATACGCCAACTTGATACGCTGCTCTGGCACCACCACCGCTTAATAGCAAGCCCGTCTTGTCTGCTGACTTATTGCGTTTTCCAAACATAGTTAAATAGACCTTCCTTTCGCTAGAAAACTGTCAGCCAAGTAATGGAATTTCTCTTGCCATTTTCGAGCGCCGCATATAACGCTGGCGATTTCTGGTGATGGGCATTTCAGTTCTTTCGTCTGTCTGGTTCTGTGCTGGTTGTTCTTTGGGTTGGCTGCGAGATTGTTTTCGCGCAGGCTTCTCATTATTTTTAGGCTTTCTAACCGATTTATGTTTTTCAGGCTTGCTGCGACGCGGTTTTGCTATCGGTTTGTTTAGTTCTGCCTCTAGGAGTGAAGCATAATCTTTTAAAATAGGGATTTTGCTGTCAATATAGGACTCGATATCGATGATATTCATGCCATATGTTTCACAAATCAAACTAACGGCTTTGCCGCTGGCACCGGCTCGAGCGGTTCTGCCAATCCGATGCACATAATCCTCTGCATCGTTTGGTAAGTCAAAGTTTACCACTGTATCAACACCGTCGATATGTAATCCACGAGCGGCAACATCCGTTGCGACTAAAATAGTGATTTTGTCGTTTTTGAACTGTTTGAGAAGGCTTTCGCGTTTTTTTTGAGGGACATCGCCAGAGAGTAAACCGCTTTTGAATGCATTGGCTTCAAGCCAGCTTTGTATTGTTTCGCCTTTGTGCTTAGTGTTGACAAAAATAATTGATTTTGTGCCAGTTGTTTCTCGAAGGAGCCCTAGAGTAAGTGGGATTTTTTCTTCATTTGCTGGCATATAGCCAACTTGTTCAATTTTATCTGCAGTGACTTGTTCTGCTTCAACGACCACTGTTTCAGGTGAATTCATGTGTTCATAAGCAAGTTCTTTAACGCGTTCAGACATAGTGGCAGAAAAGAGAAGGCTTTGACGTTTCTTGGGTTCAGGCATTGCACGTAATAGATAGCGTATATCAGCAATAAAACCCATATCAAACATTCGATCAGCTTCATCCATGACTAACACTTCTAACTGATCTAAGCTGAACACGCCTTGTTTAAAGTAATCAATGATTCGACCTGGAGTCCCCACTAAAACATCGCAGCCTTTTTCTATGGTAGCGCGCTGTTTTTCGTAGTCAGTTCCGCCATATGCTAAGGCCACTTTGTAGCTTAAATGCTTATTGAGCGGTGTCGCATCATCAAAAATCTGTTTTGCTAGCTCTCTAGTAGGTGCAATCATTAATGCACGGATGGTGGTTTTCTGCGTGTTCGGATGTTTACTTTTTTTTGTTTTTTCTTGTGTGTCAGTCTCGTCTTGTCCCGAGGCACTGTTAACATCGTCAAAACCCTCGGAGGATTTGGTGTCGTTTTTGGTGAGTGTTTCGAATGTTGAAATTAAAAATGCAGCTGTTTTTCCTGTGCCCGTTTGAGCTTGGCCTGAAACATCTTTCCCTGAAAGAGCAATCGGTAAAGCAAGGGCTTGGATAGGTGTGCAAAATTCATAACCTGCCTCTTGAATTCCGAGTTGTAAATCCGCAGATAAAGGTAATGAAGCGTATTGAGTGTCACTCAGGTGATAATCGGGCATATAGTTTGATTTTGATACAATTTTTTGAAGAAGGTGATTATACTACTAATCCATGAAACTTGCTTTACCTGCTGAATTTAAAAATTTAACACGTAAATCGAGTGTTTTACTTATATAAAAGGTTTTAAAGATTATGGCGAATGCAACAGTAGCAGTAACTGATGATATTTTTGAGGCAGAAGTATTAAATTCTGACGTACTCGTATTATTGGATTTTTGGGCAGAGTGGTGCGGCCCATGTAAGATGATTGGACCAATTTTGGAAGAGTTAGCCGAAGAATTTGGCGAAAAAGTCAAAATTGCTAAGATCAATATTGATGAAAATCAGGCAACACCGGCAAAATATGGTATTCGCAGCATTCCAACACTGCTTTTATTTAAAAATGGCGATATAGCGGGGCAGCAAGTCGGAGCCATGTCAAAATCGCAGTTAAAAGCGTTTATTGAAGAGCACCTTTAACTGATTGAACGCATTTTCTTTCGTTAAAGGATAAGGAGTGCGGTTAAACATAATTTAACGAAATTATAGTAGTGACAAGCTAGCACTTGTCACTACATCGTGGTAACTTATCAATACTATCAAGTTTGTTGTTTTAGCTGAAGCTTACGCTAAAGGCTATTTAGTCTTTGTGATGGATTTCCGTATTACTATATCCCTGTATTAATAGAGCAGCTGTTTCCAGCATTAGATCGTTCAAAAAAATTTTAAAATTAAGTAACGTACTCTGAATGTATTACAAGTGTTAATAAGCTCTATGAAGAGCACCACAAATTATTCAAATAATCTTACCCAGTATTTTCAATACCTAATAACGTTTCCCAACTGATCCAAATAAGATGCTGACAAATGATGCATATATTATGGATAAATCTTTAAGAAAATAATCACGATAATCTCATGCCTATCTCCTTACCTGAACTGAAAAAAAAGACGCCAACTGAATTGACTGAATTTGCTCGCTCTCTCGAGCTTGATGGTTTAGGTCGTTTACGTAAACAAGATCAAATTTTTACTATTTTAAAAGCATTTGCTAAAAAAGGTGAAGATATTGAAGGAGAAGGTGTCGTTGAAATTTTGCAAGATGGTTTTGGTTTCTTGCGCTCTGCCGAGAGTTCTTATTTGGCAGGCCCGGACGATATCTATGTTTCGCCTAGCCAAATTCGCCGTTTTAATTTACGCACAGGAGATACAGTCACGGGTTTAGTGAGACCTCCAAAAGATTCAGAGCGTTACTTCGCATTATTAAAAGTGAGTACGATTAACGGACAGTCTCCAGAAGATGTTAAAAATAAAATTTTATTTGAAAATTTAACGCCTTTGCATCCAAATAAGCGTATGCGACTGGAGCTTGAAAATGGTAGTTCGGAAGATTTAACCGGTCGAATGATTGACTTGATTGCGCCATTGGGACGTGGGCAGCGTGGCTTAATTGTATCGTCACCGAAAAGTGGTAAAACGGTGATGTTGCAACAAATTGCAACCGCTATTACAACCAATAACCCTGACGTAGAGCTAATGGTTTTACTGATTGACGAACGCCCAGAAGAAGTGACTGAAATGCAGAGATCAGTTCGTGGTGAAGTGATTTCGTCAACATTTGATGAGCCAGCGGCAAGACATGTTCAGGTCGCAGAAATGGTCATAGAAAAAGCAAAACGCCTTGTTGAACATAAAAAAGATGTGGTCATTTTGCTTGACTCGATTACTCGACTTGCGCGAGCCTATAACACGGTTGCACCGGCTTCTGGGAAGGTATTAACGGGTGGCGTAGACGCGAATGCATTGCAGCGACCAAAACGCTTTTTTGGAGCGGCTCGAAATATTGAAGAAGGTGGAAGTCTGACAATTTTGGCGACGGCTTTGATTGAAACTGGTTCTAAAATGGATGAAGTTATTTATGAAGAGTTTAAAGGCACTGGCAATATGGAAGTGCACTTAGATCGTTATATTGCTGAAAAGCGTGTTTATCCTGCAGTTGTTGTCAATAAGTCTAGTACTCGCCGCGAAGAGCTGTTGATTGATCCTGAAGAGTTACAAAAAATTTGGATCTTGCGAAAGTTGATGCACCCGATGAATGATATTGAAGCAGTAGAATTTTTGTTAGATCGTCTAAAAGCGACGAAAACAAATTCTGAATTTTTTACTGCAATGAAGCGATAAACGTCGTTGAAGCTGGCATTGCAAGGGTATTCAGAAAATAATAAGCTATTATAGGCTTGCGGCAGCGTCAGGATTTATATATGATTCGCTGCCTTGAAAATTATAGTTGTCGTCAACCTCGATAACGCTAAACCGTCTAAAAGACAGAGGCATTCAAATGAAAGCTGATATTCATCCAAATTATAGTCAAATTGAAGTTACTTGTGCTTGTGGAAACAAGTTTAAAACGGGTTCAACATTAGGAAAAGATCTCAATGTAGAGATTTGTTCTGAGTGTCACCCTTTCTACACAGGCAAACAAAAAGTTATGGACACAGCAGGTCGTGTAGGTCGCTTTAAAGAGCGTTATGGTCGTAAATAGTCTTTAGCTATAAACTTGTTTGACGAAAAAAGACGCACTACGCGTCTTTTTTTATGTCTGCTTGATAAGGGTGGATTATTGTCATTAAAATAATGTTTGAACGATGAAATGGTAGAAAGATGACGAAAAAGATTCAAGGTTTGTACGCAATCACCAATGAACAAATGATTGCTCCAAAAAAATTTACTTCTCGAGTGCGGCAAGCGCTTGAAGGCGGTGCAAAGGTTATTCAATATCGAAATAAATCTCAACATCATGAATTGCGTTTGGAGCAGGCGGAGAGTGTTGTTGCTTTATGTGCAGAATTTGGCGCGTTATCGATTATTAACGACGATATAGAATTGTGTAAATTGACCAATTCTGATGGCTTACATATAGGGTCAGATGATGATGACGTGGTGTATGCTCGCTCTGAACTAGGCCCTGAAAAAATTATTGGCGTCTCTTGTTATTCAAGTGTTGATCTAGCTAATCAAGCCATTGCTGCTTCAGCAGATTACGTGGCTTTTGGGAGTGTTTTTGCCTCATCAACAAAACCTGAAGCTCCCGTAGCTAACTTGGATGTGCTACGGAAAGCAAAAAGAGAATTGAATGTTCCAATCGTTGCAATTGGCGGGATTAATCTTAATAACGTGTCACAAGTGATTGCTACGGGCGTCGATTCTGTTGCTATTATCAGTGGCGTGTTTGCTAGTGATGATGTTAATGTTGCGGCACATAGTTTCGCAAAATCTTTTCTTTAAAATCCGTGTGTTTCAACTTTGCTGTATTCGTCTAATTTAATCAATTAAGTTTTTGGTTCCTTTTATGTCAACGCTAAACTCTGCTCAATTTAAAAAAGCACAACAATATATTCCAGGCGGTGTGAATTCACCCGTGCGAGCCTTCAACGGTGTTGGAGGTGATCCCGTATTTATTAAAAAGGCAAATGGATCACATATATATGGGGTTGATGAGACCCCTTATATTGATTATGTCGGCTCGTGGGGACCCATGATTTTAGGGCATGCCCACCCTGAAGTGGTTAAAGCGGTTCAAAATGCAGCAGTGCATGGTTTAAGCTTTGGTGCTCCTACGGAAGTAGAGACGACGCTGGCTCAAAAAATATGTGAACTCATTCCGAGTATTGATCAAGTGAGAATGGTGAGCTCTGGCACTGAAGCAACAATGAGCGCTTTACGCTTGGCTCGAGGCTTTACAAAGCGAGATAAGGTTCTCAAGTTTGAAGGTTGTTATCATGGACATGCAGATAGTTTTTTGGTCAAAGCCGGTTCTGGAGCCTTGACCTTAGGAGAGCCAAATTCTGCAGGTATTACAAAAGGCGTTGCTAACGACACATTAACGTTGCCTTTTAATGACATCGACGCGGTAAAGGCATTGTTTGAAAAAGCGGGGGACGACATTGCTGCTGTGATTGTTGAACCAATTGCGGGCAATATGAATTTCGTGGTGCCACAGGATGAGTTCTTAGCAACGCTTAGGCAGTGTTGCGATACTTATGGCGCTGTATTAATTTTTGATGAAGTCATGACGGGTTTTCGTGTTGGTTTAAAAGGAGCTCAAGGTTTGTTTGGTATTTCTCCCGATTTAACGACCTTTGGGAAGGTGATCGGTGGTGGCATGCCTGTCGGTGCCTTTGGCGGAAGAGCGGATATAATGGGCTCTATTGCGCCGTTAGGGCCTGTTTATCAAGCAGGAACCTTATCTGGGAACCCTATTGCAATGGCAGCTGGCTTGAAAACATTAGAGTTGATTAGTGCGGAGGGTTTTTATGATGAATTGGATAAAAAACTGACACAACTACTCATGTCATTAACGGATGCCGCTGAAAAAGCCAATGTGCCATTTTTTGCTGATTCTCGAGGCGGTATGTTTGGTTTGTTTTTTACGAAAGCGGATAATGTTGCATCATTTGATGATGTGATGGCGTGTGATCAAGAGCGTTTTAAACAGTTTTTCCATGGTATGTTGCAACAGGGCGTTTATATGGCTCCGTCAGCTTTTGAAGCGGGTTTTATGTCGGCTGCACATACGCAGGATGATATAGAAAAAACAGTCGCTGCGGCTCAAGTTGTATTTCAGGGTTTATAGGTTGGAGTAGTGCATTTAAGTCAAGGTTTTCGTTTATTGGATGATTTTCTGAGTCATGAAGAAATGACTCAGTGTAACGAGAACCTTCCTGAAATAAGCAAAGATAAAAAGAGTGGAGGAATAAGGGGGATTGAGAAAAAAAGCCCCGATATTCGAGCACTGATTTCCTCAGAAAAAATGTTATCCACTGTCAGCGATATACTGAAATCTAAGCCACGGTTTGTCAGGGCGATTCTATTTAATAAAACAGTAGAAAATAATTGGATGGTAGCTTGGCATCAAGACAAAACGGTCGCTGTTTCTAAGAAGTTTGCACTGGAGGGTTGGGGGCCATGGAGCATTAAAGATGGCTCGCACCATGTTCAACCTCCGATCAGTGTTCTTGAGAAAATGGTGACATGTCGGATTCATTTAGATGACGCGAATACGGAAAATGGATGTTTAAAGGTGATCCCTTATAGCCATCAACTTGGTATATTAAGTCATGCTCAAATTCAAAAAATAATTGAGCATTCTCGTTATGTGAACTGTGAAGCTAAGGCTGGTTCAATGTTAGTGATGAAGCCTCATATTTTACATGCTTCGAGCAAAGTTCCAGAGCCTAGTCAGCGCAGAATAATACATGTCGAGTATAGTAGCTATGCACTACCTCACGGTGTTTCTTGGGCCTGACTTGGGCTAAGAGCTATTTGGATATTGATGGGGTAACGACTTGTCGTTTCAACGGTTGGTGAACGTAAGATGTGATAGATTGTAGCGGTTAAATATGTTGCAACTAATAGCGCCAGCATTACAAAACCAATAAAAAGCGGCATTAAGAAAAAGCTCACTAGAAGATACAGGTGGAGGCTTAAGTGAAAGTTGCTCGTTTCTCTATAGCTTTCATCTAACTGTGGGCTAAATTGCCGATCTTTTTGCCAAAACCAACCCAATAACAAGCAGCTAATAAAGGGAATAGGGATTAAGAAGCTAAGCCCTAATAAATGCGGTTTACGTAAATATTCTGGAGAACTTTTTTTGTAATTCACAGGTTTGATGGCAATGGATCTGTGCCAAGTGATAAGCCCAGCAATGCCGGCCATGTAGCCACCTATTAAGTAGACTAATACCGTTAAAAAGCTTTTCGAAATAAATGCATCGATGCCGAGTCCAGCTCTTAATATAGGAATGTAAGCAAACGAGCTAAGCAATATTCCTAGGCCAATTAATGGTATGGCTATTTTTTGGATAAATGTGGCTTTATTCATAAATATTAAAAACGAATCCTTGACTAGAAAAGCGATTATAGTGCTAGAATCCGTTTTCCGTTTACATTTATTAAGTCCAGATACGCGAAAGCGCGGAGAAAACCATGGCAAGAAGTTATTTATTTACCTCAGAATCGGTTTCAGAGGGTCATCCAGACAAAGTAGCCGATCAAATTTCAGATACCGTCCTTGATTTATTATTAGAGCAAGATCCAGCCTCTCGAGTCGCTTGTGAAACGTTAGTGAATACAGGCATGGTCGTGTTATCTGGAGAGATCACGACCAAGGGTAGTTTAGAAAATGTCACTGAGAAAGTGCGTGAAACTATCAAAGGCATTGGTTACACCTCTTCTGAGATGGGCTTTGATGCTGATAGCTGTGCGGTAATTGTTTCATTAGACAAGCAATCTCCGGATATTGCGCAAGGTGTGAATGAAGGTGAGGGAATTGATTTAGACCAGGGTGCTGGTGATCAAGGCTTGATGTTTGGTTTCGCTTGCAAAGAAACGGATGTTTTGATGCCTATGCCAATTACTTATTCTCATTTGTTAGTGAAGAAACAAGCTGAAGTGCGTAAATCTGGCCAACTGGGTTGGCTTAGACCTGATGCAAAGTCTCAAGTCACTGTGCGCTATGAAGATGGGAAACCGTCGTTTATTGATACTATCGTTTTATCGACTCAGCATGATGAGGGCATTGAGCATAAAGATTTGGAAGAGGCTATTATTGAAGAAGTGATTAAACCAGTACTTCCCTCAGAGATGATTTCAAGTGAGACACGGTATTTAATTAATCCAACCGGACGTTTTGTGATTGGTGGTCCAGTGGGTGATTGTGGTTTAACAGGCCGAAAAATTATTGTTGATACATACGGTGGTGCAGCACACCATGGCGGTGGCGCATTTTCTGGCAAAGACCCGTCTAAAGTGGATCGTTCAGCAGCCTATGCAGGTCGCTATGTCGCCAAAAATATCGTCGCGGCTGGTTTAGCTGATAAGTGTGAAGTGCAAGTCGCTTATGCAATTGGTGTCGCGCAACCAGTGAGTGTCATGGTGAATACTTTTGGTACGGGCAAAGTGACGGAAGAAGTGATTGAATCATTAGTTGCAGAACACTTTGATTTACGCCCTAAAGCGATTGTTCAGACGCTTGATCTATTACGCCCGATTTATAAAGCTTCAGCAGCATATGGGCATTTCGGTCGAACTGAAGAACAGTTTACTTGGGAGAGAACCGATAAGGCAGCAGCCTTGAAGGCCGCTGCAGGTATTTAGATTTAGCTATCTTATCTGCATTAGACAGTGAAAAGCCCTAGCATTTTTGTTAGGGCTTTTTTATGGATATTGAGTTTATTTTGTACGGGTATTTCCAATGCCACCAACCTGATTATAGTAAGAAAAAATCATGGTTTTTTCATCGACTAATGCAAAAATTGCGGTGGCATTGGGGTTTGACATAACGGTTTCGGATGCTTTCTTAGCAAGCGATAGATCACTCCAAACGACTAAATCTATCCAGCGGTTGTTTTCTTTGCTATAAAAAAAGTCTCTCGATTTGAATCCGTCGAATGTTCGCACAATATCGTTGAGACTGAGCATTGCTTCTTGCTGTTGTTCGTAGCTTATTTCTGTTTTGAAGGAAAGTGAAATAATTTCAAATGCATCTTCCGCTGTTGCGGTGGCGGCATTTAATAGCATGAGGCTTGTGGCTAGAGTTTTTTTCATGGTTTTTGTCCATTGTTAAAATAAGAGGCGCCATCGTAAGCAGAATTATGACGTTATACGTCATATAAAGTGCTAAGCTATTTCCATGGCTAAAGGTAGTTTACGAAATAAGCAAAATCGTATGGACAGGCTAATTGGTTTGCTCAGGACGGATCATGCATGGACTTCTTTGTTACTTTGTCACCGCCTTCAAGTCAGTCATAGGACCTTAATGCGAGATTTATCCGAACTCAGGGAGTTAGGTTATCCGATTGAGTCTAGCAAAGGACGTGGTGGAGGCATTCGGTTGAATGGCCGCTGGGGAGTTGGGCGCTTACATTTAACAGATCAAGAAGTGGTGAGCATGCTAGTCTCACTAGCAATAGCCGAATCTCTTCAATCGCCGTTATTATTGTCAACGTTAAGTTCTATTCGCCAAAAAATTACGCTTTCATTTCCTGAAAGGCAAAGGCATGTGGTGAACAAACTAAGGTCACGCATTTTTATCGGTGATCATGCGTCTGAAAGAGTTCTGGCGAGTTTCGGAGACGCTGATCAGGCAGTTATCAATGCGGTAAATCTTAGTTTCTTTCGACAAACTCGTATAAGGATAACTTATTGTGATGAGAGCCATAATGTGACAAACCGGGATGTTGAAGTGCAGTACTTGCTATTAAACTGGCCAGTATGGTATTTGCTGGGTTGGGATGATTTGCGCCAAGCAGTTAGGCTATTTCGCATTGACAGAATTACATCTGCACAACCCCTAAAAGCAGTTTTTGAATTACGTAGGAAAAGCGATGTATTGAAAGGTTTTGAATCATATTTTTTAGCGTTATAACAAAACAATGCTTCACGAAAACTGACAATGTTGATTGATGGCAACCAAAAAAAATTATTGAATTAATACAGTTCCGAAAACGGCTAGTGTTGATTGCTAATAGGGTTACACTAAGCGAATGTCTTTAATCGATTCACAAAATTTGATAAATATCTATTCACAAGCAAGACGGTCTCGTGATGCTCGATTTGATGGTGTTTTTTTCACCGCAGTAAAAACGACACAAATTTATTGTCGCTCAATTTGCCCAGCTACCCCGCCGCTTGAAAAAAATGTTGCATATTATGATTCAGCTATCTCTGCTGCGAATGCGGGTTTTCGACCTTGTTTACGCTGTCGCCCTGACAGTGCGCCTGATTCACATGCATGGAAAGGAACAGAGACAACGTTCCATAGAGCGCTAGGCTTAATTCATGCAGGGGCTTTGCAGTCTGACAGTATAGAAGCATTGGCTGATCGGTTAGGGATTTCAGCACGATATCTAAGGCGTTTATTTCAACAGAAGTTAGGAGTATCACCAAAACATTATGCGATTTATCGCCAATGTTTATTTGCGAAACAATTGTTGCATGACACTCAATTGCCCATTATTGAAATTGCTTTTGCAGCTGGTTTTTCCAGCGTTAGGCAATTTAATACCGCTATTAAAAATAGACTTAAACTAACGCCTACAGAAATACGAAAAAATTACCTAAAAGAGTGCCAGGTAACTATGAACGTGATTAAGCTGACTCTGTTCTTTCGCCCGCCTTATGCCTGGCATCAGATGCTAGACTTTTTAGCGGTTCGTATTATTCCGGGTTTGGAATGGGTAGAAAAAAATAGATATGGTCGGTTGTTTGAGTTGGAACAAGCAAAGGGTTACTTTACGATTGGTTTAGGGAAGAAACCGAACAGTATGGATGTTGAAATAATGATCACTGATAGTGTCCAACTGTTTCAAGTGGTGCAAACGATTCGTGCAATATTTGATTTGGATGCTTCAATTCAGGCTATTGATGAGCAGTTGCAAGGCTGCTATGGAGATACACTTGTCTACCTCCCAGGTTTGCGCTTGCCAGGCATATGGAATGCATTTGAGGCAGGCGTTAGAGCCATTCTTGGTCAGCAAGTATCCGTCAAACAAGCACATTCTTTGGTAACCTTGTTGGTTGAGAACTTAGGAGAACCAATTGGTTTTCCTCAAAAGAATGCTCAATATTTTTTCCCAAGCCCAGAAAAAGTTTCGCAAAGTGAATTGAATTTTTTTAGAATGCCACAAGCTCGCAAAGATACACTCAGACGGTTTGCAAAATATATGATAGATAATGTTGATGCAGGTAAGAGCTCTGAAAATATTGACAAATGGTTGTCGCTAAAAGGGATTGGGCCGTGGACGGTCAACTATGTCAAATTACGCGCAGCAAAAGACCCTGATGTCTGGTTGAGTGGTGATGCGGGAATTAAAAACGCGTTGAAAGCAATCAAGCGAAAATTTCCTGATAGAGAAATGGATATTGATGCGGCTAGTCCATGGCGTAGTTATTTAGTTTTTCATTTATGGAATCAATTATGAACTATTCTTCTTACTTAACAACGCCTATTGGTTTTATACAAATACTTGCCTCAGATGAGTTTATTCATTCAATCTTGTTTGTCGATAGTGTGACTGAATCTCAATCAAACACTGTCAGCGATAGGGCTCGATCTCAGTTGGAAGAATACTTTCAAGGTAAGCGACGAGAATTTGATTTGCCATTGGATGCGAAAGGAACAAAATTTCAGCAATCTGTTTGGGATAAGCTGACTCTGGTTGAGTATGGGACAACCTGTTCTTATCGAGATATAGCCAATGCCATTGAAAATCCAAAAGGCGTGAGAGCGGTTGGCAGTGCTAATGGTAAAAACCCGATGACTATCGTTGTGCCGTGTCATCGAGTCATTGGAGCAGATGGTTCACTGACAGGATACGCATCTGGTGTTGACAGAAAAGCATGGCTGTTAAAGCATGAACAAAAAAATTGCAGTAATTAAGCGTTTTCAAATGTTATCTCCACGCTAAAATAACGGTATGAGTGATTATGAAAGCAGTGATGTATTAAAAGACCTAACATTAGGACAAAAAACAACATATTGTTCATCTTATGATGCTGAAATTTTACAAGCGGTTCCTCGATATTTAAATCGACAAGAATTGGGAATTGTTAATCAACAACCATTCGTGGGCGTTGATGTTTGGCATGCTTATGAGTTGTCTTGGTTAAATGCAAAAGGTAAGCCGGTAGTGGCGCTGGCTCGTTGTACAGTGCCGTGTAATACACCGAACATTATTGAATCTAAGTCTTTTAAGCTCTATTTGAATAGCTTCAATCAAAGCCGTTTTGAGTCTAAGCAAACGGTGCTAGATCTATTAGTGAAGGACCTTTCTGATGTGGCCGGTGGCGAGGTATTGGTTGAATTGTTCAACCCAGAAGATATACAGGCATTTCAAACATCAGTATTGCCTGGTAAGTGTATCGATAACATTGATATTGAAATCAAAGAGTATGACTTAAAGCCTTCCTTGTTAGCACTTGCAAATGAAGATCATGAAACGAAAGAAACTATTCATAGTCATTTATTGAAATCAAATTGTTTGATTACCAATCAGCCAGATTGGGCAAGTGTCATTATCTCTTATACAGGCAATAAAATTGATCATGTAGGGCTGTTGCGTTACCTGATTTCTTTTCGGATGCACAATGAGTTTCATGAACAGTGTGTAGAGCGTATTTTTATGGACATCATGACAATGTGTTTGCCAACATCATTGACTGTCCAAGCGCTCTATACTCGTCGAGGAGGGTTAGATATTAATCCATTGAGGAGCACTGAGATGTTTGATAAAGAAACATCAAGGCGAACGAACCGTCAATAAGCATTTGGTTTGGAAGAGGGCGCATTCAGTGCCTGAACCCTCTTCGCATCAGGCCAAATAATGCATAAAGAGAGTTATGTTGCTCTCTTAAATGTCATGATAAAGTTTACTGGTACGGATGTTACGACCGGTATTTTTCCCGCTAACTCCCCTAATTTGGCAATGCCAGCTTCCATATTAAAGTCTGCGGCGTTGATGATGACAGGTTTTGCGCTTGAGACTGTGAGGCTATTTTTTCCGTTACGAGTGATGCTGACGTTGATGGTGATGTCTTTAGTGATTCCATGTAGTGACAGGGAAGCTTGAATGTCTTTGATCATTGTTGTCCCTTTTTTTGAATCGTTGATGGCTGTTTTAATATCGCTTTTGATGTTAATGGTTGGAAAGGTATCCGCTTCGAAGAGATATTTGAGGGCGCGTTCATTACGAATAGGAATTAGCATGTCAACGCTGGTTGTATCAATGCTAATGTTAGCTTGATTGTGATCAATGGAGCCTGAAAACTGAGTGAAAGAGTGCACTTCTCCAATGTTGCCTTTTTTGATACTAACAAAATTTATTTTGGATTCGTTTTTAGACAGGTTCCATTTTTCACCGTGACCTGCAGAATGGCTAGTGAGTGTCATGCAAGATAGCGAGGCTATGATGAGTAATTTTTGAAATAGAGCAATCGTAGTTTTCATTTTTTTCTCTCGTGATAAATTATGTGTACTATGAACAACACGGTGCAGCAGGATTTATTCCAAATAATTGGAATAAAAATGTGTATGGGGTGTTATTGATAGTATGAGTCAGACTTTTTCAGACCAATTAAGAGATGAGTTAGAACCGCTGTGGCGCTTTGCGTTGCGGTTGAGTGGCGATCATGACATGTCTGAAGAACTTGTTCAAAAAACAATTTTACGTGCGTTAGAAAAGCGTCATCAATATGCTGAAGGGTCTAAACTACGAAGTTGGTTGTTTAAAATTTTACACTCTATTTGGAAAAATGAGTTACGAGAACAAGCGATTAGAAAAAAAGTGAATTTTAGTTCTGTTGATGTAGATGATGTGGCAGCAAAGGATACTTCTGCAACTGAAAGTATGTTTTTAAAACAAGTGGTTAGGCAGCTGAATTTGTTACCAGAAGCCCAACGCACGGTGATGTTGTTAGTTTGTATTGAAGGTTATTCTTATAAAGAGACCGCTGATATTTTAAGTATTCCAGAAGGTACAGTGATGAGCAGAATAGCGAGAGCACGCTTAAAAGTGGGGCAAGCATTTGGTCGTGGTGATAAGAATGTGCCTAATAATTTCGCCAAAGTGAGAGGTTGAAATCATGGTTTATAACGAAGTTGAAGTTTTAAAATATGTTGAAAACAGCTTAACGCCTAAACAACGAATTAACTTTGAGCAAAAGATGGAGCAGGATACGGAGTTAAAAAAGCTGGTCCAAGCAATGAAGGCTTCTGTTTTGCCTTATGAGGCCGCATTGTCAGAGTTAGAGCCGGAAGGCGCCAAAGCCCCTGAATCTCTTTATGACTTTTTGGATGATGTGAGTCGTGCTGTGAACGAAGAAGCGGAGATCAAGCGATCGCTTAAATTGCCAATATCAATAGTTGCCGCTTTAGCCGTTGTCGTTTTTGTTGCCGGTTTTATGACTAGTACTTTTATTAAACCTCACACTGATCAGTCAATGATGCTAGCTTCTTATGATGTTCCAGTAGAATTATTTGAGTCGATGGTTATTTATCAAGCTTTATATAGTCGTAAGACGGTTGAAGCAGCGCATCAAACTATGGAGGATGCCAAAGCGTTGGTAGATACGTTTAGTCATGAGAATGGCATAGTTTTATCTGTTCCTGATCTTAGCAAGCATGGCTATACTTTTCGTCGAGTTCAAGAGTTGGCTTATGGCGGAAATCCTATTTTACAGTTCGTCTACCTTGCTGAAAACGGAGAGCCAGTAGCGGTATGCATAACACCCGCTAATACCTCTTCAGTCGCTCAGTTAAAAACCATGCCTAGCCAGTTTGCCAATATGAATACTGTGCTATGGGGGCGTTCTGGTGGTGCTTACATGTTAATTAGTAAGGAACCTCAAGATAAGCTAAATCAAATGGCAGTTAATTTAGTGGCTCAGTCTTCTTAGTGCGTGAAAGCGGTCACCTTTCTTAAGGTGAGACAATTCTAGAGTTATCTAATATCGGACAAAGTTGCATTAACTCAGGTTTTACATCATCGTGGCGACGAATGATTTCATCAATATTCATTTGAGGCATGCCTATGAAGAAACCTTGTAAATAATCAATGCCAAGTTTTACTGCGGCGTTATAAACTTTAGCGTTAATGCAATATTCAGCGACAATCTCGAGATTTTTACTTTTTGCTAAAGCGACAATATTTTTGGCGATAAGTAATGCTGTTTCATCATCTTCTATATAAGGCACAATGCCGCCGTCAATTTTGACAAAATCTAACGGAAGGTTAGCGAGTCGGTCAAAGTTAGAGTAGTGTTTGCCTAGATCATCCATACCAACACGGCACCCGCGTTTTTTTAACTGTAAAATTTGGGCGGCGGCTTTGTTGTAATCTCGGATGTTTTCGTGTTCAAGGATTTCAAATTCAATTTGTTTTGATTGACTGCTTTGGTCAAGTTTTTCTCAAATATAGTGCATGGTAGAGGCATCAAAAAGGTCGCTTACTGAAATATTAATTGAGATGCAATTATCGGTTCCTTTGATGGTTTCTAGGCTTTGTTTTAGCATTAATCGGGTGACTTTATGGCATAGCCTAGATTGATAGGCGATTGGCATAAATTGCTCGGGGTTTTGAATAATATTTCCTTCCTGGTCTACAACCCTAGCCAGGCATTCAAACTTTGCAATTTTTGCTGTTTTAGCATCAACAATAGGCTGGAAAAAGGCGGTAACCCGATTTTGCTCTAAGGCATCATGAAATACTTCAGTCAAGGTAATATTGTTGATATAAGTGCGTGGTAAATTCCCTTTTCCATTATAGAAAATAATGGATTTGTTGGTTGTTTTAGCTTTTTCTAAGGCCATATTGGCCAATACAAATAAAGATTTTTCATTGGCCGCGGCACCCATTCTGATGCTCAGATGAATATTTTTATTGGCAGAAAGGCCATATCCTGATTTTACTAGCCGAGCAAAAAGGTCCTTCATAACCGCTGGCTTAAAGGTAGAAATATTACTTTGTGTGAGCAATCCAAACGTATGTTTATCTATGCGATAAATATTGACATCAAAGTTGTTGTCCTCAATGAATAGTTGTAAACGACTGATAAATTGTTGGGTAATATGCGCTGTCCTAGCTGGTCCAATCGCATTCAGCGTGTCATTGTAGTTTTCAATGTCTATCAGAGTGAGTTTTGAGTCTTTGTGTTCTCTTAGATCATCATTGAGTTTATTGAAATTATATAAACCACTCTCAGAGTCGGTATATAGAATGATTTTTTCGGCATCACGTTCTTTTTGTATCGAGCGGAAAAATTGATACATAAGCGGTAATGCAATCAAACTTAAAAATAAACCAAGCGCTAAAGAGTTTAAAATACTGGCCTTAACAGCGGCGTTAACCTTGGCCATCGAGGTGTCGGCTCCAATCACGTAACTAATATCTTTGCCATTATAAATAGGCTGAAAAAAAGTTCTGAAATGCCCCCACCGATCAGTATATTCGTCAAATGCTGGTTGACCCGAGTCAAACACTTGATAGAGTTTTTGGCTGGCATCATCATAGGTACTTAAAAATGTGTATTTATAGCTTTCTTTTCCTAGCACTTCCTCTTCAGTGAGACTTGATGAGGTAAAGTAAATTTTTCCATCTCTCAGGATCATCGTATAGACAAAATCCAGATTTCTTGAAGTAGCGATCTCTGTGAGCTTTTCTGATAAGGCATAGTCTTGAGAGATGCCGATTCGGGTGGACCCACTAAAGTCGATATATTGTTTATCAGAAATCTCTTTTCTGGCTAAATTGGTGGCTTCACGCAATTCAATATCTATGTTTTGTAGGTAACTTTTCTTCAGCGAGTGCTGTTGGAAATACACAAAAAAAGCCAAGCCAGCAGCGTAAATACTGATAACTATGATTAACGTCCTTATCGTTGTTGCTTTAAAAAGCATAGCCATATTTTCTCTAAGTGGCTGATTAGTCTAGCTCCGATCGCCTTAACAATCAAATTTTGCTTGTTTATTTGAGAATAGATTGAACCGTTTTAAGATTGTATTAAGAGCTGACTTGCATTATTAGCGTATGCTAATATAATAGCCATCCCGCTTGAGGAGCGTTGCAACGTCATGTTTGATTCTTTTAAAAAGAAGCAACATTGACAGTCAGGCTTAAGCGGCAAAAGTTCCCCAGTTGATCGTATTGACTATCAACACTGAACACTTCAACGGCGCTCATTTTCATTAACCTTATAACGTAATTGTTAACTACAGGAGACCGGAAATGAGTACAAACGTCACAAAACTCAATCCAAATTTTACTGATTATTTAGTCAAAGATATCAACCTAGCTGATTTCGGCCGTAAAGAAATTGCGATTGCTGAAACTGAAATGCCAGGGCTTGTTTATGTGCGTGAAGAGTTTCGCAACGAACAGCCATTAAAAGGCGCAAAAATCACTGGTTCATTGCACATGACGATCCAAACAGCTGTGCTGATTGAGACATTAGTTGCATTAGGCGCAGAGGTCCGTTGGGCTTCGTGTAATATTTTTTCAACACAAGATCACGCAGCAGCAGCCATTGCGTCGCAAGAAATTCCTGTATTTGCCTATAAAGGTGAAACCTTAGAAGAATATTGGGACTACACGCATCGCATCATGGCTTGGCCTGGTGATACTGGCCCGAACATGATTCTTGATGATGGCGGTGATGCCACTATGTTGCTTCTTTTAGGCTCAAAAGCTGAAAAAGATATTTCTGTTTTGGATAACCCAGGTTCAGAAGAAGAAACATTCTTATTTGCCGCGATCAAAGCGCAACTTGAAAAAGACAATACTTGGTATTCTCGTCGCTTGGCGGGTGTTCAAGGTGTTACTGAAGAAACGACGACGGGTGTTGCTCGCCTATATCAATTGCGTGATAAAGGTGAATTACCATTCCCTGCAATCAACGTGAATGATTCGGTAACTAAATCAAAGTTTGATAATTTATATGGGTGTCGTGAGTCTTTGGTTGATTCGATCAAGCGCGCAACAGATGTGATGATCGCAGGCAAAACAGCGGTTGTTTGTGGATATGGTGATGTTGGTAAAGGTTCAGCGGCTTCATTGCGAGGCTTAGGTGCTATTGTAAAAGTCACGGAAATTGATCCAATTTGCGCACTGCAAGCGGCGATGGAAGGCTATGAAGTTGTCACTCTAGAAGATGCGGTTGAAACGGCAGATATTTTTGTTACGACAACGGGTAACTTTAACATCATTACGCGTTCACATATGGACTCAATGAAAGATCAAGCGATTGTTTGTAACATTGGACATTTTGATAATGAAATTGATGTTGCTGGGCTTGAAGACCTAGAATGGGAAAATATTAAAGACCAAGTTGATCACGTGATTTTTCCAGATGGCAAGCGCATTATTTTATTGGCGCAAGGTCGTCTAGTGAACCTTGGGTGTGCAACAGGCCATCCAAGCTTCGTCATGTCTAACTCTTTTACTAACCAGACGTTGGCTCAAATTGAATTATTCTGTAATGGCGATAACTATGGCAACGATGTGTACATTTTGCCTAAACATTTAGATGAAAAAGTGGCGCGTCTACACCTAGAAAAAATTGGTGTAAAGCTCACAGTTTTGACGGATGAGCAAGCCGCTTACATCGATGTTCCAGTTGAAGGTCCATACAAGCAAGATCACTATCGTTATTAACGTCAAATAAGATCTTTTATGATAGAGCGATTGTGCATCGTTAATGCCTAGGCTTAACTAAATTGTTTTGAATGTGTTTGTATTGACGTACATCTAGTTTTCAAAATAAATTTCATGTGTGTTAACGGTGCTCACTCGGTTGACGTTAAAAATGCTGAATTGATATAAAAGCAAAGAGTAAAGAATGAAAGAAAAACCAGAAATTAGTTTTGAATTTTTTCCTCCTAAAACGGAAAAAGGTATTCAAAACTTAAACAAAGTGCGTGATGAATTAGGTGCTTTGAAACCGAAATATTTTTCTGTCACGTTTGGCGCAGGTGGTAGTACGCAAGATGGAACCTATGATGCCGTAAAGAGCATTATTGACGCTGGCTATGAAGGGGCTCCCCATGTGTCATGTGTTGGTTCCAGTAAGGAAAGCATTAAGACCATGCTACAAGGCTATGCCAAAATTGGAGTAAAACGTCTGGTTGCTTTACGTGGAGACCTGCCATCTGGAATGGTAGAACGCGGTGATTTTCATTATGCAAACGAACTCGTAGCATTTATTCGAGAAGAGTTTGGTGACCAATTTCATATTGAAGTGGCTTCGTACCCTGAGTTTCACCCTGAATCTCGCAGCCCAAAGACAGAGTTTGAAAATTTTAAACGTAAAGTTGATGCAGGCGCCAGCTCAGCGATCACCCAGTATTTTTTCAATTCAGATGCCTATTTTTCATTTGTTGAAACGGCTGAGTCATATGGGATTAATGTCCCCATCATTCCAGGAATCATGCCTATAACTAATTTTTCTCAGCTCGCACGCTTTTCGAATATGTGTGGCGCTGAAATTCCTCGTTGGCTCTATAAAAGGCTCGAAGAATACCAGGACGATGAAGCATCGTTAATTAGTTTTGGCTTAGACTATATTACGTTTTTAACTGAAACATTATTGTCTAATGGTGTGCATGGTGTGCATTTTTACGCATTGAATAAGTCACACCCAACATTGGAAATTTGTCATCGTTTGCAGCTTGGTGAATAGCTCGTTAAAAACGTTTTAAACAGCCAAAAGTTTAGCCAGAGCAAACACCGTTACCATTATGAAAAAATCTCAACACTACGAATTAATTGAATCGCTATTAGAGGAACGAATTTTGTTCTTAGATGGGGCCATGGGTACGATGATTCAACGTCGTGGTTTGGAAGAAGAAGACTACCGAGGTGATCGTTTTGCGGATTGGAAGTCTCCTTTGAAGGGCATGAATGATTTGTTAGTGCTAACACAAGCTCAGATTATTCAAGAAATTCATGAAGCGTATCTTGAAGCGGGTTCGGATATCATTGAAACGAATAATTTTAATGCGACAGCTAGTGATTTGATGCGCTATGACTTGCAAGATTACGCTTACGAACTGAATAAAGAAGCCGCTTTAATTGCAAAAAAGAGTGCGCTCAAATTTTATTCCGATGAAAAACCGCGGTTCGTTGCGGGTGTATTAGGGCCAAATCAAAAAACAGCCTCTATGTCTGTGGATGTAAATGACCCAGCTGCAAGGGCAATTACTTTTGATGATTTAGTTGAAGATTATACGCTTGCCACTAAAGGCTTGATCGATGGTGGCGCGGATATTATTTTAATTGAAACTATCTTCGATACTCTGAATGCAAAAGCAGCTGTTTTTGCTGTATTGAGTTACTTCGATAAAATTGGAGTCAAATACCCGATTATGCTTTCAGGAACAATTGTTGATGATTCAGGACGCACCATGACAGGCCAGATAACAGAAGCTTTTTACAATAGCTTGTCTCATGCAGAGCCAATCTCTTTTGGTTTAAATTGCGCTTTAGGTCCAGATAAATTGCGCACTTATGTGCAAGAAATGTCGAGAGTATCCTTAGCAAATGTTTCGGCTCACCCTAATGCTGGTCTGCCCAACGAATTAGGTGAATATGATATGACACCTGAGGAAATGGCTGAGCATATCAGTGAATGGGCCAGTAGCGGCTTTGTGAATATTGTTGGCGGGTGTTGCGGTTCATCGCCTGATCATATAGCGGCGATTTACAGTGCCGTCAAAGATAAAGCGCCGCGAAGTATTGGAAAGAATGGTGGTGAGGGCCTACCAAAATGAGTAACACATCACCCCAAATGCGTTTATCTGGTTTAGAGCCATTTAATATTGCTGAAGATAGTTTATTTGTGAATGTTGGTGAACGTACCAATGTGACTGGGTCCGCTCGATTTAAGCGATTGATCAAAGAAGAAGACTATGAAACGGCTTTGGAAGTGGCTTTAGAACAAGTTCAAAATGGCGCACAAATCATCGATGTTAATATGGATGAAGGTCTGATTGATGCTGAAAAGGTTATGGTCACCTTCTTAAACTTAATGGCATCAGAGCCAGATATTGCTCGTGTGCCCGTGATGATTGACTCATCGAAATGGGAAGTGATTGAGGCGGGCTTAAAGTGTTTGCAGGGTAAAGGAATTGTAAACTCAATTTCGATGAAAGAAGGAGAAGAAAAATTCATCGAGCAAGCAAAGCTTGTCAAACGCTATGGCGCTGCAGTTATTGTGATGGCTTTTGACGAAGTGGGGCAAGCTGATACCAAAGATCGTAAGGTAGAAATTTGTACCCGTGCGTATAATATTTTGACTGAACAAGTTGGTTTCCCTCCTGAAGATATTATTTTCGATCCCAATATTTTTGCAATAGCGACAGGTATCGAGGAACATAATAATTACGCGGTTGATTTTATTGAAGCAACGCGTGAAATAAAACGCACATTACCCTATGCGAAAGTATCTGGTGGGGTGTCAAATGTGTCATTTTCTTTTCGGGGTAACAATCCTGTTCGTGAAGCTATTCATTCTGTGTTTTTATATTATGCCATTCAAGCGGGTATGGACATGGGTATTGTGAATGCTGGGCAATTAGCGATTTATGAAGACTTGCCCGCTGAATTAAAGGAAAAAGTAGAAGCTGTTGTTCTCAATAAACACCCTGATGCTACCGAAGATTTACTGGCAATTGCGGATAAATATCGTGGTGATGGAAGTGTTGCTGAGAAAGTTGAAGATTTGGAATGGCGTAAAGAGTCAGTTGAAAAACGCCTTGCACATGCTTTAGTGAAAGGAATTACGGAATATATTGACGAAGATACTGAAGAAGCGCGTTTAGCAGCAGAAAGGCCTTTGCATGTGATTGAAGGCCCTCTCATGGCGGGCATGAATATCGTCGGAGACTTGTTTGGCTCAGGTAAGATGTTTTTACCACAGGTGGTTAAATCAGCCAGAGTCATGAAAAAATCAGTTGCTCTTCTCATGCCTTTCATCGAAGAGGAAAAACAAGAAGGGGATAATAACGGACGCATTTTAATGGCGACTGTCAAAGGCGATGTTCATGACATTGGTAAGAACATTGTCGGGGTTGTTTTGCAGTGTAATAATTTTGAAGTTGTTGATTTAGGTGTGATGGTTCCTCCAGATCAAATTTTGAAAGAAGCGATAGCGAATAATTGCGATATGATTGGCTTATCAGGTTTGATCACGCCATCACTTGACGAAATGGTGACTGTTGCCAAAGAAATGGAACGTCTGGATATTGCTTTACCATTGATGATTGGTGGTGCAACCACATCGAAAGTCCATACCGCGTTGAAAATTGAACCACAATTCAAACAAGACCAAGTGGTGTATGTGCAAGATGCGTCTCGTGCGGTTGGCGTTGCTCAACATTTGCTGTCACAAGAGAGTAAATCCAGCTATGTTGCTGACATACAGAGTGAGTATGAAAAAATTCGCACTGAACGCTCCAAACACACCAAAGTCATTCGAACACATGATATTGGCGTGTGTCGTGATAACCGGGTTGGGATTGATTGGCAATCATTTGTTGCGGATGTCCCTACATTTCTTGGCCTGAAAACATTTGATGATTATGACTTAAAAAAGCTCATTGAACGTATAGACTGGACACCATTTTTTAGTGCGTGGGAGCTAGCGGGCAAATACCCTCGTATTTTAGAAGATGAAGTGGTCGGTGAAGAAGCAAGAAAACTTTATGCTGATGCTCAAAAAATGCTGGCAACAATTGTTGATGAGCGGTGGTTGGAAGCGAGAGGTGTGATTGGATTCTTTCCTGTGAATGCGGTTGGCGACGACATTGAAGTGTATGCAGACGATTCGCGACAAAAAGTGACTCATGTATTGCATCATTTGCGCCAACAAGACCAGAAACGAAATGATAAACCGAACTATTGCTTAAGTGATTTTATTGCACCTAAAGAGAGTGGTAAAGCCGACTACATGGGCGGCTTTGCTGTGACTACAGGCCATAAAATTGAAGAAAAATTAAAAGAATTTGAAGCAGAACATGATGACTATCAAGGCATCATGTTGAAAATACTTGCTGATCGTTTAGCGGAAGCATTTGCTGAGCACATGCATGAGCGTGTGCGAAAGGAGTTTTGGGCATATGAACCGGACGAGTCCTTAGAAAATGACGACTTGATCAAAGAGAAATATCGAGGAATTCGCCCAGCCCCAGGTTATCCTGCCTGCCCAGATCATACTGAAAAAGCAACATTATGGAACATGCTAGAACCTGATCAAAATGCAGGAATGAGTGTGACAGAAAGTTTTGCCATGTTGCCAACCGCGGCTGTTTCAGGTTGGTACTTCGCGCATCCTGAGTCACGATATTTCCCTGTCGTCCGAGTGCAAAAAGATCAAATCGAAGACTATGCAGAACGTAAAGGGCAAGATTTAATGACCACTGAAAGGTGGTTACAAAGTGTTTTAGGGTATGATGTCTAGCTTCGCGAAGACATTTCATGTAAATTTCGCTTCGCAGTAGTTATATTTCGGGCTGTTAATGTAACAGCCAAGAAATTTTTGCTAAAACCATATTTATTGTAATGTCCATGAAGTCGCCCTATTTTTTATCATTCATCACTAGTTTTATTTTGTTGATCGCAGCTTGCGGGCAAGGTGGTAGTTCGTCGACTGAAACCAAAACGAAAGTACGGAATTTTGTAGGACAACAAACTATTGTGTTAACAAACAACGGACAATCGGCCTCTGAAATGGATGATTTCATCTTAAAATTGACAGGCAACGTCGTTACGGTCGTTGATGAAGATTTTAGTGCGACAGCGGTTTTAAGCTCTGATGATACTTTCTTTTTGTCATCTCCATCTTTTTCAACAACATCGGATGGCATAACGTGCACAGGTAACGTCAGTTATTCGGGAACCATCAATGGTGACAATGTTTCTGGAGATATTGCCGGTGAATTTAATTGTTCAGGAATTATTTTTAACGTGACGGGTGATTTCTCGGCAGAGCGTTAAATAGACTTAAAACTCTTTTGCCTGCACTGATTTAATATAGGCTTTTGTACAGTCTCGTACATGCCGAAAACGATCAGCACCTAAGTGAACACCTCCATACCACCTCGTTACCACGACCAGGTGATTTGACAATGAAGCTCCAGCTAAGTGGTTAAGAATAATAATACCTGCGCCATTTTCCCCATCGTCATTTTTTAGGCGTTCTCCTTCACTGAAAATCACAGCCCAAGTATTGTGAGTCGCTCGTGCGTATTTTTTTTTGCGAGTCAGTTGTTTAAGAAACTGAGTAACATCCTCTCGATTTTTGACGCAGCCACCACTGACAGAGTATTTAGAACCTTTGTCATGAATGATGTTTTCAATTTGATTCATGCTGTTTAAATCACGGAAAGAAAAGGGGTTAGAGGCTAGGCAAATTGTTGTTGGAAGTATTCAATAACTGCATCGACATCCAAATGAAAATGTGAAAAAACAATCTGGCGATTAGGTGCAATGATAATGAACCATGGTGTGCCGCGAGTCCCAAAATCTCGCATAGTATTCGGGTAGTGACCGGGATCATTTCTTTCAAGCTTAGGATCGCCAGCATCATGTCCATAAGGAATTGCTGTTTCGTATTTTAATTGTGTAGGCCTAAGTGCGCTTTTGTTGTTAGTGTAATGGCCTTCGAATGTCGTTTGAATCGCTGCAAATGTAATTTTTTCGTGCTCGGTTCCAAACGTTTTCACCATTTTTTTTAATGCGGGAAGCCCCGTAGCATGGCACCCCGGACACCAGTTTTGAAAACACTTAAGCACCACCCACTTATTTTCGTGCTGAGATAAAGTAAATGCGTCAGTCTCTTCGCCTTTACCATTTATCCAATAAGGAACACTTAACTCGGGCGCATAACGTGTTGGTTTTTTTTCGGCTTGCGCCACGGCTTGATATGATGAGGTAAGCGTCGCTGGTGTTAGGATCGCAGCTGCAGTTGAACGTTTGATAAAATTTCGACGTGAGAAAAAAGGCAGTTTGTTTTTCATGGTATTTTCTCTTAGGTAGTGAGAATCAATAGCTTAACTATAAGAGACCTGCCTTAGACCTAAAGTATGACTAATCATTCTTTCTTTGACGGTTGTTTTTAACATTAACAATTAAAACTCGCCAGTGATTAGAGCAGCAAGCGATGATCAATGGCATGGAAGTTTTGGCATGAGTCAATTAATGATTTTGCTGTGAGCATTGAAACTCCGAAGACTTCAGTGTGAATGCCATAGGAGGTAACTTTTTTTAACAAAAGATCAAAGTCTCCATCGCCAGAGAGTAATATGATGTGATCAACCGTTTTTGCCGCATCTAATACATCAATGGTTATTCCAACATCCCAATCTCCTTTTGCTGAACCATCGCTACGTTGTATGTAAGGTTTGAGTTTTATATTGAAACCAATATGTTTTAGAGCTTTTTGAAATGCTTGCTGTTTGTTGTCCTGACGATCTATCGCATAAGCATTAGCAATGATGATGTCTCCCTGTGGGCTAATGAGGTGCCATAACCTCTGGTAATTAAACTGCTTACCAAAAGCTTGGCGGCATGTGTAGTAAATGTTTTGAACATCGACAAAAATAGCAATTTTTTTCACAGTGAGCGTATCGTTTAAGTATCAATAATTATCTTACACTGATTTCTTTACGCTATCTGAGAATTACGTATTGAAAACTATTGTTCCAATCAAATATGTCAATTTAGTCTAAACAGGCTCTAGTGAAACTTAGGTCGATTTATCTCTTGCTGTTAAAAAATATTGCTGAATGTTTTATAGTGTAAAGTTATGGAAAATCCACAAATTATGAAAGTACTCCAAGACGCTCAACTTGCCCATGAAGCGGGTGATTTTGTTAATGCATTAAGGTTCTACGAGCAGTTTTTTGATCATGCGTTAGATGATGACCCTTATGCACTTTACGGTGTCCGTTTATCATACTGTCTGGATGGATGGGGGCGTTTGGCGAAAGAGTTTGTGGGAGCTAAAAATCAATTAGAGCATAAACAGGCAGCGGCTTTAGATGAGTATCAGCGCCATAAAAAGCCTGAGTTATTTCATGACTATTATTCAATTAGTCGCGTATTAGGTGACACTAAAGCGGCAATAGAACAGTTTTTAGTCATTAACAGAGCAAGCCAGAAAAGCGCAAGCAGATTAATCAAATTTGTTTGGGCCGATTTAATTCAAGAAGAATATTGGGAGATATGTAATCAATTTTTGGAAGACCCGGTACAAAAATTAGATGAAAGTTTTTCCGTATTTGATGAAGCCAGTAGGCTTAAAGAAATGGATCCTTCATTTGCGACAGAGGCGTTTGAGCAACATATCCTTTCAGAGCTTACACACAGCGTTAATGAACTGTTATTGGTGTTACGCCACAATAATCGAAGTGAAGATGTGGAGATGATACAGCGCAAGTTCTACGAAATCTCTCATGCAAAAGATCACCCGGGGCTGGATAAATTATTACAAGCGAAGGGTGCTTTTCTATTTTCGGGGCATTAATCATGACCTTTACACAGAGCCTTCAACAATTGAAGAAAGTCGCCGCGCAAAAATGTTCCCCTTGTCGGAAAGGCGATCCCGTTTTAGATAAAGAAGTTGTCAAACATATGTTGTCTTGTTTACCCGGTTGGCAGCTCAACGAAACTAAAAAAGAGATTAGTAAACAGTTTTCTTTTTCTGATTTTAAGCAAACCATGGTTTTTATTAACTCGGTAGCCGCTATTGCCGAAGACAGTGATCATCACCCTGATGTGAGCTTTGGGTACAGTATGTGTGAAGTGTGTTACACAACACATGCCATTGACGGGTTATCCCAGAATGACTTTATTTGTGCCGCGAAAATTGACTTGATTGATCCTTAGTCAGCGCTAAAAAAAATATTTGAAAACGCGGCTTGTCCAGACGTTTTAGAATTATCACTGTCCGTCATTACGCCAATACCTTCGATGCTATCAAAATGTTGGCCGAAAAATTGATGCAAATCTTGTTGAAGGTTACGTTTTTCTGAGACCCAAGTTTGGGCTAGGGTTTCACCTGTTTCTAACGCGAATACTTCGACATCACTTGAGAAAGGGTTTTTCCAGTGAGAGAATTTTTTAGCGTGACTTGCCCATACATAGGTCAACGCTCGTGGCTTGATGCGGCCCAATTTTGGTTTGATCGCAATATAAATTCTCGCTGGAAAGTCATCGCCGTGCTTTTCTTTTTCATGATGGTTGTTGATATATGTATGATGAACTAACCAATGCCAGTTGATGAAAGGCGTTGTATTTAAATCTATTCGTATTTTTTTATACAACAATGAGGCGCTTTTTTGGCTATTGGATACTAATACGGTTTTAGATGATTGCTTTTCTAGTTCATAGTGAGTTGAAGCAACGAATTGGCGTTCTGTCCATGCTGATAATGGATCAAAAGTAATATCGATACGCTCAGGAGTATCGCTTTTGAGTGGCGAATTATCTAATGGAGTAGCGCAGGCACTGATGACGAAAAGACTTAGTAGAGAAAGTCTCTGCATCAAGATGTAAGGCCAGTTTTTTGAACAGGACAAAAGTAATGACCTTATTTTTTAGGTCGAGTATTGTTGTGATTGGTTCTTCTTGGAGAGGGTTTTTCTCCAGTTTTTCTATTATTTTTTGAATGGTTGGAATTGTTAGTTGATTTTTTTTCAGTGCTTTGTTTAGAACGACTTTTATTGTTTTTAGATGGACGTTTATGCCATGGATTATTCTTGGAGGAGCTTTTACTCTCTGCGTGAGTTTGCTTTGTATTTTGGTTATTTTTTTTAGGTTTTTTATTGGCTTTTTTAGGTGCAGATAAACGCGACGCTGGGACTTCATGTTGAGGTTCGAAGCCACTAATATATTCACGCCGAATCAACTGTTGAATAAGCCTCTCAATATCACTGAGTTGTTTAATTTCGTCAGCGCTAACTAATGAAACGGCTTCCCCCCCAGAGCCAGCACGTCCAGTACGGCCAATTCTGTGCACATAGTCCTCTGGTACGTTCGGTAAGTCAAAGTTTACAACATTAGGTAGTTCGCTGATGTCGATGCCTCTGGCGGCAATATCGGTGGCAACTAAAACACGAATGTTACCATCTTTGAAGCTTGCTAATGCTTTAGTACGCGCTCCTTGGCTTTTGTTGCCATGAATAGCCATAGATTTGATGTTGGCATTATCGAGTTGTTTAACTAAGCGATTAGCGCCATGTTTTGTGCGGCTAAAAACCAATACTTGTGACCATTGTTGGTCTTTGATGAGTTTTATAAGGAGTGCGGCTTTTCGGCTTTTATCTACAGGAACTAGCCACTGCTTTATTTTTGTGACAGTGGTGTTTCTAGGTGTGACAGAAATTTCAACGGGATTATTAACTAGCCCTTTTGCGAGCGATCGAATTTCGTCTGAAAATGTTGCGGAAAATAATAAGTTTTGCCGCTTTTTAGGGAGTATTTTTAATATGCGTTTGATGTCTCGGATAAACCCCATATCTAACATACGGTCTGCTTCATCGAGCACAAGCATTTCAAGTTGATCGAATTTGACTGCATTTTGTTGGTGTAAATCTAATAAACGACCAGGTGTTGCAACTAATATGTCCGCTCCTTTTCGCAGTCGCATCATCTGAGGATTAATTTTAACACCACCAAAAACAACACAAGATGATAGGCGTAAATGCTTGCTATATATCGCCACATTATCAGCAATTTGCGCAGCAAGTTCCCGGGTTGGAGTAACTACTAGTGTGCGAACTTGATTTGATTTTGCGGGAGGTTTTTGGTTTAGAAGATGCAGGATGGGTAAGGTGAATGCGGCGGTCTTTCCTGTGCCCGTTTGAGCGGCGGCTAACACATCTTGACCATTGAGTACTGCAGGAATGGCTTGTGTTTGAATAGGCGTAGGCTGAGTGTAACCACTGTCTTCGATGGCTTTGAGAATTGAAGGGTCTAAGTTGAGATCAGAGAATGTCATAAATTTGGTGAGGTTGACTATGGTGTTAAGTAACTGAGAGGAACCGGATCATAACCTAAAAGCTCTCTTGTCTGAGTAATCCTGCGCTCTATTATGTATTAATGTGATAAATAATACACTGTATAGGTATTCATCAAAAAAGCCACCTACTAAGAGGTGGCTTCTTCGAAGAAC
>JBOEGT010000006.1:0-34628 GCA_050633585.1 Arenicella sp.
TAAATATGGTGGAGGCGGCGGGGATCGAACCCGCGTCCACAAGCCCTCCGCTCAACGGATCTACATGTTTAGTTTGTCTTTAATTTAACCCTTTACCAACTGGACAAACGCACTCGGTCAAGGGTGAGTCGAATTACGTTTTAACCGCCACTTAATCGACACAAGTGACTAGCGATTTTATGTTTAGTGAGATTCCACAGTCCTAATCCATAAACATATTAGGCGGAACCCTAGCGGCTCTAAGCTGCTAGTGCGTAGTTATCGTCGTTTGCAACTATAACTTTGTAGCTGGATTTAAGAGGAACTCTACACCTCTACATGCACCGAAGGTTTCGCGACCCATGTCGAAGCCATGTCGCCCCCGTAAACTGGTCACTCATTTTCAGAGTATGCGAAGTATATGGGGGCAGTTGCCCTAAATCAAAAGGTTTCTGGATTGTTTTCTCAAAAGAACCTATATTGTCGAGATAAAATAATAAAAAGAGTGCGTATAGCGTGTTGTCGTCTTATTCAGTAGTGGGTTTTAGCTTGATATACATTTGTATATTGTTTGGCATTGCCTATGTGAGTGACTCTCAGCCTAAAAATCAACGCTCCCGACAGCGGAGTAATCTGATTTATAGTTTGTCGATTGCGGTTTATTGCTCGTCGTGGACTTTTTATGGTGCGGTTGGAACGGCTGCATCCGCAGGCTTTGATTATTTAGCAATCTACCTAGGGCCTTGTTTAGTTTTTTTATTTGGTTATCCCTTTATTCGGCAAATCATCAAGATTTGCAAAGCGAGCAACATCACGTCTATTTCGGATTTCATTGCGAGTCGTTTTGGTCGCAGCCGCGGAATAGCTGTTTTGGTGACCATGATCGCCTTTATTGGCTCCATTCCTTATATCGCATTGCAGCTCAAAGCAATATCAATGAGTTTCTTGGTGTTGATTTCTGGGCAAACGACTCAAATTCTGACACCGAGTTCACCGCTAAGTGATACAGGGCTTTATGTGACGGGCGTTTTGGCGGTGTTTACTATTTTGTTTGGCACTCGTCATCTTGATGCGACAGAACATCATCAAGGCTTGATCACCGCCGTTGCATTTGAATCTATTGTTAAACTGTTCGCCATTTTGGCTGTGGGTTATTACTGCGTGTTTCTACTGTTGGATTCGTTGTCAGTTGATAATGCCAGTTTTCTGCAAAGTGGCATTGCTCAAGAATCGATGTCTAGATTGCTTAATGATGGTTCTAGCACATGGCAGAGCTTCTTAACCAAAACGATCTTGTCTATCGGCGCGATAGTATTGCTTCCTAGGCAATTCCATGTGGCTATTGTTGAGGCGAATGACCATCGTCAATTCAAGACGGTTTCATGGATCATGCCAATCTATTTCATTCTGACAAGCATTGTGGTGTTGCCGATAGCGATTACGGGTATTTTATTAATGCCCGGTGGTCAAGAAGATTTATACGTATTAAGCCTACCTTTGGTGAATGGTAATGAAACGCTAGCGCTTATTGCATTCATAGGCGGCTTTTCAGCAGCAACGGGCATGGTGATCGTGGCCGCTATTAGTCTCAGCACGATGATATCGAATGATTTAGTGATGCCGGCGTTATTGCGTTGGAAAGGTATCGACTTTCTTAAGCGCCAAGATTTAAGTCGACTGATTTTATTGATTCGCCGTGTTGCTATTGTCATGCTCTTATTAACCTCTTATGGGTTCTATGGCTTGATAGATACCAATCAACGCTTAGCCAACATCGGATTGCTTGCTTTTGCTGCGATTATTCAATTATTGCCCGCGATGATTGCAGCCTTATATTGGAATAGGGCGCACAAAAAAGGTGTTTTTTGGGGGCTAATAGGAGGGTTCACCTTATGGTTGTATTGTTTGCTAATGCCTACCCTTGCTGCACCGGAGTTTTTGAACTCAACGTTCATTAAAGGGTCATGGTTTCATCCGCAAGCGCTATTTGGAAATAATTTGTCAGACTCCTTAACACATGGTGTTTTTTGGAGTTTATTGGTGAATACAGGCTTATTAGTGTTTCTGTCACTGCGTAATGAGCAAGGTGTTGTCGAAAGAGTACAGGCGAGCTTCTTCACGCATCCTGTTTCCATGAAAGGCTTAAACCTTGTCGGTATCGACGAACAGCAGAGCATCTTGGATGGGAATATTAGTAATATGACGGCGGACCAGTTAAAAGTCGCCATGAAATTGAGTGAATATCCACGAATCCCGGTCACGATTCAATCGGTGAGACAAGTGGCAGAAAGGATTATTGGCTCAGCAAATACGGATGCATTGGTTCATCAATTTTCTAACCGACATCAAGTAGAAGAAACGAGTGATATGGTTGTGGATACCCGTTTATTATCACAGGTTCATACTGCGATGGCTGGCGTGATAGGCGGCGCATCGGCACAAAAAGTGATGACTGATGGCCTGCTGGGCGGAGAAACGTTTTTAGGTCAAGCGTCTGTTTTGGTGGATGAAACGTCAGACGTTCTCAAGTTTAATCGTAATCTCATGCAAACCACGTTAGAAAATATTAGCCAAGGTATCTCGGTTGTCGATCAAAACTTAAACTTAGTAATATGGAATAGTCGTTATTTGGAACTGTTTGAGTACCCAGAAAACCTCGTGTATTCGGGCATGCCTATTCGTGAGTTATTGGAGTTTAATGCAAACCGCGGAGAGTTTCTGGCAGAAGATCCTAAAATGGCTGTGAAAAAACGCCTTCAGCGTTTAATGAAACGTATGCCTTATGAGCACATCAGTACTCGTAAAAATGGTCGAGTGATTAAGTTGACGGGCGAACCGATGCAAGGAGGAGGGTACGTGACTACTTATCAAGATATTACTGAGATCGTACATTCAGCGCAGATGTTACGTGAAGCAAATGAGGAGTTGGAAAATCGTGTGCTGGAAAGGACCTTAGAGCTGGAAGCATTAACCGAAGAGCTCAAAAGAGCAACTAAAAGTAAGACGCACTTTTTAGCTGCCGCGAGTCATGACTTGTTGCAACCGATTAATGCTGCTCGATTATTTAGCCACAGTATTCGGCAGCGCAAAAATGATGAAAAACAAGTTGAAAAACTTGCGAGTAACGTTGAGCAATCGTTGAATAATGCGAATTCACTACTCACTGCGCTGCTAGATGTGTCTAAGCTTGATGCAGAAGGCATTCAACCAGAAGCGAGTGCTTTTAAAGTGCAGGACTTGATTAATGATGTGCGTGTCGAATTTAATGAGCGTGCAAAAATGAAAGGCATCGAATTGAAAGTCGTGGAGAGTAGTTGTGTGTTACAAACAGATAGAAGGTTATTATTTTCTGTGATTCAAAACTTTGTCTCCAATGCGGTTCGTTATACCTTGCCTGGTGACAAAGTGGTGATTGGTGTTCGTCATAGAGGTTCTTCGAAACAAGGTGATGATCGTCGGTTTGCTGAAATACAAGTGTTAGATTCGGGTGTGGGCATTGAGTCGGAAAAAATTACTAAGATTACACAAGAATTTTATCGGATTATTCCAGATGCACAGGACAATAATTCGCAAGGATTAGGACTTGGGCTGTCTATTGCAAAGCGTATTGCAAAATTACTAGATTCTTCACTTCGAGTTGAGTCAGAATTTGGTAAAGGCAGCGTGTTCTCTATTACGGTTCCATTGAGTGATGAAATGATTATTGCTCCTAACGTCGTAAAAACCGATAGCATTCAACAACAGGCATCTCTTCAAGCTTTGACGGTTCTCTGTATTGATAACGATCCAATCGTTTTAGAATCATTGGTTAATGTGTTGGAAGATTGGGGGTGTGAAGTGCTGCCGGCAGCTGATTATGATCTGGGGGCTGAATTTTTAAGTGAAGACGTCGATGTCGTTTTGGCAGACTACCATTTGAATGATGAGCGTTCTGGTGCTGACTTTTTGAGAGAAAAAGTGTCTCTATTTCCAAATATTAGGGGGGTGTTGATTACAGCAGCACATGATCAACATATAGCAGAGATGATTAATGATGCGGGTTATTTATATATGAAAAAGCCCGTTGATGTACAAAAGCTAAAGCAGTTGTTACAAGCCAGTCGTCAAATTGTTTAGTCCACGAGTTGCGCTTGTTGAGCAATGAGTGCCGCTTGAGTGCGATTGTTGACGTTCAGTTTTTTGTATATTTGAGTGATATGGGCTTTGACGGTTGCTTCCGTGATGCCTAAATCTTGCGCGATTTGTTTGTTTAACTTTCCGATGCCGATATGCGTCAAAATAGTCAATTGGGCTGTTGTTAGTGTATCTATCCCTAAAGATGATGGGGCTTGAGAGTCTTCGTTTAGGTCAATCGGTGAATATTGTTCGCCTTGTAAAATCTGTTGAATAGCTGTTTCAATATCACTCGGTTGAGTTGATTTTGTGATGTAACCAGCGACTTTGTGCGTAAAACAAGACTGAATAATCTCTTGTGTTTCATTGGCTGAAATAACAATGACAGCAAGTTCGGGGTGTTGCTTTTTGATGCTGGCAAGGCCTTCTAAGCCGTTACTCCCAGGCATGTTTAAGTCAAGAAATAACCAATGGATATCGTTTTCAGTAATAGCTGCAAGTGTTTCGTTGTAGTCAACCGTGTGTTGAACGTGCACGGTAGAAGAGTTAGGAAGCCCAGAAAAACTGGATTCAACAATATAGGTTAGCGCCTCTCTAAAGAGAGGATGATCATCAGCGATAAGGATATTGTATGAAGTTTTTGGCATGGTTTTAATTTTTTTAGCGGTAGAGTGTTATATAAAACGGTGGCTTTGTCTACGACTTTGGTCTAATAGTTCATTATTTAAAAAGCTTTATCATTATGTCTCCACTAATTGGAGGAGAAATCTAATGAATAATAATGAAGAATATTGGCGTGCAAATGTCAGTCTCATTTTGAAACTGTTAGCAATTTGGTTTGCTGTACCGTTTCTGGGCGGGATTGTATTTGTTGATGCCTTAAATAATATATCGTTGGGAGGCTATAAGCTTGGCTTTTGGATTGCTCAACAAGGTTCTATTTATGTGTTTGTTGCTTTGGTGTTTTTCTATTCAAGTCAGATGAATAAGTTAGACGAAAAATACGGAGGTAAGTAACGATGGAATTACAAACCTTAACCTATATTGTTGTTGGCTTCACCTTTGCGATCTATATCGGTATCGCGATATGGGCGCGTGCGGGTAGTACTCAAGAGTTCTATGTCGCTGGCGGTGAAGTGAACCCAGTTGCTAATGGTATGGCAACCGCCGCGGATTGGATGTCAGCAGCATCCTTTATTTCAATGGCTGGACTCATCGCGTTTTATGGCTACGGTGGAGCAGTGTTCCTACTGGGCTGGACCGGCGGCTATGTTCTTCTAGCAATGTGCTTAGCACCATATTTGCGTAAGTTTGGTAAGTTTACGGTGCCTGAGTTTATTGGTGATCGATACTATTCAAAAGCTGCCCGTGTTGTTGCTGTTGTGTGCTTGATTATTGCTTCAGTCACCTACGTTATCGGCCAAATGAAAGGTATTGGCGTTGCATTTAGCCGCTTTTTAGAGACGAGCTATGAAGTGGGTCTGACCACAGGTATGGTCATTGTATTCTTCTATGCCGTTTTAGGTGGCATGAAAGGGATCACCTATACGCAGATCGCGCAGTATGTCATTCTGATTTTTGCTTACACGATTCCAGCGGTATTTATTTCACTGAACTTGACGGGAAATCCAATTCCACAACTCGGTCTTGGTAGCACTATGGCCGATGGTTCAGGCACTTATATGTTAGATAGGCTTGACCAAGTTGTTACCGACTTAGGTTTTAGTGAATACACCACGCAAAAACGCATTAGTACGCTCAATATGTTCGTTTACACAATGTCGTTGATGATTGGTACAGCCGGTTTACCGCATGTGATTATCCGCTTCTTTACGGTCAAAAATGTAAAGGCAGCACGTTCATCTGCGGGTTGGGCACTTGTGTTCATTGCTATTTTGTATACTACAGCACCAGCAGTGGCAGGTATGGCTCGTTTGAACTTGATGAATACGATTGATCAGCCAGGGCAGAACCAAAACCTTGCTTATGAGGATAGACCTTCATGGTTTAGTAATTGGGAAAAAACAGGTTTGCTGAAATTTGAAGATAAGAACGGTGATGGTTTGATTCAATACACTGCTGATAGTGAGACAAATGAAATGGTCAAAGTTGACCGAGACATTATGGTGCTTGCTAATCCTGAGATCTCGAATCTACCTAATTGGGTGATTGCGTTGGTTGCAGCGGGTGGTCTTGCCGCGGCACTTTCCACTGCGGCGGGTTTGTTGTTAGCGATTTCGTCGTCGATATCCCATGACTTGATTAAAGGGGTCATTAACCCTGAAATATCCGAGAAGAGTGAACTACTTGCCGGCCGTATTTCGATGGCAGGTGCGATCTTGTTGGCAGGCTATCTCGGCTTTAATCCCCCGGGTTTTGCAGCTGGAACGGTGGCACTGGCCTTTGGTTTGGCGGCATCATCAATCTTTCCAGCATTGATGATGGGTATTTTTAGTCGAACAATGAATACGACAGGCGCTGTCGCCGGTATGATTTCGGGCATTGGTGTGACCTTGTTCTATGTATTCCAACATAAAGGTATTTTCTTTGTTAAAGATTGGACATATCTAGATAGTTTAGGCAGCAACTGGTTCTTAGGTATCGAACCAAATGCCTTTGGCGCAATTGGTGCAATAGTTAACTTTGCTGTTGCATTTGCAGTGTGCAAGTTTTCTGCTCCAGTGCCGAAAGACATTCAAAGTATGGTGGATGATATTCGCGCACCAGGTTCTGCGAAAAAAGCAGCATACTAAGAATGAACCTCTTGTTTATTAATAACGGTTTCCTCCCACATTAATACAACAAGAGTTTGCTAAGCTCTCCTTCTTCGGAGGGGGAGCTTAATTTTCACTCAATGTCGCTTTTTCAATTTTCGTCTTTGTTATGATGATGTTTATTGAAATTGACAGAAGCAATTTATATGACCTTACTGAAGAATAAGCACGTGTTAGTCGCCATGATAGTTTCTCCTATACTGGCGGTTATTTCATATTTTGCCATTGATTATGTTGTGAAAGAAAAGCCGCAAGCCGCACAGGCCGGTTCTTCATACCCATTGGTAGCAAAGTCAAATTGTCGTTATTCCAGTGGTCAATGTAATTTAGTGAACTCAGACTTTAAGGCAAGTTTGAAGGTTGAATCTGTTGATGGTCGCCCTGAACTCCGCTTAGACGCTAATTTTCCCTTAGATGGTGTCATGGTGGGAATTGCTCATGAAGGGGTGGATATTCAAACAGTACAACCAAAACCAATGGTTAATAATGGAGGAGCAACTCAGAAGTGGGTGTTGCCATTGGATGCTCAAGTGAATGATAAAACCACTTTAGCCATTGCGATGTCAGTCAAAGGCTCGCAATATTTTGGTGAAACAATGATGGCGTTTTCTCAATATGAAACCAGTTTTAAGCAAGATTTCAGACGAAAATAAAACGTTAAATTGTTCAAATTAATTTACCTCAAGATATTCAGTATGTTTTCTATTTTGGATGAACAAAATGATCATAAAATAAAAAACGTAAACACCGTCTATATCATTCGATTTTTCAGTGAAAAATTCAGAAAAATGTAACGATTTTCCCTTGCATATAGCGTTATGCTGACGATATCTACATAAACTAACTCGAAAATAATTATGTCAGACACAAAACTTTACCCCGTATTTGAATCTTTCAACTCAACCACGCATGCTGATAAAGCGCGCTATGAACAAATGTACGCACAGTCGGTTGCTGATCCTGATGCATTTTGGGCCGAACAAGCAGGTGATATGCTTGATTGGTACCAAAAATGGGATACCGTCAGTGATGTTGATTACAGCAAAGGACACATTAAGTGGTTTGAAGGCGGAAAACTCAATGTTTCCTATAACTGTATTGATAGACATTTAGCGACGCGTGCAAATCAAACAGCGATCATTTGGGAAGGTGATAACCCTGATGACAGCATGAATATCAGCTATCAACAGCTGCATGATGAAGTCTGCCAACTTGCGAATGCAATGAAGTCGCTGGGTGTTGAGAAGGGAGATCGCGTGTGTATTTACATGCCGATGATACCTGAAGCACTGTATACGATGTTAGCCTGTTCGCGGATTGGTGCTGTGCATTCTGTCGTGTTCGGCGGATTTTCTCCCGAAGCATTACGCGGGCGCATTAATGACTCTGAATGTAAGATTGTTGTGACAGCGGATCAGGGTTTGCGTGGACAAAAACCAATTCCTTTAAAAGCGAATGTCGATGAAGCTTGTCGTGAAACACCTTCCATTACGAATGTATTGGTGTGTAAAGTCACTGGCGCTGATGTGAATTGGGTGGAAGGTCGTGATATTTATTATCGTGACGTAGTTGATACACAAGCAGCCAGCTGTGAGCCTGAGCCTATGGATGCTGAGGATCCGTTGTTTATTCTCTACACGTCAGGCTCAACGGGCACACCGAAA
Organism: Arenicella sp.; assembly: GCA_050633585.1. GTDB lineage: Bacteria > Pseudomonadota > Gammaproteobacteria > Arenicellales > Arenicellaceae > CALKZN01. The sequence continues at coordinate 8,531 of JBOEGT010000006.1, forward strand.
GGCGTATTGCATACAACGGGTGGATATCTGCTGTATGCGGCAATGACGCATAAATACGTCTTTGATTACCAAGAAGGAGAGGTGTACTGGTGTACTGCTGATGTTGGTTGGATCACTGGTCATACTTATTCAACCTATGGTCCTTTGGCAAATGGGGCGACAACGGTTGTGTTTGAAGGTGTCCCAACATTTCCAGATGCCAGCCGATTTTGGCAAGTTGTTGATAAGCATCAAGTGAACATTTTTTACACAGCTCCAACGGCTTTGCGGGCCTTAATGGCTGAAGGAGATCAATACCTTGAAACAACGACACGCAGTAGTTTGCGTGTTCTTGGGACTGTGGGTGAACCCATTAACCCTGAGGCATGGGAGTGGTATTTCCACAAGGTAGGTCATGGCACATGTCCTATTGTGGACACGTGGTGGCAAACTGAAACAGGGGGTGTCATGATTGTACCTCTGCCAGGTGCCACCGCAGCAAAACCAGGTTCGGCTACATTGCCATTCTTTGGTGTTCAACCCGTTTTATTAGACGATAAGGGCAATGAGCTTGAAGGAGCTACCGCGGGCAATTTAGCGATGAAGCAGTCATGGCCTGGACAGATGCGAGGTGTTTACAATAATCCTGATCGCTTTTATGAAGCGTATTTCTCGCAGTTTGATGGCTATTACTTTACAGGTGATGGGTGTCGTCGAGATGAGGATGGTTATTATTGGATCACAGGCCGCGTTGATGATGTCATTAATGTCTCGGGCCATCGAATGGGTACTGCCGAGGTCGAAAGCGCTCTAGTGTTGCATGACAAAGTTGCCGAGGCGGCGGTTGTGGGATTTCCTCATGATATTAAAGGGGAAGGTATTTATGCGTATGTCACCTTAATGGTCGGTGAAGAGTACACAGACGAGTTGAAAGTGGAACTCATTAAGCATGTGCGAAGTGAAATAGGGCCAGTGGCGACTCCCGATGTGATTCATTGGGCTCCGGGTCTTCCAAAGACACGTTCGGGTAAAATCATGCGTCGTATACTCCGAAAAATAGCCGCTGATGATTATGCAGATTTAGGAGATACCAGCACCTTGGCTGATCCAAGTGTTGTAGATAATCTTATAGCGTCACGTTAACTCTTTTTTTGTCGAGCGCTTAATCGTTGTTTCTCTGGAAGATAAATATTATTTTTCGGTGACATTGAAATAATTAAACCTTGATATCGGTCTAATCTAGCGGGCAGCTTCGCTAGGTTAGACTTTTTTTTTTGCTTTTTTTCACGTTCATTAGTGTATAAAGAAAAGCGTGAATAAAGAGTTTGCAGTTATGTTTAATCGAATAAAAATATTATTATGTATATAAATCAAAAGCTTATATTTAAAAAATTAAGTCAATTAGCAGTGTTGGTTAGCATGGCTTTATCCGCTGTTTCTGCTAAAGCAGCTGTTTCTGATTTGCCGAGTGGTGATTATAAACTCGATAAATCGCATGCTAGTATTGTATGGACGGTTAGCCACTTGGGCTTATCGCAATACGTGGCACGGTTTACTGATTTTGATATGGAGTTGAATCTAGATAGTAACAATTTATCAAATAGTAAGATCTCAGCGACGGTTAAGCCTGAATCAGTGAGTACAGAGAATGAAAAATTTGATAAAAAATTAGCGAGCAAGTCATGGTTTAATGCACCTGAGTTCCCTGAAATTTTATTTAACTCTGACGCGTATAAGCCTATTACGGGTAAATCAGGAAAACTATCCGGTACTTTGGAAATGTTTGGTGTTAAAAAGCCTGTCGTATTTGATGTTGTGATAGGGGGTACTGTCGATAATCATCCATTTATTGCTGATGCCGCTGGTATTGGTTTTGAAGCAACAACTAAAATCAACCGGAGCGATTGGGGTTTTACTAAATATGTACCCAACATTGGGGATGAAGTGAGTATTAAAATTACTGCTGAATTTTACGTGAATACTAAATAAATTAACCAAATTGATTTACCAATGACTGAAACCAAGTGTTGAAAAGTGACTAATTGAGCAATTTTAAACGCTGAATAACATGAAAAAATATACCTCAACAGCAATTTTCTTGCATTGGAGCATCGCAATTGCAATTTTTTCGCTATTAATTTCGGGGTGGGTTTTACATTACGAGTTGTTGCAAGACAAACAATTTATTTTTCAGTTATTTCAATGGCATAAATCGATTGGTGTAACCATTTTATTATTGGTGGTTTTAAGGATTTTTTGGCGAATTACCCATCAACCTCCGGCTCTACCCGCAGCACTGCAAAAAGATAGTGCCAAAATTCATCTGGGGCATGTGTTGATTTATGCGTTGCTCATCATTATGCCTTTATCTGGTTGGGTTTTAGTCTCTACGAATCCTCAAGGTATCCCGACAATTGTGTTTGGTTTGTTTCAATGGTTTCATCTGCCATTAGGTGAAGCCAGTTTTAAACCTGCGAAAACTATTCATTATTATACGGCGTTCATTATTGCCGCTATTGTCATTGCTCATGTGTTTTTAGCGTTAAAACACCAGTCTCAAGGGGTTTTAATTTTAGCTCGCATGCAGGCTGGTTTTCTTGTCAAAAGTGGATTAATACTGTCTTTAGTTGCTGTTGTTTTATTAAGTATTAATCTGTTTAAAATACAAAGTTCTAGTGCTTCGATCGATAATATAACGCTTAATTCAGGCTCTCAAGCCAATAAAATTCAGTTTTCAGGCACGCATACGGATAATGAATTTAAGGGTGCTTTTCAAGAATGGGTATTGGATACTGACATCGATTTCTCTGCACAAACGATCAGTACATTTTCGTTAGTGGTGGATATGGGTTCAGCGGTAACGGGTGTCGCTTTATTTGATGATACATTGAAAGAAAATGATTGGTTTGATAGTGCGACTTTCCCAGAGTCAACTTTTCAATTTATTTCTGCAAAATTTCAAACAAAACAAAACGTTATCATTGAAGGTTCATTTAAAATAAAAGAAAAGATTGTCCCACTTGAACTGAATTTATCACTTGATGAGAATAATTTTTTATCCACCACATTTGTTTTACAAAGGAGTGAAATAGGCCTTGGTCAGGAGGCTGATCCCGATGCGGATTGGGTCAGTGAAAATATTACGGTCAAAGCTTTGGTTGAGTTGAAGAATTAAACTCAGCATACAAGCACTTTTCATTAACTGGGTGTAATGAGGTGCTAAAACTGGCTCTATGCCAAATCAATTTTTTTTAATATTGTAAAAGAAATTGATTTGGAGTTTGCTATGAAAAGAGTGGTTGAAAGTATTGTTTATCGGCACCGTTTGTTTGCACGAACTCACAGCAAATATATTATTTCACTTATTATGACTACTGCTTCTATTGCCGCTTCACCGGCATTTGCTGAAGTCAAAGTGGCTGACTTTTTAGAATGGGCAACGCCTAGTCAAATTGCCAAAGTAGAAAAAACTTACGATCAAGTGATTGGTGAAAAAGTGAATTGGAACTTTTTCAGCAGTGGTGTTGAAATGACAAAAGGTATTATTGCTGGTGATGTTGATATTGCCTTTAGCCAAGGGATGGCACCGTTTGTGTCAGCTGTGAATCAAAATGTACCCATTAAAATGGTTGGGATTGCGGTCGTTTATGAAGCGGCTGATGATTGTATTGTCCGTAATGCTTTAGATATTAATAAAGACAATGCCAAGGCGCTAGAAGGAAAAAAAATAGCGGTGCCTTTTAATACGATGGCTGAATTTGGTTTGCGCATGACCATGCGGTATTTAAATGTTGATATTCGCAAAATTCAATTAGTGAATGCAAACCCCGCGGATGCGGCTTTCATGTTGCTAGAGACGGAAGTGGATGCTGCATGTGCATTCGGAGAAAATTCTTTATCAAAAATGAAACGGGTCGGTAAGCCTTTGTTAAGCGGTGATGAAAAGCGAGCAGCAGGGATTATTTCGTTTGATGTGATTTCGGTGACGGATAAATTTGCTCGCGAAAAACCAGAAGCTCTTCGTCGTTTTTTGCAGGTGACAGCAGATGCAAACGCTGCTTTCGCAAAAGATCAATCAAAAGTTGGTGTGATTGCGAAAGATGCGGGCATGTCGGTTGATAAGACTATCACCCAAATAAACTCTTTTACTTTTCCTACGGTAAAACAGCAGCTGAATGCTTATTTTAGTGATGGCGGCATAGCAACCAGACTTTTACCGTTTATGGGCAAGATGTTTGCCTCTGAAGAGTACCCTGAAAAATCTGACTATAGTCGGTTTATCGATACATCATTTTTGAAATAAGTGGTTATTTCATACAAGAAAGGTTATTGAAAATGCGAAAAACGAGAACGAATAAATATATTAATTACGCCTCATATTGTTTATTGTGTGCATCCATTATTGCTTCTGTTTCGGTGAATGCTGCTGAAAAGAGCCAGTCTTTACCAGTCAAAAATACGGTTGAAATCAAGTTTCTTGTGGATGATGACAAGAACTCTGTTGTGAGAGCCACCGCGTTAAAATTCAAGGAGTTAATCTCGAAACAAGTATCGGCAAACCACATGAAAGTCGTTGTTGAAAGTTTGGGGGATAGAGATTTATTTGAAGAAATGAGGGTAGGTAATGCGCAAATGATTGCGCCGAAACTGTCTCGACTAAAAAGATATTCTAAAAGGCTCCAAGTCTTTGAGTTGCCTTTTATCTTTTACTCTGGAAAAGCTGCGAGAAATTTTCTCGATGGTGAATGGGGTGACCGGCTGCTCCATTCCTTAAAGCAACAAAATGTAGATGCACATGGTTATATACATCAAGGTATGAAACATTTGACGTCAGATACGCCCATTAGCTTACCTGAAGATGCAAGTGATAAAGCCATGGGGATTTTTTATTCAAACACGTCTAAACAATATTTTGAAGATATTGGTTCTGAAATAGTGGCATTAAATGACACTGAGGAAAATTCAGCGTTGAGTAATGGACGAGTGAATATTACGGAGAACAATTGGTCGAGAATTTACAATCAAAATATTTTTAATGAACACAAGTATGTACTGGAGTCTAATCATACTTATACAGGAAACGTATTAATTAGTAGTCCTGGTTTGTTAGATCAAATGCCTGCAAAATTGCTTCCAATAATTGAAAAAGCCATTAAAGACTCGATTGAATATGGGAATGAATATGCGAGCAAAAAAATTAACTCATATCGAAACATTGTTTTAAATAGTGGGAGCAATATCGTGCAAGAATTAGCGGCACGTGATCGTTATTTATGGATTGAAGAAGCCAATAAAATTTGGTCTCAGTATGAAGACGATATTGGTTTGCAATTGATTAATGCCGCCGCATCACACCGTTAATACCCTGATCAAGATTATGCTGTCTATGAGACATCATGTTTTCGAAAAGTTTACTGTAGCGACTGAGTGTTAACCCAATGGATGCTTGAATCGTATTGAGGCTAAATATTGATGTACTTCTTAAATTTAGCGTTGAAGTTGTTTCAAAACAAACGTTTGAAAGGAGTAGAATAGCCTGAGTGATTTTGTTTTATCCTATAACGATTGGGAGGTTTTGATGGAATATATCGCAATAATTTTAGTTCTTTTAGTGGCTATTGAGCATGTGTATATCTTGGTTTTAGAGATGTTTTTGTGGACAACTCCAAGGGCCTTAAGGGCTTTTGGTATTACTCGAGAATTTGCTGAATCTACTCGAGCATTAGCGGCAAATCAGGGGCTTTATAACGGTTTTTTAGCAGCAGGTTTGTTTTGGGGTTTATTGCACAGCAATAATGAATTTGGTCATCAGTTACAAGTTTTCTTTTTGTTGTGCGTTCTCGTAGCAGCGGTTTATGGTGGTATGACGGCTAAGAAGTCAATTTTGATTATCCAAGGCTTGCCGGCTTTGTTAGCGCTATTAGCAGTAGTTTTGACACATTGACGCCATGGTAAAAGATATTCGAATTTGCTTTGTTGGTGATTCCTTGGTCAATGGAACTGGTGATGAAACAGCACTGGGTTGGGCGGGTCGATTGTGCGCTTTAGCGAACCAACATGGCGCTGGCATCACGTATTATAACCTCGGCATTCGTGGAAATACGAGTCGCGATATTTTAGAGCGCTTGACTCTAACAAGCGAAGTCACCATGAGATTGATGAATGCCGAAGAAGGTCGAGTTGTGATTTCTTGTGGTGTTAACGATACCTTGTTAGAGCAGGGTTCGCCTCGTATTCCTGAGAAAGAATCAGTCAGTAATATGCAATCTATTATTGAGCTTTTAGAACCTCTATATCCATTATTAGTGATAGGCCCGTTGCCTGTCGATGATGATAGTCAGAATCGACGCATTGAGCAGATTAATGAAAAATTTAAAGATAAAGTGGAGGCGTTTAATGTGCCTTTTATCGATGTTTATTCAACGTTATCGAAGCTCTCTGTTTATCGAGAAGCGCTTAAACTATCTGATGGTGCGCATCCTAGCAGTAGGGGTTATGAAATGATTGCTAAGGTAATTTTGGAATCAAAAAAATGGTGGTTTTAACGTTAGCGATATGCAGTTCACCATTAAAAAAGGGTGCCTATGCAAATCATAGGTACCCTTTTTTATATTAGATTTGTGAACTAGCTATAAAGCGCAGGTTCATCCATCTGTGAATGGATATTGTTGACAGCATTTGCATCTAAACCGAGCGATTTCGCTAAGGTGTCTAGGTACTTCGCTTCGTTTTGATTATCAAGATCAATGGCTAGTAGAGACATGGCATAGGCTTGTTGTTGCATGCCATCGGGCACTGATCTAGCCAGCCCTTCGGGGTTTACTGGTGCATTCATTTGTTGCTGGATAAACGCCATTTCTTCGGGAGATGCATCGCCCAAATGTTCCATGATAGCTGCTTGTTCTTCAGCATCTATTTCGCCATCAGCCTTTGCGGCTTGCAGCATTGCACTGAGTAATACGCCTGATGCTTGTTCTTCTTCCGCGCTAGGGCTTGTCTCAGGTTCACCAAAATTATTCACGGCTTGATTAAATAAGTCGCCTAGTCCGCCAGCACCTGCATTAGAACCCTGAGAGAGGGAGCCTAATAAACCGCCTAATCCGCCACCAGAAGCTTGTGATTGCTGACCACCTCCAAGAAGTCCTCCTAAAACACCACCGAGTCCTGATTGAGCGTTGCCGCCGCCAGCAGCGCTGGCTAAACCACCTAAAAGCCCGCCTAAACCGCCGCTTGATTGTCCGCCAGAGGCTTGGCCTAACTGGCCTAAAAGTCCACCTAAACCACCGCTAGATTGGTTGCCAGAAGCTTGTCCTAATTGACCCAGAAGCCCACCTAAACCGCCACCTGATTGTCCTCCGGCTGCTTGCCCTAATTGCCCAAGAATACTACCTAAACCACCACCGTTAGACTGAGCATTATTATTGCCACTCATCATTTTTTTGACGCCTTTTGCGACGGCGATACCAATTGCAATTTTCGCTAGTTTGCCCGTTAAACTCATATTCTTTTCTCCATTAGGTTTAATTGTTTGGCATCAGTATAAATGAACTTATACCGACTAAACGTAGAAAAATGATAAATATTTAACCAATGAATAAAATATTGATATTCAAGGAGTGAAAGTGCAAACCAAATTAACGATATTTTTTATACGTTGAATGTTAAGCGTTATGGTCGGCATATTGCTGGAAAAGTATACCCGTGACAATCAAGCCTAAGCCTATAAAAGTAAAGAGGCTCAAGGGCTCACCAAGAAACTTATTAATAATAAATAAGCTAATAAACGGAGATAAAAAGATTAAGGTGCCAACTTGACTGACTTTGTTTGTATAGTGCATTGCCATTTGCCAGCAAATAAATGCTAAACCCATTTCAAAAACACCCACATATGCCATGCCATATAGTTGTTTTAGTGTGATGTGGGTAGAGAAACTTCCTGAGGCTACTAGTATGATGAATAGTAGGGGGGTCGCTAATAAAAAACTTTGAAACAGTTTTGTGATAGGTGGTGCGTTGTTGCGCGCATTCAGTAGCCAGTAGCTTGCCCATATTATTGTGCTAAATAAAGCAAGAAATACGCCCCAAAGGCTTAATTCTCCTGAAATGCTCTTGCCACTAAAAGCAATAAACACGACACCGATATAGCCTAATATAATGGCCAACACATCACTTTTCGTGAGTTTATGACCGAGAATAGGAACGGATAGTAACGTCAGTGTAATAGCCCAAGTGTAATTTAACGATTGAGCCACTTGTGCAGGCAAAAGGTCATAAGCTTCAAGTAATACAATGTAATACAGTACTGGGTTGAGCAATGCCAACACCAGCAGCGATCGAAACGATGAGGGCAATGTTGTGATTGCATGTTTTAACTCTTTGCGGACAAAGAGAGTGATTGATAAGACGGACAATGAAAAAAAGCTGGCTCCCGTTAATAACTGAAGAACGGACATTTCTTGTAAACTGAGCTTGAAAGCAGTGGCCACGGTTGACCACATGGCGACTGCAATGAGTGCAAAGACAACCGCTAGGGCATTATTTTTCATTCAATTGTGATGGCTTTTAATTCAATGTGACAAGCTTGCACTCTGCTAATCAGAGCGCAAGCCATATCAGCATTTACATTAACGAACGTTCGATAAGAATTTTTTTGTATGTTCGCTTTGTGGGTTATTAATGAGTTGGTCTGGAGTGCCAATTTCTTCCATTTTCCCTTCATGAAAAAAAGCGATACGGTCAGAAACATCACGCGCAAAATTGATTTCATGCGTGACCAGAATCATTGTCATACCCGCTTTAGCAAGCTTTTTCATGGTGTCTTCCACTTCACCGACTAACTCCGGGTCTAGTGCTGATGTTGCCTCATCAAACAACATATAGTCAGGTTCCATTGCTAGTGCTCTTGCAATGGCGACTCGTTGCTGTTGACCGCCCGATAATGCACTTGGATAGGAGGCCATCTTATCCCCTAAGCCAACATATTCGAGTTGTTTGGCAGCAATGTCCATCGCTTGTTTTTTTGACATTTTTTTGACTTTACGAGGGGCTAAAGCCACATTTTCTTGTACCGTTAAATGCGGGAAGGTATTCCATTGTTGAAACACCATGCCGATATTTTGGCGAAGTAAGTTTAAATCTGTGCCTTTATCATGCACGCTAACACCATCAATAGACACCGTGCCGGAATCAATACCTTCGAGTGCATTAATACAATATAACAAAGTTGATTTACCCGAACCGGAAGAGCCGATGACACTGAGTACTTCACCATTGTTAACGGTTAGATCAATGCCTTTTAAGACCTGTAAATCACCAAATGATTTTTTTAAGCCGTTGATTTCAATCATGCCTGCCACCTTCTTTCAATATATTCACTTGCTTTTGAAATGGGGTACGACAAAGCAAAGTAAAATAAGCCCGCGATACCCAAAATAATAAATGTGTCTTGTGTTCTTGTAATAAGAATTTGTGATGCTTTCAGTAGTTCCACATAACCGATCACGGAGACGAGCGCGGAATCTTTAATCACACTCAATGCAACGCCAACCCATGATGGGAAAATAGCCCGTAGACCTACTGGCCAAACGATGTAACGTAAATCTTGCCAATAAGACATGCCTAAAGAGCGAGACGCTTTACGCAATCCTACCGGGACGGTTTCTACACCGCCACGTGCTACGTTGGCAACTAGTGCTGCCGTATAGATAGATAATACAATCGTACCTGAGACAAAAGCCGGAAGCGGGTAGCCTGCAATTGAAATAAAGCTATCAAATAAAATTAATTGAATGATGAGCGGAACACTTCTAAAAATATCTAAAAAAGCATTCACTAAGAAGGTCACTACTTTGTTACCTTCTGCCATGATCCAACCGCAGATAGCCCCGATAATACTGCCAATTGAAATAGCAACTGCAGAGATTTCAAGCGTTCTTAACGCGGCTTCACCAAGAAATAAAATATCTTTAGGTGCGAGTTCTGTAAATACATTAACTGCCATAATGTTCTCCTATCTCCTAATGTACTTTAAGAAAACGCCAACCAATGAGTTTGAATAAACCCAATGTAATTTTTGCAATGCAGTAATAGATCACTGCTGTCATCGCAAAAAATTCAAATGCACGGAATGTTTTGGAATAAAGGAATTGTGTTTCCCCTGAGAGTTCGCGAAGGCCGACTAGCATGCCAAGCGATGTTAATAGCATGACCCAAATAAATTGGTTAGACATCGGGTGCCACACTGCACGTAAAACTTGCGGAATGACGACATAAATTTGAGCTTGGAAAAAACTCATGCCTAATGAGCGCGCTGAGTTGAGCTGTGACGGTGGAACGGCTTTAAAGCCTCCCCTAAATGTTTCAGCCATATAACCTGCCACGTTAAAGACTAATGCCATTAACACGGTGATATAGGAATCAATAATAATACCAATAGCGCCTAAGCCAAATTTGAAGAAAAATAATTGAAATAGTGCCGGTGTGTTTCTCGCCACTTCAATCCATACGCCTGATAAAAAGCGGATGATGAAGTGTTTTGATTCACGCGCGAAAAATAAAAATAAAGCGCAGATGGTTCCTATCACCATGGATAGAACAGCGATCTCGATGGTAATCAGAGATGCTTTTAGCATTTGTGGCAACGCCTGAAATACGGGGCGCCATAAAAATTCGTAGTCCACTTAAAGCCTCGTTGTGGTTGTTAGTTTGACTAATTTAGCCAATGACTTTTCAAATAGCCTATCAATTTTCTTTCATGTAACTGACTGAAAGGTGATTTGAAAAGAGACTAAAATGACTGATGTAAACAGAGTTTCCTCAGCTGAGAAAAAAACTGCCCCGCCTCTTTGTGGAGACAGGGCAGTGATTTGTGTGGCTAAGTTGATACCTTGTCTATTAAATCAGTGTATCAAGATACCCAGTTAATAGTAAACGCCAACTGACGTTAGGTCTGGAGCCGTACCACCAACATACTTAGAGTAGATTTCTTGATAGCGACCAGAACGAACTTGACGGTTGATGAAAATGTTCAAGTAATTTAACCAACCATATTCTTGACGTTTCGTCATCATGCCAACAATGTCAGCACCGAAAGGAGCAACAGGTCCGGCTGTGATACCGCCAAATTTTCCTGACTTAATATTGTTAGCCGCAACCGTATCAGTGACGATGATGGCATCAACTTGACCTTGTTTTACCGCTAGGAAAGATTCGTTTTCGCTTTGGAAAGATGTGTATTTTCCTTTAGAGTCAGCCCAATTTTTCTCTTTATAACTTAATAGCTCACTTTCGTAAGTAGTACCTACTGCGGCACCAACTTTTAAGTCTTTAAGGTCATCCCAAGAGTCAATTTTAACACCAGGTGCTAGAACCGCTTGGAAACGAAAGACGTTATAAGGCACAGTGAAACCAACTGTTTGGGCACGTTCTAATGTATCGGAAGATGATGCAATAGCCACATCAATTTTACCGGAAACCAAAGCAGGAATTCGCTCTGCCCAAGTTAGCCCGACGACTTCATGTTTGATTTTCATGCCTGCGGCAAGGTCTTTACACATTTGCACGTCTAAGCCTTCAGGGTTGTTATCAGCATCTCGGTAGCCAATCGGAGGGAAGTCTAAGACGACCCCGCAGCGGACAACGCCTTTTTGTAGCACTTTATCAAGTTGGTCTGCTTGAGCTGTGCCCATGACAGAGCCAGCGGCTAGCGCTAAGACGCATAGCGATTTAATCATAAAAGCAGGTTTCTTCATTTTTATTCTCCGGATTTATTATGTGAAAAATTAAGTTTTATTATTAGACAACACTTCAGCAATAATAACTTGCAAAAAACTCTGATGTAGTTGTTCATTACAATCAGGTTAAGGCCTGAAATGGTGCAAAGGCTATACTGCGTTTAGTAAGTCAATGTTGCCGCCAATTGCTGCTGTATTAATGGTGACCGTTTTTTCCGTCGCAAAACGTTGCAAATAGTGTGGTCCACCCGCTTTAGGCCCTGTTCCAGATAAGCCACAACCGCCAAATGGATTCACACCAACGACCGCACCAATTTGATTGCGATTGATATAAACATTACCCACTTTAATACGTTTTGCGATGTTTTCATAGCTGCTCGTATTTCTTGTATGCATGCCAAATGTCAGCCCATAGCGTTTGCTATTGATTTCTGCGATGACATTGTCAATGCTAGTAGAGTCGTACCGAACAATGTGTAAGATGGGACCAAACTGTTCTTCTAGCATCTGTTCGATAGACTCAATTTCAAAAAGCGTAGGTGCGATAAAAGTACCGTTCTCGCAATCTTTGGATAATTCCACTTGAAAATGATCAAGGCAATTATTCTTAGTGTCTTCAATATAGGTTAGTAAATTTTGTTGTGCACGTTGATCAATCACCGGGCCAATGTCTGTGCTAATGAGCTCTGGGTTACCAACGGATAATTCTTGCATCATCCCTTTGGCGAGTTCGATTACGCGGTCTGCTATTTCAGCTTGTACATAAAGCACACGTAAGGCTGAACAGCGCTGTCCCGCAGCACTAAAAGCCGAATCGACCACATCACGTGCGACTTGCTCGGGGAGGGCAGTTGAGTCAACAATCATGGCATTTAAACCACCTGTTTCCGCGATGACGGTTGCAATACCTGCCTGTTCATCTCTATTGGCGAGTGTTTGATTGATGCGTTTAGCTGTGGCATTTGAGCCGGTAAACGCTACGCCAGAAATTCGGTGATCGGCGTTCACAATGGAGCCAATTTTAGAACCTGAACCTGGTAAAAATTGCACCGTATTTTTAGGTAAACCCGCTTCATGCAGAAGCTCTAAGCCTCGGTATGCAATCAGGCTTGTTGTCTCAGCAGGTTTTGCAATAACTACATTACCTGCCACCAAAGCAGCAGTGAGTTGCCCCATAAAAATAGCTAAAGGATAATTCCAAGGACTAATGCAAACAAAAATACCACGCCCTTCAAAAAATAATTCATTGGATTCACCCGTAGGGCTATCTAGTGTGATTGGTTCGGAGAACTTTTGTTTGGCTTGCATTGCATAATAGCGGCAAAAATCAACGGCTTCACGAATCTCATCAATAGAGTCTTGGATGGATTTACCCGCTTCGAGTTGGCATAAAGCGACTAGCTCGTCTTTGTTTTTTTCAAGTAAATCGGCTGTTTTTTCTAAGATCTCACTGCGCTTTTCGACCGGCGTATTTTGCCAAGAGTCTACTTCTTGTTCAGCAAAGTCCAATGCCTTTAAGACGGTTTTTTCATCCGCTTCAAGCACAGACCCTACACATTGTGAATGATTGTGAGGGCTGTAGCATTTTTGACTTTCACCTGTCGTGAGTATTTTTCCGCCAACAATGGGGGCAGCAGTCCATGAAGAGCGATCGATATTTTTGATGGAGTTCATAAATGTTTCTCGAGAATGTGTTGATGCTAAATTAATGCCAGTTGAATTTTCTCTACCCGGATAGATTTCTATGGGTTTTGGAATTGATCGATTTGTTGTGTTGAACGAAATATTTTCAAGTTCAAGCGGCTGTCGAATTAATTCTTCTATCGGTGTGCCTTCGTCTGATAGTTGGTGAACAAACGATGAATTCGCGCCATTCTCTAATAAGCGTCGGACTAAATATGGCAATAAATCTTCATGGCTACCCACGGGCGCGTAGATACGAACCTTACAATTCGTTGTAGCAATAACACTGTCATACAAGCTATCTCCCATGCCGTGAAGTCTTTGGAATTCAAATGCACGAGTAGGATTAGCCATCACCTTAATGCTAGACACGGTGTGCGCATTGTGTGAAGCAAACTGAGGATAAATATAACCATCCGTGTGATCAGATAATAAATAACGAGCACATGCTAAATAGGCGGTGTCTGTATACTCTTTGCGAGTGAAAACTGGATAGTCATCTAAACCAAATACCTGACTGTGTTGGATTTCACTGTCCCAATAAGCACCTTTGACTAACCGTATAGGGATTTCATCGCCATGCGTTTTGGCTAGTTTGGTGAGCCATGTAAGCGCGGGCAACGCTCTTTTTGAATATGCTTGAATAACTAGCCCGAATTTTTTCCAGCCGCGTAGGAAGTCTTTCTCGTAAATATGCTGGAATAGCTTTAATGTTAATTCTAATCTGTCGGCTTCTTCCGCATCAATCGTAATGCCTACATTATGTTGCATGCCGGATTTGATTAATTTTTCAACAGTGTTCGATAATTCTGATAACACGCGCTCAGACTGTGTTTCTTCAAACCGAGGATGCAAGGCCGATAACTTAATGGAAAGTGTTGGGTTATGTTGTTTGTCTGAAGAGTTTTCAGCAATCTTAGTAATTGCATCCGCATAGCTTTGAAAGTATCGGTCAGCCTCGGTGGAAGTAATCGCTGATTCACCCAACATGTCATAAGAGTAGTTGTAACCTTTTTTTAGATAAGGTTTAGCATTTTTCATGGCCTCCTTGATTGTTCGGCCTAACACAAAGTGCTGTCCCATGATGCGCATAGCTCTATCGACAGCCATTCGGATGACAGGCTTCGTGGAGTTTTTAAATAAACGCGATACCGAATTAGAATCAGTGTTCACGAGTTTTCCTGTAATCATCAAACCCCAAGTTGATGCATTGACAAATAGTGAGTTGTCTTTATCAAGGTGACGCTTCCACTCTCTGTCGCTTATTTTATCTTGGATTAATTGGTCAACGGTTTTTGCATCGGGTATACGTAACAGTGCTTCAGCCAGGCACATCAAGGTGACGCCGTCTTCATCTCCTAATGAATATTCCTGCAGGAGTTCCTCTATATCAAAAAAAGCCGTATGGTGAGTTTCACGTACTTGTTGGATGATTTCAGTGGCCGTTTTCGTAATAGATGAACGTTCATTATGGTCATAAGCTACTGGATATAACGCAGTAATAAGCGTATCTTCATCGATGCTATAGTGCGATGAAATATTGCTGAATAGGTCATCAAGTGACAAGCTTAAGTAGCTTTCACCTGCGTGTAAAATATCGTCCCATTGAAATGGAGTCGTACTAGATATTGCGTTTGAATTGCGGTCAAAAGACATGCTTTGCTCCGGACTGTATAAGTTGCGTTTAGTCCATTATGCAGAGCTGTTTACCGATTAGATTGCATAAAATTCTTAGACGTTTGCAAAAAAGTATGATGTTGCAAATTTCTATGTTGGCAATGTTGTGTGGGGGTGTTTCTTAAGGTAAAAATTTTCACCTCAAGCGCTTAGAATGAGAAAAATGGTAAGTGAATTTTTACTCTTTTGAATGCTTTCGCCTAAATGCGGTGGGAGACAATCCCGTTTTTTTTCTAAATACATTAGTGAATGCGCTTTGACTTGAAAAACCTAAAGTGAAACAGATTTCAGTGATCGACTTTTCCGTTTCTGAAATCATGGATGATGCGGCTTTAATGCGTTCGTCGATGACGTATTGATAAGGTGATACCCCGATACTTTCGCGAAATTTTTGATAAAAGTGACTCTCGCTTAAATTACAAAGTCTTGCTAAATCTGCTGTGTGAATTTTTCCAGCTAAGTTTCCATAGATATAGCGTTTAATTCTTGATAAATCGATACGTTCTCTTGCTAGGCTGACTTCTTCTACGCTGATTTCAGACTTTAAGCGATGATATAAGCTGTGTAGTAAGCATTGCCCAATCACATTGTGTGAAGAACTATTGGTATCAATTGATTCAAGCTCATTGGCTAGCGCCTTGAGAAGGGCATGCATTCGCTGGTCGAACTGAAAATATTTAGGAGAGTCTAAAATGCTGTCTAAAGCGTTATTCGTGAAAGCCGTCTCTAATTCTAATAGTGCCAAATTTTGAGTCATGTCCAAGATGATAATCTTGTTTTCACGATTGCCAAAAAATGTATGGTTATGATTGGAGGGTACGATGCAACCGACACCTTTTTGAATGTATCCGCTAATGCCCGATATTTCGAACTCAGCGTGCCCGGTTAATCCGAAAATGATTTGATGATGTAAGTGACTATGTGTATTCGGCTTTTCTTCCAGGTGAAGAATACGTGCAGCGATGTTGTTTTTCTCATTCATGTTCAAAATATAGCATGCCATCACAAGCAGAAAGTTGCAAAAAGCTATGAAGGGTTTTTCTTATATTACTTTTACAGGGGGTTTTAGTCGTTGGCATTAAGCACTGTCTTGTAATTTTGCTTGCTTAACATTGAGTTGAGTGTGCTGTTGACGAAACTCTGAAGGCGACATGCCTGTCTTTTTTTTGAAAACGGTGGTGAAGGCACTTTGGCTAGAAAAACCGAGGGTAAAGCAGATTTCTGTAATGAGCTTATCGGTTTCCAGCATCATTGACGATGCGGCCTTGATACGCTGGTCAATCACATATTGGTAGGGAGATAGGCCGGTGCTTTCACGAAATTTTTGATAAAAATAACTTTCACTTAAGTGGCATAATCGAGCTAAATCAGCGGTATGAATTTTTCCAGATAAATTGTCATAAATGTAATGCCTGATTCTTGATAGATCGATTCGATGCTTCTCAGTGCCAGCTTCTTTAACCTCTATGTCACAACTCAATCGATGATAAAGGCTATGCAATAAGCATTGGCCGATGGCATTTGATGATGCATGGTTAGTTTTTTCAGTGCTGAGTTCAGATGCTAAAGCGTCCAGCAATGCATGCATGCGTTGACCAAATTCAAAGTATGTAGGTGAATCTAAGATATTATTAAAGGCGTTGTTTCTAAAGGCTGTTTCTAACTCTAGGAGTGCGACGTTCTGGGTGATATCTAAAATGAGAATTTTATTGTTTCTATGGCCTGAAAATGTGTGGCTGTGGTTTGACGGGACAATACAGCCTACGCCTTTTTGAATGTAGCCGTCGATTCCAGATACTCTAAATTCAGCGTGTCCGCTTAAGCCAAAAACTATTTGATGATGCAGGTGTTTGTGTGTACAGGGCTTTTCATCAAGTTTATAAACACGAGCATTAATAATACTGTTCTTCTTGTTCATTAGAAAAATTTAACACAGTGTATTTAGTTGATGCTGTCAAAAAAGGGCGATAGGGAGGTCGTATATTTTTTATTATTTCTATTTCTAGGTGTTTTATCCCGTTCTGATATCATAAAAATTAACAATCGTTTTGAGGAATTTACGTGTGCTCTGTTATAGTTCGCCCCATGAAACCAGCAGCACAAATACAAGCAGCCATTGAGCTATTAGAACAAATTGAGACTGAACGCCGACCAGCGGATAGGATGCTTTCGGCATACTATCGTTCGAGACGATATATCGGTTCAAAAGATAAAGCCGCTATTTCTGAGCATGTTTATGACGTGTTGCGTCAAAAGAACAGTTTATCTTGGTTAGCGACTCAGGCGGGTTTATCCAATATTCCTCGCAGTTGGGTGATGGTCCAACAGTTACAAAAGGGAAGTGAGTTAGGTGAATACTTTGTCGATGATGGCTATTCACCAAAGCCGTTGTCCTTGCATGAGCAAGAAGGCGTTCATGAGGTAAAGGCTCTACTAGAAAATAAAGCAATTGATACGGCGCCACTAGAAGCTCGCATGAATATACCTGAATGGTTAGTGCCGAAGATGCAATCTAGTTTAGGTGATGATTTTGAGGCTGAACTATTAGCTATGCAAAATCGTGCGGGCCTTGATATTCGAACCAATACGCTAAAAGGGGATAGAGACTTTTTGCTAGCGCGTTTAGCTGATGAAGGAGTGTCTTGCGCTCCAACCTCCGTTTCTCCATGGGGCATTGCTATTCAACAAAAAATTGCTTTAGCGAATTTAACGTCATTTAAAGGTGGGCTTTTTGAAGTGCAGGATCAAGGCTCTCAATTAATTGCCTTGGCTGCAGGTGTGATGCCAGGTCAGAAAGTGGTTGATTTTTGCGCAGGAGCTGGTGGAAAAACATTAGCGATGGCTGCGCAAATGCAAAACAAAGGCGTTATCCATGCTTGCGATGTGCATAGTAAGCGTTTAGATAATTTATCAAAACGTAAAAAACGTGCTGGAGCTCATAATATTCAAACACGATTGCTTAGTAGCGAACGTGATAAGTGGGTCAAGCGCAATGCGGATAAAATGGATGTGGTCTTAGTTGATGCGCCGTGCAGTGGAACGGGAACTTGGCGCCGTAGCCCAGATGCGCGATGGAACTTGGAGTCAAATAACTTGGATGATTTATTGAACTTACAAGAAAGTATTTTAAATAGTGCTGCGCGTATGGTGAAACCTGGAGGTCGTTTGATTTATGCAACTTGTTCTTTGCTGTGTGATGAAAATGAAGAACAAGTAACTCGCTTTTTAACAAATCATCCGTCGTTTCAACCTGCTGAATTGGCGGAAAAAGATTGTTACACTGGCTTGCAAGTCACTGCAGGGTATCAGCTCAGAACTTCTCCAGCGAAAACAAAAATGGATGGCTTTTTTGTGGCTGCTTTGGAGCGGCAGATGTAATCGCTGGTGTGATTGTCGGCCATGAAAACATTGTATAACCGCAAGATATCGTGAAAAAACAACAAATCGTTATTTGGGTGTTAGTAGGGCTTTTGAGCATTAGCCAGTACAAGCTTTGGTTTGGCGATTATGGCGTCCTATGGTTGAACCATTTACGCAACGAGCTACAAACGCAGCAAGAAGAAAATAATCGATTGATTGAGCGTAATGAGGCATTGAATGCTGAGTTACAGGAGTTAAAAACAGGTAAAGAAGCTTTGGAGGAGAGAGCTCGCAGCCAACTGGGTTTGATTAAGGAAGGTGAAATATTTATTCAGGAGATCAAACCTGCCGATTCTGCACCGAAAAATGAATAAACTGACTTATCAGAGCGGATAGGATGATAAAAAAACCTCCTCAATGGCCTTTACTAGCATGTGTGCTTATTGCTTTCGCGGCGAATTCAATTTTGTGCCGTTTAGCATTAAAATCTTTTCCTAACTCGCAAGAGCTATTGATTGATCCGGCGAGTTTTACGGCAATACGTTTAATGTCAGGGGCAATAGTCTTGTCATGCCTGTTGTATATGTCAGGGAAACGCTTCACAAAACCGACTCGTTTGCATTGGCAAGGGGCAATATTTTTATTTGTTTATGCCGTCACTTTTTCTTTTGCCTATGTGGCGCTAGATGCGGCGATGGGGGCATTAATTTTGTTTGGCATGGTGCAAATTTGTATTATTTTTATTTCTATCGTTAAAGGGAACCGTTTAACCTCTATTGAATGGATAGGCTGTGGCCTAGCTATCGTGGGTTTGTTAGTGCTGACCTTGCCCCATTTGCTTCATGCACCTGATTTAAAGGCCAGTATACTTCCTGTTGTTGTCATGGCTTTTTCAGGCATTGCATGGGGATTGTTTACGATCAATGGCGCCGGAAGCCGTGATTCCTTGTTCGATACGTCAAGTTGTTTTGTCATCACGGTACCGATGTCATGTGTGCTATTTTTTTTAGCATGGCTGTCTTGGTTGCCAGGGTTAAATGAGGGCTTAAATATAAGTATTTCAGGTTTTATGTTAGCCGTGGCATCGGGTGCTTTTGCCTCGGGGATGGGCTATGCATTGTGGTACAAAATTTTGCCGTCTCTCAGCTCATCTCAAGCAAGCACATCTCAGCTATTAGTTCCTGTAATAGCTGCCATCGGTGGCAGCTTATTTCTAGGTGAGTTTTTAGGTGTTAACTTTTTAATCGCGAGTGTGTTGACTTTAGGAGGCGTCTTATTGGTGATAAAAGGAAAGGCATCTCATGTTGAATAGGTGAAAAATAAAGATTCTTAAGTATTCTTAGTTACTGTTTTACTGATGATGCTGGCGTTGAGCGAACTATTTTTTGTGAAATTAACACGCCTATAAACATCAAAAAGCAGCCAATCAGTCCTTTCATATGTAAACTTTCCTGAAGTAGGATCCAACCACCCAATAAAGCAAATACGGCTTCCAAGCTAAAAATGATAGCGGCGTTTGCCGGAGCGACTTTTTTCTGTGCGACAACTTGCAATGTATAAGCGACACTCGTTGATAAAATGCCGACATATAATATTTCGGGGAGCACTCTTAGAATGGATTCTATGTCAAAGTTTTCTAACACCAGCCCAATGGAAAAACTTAAAAAACCGCATAAATAGAACTGGATGATACTGAGTTTAATGGCATCTGCTTTCGGAGAAAACTTGCTAATAACGATAATATGTAAAGCCCAAAAAAGTGCGCCAATCAATTGTAGTAAATCACCATAAGCAATCGATAAATCCCCTTTTACGGTGAGTAAATACAAACCAATCAGAGCTAATATTGCCCCAAACCAAACATTTATATATGTTTTTTGACCTATGAATAAACCAATTAAAGGGACGAGAATTATGTATAGGCTGGTGATAAATCCAGCATTAGCGACACTGGTATAAATAATACCAATTTGTTGCAAGGAAGCTGCCGTGAAAAGTATTATTCCCATTAATAAACCACCGACAATGTGAGTTCTATCAAAAAAAGAATGTACGTCAATTGTCGCTTTTTGTCGGTGTCGCCGTTTGAACCAAATCATGACTGGAATTAATGAGGTTGCACCTAAGATGAATCGTATGCCATTAAAAAGGAAGGGTCCGATATGTTCCATGCTTGAACTTTGTGCAACGAAGGCAAAACCCCAGATCATGGCTGTGATGAGCAGTAAGATTTCTGACTGATATTTTTTCAGAGTCATGTGCGTTGAGAAAATTGAGTATGTAAGAGTCCTAGCTAACGGATATTTTGAGAAATAAGTCTCAGAGTGAGTTAGTCAGGGTTGTCGTCAGTATTGTGATGACCTTCATAAAAAGAAAAGATTTGAACAAGTATTGATTATCAGCGCCGAAGTTTACCATCTAACGATTTCGCACAGTATTTTGTCGTGTTTAAAAATAAAAACACTGTTTACGCTCTATATACCTGATAACAGACATGGTACTGTCGTATTGCTGACTACTTAATTGAAGGTAGTTTGCTAAATAATACAAAATAATAAAAACGAAACTGCTTCAATAATAGCTATTCTATATGTTAGAAAATAGTGCTGTACTCACTGTCGAAAATATTCATAAGAAATTTAATGATCAAGAAGTTCTTAAAGGAATTTCGTTGACGGCTAACAAAGGGGATGTGATTTCAATTTTAGGTAGTTCTGGCTCTGGCAAGAGCACACTTCTTCGTTGTATCAATTTGTTGGAAGAGCCTGAAGAGGGGGCTATTCAAGTGGGTGCACAAAAAGTGATATGTGGTCCATGTGGTTCTAAAGCAGCTAAACCAGATAGACGCGTTGTTGATTTAATGCGAACCCAACTAGGCATGGTTTTCCAAAACTTTAATCTATGGTCACATATGACCGTGATTGAAAATGTGATGGAAGGACCAATACATGTTTTAAAGCGCAAGAAACAAGAAGTTTATGATGAAGCGTTAGTTTACTTAGATAAAGTGGGTATGAAAAATAAAGCGCACTCTTTTCCATCAGAGCTTTCTGGTGGGCAGCAGCAGCGTGTTGCAATTGCTCGCGCCCTAGCGATGAATCCACAAGTATTGCTGTTTGATGAACCCACTTCTGCATTAGACCCTGAATTGGTTGGCGAAGTCTTGTTAGTCATCAAAGAGCTTGTAAAAGAAGGCAGAACGATGTTGGTGGTGACGCATGAGATGAATTTTGCGCGTGATGTTTCAAATCGTGTTGTTTTTCTCCATGAAGGTAAAATTGAGGCGGACGACTCTCCATCTGAATTTTTTGAAAATAATGACTCTGCACGAGTTCGTGAATTTTTGTCTAAAAGTATTTAAATGCTCATCGAAGATAAGTGTGTGGGATGTTGGAGTGCATATATAACATTCAATAATTAATTAGAAATCTTATAAAAAGGTATTCATTATGAAAAAACGTAATTTACTAGTTACTGCTTTAATGGCAACGTGCTTAATGTCATTTTCCGCCAATGCTGAAACGCTCAAGTTGGGGACCGAAGGTGCTTATTCGCCTTTTAATTCGATTGATAAAAATGGCAAATTAGTTGGTTTTGATATTGAAATTGGCGATGCGCTATGTGCGGCGATGGAAGTCAAGTGTGAGTGGGTGACATCTGACTGGGATGGCATCATTCCTGCATTAGTTGCTAAGAAGTTTGATGCGATTATTGCATCAATGTCTATCACGGATGAACGCAAACAGAAAATAGATTTCACGGGCAAGTACTATACGAGTCCAGTGAAGTTTGCTCGTAATAAAGGTTCATCGATTGAAATTTCAGCGGCTGGTTTGAGTGGTAAAGTCGTCGCTGTTCAAGCGGGCACAGTGACAGATAATTTTGTCACAGGCACCTTTCCTGATGCTGAGGTCAGAGGCTATAAGACTCAAGATGAAGCGAATTTAGACTTCTTGGCGGGCCGTGTTGATGTTGTCGCGGCTGATGCATTTGTTTTGTACGAATTTCTGGCTACTAAGGAAGCGGCAGGTGTTGAAGCGACAGGGCCAGATTTTGATGATAAAAAATATTTAGGTGAAGGTATCGGTATTGGTGTTCGCAAAGAGGATGTTGCGCTGCGTGATAAATTGACCGCCGCGATTGCAACAATTCGTGCAGATGGAACCTACAAGAAAATCAACGATAAGTATTTCAAGTTTGATGTGTATGGTCAATAAATACAATGACAGGCATTAATTGATTCTTCAACACAAAATAGGCTGTTGTTCCGTTTTTATGAATGACGGCCTTTTTTCTGGTATTGAGTTTAGGTGTGAATGTTTGATTTAGGGGGCTATTCAGGAATTATCGTTGGTGGGTTAAAGCAAACGCTGAGTGTCGGCTTGCTCGCCATGCTTTTAGCGACGATTGTTGGTGTGTTTGGTGCCATTGCTAAAACATCCGATAAGCCTATATTGCGGGGTGTGGCTACATTCTATACGGCGACTATTCGTGGTATACCAGAGTTGATATTATTGTTATTGATTTTCTATGGTTTACCCACTTTCGTTCAAGATGTTGGCAAAAATGTAGGTTATGAATTTGTTTTGGACTTTAACTCATTTGTGGCTGGAACTCTCACGTTAGCATTTATTTACGGCGCTTTTAGTACAGAAGTTTTTCGTGGTGCGTTTAATGCCGTTCCCAGAGGGCAAATTGAAGCAGCGCACGCTATTGGAATGTCGTCTAAGGACATGTTTTTCCGTATCAAGTTACCACAAGCGATACGGTTTGCTATTCCAGGCTTAAGTAATGTTTGGATGCTATTAATTAAGGCAACAGCGCTGATTTCTGTCATTCAACTTGATGAAGTGATGCGAATGACCAAAATCGCTGCTAATGCTACGCACAAACCTTTTACCGCCTATTTTTTTGCTGCTTTGTTATATCTTGCGATTACCGTCGTGTCTATGGGTATTCAAAAGTGGGTAGAAAAACGCTTTTCTCGGGGGCGCTAGTATGGATTGGAATATTGTTTGGGATAACTTTCCTCGCTTATTAGACGGCCTTTTTGTCACGGTTCAAATCACCAGTCTTGGTGTTGCTATTGGTTCAATCATTGCTGTTGTTCTAGCAATGATGCATATCTCGAATATTGCTATCTTAAAGTGGCCAGCCTCCACGTTTGTTTTATTCATTAGGGGGACACCATTACTTGTGCAATTGTTTTTGATTTATTATGGCAGTGGTCAATTTCGACATGAACTAGATGCCATAGGTTTATGGACTTATTTTAGAGAAACGTATTTTTGTGCCGTGTTAGCGTTGGCATTAAATACGGGAGCCTACTCCGCTGAAATTTTTATTGGGTCCATTAAATCGGTCGATAAGAAGCAAGTCGAAGCCGGCAGGGCTTATGGAATGTCCGGCATAACGTTGTATCGACGAGTTATTTTCCCCCAAGCATTGCGGATAGCTTGGAGTGCCTATGCGAATGAAATTATTTTTATTATGCAGGCGACATCTCTTGTTAGCATTATTACATTGCTTGACTTAACAGGTGTCGCAGGGAAGATTATTTCAAAAACTTTTGCTGTATATGAGGTTTATATTGCAGTCGCGTTAATGTATCTGGCCTTTACCTATACGTTAGTTTTTATTTTTAGTCGTATTGAAAAGTATTTGCGTCGTCATGAACGATTGCGCTAAAGCGATTGGGTGGCATTGAATGTTGAGTATTGCTTTACAGGGATTTGTGTTTGGTTTGTCGCTTATTGTTGCTATAGGAGCTCAAAACGCTTTTGTATTGAAGCAGGGTTTGAAAGGTAACCATGTTTTTTTAGTTTGTTTGTTTTGTGCAGCCTCAGATGCCATCTTAATTGCCATCGGGGTTTACGGTTTGCATATTGTCCAGCAATACGTGCCCGAAGTATCTTTGTATGCAAAATATGTTGGTGCAGTATTTCTATTCTTCTATGGTTTGCGTAGCTTTATCAGCGCTTTTCAAAAGCAAGATGTTTTAAAACCTGATGAGCGATCTACTCAACCGCTATGGCCGACTATTCTCGTTTGTGCGGCCCTCACATGGTTAAACCCACATGTGTATTTGGATACGGTAGTATTGCTAGGTTCGATAGCGACACAATACTCTCATGGCACTGTTTATTTCGCGAGCGGGGCGATTCTGGCTTCATTCGTGTTTTTCTTTTCTTTAGGGTTTGGTGCAACGAGGCTCAGGCCTCTTTTTAGGCAACCGTTAACGTGGAAAATACTGGATGTTGCTATAGGCTTGGTGATGTGGTCCATCGCCTATAGTTTAGTGTTTAGCCTAAATGTAGCGCTATAGTTTTATAGCATTAATTCTCCGTTAACGGCTTGAATGCACGATTTATTTCTTGTGAGTGTCGCGTTAAGTGTTGATTT
Source organism: Arenicella sp. (assembly GCA_050633585.1). Taxonomy (GTDB): domain Bacteria; phylum Pseudomonadota; class Gammaproteobacteria; order Arenicellales; family Arenicellaceae; genus CALKZN01. The sequence goes on from JBOEGT010000006.1 coordinate 33,364, forward strand.
GATGCTAATTAAGGCGTTGCCGCTTGCTTCGTAGTCTACTAAATGCCCAATGGTTTTTCCCTCACTATCAGAAATCTTATCTGCAACGGCTATGTTTTCTAAATTTCCTTGTAGTGTGACTTTAAATAAGCGTTTCTTTGCTTTGCCTAAATAATGCATTCGGGCAACAATTTCTTGGCCTGTGTAACACCCTTTTGTGAAACTGACAGAGCCTAATAAGTCTAAGTTAATTGCCTCAGGGGTAAATTGCCCCAGTGCTTTTTTAGTCAAGGACGGGATTAATTTTTGAATATTAACCTTGTGCCACTCATTTGATGAAATGGCTTGTTCTGGCGCATTCAAGCTAATGTATAAAGCCCCTTGATCTTGTTCAAGAATGAAAGTGTCTTCATTTTTTTTGACAATTTTTAGCGATTCATCATCCGATGCCGAATCATCGCTAGCCACATAATAAACAGAATCTTCTTTCAAGGAAAATGCCACCTTGCTGCGCATGACATATTTTTGTAGTTGGGCGATGGTTTCCTCAGATGTCTCTTTATCCATCACTAGATAAAAATCATCACCCCATTGGAAGACAATAAAAAAAGCAATTACTCTGCCTTGAGGATTGCATTGAGCCGTGTAGTTCCAGCGCTCTTTAAGTGATGTGACATCCTGTGTTAACTGGCCTTGCAGGAAATTCATTGCGTCATTTCCAGTGACATGAATGACTGAAAGAGGTAAGGCGGATGTACTCATATGGCTCATAAACTTAGTTGAAGTTTCTAATGTGGGTTAATTCTAAACGCTAATGATAACTCGAAATAGACCGGAAGCTTGTGAAAAAGATTTTTATTCTTGTTTGAAGCTGAGATAATCAAATAATAAGCAATAGATAGAATAGAAAAATGGCCGAAAAGAAACTGAAAAAAAATCATCCAAACTTTGATGATCGCGACCTTGATCAAGCTGTTTTGGATCGTTTGCAAGCAGATGTTAGTCGTGAGTCTGAAATGATTGCAAATTTTAATGCTAAGGTTAACTCAGAAAAGCATCATGAGCTCGTTAACAATGAGGCGATCAACACTGAAGATGAGTCGGGTGGTCCTTCGGGTTTGGAACCCACTAGATACGGTGATTGGGAAAGGAAAGGGCGCTGCTATGACTTTTGATGCATTGGAATATCATAGTTTTTACTTACAAAGAATTTAATTTACAGTGCGACTGGTGTATGATCCAGTCCCGCTAGAGGTGAAATGAAATTAGTTTTTAATTAATATGCA
>JBOEGT010000006.1:34654-61718 GCA_050633585.1 Arenicella sp.
TGCATATTAATTAAAAACTAATACAAACTAAACAAGAGATCAAAGAGATAAGCTATGTCTAATACTCTCAAACCAAGGCCATTATCGCCCCATCTGTCGATATATAAGCCGCAAATAACATCTATATTATCTATTTTTCATCGTGCTTCGGGTGTTTTTCTGAGCATCGGGATTCCATTGATTATTTATTGGTTATACGCTTTATCTGGCGGTCCAGCTGCTTATGAAGTGGCATCGAGTTTTTTTTCAAATATTTTAGTAAAAATTGGTCTGTTCTTTTGGACGGCTGCTTTTTATTATCATTTGTGCAATGGCATACGCCATTTGTTTTGGGATATGGGCAAAGGGTTTGACCTTCAGCACTTAAGAACCTCAGGCATTGCAGTACTCGTAGTGGCTGCAATTCTTACATTAGCCACATGGCTGATTGCTTAACGTATTTATAGGAGTCGCGCGATGTCATTTAAAAGTCCTTTAGGTAAAGCAATTGGTTTAGGTTCTGCAAAACATGGTTTTAACCATTGGTGGTTGCAACGTGTTTCTGCAGTAGCATTAATACCTTTAACGCTTTGGTTTGTATTTTCTATCGTTTGTTTAACACAGGGAGATTACGAAACAGCTATTACATGGTTTGATTCTCCCATTCAAACATCCTTAATGATTGTTTTTATTTTAGTCTTGATTTATCACGCGCAAACAGGTTTGCAGGTGGTAATCGAAGATTATATTCATAAAAAATTCATGAACCTCATTTTATTGTATGGAGTGAAGTTCTTATCAGTATTGATGGCAGTTGTTGCTGTTGTCTCAATCTTCCGAATCGGCGCGTAGCCATTAAATAGAGTAGGTACGTACTATTTATATAGGCTATAAATAGGCGTCGAGAATAGGAGAGTTAAAGTGTCAGAGTTTAATATCGCAGATTATAAAATCGTCGATCATAGTTACGATGTCGTTGTCGTTGGAGCCGGTGGAGCTGGTCTTCGTTCTACATTCGGTATGGCATCAGCGGGTCTTTCAACAGCATGTATTACGAAGGTGTTTCCAACACGTTCACACACAGTTGCCGCGCAAGGTGGAATGAGTGCGTCATTGGGTAATATGGGTGATGATCATTGGACCTATCACATGTATGACACCGTAAAAGGTTCTGATTGGTTAGGTGATCAAGATGCAATTGAATATATGTGTCGTAATGCGCCAGCAGCAGTGTATGAGCTTGAACACTATGGTGTGCCATTTTCTCGCACAGATGAAGGTAAAATCTATCAACGAGCATTTGGTGGAATGACAACCAATTTTGGTGAAGGACAAGCTCAGCGTACTTGCGCAGCAGCTGATAGAACTGGCCACGCTATACTGCATACTCTATACCAACAGTCACTTAAGCATGATGCGACGTTCTATATTGAATATTTCGCGCTTGATTTAATTATGGAGGATGGAGAATGCCGTGGTGTTATGGCAATGGATATGGCCACAGGGACTATTCATCGTTTTGCAGCAAAAACGGTTGTGTTGGCAACGGGTGGTTATGGTCGAGCTTATTTTTCTGCAACTTCGGCCCATACCTGCACAGGTGACGGTAATGCGATGGTGCTCAGGGCTGGTTTGCCACTTCAAGATATGGAGTTTGTCCAATTTCACCCGACAGGTATTTATGGCGCGGGCTGTTTGATTACGGAAGGCGCTCGTGGTGAAGGTGGGTATTTAACAAACTCTGATGGTGAACGTTTTATGGAACGTTATGCGCCGAATGCAAAAGATTTAGCGTCACGAGATGTAGTGTCTCGATCAATGACAATGGAAATTCGTGATGGGCGAGGGGTTGGCACTGAAGGCGATCACATTCATTTGCATTTAGAACACTTAGGTGCCGAATTGTTAGACGAGCGTTTACCAGGTATTTCAGAATCAGCAAAGATTTTTGCAAATGTAGATGTCACTAAAGAGCCAATTCCTGTGATTCCAACCGTGCATTACAATATGGGTGGAATACCGACGAACTACCATGGCGAAGTGGTGGTTAAAAAAGGTAAGAATAATGATGCCGTTGTCCCGGGTTTGATGGCAATTGGTGAAGCAGCGTGTGTATCTGTTCATGGTGCGAATCGACTGGGTTCAAATTCTTTGCTTGATCTGGTGGTATTTGGGCGAGCATCAGCTCTTCGGGCTAAGGAAACTATTAATCCTGAAACTCCAGTGCCAAGTTTGCCTAAGAATGCGGGCGAAGCGACGTTGGAACGTATGAATAAGCTGCGTTATGCAACAGGGCCTCGACCAACCGCTGAAATACGCTTAGATATGCAGAAAACAATGCAAAATCACTGTGCTGTGTTCCGTACTGATGAGTCACTGAAAGAGGGTGTAGGTAAGATTACTGAAATTGCGAAAAGCTTTGAAGATGTTGGTTTGAAGGATCGAGGTTTAATTTGGAATACAGATTTGATTGAGACTTTGGAGCTTGAAAACTTGTTGTCTCAAGCAGAAGTGACTATGGCCTCTGCAAATAACCGCAAAGAAAGCCGTGGTGCTCATGCTCAAGAAGATCATCCAGAGCGTAATGACGATAAATGGATGAAGCATACGATGGCAACACATATTGATGGAAAAGTGAAGATTTCTTATCGTCCAGTGCATGACTACACGATGACTGAAGAAGTTGAATACATTAAACCAAAACCACGTGTTTACTAGGCTGACTGCTTAGCTAATTAGTTAAAGACTGAGAGAAAGAAAATGGCTGAATTTACTCTTCCAAAGAACTCCAAAGTTAAAACAGGCGAACATTATGCTGCGTCAAGTGATGCGAAAAATGTTAAATCTTTTAAGATTTATCGCTGGTCTCCGGATGATGATAAAAATCCAAGTGTAGATACCTATGAAGTAGACATGGATGCTTGTGGTCCAATGGTGCTTGACGCGTTGATTAAGATTAAAAACGAAATTGATCCAACGCTAACCTTTCGTCGTTCATGTCGAGAAGGTATCTGTGGCTCTTGTGCCATGAATATTGACGGTACAAATACATTGGCTTGCACAAAATCTATCGATGAGTGTAAAGGTGATGTTAAGGTCTATCCATTGCCACATATGCCAGTAGTAAAGGATTTGGTTCCGGATTTAACACACTTTTATGCGCAATATGCATCAATTGAGCCTTGGTTGAAATCTAAGACACCTATTTCGCCGGATGAAGAACGCTTGCAGTCAAAAGATGAGCGTGAAAAATTGGATGGTTTATACGAGTGCATTTTATGTGCATGTTGTTCGACGTCCTGCCCAAGTTATTGGTGGAATAGTGATAAATACCTTGGCCCAGCTATTTTATTACAATCTTATCGTTGGTTGGCAGATAGCCGTGATGAAGCCACAGGTGAACGCTTGGAGCAATTAGAAGATCCATTCAAGTTGTACCGTTGTCATACTATTATGAACTGTACGAATACTTGTCCTAAAGGGTTAAATCCGGGTAAAGCGATTGCAGAAATTAAGTCGATGATTGCTGAGAAAAATAACGGTTAATTTACATTGCTGTGGTTTGGTTCATTAGTTGTCCGAACCACAGCTTTATGAATTTTATGTTGATAAAAACAAGTGCAGCTGATGTAGATTGAGATGGATGCTGCAAAATTAAAATGGCGTTGTCGTCGAGGCATTAAAGAGTTTGATGTGTTGTTCAATCGTTTTTTAGAAAACGATTATCCTCTTTTAACGGAAGAACAACAGGCTTGGTTTCATCAGATACTTGATGAACAAGATCCTGTTATTATGGATTGGTTGTTTAAACGGAGCGAGCCTCAGGATGAAGGCTTGAAATGGATTATTGAAAAATTACAAACCTGTTCTGAGAGTATCTCTTAAGCCAGAGCCTATAGTAAAAAAGTATTTATTAATTGTTACCTGTATTGGCATATTTGTTGTCATCAATATGCCTATGTCTAACTTGCTAATCAGTGGCTTTTTACTGATGCAGCTAGGGCTGTTCTCTGTGTACTGGTTGAGATATTGTTGTTTAGATTCTAGTAAGTTCATTCAATTGTTTCAGTTGAATGCTAATGATGAAGCGAGTATTGAGAATAAGCTAGGGCAGAAAATGAAAGTGAGAGTGGTAGATTTTTTGAGGTTGGAAATGTTTTCAAACGTATTGCTCATTATATACTTTCAAAACAATACGACATCTACTGAAGAAAAAATGCTCTTGCTAAGAGGTTCAAGGATAGAAGGCTTTCGTCAGTATTTTAAGATGAAGCTACACTCCACTTTGTATGGAATTTCTGATTTTTTTAGTGTGAATCGTGGCGTTTTGGTTGTTTCTGAGAAAAGCCTTGGCGAGGAAAGATTCAGGGAATTGGTCAGAAGAGTGAGAGTTGTTAATTGAAATCGATATATCAACGTATGCTTCTCACTGACCTAGCTAGCAATGCTTGTGCAGCTAGCTAGGTGTTTGTCGTGAGTTTAAAAGAAAGTGTGTTATTTAATATCTAATCTGTCCAACATGCCATAGAGTGTGGATCTTGAAATATTCATTCTTTTGGCAGTTGTTGATTTGCAAAAATCAGCCTTTTCGTAAGAATAATTGAATAGTATTTTTTCAATCTCTCTGACGGTAGTTTTATAGTCGGTTCCCGAAACTGAATATTCAGACATCACGTTGATTAAATCTTGAGATACTTTTCGCTCTTTTGATAAAGGTAAGTACATCCGGATGTCAGTCATGTTGTGATGGTTTTCAGCTTTTAAGGTAATCAATAGGATAAGAGTAGTACCAATGGGTAGTACCGCCATGGCATTTATTTCAACACCTATATACATTAATCCCAATACTGTTAAGCCAATGATGATGGCTGGAATTAATGACGCTAAGATATAGGCGGAGCGTATTTTTTGATGTGTGCTTTGAGCAAAAAAACAAGCTTTGAAAAGTATGAATAATGTAAAAGCAACAGCAGTGATCGAAATAACCTGAAAAAGAAAGTAATAATCTCCTTTGATGGCAGTGACGAAATTCCCTAATGGCAGTTCTCCTTTGATCACAAGAGGGGTCAGCATGACTGTTGAGCAAAATAGGGTGAACACAACGGTCACAACTTTTGTTGTTGTTTGGTGCCACTCGGGCTTGCTGACTAGTGTTGAATATACGCACATTCCTGCTAGAGCGCCTGCAAGGCAGGCGTAATACATCCTTAACGCCAGTGTTGCATCGGTCTCAGTGAAAATATGGTAGAACAGAAAAAGTTCACTGAGGTTATGGATTGACAATAATGCAATAAACAAGATAAATGATTTAGATTTATGGCTTGTTTTAGCGAGGTACAGAATGGTTAGCTTAATTAAAAGCCCGAATACAGCTGGAACGGCGTATATCATATTAACACCCTATAGTATGTAACCTAGTTGACCGATCGCAAGCCCACTACCAGCAAAACAAGCTCCTATGCGATCTCCTGGACTCACTTTATCACTATTTATGAGTTTTTCAAAGTTAACTGGAAAAGTCGCTGATGTTATATTGCCGAGTTTATCAAAGGTTTTGATCATTTTATTAGCACCCACGCCTTTAAGGTGACCTATTCTTTCAAAAGGTTTTTTGCCCATTTGATGTGAAAGCATCCAGTCGAAGTCTTTCCAGCCCAGCTTTAATAAGGTTTCATTGATTAAGCTTTCATGCGCTTTTATGATGGCATTGCTTATCGGCCCCATGAGCATTTGACCGCTGGGTAGGCCATTATCACCAATCTTGTATAAGCACTTTTGGATATGTTGACTGTCAACAAAGGTGTTAAATAGCTGGAACCCGGATTGATCATTAACTGATGTGCCAATAATTGCAGCACCGCCAGCGTCTCCTACTGATAAAGCGCCCAGTGTATTACGGGCTTCGCGAAGGTCTACTCCCTTTTTAAGATGATCAACAGCAGCTCTTAAAATTTTCCCAGGGGTCTCACCCGTACAAATCAAAGCATATTTAATGTCACCGCTTTGAATGAAGTTAGATGCAATTTTCATTGAATCCACAAACCCATAACACGCATTAGACACGTCGAATGCATATTTGGCACTTAATCCAATTTGGTCTTGTATGTTGTGAGCAGTGGCAGGTTCAGAATAGTCTTTTTCAATGCCACAAAAAATGATGAGCCCAATATCTTTTGGGTTCACACCTGAGTTTTTTATTGCTTTTCGTGCAGCAGGGATAGCTAGTTGAGAGGGTTGTGTTTCACTGGCGGCTAATCGCCTTTCTTTGATACCCATTTTTTCGCTCATCCAATCTGTCGGAATACCGTATTGTTGTTCTGATTTTATTTCTTCAAATAGATCAGTGGATTTGATGATTGTTTGGGGGAGGTGTGATGCACACCCTAATATTTGTATTTTTTGCATGGTTGTAGTCTCTTTTGTTAAAGGAATCACTACATTCCAGCTTTTCGACAGCCTTGTCTAGCTATTCACAATCAACTTAAGGCAAAAAAAGTAGAAAATCCTATTTTTCGACACTTGTTTTGACCGTTTGCGATATGAGTTAATTCATTCATCGAAAGATACAAGTAAAACAGTTTTAATTTTATTTGTATTTGCAAGAATTTTGACTGGTTCACCTTTGGATCATGGCAGGGTTGTAAGTCGTAAGTTGTCTGATAGTAGTCGTAGTTGTTCCAGTCAAATTGTATTTAAGCAGTTCTGATAGATTAGATGTTGTGTTATGGCAGAGTAGTAAGTCGTAAGTTGCCTTAATTGTTGTCACATTGGATCTATCAAGGAATATATATGAAGTTTTTGGTTCAATTTTGAGTTGGGCAAGGTTGTAAGCAGTAAGCTGTCTGATAGTAGTATTTATTGGTTCATCATAAATATATTCCAAAAATGACTGGTTCAACATTGAGTTAGGCAGGGTTGTAAGTCGTAAGTTGTCCAAACTGTTGTCTCTGTTGATCTAGTCTAATGATGTAAACGTAGTACGGTTAATCGACGTTGAATAGTGACTGGTTGTAGGCAGTAGGTGTCATGATTGTTGTCTTCGTTGAAATTTCCGAAGAATTTACTCGAAGTTTTGGCTGGTTCAATTCTGGGTTGAGCAGGGTTGTAAGTAGTAAGTTGTTTCAATAGTAGTCTTTATTGATCCAGTCTATATTTTTAAACGTTTGGTTAGATTGACGTTGAGTTTTAACAGAGTCGTAAGTAGTAAATTGTTAAGACTGTTGTCTTTGTTCATTTTAACCTAGCAAAGTTGTTGAAAAGCTTTGGTTGGTTCAGCTCTGGGTTACGGCAGGGTTGTAAGTCGTAAGTTGTCGCAATTGTAGTCGTTGCTGATCCAACTTAGTTCAATGAAAAGTTTTGGCTGGCTCAACGTCGGGTTATGGCAGGGTTGTAAGTCGTAAGTTGCCTTAATTGTTGTCTTTGTTGATCCAGCCTTTTCCAAAATACGTATTCTAGACTTGGTATAACTTTTGGTTCAAGGCCTACAAGCAATCAGGAAAAATTGTTTGTGGTCAGAAGTTGCACGGTTTTATAACTAGTGCAATTTCTTTGCGTTTAAAACGCCATCCCTCGCCTATTGTGTTAAATGATAGTGCCGAATCGCATTAATCGATGTGACTAAATTTTTTTAAATTTCTGATTTTATAAAGCATTTATGGTTATATTAATGCTGGAATAAACACTATTTTAGGAAAAATTTATGAAACTAGGTCAGTTAAGGTCGTTTTTTATTGGTTTGTGCGTATTTTTTAGCGGTGTCACAGTAAACGTGTCAGTTGCTGATGAACTAATTCAATATAGTGATAATGGAAGTATTCTATCTCGATATAACTGCGATAAAGTTTCTATTCATGATAGTGCCCAACAAAGTACACTGATATGTAAAAAAGTGCCAAAGCTAACTCTGGATGTTCAGTTGGTGAAACTATTTAGTGATTTGGATTATCGTTCTTGTGTAAGGGATAGACGGTGCGTGGTTGTGGACAATCGTCTTGATCCATCATGGTCAGCAATTGCTATTTATGGGATTCCTGATGCGGTTTTTGGTCCGAATGCGCAAGGGCGTTCTTGTGTAAGAATTCGTGAAACTAAACCTAGGTATAGCTCATGGGAGAAAGATGCGATGAAGCTTTGTACTGATCATCCTCGAGTAGAGCTTGCTTACACCTATGCATATGGCTATAAGAATGATGGCGTTCCAAACAGATTCAAGAAAAAGAATGTCAAGCGTGTCTGTTTTGGTGAAGTTTTACGAGATTACCCTTATCAGAAATTTTGGAAAGATAACTGCTTGTTTGTTCGTCAAAAGTAATTTGGTATCTGAAGGTGCTTTAATGACGTTTTACAACCATATAAACGCCGGCCATCATCAATAGTAAGCCAATTGTGCGTTGCCAGGTCAGCGGGTAATGTATTGAGTTGATTAAGCTAAAGTGGTCAATGACACTCATTGAAATTAATTGGCCAAGCAATACAAAAGCAATGGCGTTACCAATGCCAAATTTTGGGGCTACCCACGTAATAGTACTGATATAGAATACGAACAAAAATCCAGAGAGGTAGTAATATGCTGGAATTGTGGGTCTGAAAGGGGATGACACTTCTTCGCCAGAAATAAAAAGAACAACAACAGAAGCGAATAAGCCGACGGTAAGTAAGATAACGGTAGCTAGAGCAGGGTTTTGTACTTTTCCTCCTAAACCGGCATTTAAGGCGGCCATGAGTGGTATGCCAATGCCGGCTATAATCATGATGATTGCATAAAAAAATGGATGATTAATACTGCTCATGAGAAATTGTAAGTGCTGAACGTTGTTATGAGTGTTGAAAGGAAAGGCGTTTGATTAAAAAAACTAGCCTTTTTCGCGTATTTGGGTGACCGTAGTCCCCGCTATTCCCCAATTATCCGTATCGACTTCATCAATGATAACGACCGTAGTGGCGGGATTTTTGTCTAAAACGTCGACTAGTAATTGAGTCACTCCTGCAATCAATTGTGCTTTTTTTTCTTTGGTCACGTTTTCATTGGTGATTTTTATATTGACATAGGGCATTTGTTTATCCAATGATTCAATTGAAGGGGATTTTCATTTGTACTGAATATAAGTTATAACAGCTAAGAGTAATAGCGTTTGTCTCATTTTTATCGTCGATGCGTTTGAAAAATATGTTAATTAGGAGTGGTGATGGGTATTGTGATGTGTTTAATGATGATGGTTTCATTGTTGCTCATTCGTCCAATGAGTCAGTTCAAAATAAACCTTTTAGTCGCTAAAGCCTCTGTATTTAAAGCGCTTGCGATATTAGTGTTGCTGGCAGGTTGTTGGAATGGTTTATGGTATGGTTTGCGGCATCTGAATTCTTTTTGGGGTAACGCCGCTATAGTCAGTGGTGCTTTCATGGTGTTGACGGCAATCATTGCGTTGTATTCCCAAAAATACGTTAAAGCCAGTACTGTTCAATCACGAGTGTGGATGAAATTGGTTGAATGTGTGATTTCAGCGGGCCTTTTGACTTTTTTGACACTCTACTTGGTAACTATCATTAGATTAAATCTAGGCTTGTCAATTCTATGATTTACTGTGTGAGTTTTGAGGGGTGTAATTTTGTGATGAGATTGCCTCAAAAGTTGAGTTTAATTTGTGCGATATATTTAAATCTCAGCGTGATGTTTGTCTTGCAAACCTTGCAGGAAGTTTCTTAAAATTTGGTCTTTGCATTGTCTATAATGTTTGTGTCCTGGCTTGCGAAATAATGCGCTAAGTTCGTGTTTACTTAAATGTAAGCCAGATGAACCTAATAGACTAATAATGTCTTCGGCTTGTAAATTGAGAGCGATTTTTAATTTTTTTAAGATAATATTGTTATCTAAATTTTTCTCTGCAACAGGTAAAGGGCCATCGAGCCTTCCCCGTTTCTCGATGATTAAGCCATTTAAAAAAGTGGCTAGATATTTATCATTACAATTTTTGAATGTGTCATCACCGTCTTTTTTTAGCCAGTCGCAAACCTCTTCTCGGCTTGCTTCATACCCAGCTAAAGCAAATAACGTCATCATTTTTGAGTCATTAAAGTCAAAGGTGTAGCGAAGCCTGCGTAAAATGTCGTTATTTGTCATATATTTTTTTCTATCTAAAGTGTTACTTTAATGATCAAGCTCTATTAAGAAGGTTTGTTTATTGAACTCAATAATGTCTCCGGAAACAATTTTTTTACGTTTTTGAGTTTCAACGGTTTGATTGAGTTTGACATCGCCGTTTGCAATCACCATTTTAGCTTCACCGCCAGTTCCAACCAGTCCTTCAAATTTAAGTATTTTGTAGAGTTCTACAGGCTCTTTATTAATGAGAATTTTTTCCATGGTGATTGATTATGATTCGTAAGAGCAACAGTAATCGGTTAATGTTTTAATTTCTAATTGGAAAGTCGAGTTTGCCGGGACATTAAACGATTGTCCTCCTTCAATGTCTATCCATTCTTGTGAATTCGGTAGTTTTACTTTGAGTTCTCCTGCCAAAATTTCCATCACTTCAGCCGCTTCTGTTCCAAATTCATAATCTCCTGGCATCATGATTCCAAGCGTTTTGATGCTGCCGTCTATGAGTTCAATCTTGCGGCTGGTGACTTTGCCTCCAAAATAGACGTTAGCGGCTTTAGTAATTGTTACATTTTCAATGGTAGGCGTCATAAAATTTTTGTTTCGAATAATTAGTTGTTGTCTTTTGCTGAGTGGCTGGTTTCAATTGAGCGTATTGAATTATTATTGCCATTCTTTGCATTTTACGCCAGTAGTGAAGCGTTTGGGGACTAGAATGGTATCCTCAAGCTCTTTTGAGAGCTCAGGGTAGTCACTAGTATAGTGCAAACCTCGGCTCTCCTTGCGCTTCATTGCACAGCGTACGGTTAATTCTGCTACAGAAACAAGGTTTCGTAACTCAATTAAGTCATTGTTTACTTTAAAGTTTGAGTAATATTCTGATATTTCTTCTTTGAGTAAATTCACCCGGTTCAGCGCACGTTGTAAACGTTTATCGGTGCGGACGATACCGACATAATCCCACATGAATCGACGTAATTCATGCCAATTATGCGAGACAACAATTTGTTCATCGGGGTCACTCACGCGACTAGCGTCCCATTGCGGCAATTCCGGCATAGTATAATTTTTATTATGAAGCTTTTTTTGAATATCATCGGCGGCTGATTTTCCTAATACTAAGCATTCAATTAAAGAATTGCTTGCGAGTCGATTTGCGCCATGCAATCCTGTACATGTCGTTTCGCCGATAGCATAAAGGCGTTTAATGTCGGTTCTACCATGAAGGTCTGTAATGACACCTCCACAAGTATAGTGTGCTGCGGGAACGACGGGGGCTGGCTCTTTCGTGATATCTATGCCAAATTTTAAGCAGTTTTCGTGAATATTTGGAAAATGTTCTTGGATGAAATCAGCATCTTTATGGCTGATATCAAGAAAAACTGAATCTAAACCGTGCTTTTTCATCTCATAGTCAATAGCTCTAGCAACAATATCACGTGGCGCGAGTTCCATGAGTTCATGATGATCTTTCATAAACCTTGTTCCGTCAGGTAGGTGTAAGGTTGCTCCTTCCCCCCGAAGTGCTTCAGATATCAGTGAAGATTTAGCGTGCGGATGAAATAAACATGTTGGATGGAACTGCATAAACTCCATATTTGCGACACGACAACCAGCACGCCATGCCATCGCTATACCATCACCCGTTGATGTGTCTGGGTTTGATGTGTATAGGTAGGCCTTTGATGCGCCTCCTGTGGCTAAGATGGTGACTTTGGCATTGTAGGTGAAAACAGTATTGCAATTTTTATTGAGTGCATAAGCGCCTAAGCAGTGGTTGTGTTTTTTTTCCTTAAGTTTCGTGTTGTTCTTGAGTCGCTTGGACGTAATTAAATCAATAGCGATATGGTTTTCCAAAACGGTAATATTGCTTTTAGCTTTGACTAGTTTTTCTAGCGTTGTCGTGACTTCACGACCTGTTGCATCATTTGCGTGGATAATGCGTCGATGCGAGTGACCTCCTTCCCGCGTTAAATGGTAATTGCCATCTACGCCATCATATTCATTGCCATGATTTAAAGTGAATTCTACGCCTTGTTCTATCAGCCAATTAATCGCTGCAGGTGCATTTTCTACAATGTGACGAACGGTGCTTTTTTTGCAGATGCCTGCACCAGCAACTAATGTATCTTCAATATGTGCATCAAAAGAGTCATTTTTATCTAAGACTGCGGAAATACCGCCTTGAGCATATAGGCTAGAACCTTCGCCAAGCTCTTCTTTGCTGAGGATAATAATGCTTTTTTGTGGATCTTTAGCGAGGTGTAAAGCGGCACTTAGCCCAGCAGCTCCGCCACCAATAATTAAAATATCACATTCTTGACTGTTAGCGTTGTTTGACATGTTCATTAGATTTTTTGAAAACAGAGCGGATTTTAACTGAGTTTTGCTGAATAAAAGTAAAAAACCAATAAAAACTCAATGTACGACAAAGTATTTGCAGAATATCCACTAAGTACTGACAACAAAGACATGCATTTTGTTACAATCCGCTCGATTAAATTACCTCTACGTTTGATGCTGCTATTAATTATCAGAACGAGCGTAATCAAACTTAAAACAGACGTTCCAGTAATTCATGACACACGATATTTCTAAGATTAGAAACTTTTCTATTATTGCCCACATCGACCATGGAAAATCGACGTTGGCTGATCGTTTTATTCAAGTCTGTGGAGGGCTTGATGATAGAGAAATGGAAGCACAAGTGTTAGATTCCATGGATATCGAAAGAGAGCGTGGCATCACGATTAAAGCGCAAAGTGTGTCTTTGCGTTACAAAGCTAAAGATGGTGAAACCTATCAATTAAACATGATTGATACGCCTGGACACGTGGATTTTTCATATGAGGTGTCTCGTTCATTGACTGCCTGCGAAGGAGCATTGTTAGTGGTTGATGCTTCGCAAGGTGTTGAAGCACAAACAGTCGCTAATTGCTATACCGCTGTGGATTTGGGCCTAGAAGTATTGCCGGTACTTAATAAAATTGATTTGCCCGCTGCTGATGTGGATCGAGTGAGTGAAGAAATTGAAGATGTGGTGGGCATTGATTGTTCTGGAGCGCTACATGTCAGTGCAAAATCAGGCATAGGTGTTGAAGAACTGTTGGAACAAATAGTGACTGATTTGCCTGCTCCAGAAGGTGATGAAGATAAGCCTCTAAAGGCACTTATCATGGATTCTTGGTTTGATAACTATCTTGGCACGGTTTCCCTAATCAGAATTGTGCAAGGCCGTATGCAGAAAAAAGATCGTATTCTTATGATGTCGACGAATCAAGAGTATGTGGTCGAAGATCTTGGAATTTTCACACCTAAACGGACGCCAAAACAGTCTTTAGAGCTGGGTGAAGTGGGGTATTTGATTTCTGGAGTCAAAGATATCTCAGGCGCAAAAGTAGGCGATACTGTTACATTAGTCAAAGGCGGTGCAAAATCTGCTTTGGATGGGTTTAAAGAAGTTCAGCCTCGGGTATTTGCGGGCTTGTATCCCATTAACTCGGTTGAATATGAGTCGTTTCGTGATGCATTGGGTAAATTGCGTTTAAATGATGCTTCTTTGCAATATGAGCCTGAAGTATCTGATGCGTTAGGGTTTGGATTTCGATGTGGCTTTTTAGGAATGTTACATATGGAAATCATTCAAGAGCGTATTGAGCGTGAATACGATATTGACTTGATCACCACAGCACCGACAGTGGTTTATGAAGTGTTGTTGAAAAGCGGAGAAATGATCACGATCGATAATCCTTCAGCGTTGCCTGATTTATCTAAGGTCGAAGAGATTCGTGAGCCATTGATTACAGCCAATATTTTGTTGCCTGAAGAGTATGTTGGCGCTGTTATGACGTTATGCATTGAGAAGCGCGGTGTACAAAAGAATATTCAATATTTAGGCCGTCAAGTGATGATGAACTTTGATATTCCTTTGAATGAGGTTGTTTTAGATTTCTTTGATCGTTTGAAGTCGGTAAGCCGTGGTTATGCATCGCTTGATTATGAACTTAAGGGCTATCAACTGGCTGATATGGTCAAGGTGGATGTGATGATTAATGGTGAAAAAGTTGACCCTCTGGCGATTTTGACCCACAGGGATCAATCGATTAGCCGGGGTAGGGAGTTGGTAAAGGCTATGCGTAGTTTAATCCCAAGGCAAATGTTTGATGTTGCGATTCAAGCATCAATTGGCGCTAAAATTATTGCTCGTGAAACGGTGAAAGCGTTGCGTAAAAATGTGACAGCTAAATGTTACGGCGGAGATATCTCACGTAAACGTAAGCTTTTAGAAAAACAAAAAGCTGGTAAAAAACGTATGAAGCAAGTTGGCTCTGTGGAGATTCCTCAAGAAGCCTTTTTGGCGGTTCTAAAAGTAAAAGGTGAGTAGCACGAATATTGTGTTATTTATTGAGTGTAAGTTTGAAAGTCATTATTGCTAAATGACTACTAAGTGTTTGATCATTTATTTATATAGGAAATAAAATGTTGTTTGAAAAAATTCTGTTTACATTTGTTTTGCTGTCGGCTGTCGTCTTATTTGTTAACCGATTTGTATTGGGTAAGCGTTTTGATAAAAAAAATCCAAGTGTGGAACCTTGGTATGTGGATTATTCACGTTCCTTATTTCCCGTGTTTTTATTTGTGTTTATCTTACGGTCTTTTATTTTTGAGCCTTTTCGTATTCCTTCAAGTTCAATGTTGCCTACATTGGAGATAGGCGACTTTCTATTGGTGAACAAATCAGTTTATGGTGTCCGTCTGCCGATTATCAATAAAAAAATTATTCCGATTAGCTCTCCGCAGAGAGGAGATATTTTTGTCTTTCGTTATCCGCGTGATCTTAAACAAAACTACATTAAACGCGTGATGGGTTTGCCTGGAGATGTGATAGAGTATCGTGAAAAACGCCTTTTTATTAATGGGAAAGAAATTGCATTTTCTTCGGTTAAACCCTATTCGTTTCTGGATGCAGAAATGAATAATCATGATGTAAAAGAGTTAACGGCGAAGTTGGATAACGATACAGAGCACCAAATTCTAGTCAACCCCACTAGATTTGCACGCTCCGGGCCAGGGCGCTGGGAAGTCCCGGAAGGTCATTACTTTGCGATGGGTGATAATCGTGATCATAGTTTTGATAGTCGTGGGTGGGGATTTGTGCCAGAAGAAAATATTGTTGGTAAAGCTTTCTTTATCTGGTTTCATTATGATAGCGTTACAGATAGAGGGTTTAACGCATCTCGTATTGGTGAATCAATTTATAAATAAAATATAGTAAAACGTTAAAGGTTGAACATGAAAAATAATAATAAATTTTCGTACTCTTCATATCACCATCAAAAAGGGCTAACTGTGTGGAGTTTCCTTTTTGTTGGCGGTGTTGTCATTTTTTGTATGTACATTGGCGCGTTATTAGTGCCTGTATATACTGCAGATGGTGCCATAAAAGATGCACTAGAATCTTCGGTTGAAAAAGTCTCAAGATCGAATATTCGGAAAAAAGATATTATCAAGGAAATTGACAAGCGATTATATATTGATGGTGTTTATGACATACCTGATTTAAAGGAAGCTGTACAAGTTAAAAAACTTAGGTCAGGAACAACTGTGTCTGTTGACTATAAAAAAGAAATCCCTTTATTTTATAATATTGGTATGTATTTAGATTTTAAGCATGTCATAGAAAAATAATTCTAACGTATTGTTATTCATGGATAAAATAGATTCGTTATCAGCTATTATTGGTTATCAATTTGATGATAAGAGCTTGCTACAACAAGCATTAACGCATCGCAGTAAAAACAAGAACAATTATGAACGTTTAGAATTCTTAGGCGATAGTATTTTAAGCTTTGTAGTGTCGGGTTTTTTATATGACCGATTTCCTGAATTAGGAGAGGGGCGTTTAAGCCGAATGCGAGCGTCTTTGGTTTGTAAAGAGTCATTGGCAGAGATTGCTCGTGATATTGGCCTCGGGGAATACTTAATCTTAGGCGAAGGTGAGCGTAAGAGTGGAGGCTTTAATCGAGACTCCATTCTTTCTGATGCGATAGAAGGCATTATTGGCGCTATTTATATCGACTCTCGGCGTGAAGCAGCTTATTCAAAAAGTATAAAATTTATTGAGAAATTCTTTACGACTAAACTTCAGAACTTAGAACCGAATAGTGGTTACAAGGATAATAAGAGCCAGCTTCAAGAGTTCCTGCAAAAGCGTGGTCATGAACTGCCTGAGTATGAAGTCGTGAATACTGAAGGCGAAGCTCATCAACAAGTTTTTGATGTTAAATGCAGGATAGTATCGTTTGATATGGATTTTTTCGCATCGGGTACCAATCGTAAAGAGGCCGAGCAAACAGCAGCTTCAGAAGCCTTAGACTATTTAGTTAGTAAAAAGCAAAAATCTTAAGATTTATTATCAAATAAAAAAATTATGTCAACAGAACAACACCGTTTTGGATTTGTTACTCTATTGGGAAGACCTAATATTGGTAAATCAACTTTGCTAAACCGTTTTGTTGGCAAAAAAATCAGCATCACATCACACCGTCCCCAAACGACTAGGCATCGTTTGCTCGGCATTCACAATGATGATCATCGGCAAATAGTGTTTGTTGATACCCCCGGTGTTCATTCGGTTGCTAAAAAAGCTCAACGCAAACGTATTAATCAAGTCATTAATAAAACAGCCGTTAATAGCCTTGAAGGTGTTGATCTAGTAGTGTTTATGTTGGGTGCGGGTGGTTGGTCCGAAAAAGATGAAGTGCCATTAAAAGCTATTAAAGAATCTAAACTTCCAGTCATTGTTGTGTTGAATAAATTAGATAAACTCAATAGTAAAAATGAGGTTCTTCCGATTATTGAAGAAGTTACTCAGCGGATTGACTGTATAGGTGTTGTTCCTGTTTCAGCATTAAAGGGTGATAATGTGGATTATTTATTGGACCTGATCACTGAACAGTTACCGGAAGAAAGGCCGGGTTTTGATAAAGATCAAATCACTGATAGAAATATGCAATTTCTAGTCAGCGAGCTGGTTCGTGAGCAGTTGTTTCGGCTTTTAGGTGAAGAATTGCCGTATGCGACTGCAGTCGAATTACAGCGGATGGAGCGATTAGATGAACGCATGCATATTAGCGCCGATATCTGGGTGGATAGGGATAATCATAAAGGTATAGTGATTGGTAAACAGGGTGAAAAGCTAAAAACGATTGGTGCAGGAGCGCGTAAGCAAATTAATCAGCTGCTAGGTGAAAAGGTTCATCTAGAATTATTTGTCAAAGTCAGGAAAGGGTGGTCTGATTCCCAACGTGATTTGTCATTATTAGGCTATGACGAAGGTTTCTAAACGATTGATAAAATCAATATGCTAAGGTGAGTCTCTAGTGGCAGGCCATCGAGTACATCAGCAATCTGCGTTTGTTCTGCATACACGGGCATATACAGAATCTAGTTTAATTGTGGAAGTTTTCTCAAAAGAGTATGGGAGGCTAGGTTTGCTGGCCAAAGGTGCGAGAAACCCGAAAACGCGCAAAAGAGGTGTTCTGCAACCGTTCCAGCCTTTACTGATTGGGTGGACAGGTAAGGGAGATTTGCCAATTTTGACTGAAGTAGAACAAGGTGCTCACCTTTTTCATTTTGACTATAAATCCCGCGTGTGTGGTTTTTATGCGAATGAACTAATTTATCTTTTATTGCAACGAAGAGACCCATATTCAGAGTTGTATGGCTCTTACCAGGTGCTAATGAGCGATTTGCATCATTGTGCTTTGAAAAATAAAGAGCGTGAATTGTCTCTCAGGCTCTTTGAGAAGCAGCTTTTGTCTGAAATTGGATACGCTTTGATTTTGGATCGAGATATAGACCAGCAAGAGCTCATTAATCCTGAATTGGTTTACCGTTATATCCCAGAACAAGGCCCTCAAATTTACCGTGACCGAGGAAGCCGCTCACCATTAGTTGTTTCTGGGATGGTTCTGCTTTGTATTCAGCGTAATCAATATCCTAACGACCAGCTCATGAGTCAAGCTAAGCGTTTTATGCGGCACATTTTAGTCAGCTTATTAGGCGGGAAAAAAATCTACAGTCGAAGCTTGTTATACCTTTCATAAGCATTGGTTTTTTATTTTGAAGTGATGTAGATTTGTGAAAATTAATCTTTTTAAAGCGGTATATTTATATGTCAAATGTATTATTGGGTGTCAATATCGATCATGTGGCCACGTTGAGAAATGCAAGAGGCACGATATACCCTGACCCTTACCAAGCTATACCATTAGTGAAGTCAGGTGGTGCAGATGGAATTACTATTCATTTGCGTGAAGATCGTCGGCACATCATTGATGACGATGTTGAGAGAATATGTGTGGATCAGTCACTACCCATCAATTTGGAAATGGCTGCTACACAAGAGATGCTTGATATTGCATTGGCGCATAAACCTAGAGAAGTGTGTCTAGTACCCGAGAAAAGAGAAGAGCTGACGACTGAAGGTGGTTTAGATGTTGTTTCCCAACGCTCTCATTTAAAACACTATGTAGCGACTTTGAAGCAGTCAGGTATTTTAGTCTCTTTATTTGTTGATCCAGAGGAACGTCAAATTCAGGCGAGTAGAGATGTGGGGGGTGATATTGTTGAGTTACACACTGGAAGATATGCTGAATTGAAACAACAGGCCTTGTTAGATGAGGAATTAACTCGACTTAAACAGGCGGCATTGCTAGCGCATGATTTAGGCATGATAGTTAATGCTGGGCATGGCCTTACTTTGGAAAATGTGCAGCCAATCGCTGCTCTGCCCAATATTCACTGTCTGAATATTGGGCACTCAATCATTGCTCGAGCTGTTTTTGTTGGTCTAGAAGCCGCAGTATCCGAGATGAAAGCGAGTATTGCATAACATTGGCTTTGCAAGTTGCACTCATTGCTTTTCGGAATAAGCACGTGTTAATTCTTCAGCGATGATAGATAAACCCCGTTCTAGAATGTCTTTAGGTTGTGTAAACGTAATGCGCAAACATTCTGTTTGGTGCCGCCAACCGGTTTCTCTTTTTGGGAAAAAGTATTCGCTTGGGATGATATAAACATCACGCTTTGCTAGACGCTGGTAGAGTTCAGTTGTGCTAATGGGTAGGTCTTGGCACCATGCCCACAAAAAGAAAGCGCCTTCGGGTTTATGGATTTTTACGGGTAAACCTTCAAATACTTGCTCTGCTAACTGGGCAGCAAACTGTGATTTTTCCTGATAGAAAGGGCGAATGATGTTTTCACGCATATCCATTGCATCCCCTGATTGAATTAGCCTAGTGACTAAACATGCTCCTATGCTATTTGGTGCAAGCGCGGTCACGGCATTCACGGAACTCATTGCCGAGATAATTTTTTTGTTCGCTATCACTATGCCTGTTCTGGCTCCAGGTAGCCCCATTTTAGATAATGACATCGTTAGAATGACATTGTCATGCCATTGCGGATTGACATCCATGTAGATTGCTCCTGGAAAAGGAAAGCCGTAAGCATTATCGATGATTAATGGGATTCTTTTCTTTTGGGCGAGGGCGTCTAATCGAGCGATTTCACTATCCGTTAATACATTGCCTGTGGGGTTTGTTGGTCTTGAGGCGCAAATAGCCGCAATGTCAGGGTTCTCCATTAATTGTTTTTCAAGGGCATCGAAATCAATATGGTACTTGAACTGAAAGTCTGAAATATGCTTAATAATAGGGCGTTGAGCGATGAACATGTCGTCACTAAGGCCTTGGTCGAAATAACCGATATATTCCGGGGCTAAAGGCAATAATATTTGCTTGTTGCTACCATCTAACATTTCCCCAGCAAGTAAATTAAAAAGGTTGAAAAAACTCGTTTGGCTGCCATTCGTTAGACAAATGTTTTCTTGTGTTAGCCCCCAGTCATAACGATCATTTAATAGTTCAACTAAGACATTGATAAATGCACTGGATCCTTGTGGGCCATCATAATTACCAAGCATTTGATTAAATGAGTCTGGTTTACTTAGCATATTATGCATTTCTTGTTGATATATGGCTTCGGCTGCTGGGATAGCTGCCGGATTTCCTCCGCCTAACATGCATATATTGGGGTTTTTTGAGTGATTAGCTTGCCCAAGGTCGGCCATTAATTGAAGGATGCCAGAGTGGCGAGCGAATTTTTGTCCAAAACGTGAAAAGTTAGTCATTGCGGTTTATTTTATTATAATAAGTTATGTGGGCAATCTAGCACGGTATTTAAAGTTTTATACACTATATTTTGTTGTTTAATTAGTGATTTATACTGTATTGCATAAACCGCTTGAAATGCGTACATTTTTCAAATATTATTTAATGAATGAAAAATAAAACAGGCATGTTTTGTCTTTATTTTTTCTCAATAAGCCTAACTTTTAGTGTATCTTATCGGGAAATTTAAATGCATTGCGTGTGGCGTTTTATCTATTGATATTGAAATAATCAACACTTTGCGCACAACGCACAGGCTATGCAAACAACGATTGAAGAAGTCATTAAAACTAACTCGGAGCGAGAAATGGACGAAAATAAACAAAAAGCACTACAAGCCGCTTTGGCTCAAATTGAACGCCAATTTGGCAAAGGGTCAGTCATGCGTCTCGGTGATGGCGATGTAGTGAAAGATGTTAGCTCTATACCGACAGGATCTATTGGTTTAGATGTTGCCTTGGGGATTGGAGGTTTGCCAAAAGGGCGAGTGTGTGAAATCTATGGACCAGAATCATCAGGCAAAACGACATTAACGCTTTCTGCCATTGCAGAAGCACAAAAACAAGGAGGCACAGCTGCTTTTATTGATGCCGAGCATGCATTAGATACAGCTTACGCCAAGCGTCTTGGGGTTAACATTGATGAGCTTTTAATTTCTCAGCCTGATACTGGCGAACAAGCACTTGAAATTGCGGATATGTTGGTACGTTCAGCAGCGGTTGATATTGTGGTGGTTGATTCTGTGGCGGCATTAACACCTAAAGCTGAAATTGAAGGTGATATGGGGGATTCACATATGGGTTTGCAAGCGCGCCTGATGTCTCAAGCGTTGCGTAAACTTACTGCTAATATTCAGAAAGCGAACACTTTAGTGATTTTTATTAATCAAATTCGCATGAAAATTGGTGTTATGTTTGGCAATCCAGAAACCACGACAGGTGGTAACGCATTAAAATTTTATTCATCTGTTCGTTTGGATATCCGACGTATTGGTGCTATCAAAAAAGGCGATGAAATTTTGGGTAACCAAACACGCGTTAAGGTTGTAAAGAACAAAATGGCTGCACCATTTAGACAGACTGAGTTTGATATTCTCTACAACGAAGGCATTTCTCGTGAAGGGGAAATTATTTCTTTAGGCGTTGAGCATGGTATTGTTGATAAGGCGGGTGCCTGGTATAGCTACGATGGAAATCGTATAGGACAAGGTAAGGATAATGTTCGCGAATTTTTGAAAGAAAATGCTGAAATGGCAGCTGAAATAGAACGAAAAATTCGTATTGCCTTAGGTATTGAAAAAGGTGAAGACGCTGGTGCAGATATTGTTGATCTTGACCCGGCTGCTGATGCTTCTTAACTGAATGTATTATCGCTAATCAGCTTGTGCTTGGAAAATGAACTATTCAAATATAAACGTCAATAAAAGAGGTTAGTTTGAATAGTTCTTTGCCCGGAGAGGAGAGTAAGAAAGAGTTTACGACAGTGTTGCATCGCGCAGTGGACTTGTTATCTAGAAGGGAGCATAGCGCTAAGGAGTTATCTGAAAAGCTTCAAAGGAAAGGATTTGCTGTCGAAATAGTGGGGAAAGTAGTGGAAAAACTGATTGCTGATCGATTGCAATCAGATGATCGTTTCACAGAATCTTTTGTCAACGAGCGAAAAAGAAGAGGGCATGGGCCCATTAAAATTCAACACGAATTAAGTCATAAAGGCGTTTCATCTATGTTGATAGAAGCATATGTTGATGTACAAAGTCATGAATGGTTTGAATTAGCTCAACTTCAATATCAAAAAAAGTATGCGAATACGGAAGTGAACAACTATAATGAATGGACTAAACGAGCCCGTTTTTTGCAAAGCCGTGGATTTACTACGCCACAAATTCGCGCATCGGTGATTTTTAGTAATGAAGTCGATTGATTGTTATCATCGACATTTTTTATGCATAAACACAATTTGCTGAGTTAGTATCGTCTAATCAGCATATTTTTTTGTGCATTGTATAGATTTAGATGAAATTAAAACCATGAAAACAGCAGAGATTCGCGAACGTTTCTTAGCCTACTTTGAAGAGCGCCAACATCAACGCGTTGTTAGTAGCTCATTAGTGCCCGGAAATGACCCTACCTTACTTTTTACGAATGCTGGAATGGTCCAGTTCAAGGACGTGTTTCTTGGAGATGACAAGAGAAGCTATCAGCGAGCCACAACATCTCAGCGATGTGTGCGAGCAGGTGGAAAACATAATGATTTAGAAAATGTTGGCTATACAGCAAGGCATCACACATTTTTCGAAATGTTAGGGAATTTCAGTTTCGGTGATTATTTTAAACGTGAGGCTATTCAGTTTGGTTGGGACTTCTTAACGAAAGAACTAGGTTTGCCAAAAGAAAAGTTGTGGGTAACTGTTTTTAATGAAGATCAGGAAGCCGAAGATATTTGGTTGAATGAAATAGGTGTTGGAGAACATCAGTTTTCAAGGATTGGTGCGAAAGATAACTTTTGGTCAATGGGTGACACAGGGCCTTGTGGACCCTGTACAGAGATATTTTTTGATCATGGTGAAGATGTGCCCGGAGGTCCTCCAGGGACGCCTGAAGAAGACGGTGACCGTTTTATTGAAATTTGGAATTTAGTGTTCATGCAATATGATCGTTCAGAGGATGGTGTGTTAAATCCTTTGCCTAAACCTTCTGTCGACACAGGTATGGGCTTGGAACGAATTGCGGCCGTATTACAAAATGTGCACAATAATTATGATATCGATTTATTCAAAGGAATTACGGCTGATATATGTAAAATATTAGGCACAGAAGATCAAACGCATCACTCAGTTAGAGTCTTAGCGGATCACATTCGCTCATCGGCCTTTTTGATTTCAGATGATGTACTACCAAGCAGTGATGGTCGTGGGTACGTTTTACGTCGAATCATACGTCGAGCTATTCGGCATGGTTACCAATTACGTGGCTCTCAGCAAGGAGATGCATTTTTCTATCAAATTGTGCAAAGTTTAGTTAATGAAATGGGAGAGGCGTATCCAGAGCTGGTTAAAAATCAAGAAAAAATTGAGAAGACTTTACTGCGTGAAGAGCAACGTTTCTCTGAGACTTTAGATCAGGGAATGAAAATTTTCGAACAAAAAATTCAAAACATATCAAATAACACAGTATCTGGAGACACGGCATTTTTATTGTACGATACCTATGGTTTTCCTTTGGATTTAACTGTTGATTTAGCAAGAGAAAGGCAGTTGATCGTTGATGAAGAGCAATTTGAAATTTTAATGCAAGCTCAGCGTGAACTTGCAAAGAAGGGATCGAAGTTTGGAGCCTCAGAATTGGTCTCTGTCAATGTTGATACACCGACTGAATTCTGTGGTTATGATGAAACATCAATAGACTCAAATGTGGTGTCACTGTTAAAACTTTCTGATGATGCTAAAGAAGAAGTACAATCTGTAGCTGCAGGAGAGCAGGTAGGTATTGTTGTTGATCGCACGCCGTTTTATGCTGAAGGCGGCGGTCAGGTTGGTGATGCTGGAACCATTAAGTGCGGCGAGAGTGTTGTAGAGATCCAAGATACGAAAAAAACGAAAGGTGATGTTTTTATCCATTTCGGTGTTGTTAAATCTGGGATTTTAAATGTTGGAGATAAGGCGAAGCTCGAGATACAAGAGAGTGAACGACGATCGATAGCAAAAAACCATTCTGCGACACATTTATTGCACGCTGCATTAACTGATGTGCTGGGTTCTCACGTTCAACAAAAAGGATCACTCGTAAATAGTGAGCGTTTTCGTTTTGATTTTTCACATGATGCGCCAGTGACTAAAACACAAATACAAGAACTAGAAAATGTAGTGAATCGCGAAGTGATGCTAAATAGAGGCGTCACCACAACGCTTATGCCAATTGAAGATGCTAAGTCTGCTGGAGCCGCAGCGTTGTTCGGAGAAAAGTATGGGGATGAAGTTCGGGTTGTTGCAATGGGAGATTTTTCAATGGAGCTTTGCGGCGGTACCCATGTCTCTCGAACCGGTGATATAGGTTTACTCAAAATCGTATCAGAATCGGGTGTGGCTGCTGGCGTACGCCGTTTAGAAGCTTTGACTGGCGATAGTGCACATGAACATGTGAATACTCAACAACGGTTGTTGAATGAAGTGGCGCTGTCATTAAAGGCGACACCTGAGAATTCTTTAGCAAAAATAGAACAACTACAAGAACAACTCAAGTTGCTTCAAAAAGAAAATTTATCACTGCAAAAAACAATTGCTTCTGGTGGGTCAGGAGGTAGTGATGTTGAGTCTAGCGTTCAAGAAATTAACGGCATCAAACTTTTTGCTTTTGATATGCAATCAGTTGATAAGTCAATTTTGCGAGACACTATCGATGGTTTGAAAAGCAAGTATGATAATGCAGTCGTTTTGTTATCAAGCCGTGTTGGAGAAAAAGTGATTTTGGTTGCTGGCTCAAGTAAGGCAATTTCAAAACAACATCCCGCTGGTAAGTTGATTCAGCATGTGACTGGTTTGTTTGGTGGCCGTGGTGGTGGTAGACCCGATATGGCTGAAGGCGGTATTCCTGATGCGAATAATATTGAGGCTTGTTTGTCTGCGGCGGCATCGTGGATTGAGTCATAAGGGTGGATTTAGATTTTTTATTCAGTCAAAGTGCATCTTTGCTTAGAAATTTCGCTATGGCAGTTTACATAAACTGATAAAACTTGTTTAATCGCACTCTGTTTGAATTGAAGCAAGCTTTTATTTGGCTTGTAACGCTTTTTGTGAGCCTTAAATCATGCCTTTAATAGTTGAAAAATTTGGCGGTACTTCTGTAGGAAGTGTCGAAAGAATCAAAGCGGTCGCTTCTGGGCTAGCTGAACGTCACGCTAAAGGCGAGCAACTCATTGTGGTTGTTTCTGCAATGAGTGGGCAAACGAACAACTTAATTAAACTTGCTCATGAAATCAGCGAAACCCCAGCACCTCGTGAAATGGATGTTTTACTCTCTACGGGAGAGCAAGTAACGATCGCATTATTGTCGATGGCTTTGAATGAATTGGGCTTAAAGGCCAAGTCCTATACAGGCTCTCAAATTCGTATGTTGACCGACAGTGCGCATATGAAAGCACGTATTGAAGACATTGATGATGCGAAAATCATGCGTGACATTAATGATGGCAATATTATTGTCGCTGCTGGCTTTCAAGGGGTCGATTCAGACGGCAATATTACTACCTTAGGTCGTGGTGGTTCAGATACTTCTGCTGTTGCTATTGCTGCTGCTTTAAAGGCTGATGAGTGTCGTATATATACAGATGTAGATGGTATATATACAACCGACCCTCGCGTAGTGCCCCAAGCACGTCGCTTAAAACAAATTACGTTTGAAGAAATGTTGGAACTCGCTAGTTTAGGCGCAAAGGTTTTACAAACACGTTCCGTGGAGTTTGCCGGAAAATATCGTGTTCCACTTAGAGTACTTTCTTCTTTTGAGCCTGATGAAGGCACATTAATTACCTATGATAATGAGGCAAATAAAATGGAAGCACCATTAGTTTCTGGCGTTGCATTTAACCGTGATGAAGTGATGTTCACAGTGAGAGGCATTCCTGATCAACCAGGCGTGGCGAATAAAGTATTAGGCCCAGTGTCTGCGGAAAATATTAATGTAGATTTAATTGTGCAGAATGTTAGTCCTGACGGTAAAAGTAATTTTACTTTCACGACAAATAGAACGGAATTATCTAAGTGTAAGTCAGTCTTGGACGATATAGTCGTCAGCTTAGGGGCAGATGATTTAGACATCAATAGTGATATTGCAAAAATTTCTATCGTTGGTGTCGGAATGGTGTCTCATGCTGGTGTTGCTGCGCAAATGTTTGAAGCATTAGGAAAGGAGTCAGTGAATATTGAGTTAATTTCTACCTCAGAGATTAAAATTTCAGTTATAGTCAAAGAGAAATATACGGAATTAGCTGTAAAAACCTTGCATGATAGCTTTGGGTTAGCAGGTCTATAGTATTAAGGGCGTATTTTTTAATACAATTCGAAATTAAATGCGAATAAGTTAAAAAATATGTGGAAATTCTCAAAGCGCAAACTATAATACCGCCAACCGTAATTGGCGGCTATTGTTAGGAACGATAGGAGAGCGTAATGCTTATTTTGACTCGACGTGTAAACGAAACCTTGAACATCGGCGACGATGTACAAGTCACCGTATTAGGTGTAAAAGGCAATCAGGTCCGCATTGGTATCAATGCGCCACGTGATGTAGCTGTTCATCGTGAAGAAATTTACCTTCGCATTAAACGCGAAGAACGATTGAAGCAGGGTGGTGATATTGATGATGAAGCTGAAAATTTGGATTTTCCAGATGACGACTTTATTGATGATTCATACGGTAACCGCTAATTATTAGCGATTACTCTTGTGATTAGAGTGATCTAATCACAGAATTGGAGAGGTGGCCGAGTGGCTGAAGGCGCTCCCCTGCTAAGGGAGTATGGGGTTTATAGCCTCATCGAGGGTTCGAATCCCTCTCTCTCCGCCATTTTTATTTTTAGTAAAAATTCTTACTAAAAAGGCTTGCTTATTGATTGTGAAAACAATAATATGCCGCCGCAGACAGCGTTGGTCTTTAGAGAAAACACTGTTGACAAGACATAACGAATACGCGCATGTAGCTCAGCTGGATAGAGTACCTGGCTACGAACCAGGCGGTCGGAGGTTCGAATCCTTCCATGC
>JBOEGT010000007.1:0-39655 GCA_050633585.1 Arenicella sp.
CATTTCAATTGCTTTAACAATCAGATGCTTCTCGTCTGATTCTTTTGCCAGTCCGCACTTATGTTTAAACAAAAAACAACAGAACAAATAAAAGCAGCGACAAGGCCTACCGATACGGCGGCGCATGCTTTTTATAATAATCCCAAATACCGAGCCTTAATTTATCAAGTATTACTTGTTTCAGGCTTGTTGTACTTTTTCTATACCATTATCAGTAACACCTTAGGAAACCTCGAAGCTGCAGGCATTAAAAGTGGCTTTGGGTTTTTGAGTAATGCTGCTGGTTATGATGTATTAATGTCGCTAATTCCTTTTGAGTCAACAAACTCCTATATGCGTGTTTTTATAGTGGGTTTCTTAAATACTATTTTAGTATCGGCGCTGGGTATATTTTTTGCCACCATATTAGGTTTTATATTTGGTGTAATGTATTTCTCAAGAAACTGGCTGATTAAGAAGCTTTCAGTTATCTATGTTGAAACATTTCGCAATATTCCATTATTACTTCAAATTCTTTTCTGGTATTCCGCCGTATTGGCGACCTTACCAGGTGTCAGGGATAGCTTGAGTCTTGGCGAAGCTGTTTTCTTGAATATTCGAGGATTGTTTATTCCTAAGTTAGTGGGGCAAGGCGGATCTACATTTGTCTATATCGTTTTAGCAATCGCCATTGTTGGAATATTTGTACTCCGTTCATGGGCGAAAAAACGTCAAGATGAGACAGGTCAACAGTTTCCAGTATTTTACACGAGTGTTGCAATGATCATTGGCTTGCCTTTTGTGGCGGCCTTGTTAACAGGCTTTCCTTTTATTATTGATTATCCAATCTTAAAGGGTTTCGGTTTTAATGGTGGAATTACTGTCATTCCTGAATTAATGGCGTTAACTATTGCATTGTCTGTCTATACAGGAGCCTTTATTGCTGAGGCTGTTAGAGCAGGTATTCAAGCGGTACCTCACGGTCAAACCGAAGCGGCTAGAAGCATTGGTTTAAAAGAGAAAAAGATTATGTCTTTGATTGTGGTACCTCAAGCGATGCGCGTGATTGTGCCGCTATTGAACTCTGAATATCAAAGTTTAGTCAAAAACTCAACGCTAGCGGCAGCGATTGCCTATCCCGATTTATTTAATGTGTTTGTGGGAACAGCGTTGAATCAAACTGGTCAAGCAATTGAAACCATCTTTATGGCAATTGTTGTTTACTTTGCGGTCAATATGTTGATTTCATTTATCATGAATCGATTTAATGGCAATGTTGAATTAGTGGGGCGTTAATCATGTCAAATACATTTAAAAGTGATCCGATTGAGTTCAAGCCTACACAGGCACAGCCTGCACCTAAGTCAACGGTAGGATTTATGGCATGGGTGAGGGGAAATTTATTCTCTTCGATTCCAAACTCTATTATTACTATTTTTATTGCGTTCGTGCTAATTAACGTGATTCCTGGTGTGATCGACTGGATGTTTCTTTCGGCTAACTGGAGTGGAACAAATCAAGAAGCATGTGTTAAAGACGGTGCTTGTTGGGTGTTTGTCAAAGCTTGGTCACAACAATTTTTCTATGGCAGTTACCCAACAGATCAAATCTGGCGAGTTAATTTGTCATTAATCTTGCTGTTTGCTGTGATCATCATGTCATTCACCTTGCCAGCAAGTTTCAGATTAAGAGTGAGTATTCCATTGTTTTTGGTGTTGCCATTTGTGTGCATCGCTATTCTCGATGGACGTCTTGTTGGCTTGGAGTTTGTGAGCACTGACTTTTGGGGTGGTTTTTCCTTGAATGTCTTAATGGCGGCAGCAGCAATTATTGTTGCATTCCCATTTAGCTTCTTATGGGCTTTAGGCCGGCGCTCAGATATGCCGCTGGCAAGATCGATCAGCGTCATCTTTATTGAGTTTTTCCGTGGAGTACCAGTACTCGCACTGTTTTTCATGGGTTCCGTGATGCTGCCATTGTTTTTCTCTGAAGGAACGCAGGTAGATAAACTGATTCGTGTGTGGATTGTGTTGATTTTCTTTATGTCAGGTTACATGGCTGAAGTGTTTCGTGGCGGCTTTCAAGCAATTCCAAGCGGACAATATGAAGCAGCTGATTCAGTGGGTTTAAGCTATTGGCAGAAAACATTGCTAATTATTTTGCCACAAGTGATTAAAGTGTCTATGCCAAATATTTTGGCAACATTTGTAATGCTGTTTAAGAACACGGTGTTCTTATTGATTATTGGTATTCCTGAAGTTCTACAACTCTTATTAACCGCATTAAGTAATTCAAATTGGTTAGGCGGGCATGCCGTTGAGGGTTATGTATTTGTAGGCATTATCTTTTGGGTCTGTTGTTTCAGTATGTCTTTGTTGTCCAACAAAATTGAGAGAGACCTAGATACTGATAAGCGCGATTAGGTTTAAATAACAATAAGTTATTGAGTATAAAAAGAATTTAGAGATTTATTATGACAAAAGTAGAACAAGAACAATCAGCTGATGACATTATCGTTATTAAAGATTTAAATAAGTGGTATGGTGACTTTCACGTCTTGAAAGATATTAACCTCAATGTCAAAAAGAGCGAACGAATCGTGATTTGCGGGCCGTCAGGCTCAGGTAAATCAACAATGATTCGTTGTATTAACCGTTTAGAAGAGTTTCAACGTGGATCGTTAGTCGTTGATGGTGTTGAAATGGTTGAAGATGTGAAAAATATTGAAGCCATTCGCCGCGAAGTAGGTATGGTGTTCCAGCATTTTAATTTATTTCCTCACTTAACGATTCTTGAAAACCTGACACTTGGTCAAGTATGGGTGCAAAAAAAGCCGAAAGCGGATGCTGAGGCAGTTGCCATGAAATATTTAGAGCGTGTGAAAATTCCTGATCAAGCGAATAAATACCCAGGACAATTATCTGGCGGCCAACAGCAGCGTGTCGCTATCGCAAGATCATTGTGTATGGCGCCTAAAGTGATGTTGTTTGATGAGCCAACATCAGCTTTGGATCCAGAAATGATCAAAGAGGTACTTGATGTGATGGTTGAGTTGGCCGATGAAGAAGGCATGACCATGCTCTGTGTGACGCATGAAATGGGTTTTGCAAAAAAAGTGGCTGACCGCGTGATATTTATGGATGCTGGCGAGATTGTTGAACAAAACACACCACATGAATTTTTTGATAACCCTCAAGTAGATCGGACTCAAAAATTCTTGGAGCAAATTTTAGATCATTAGACTCAATGCTGACGTCTCCTTTAAACCTTCTTGTTCTATTTAGGGCAAGAAGGTTTTTTTGTATCGTTAAATGAAATATATAGTTAAACAAAGATATCAAGGAACCTTTAGCACTAAGCAATTACATAAATCATCACTAGAGAAACGTGTCATATCACCGGCGTTTAAACCTGGGCTTGGAAACAATCTTACGGTTAAGGATTTGTTGAGTCGATAAGCCATTGTTCCCGTATCTCGCATGATGGCCGAGATTTTCTCTAACGGCGTGTCTCCAGGGATTGGAACGGTATCTAAACCAATGCCACAAACAGCACTATAGGTTAGTAAAGATCTAATATCGAAATTGAAGTGTTCTGTTCCTTTCGCCAGACCAGTGTCTTCTGTTAATGCAAGCATGAGTCCTGAAAAACCAACGAGTTGAGTGTTTTCAATGGACTTGAACACTTTGGTGAGTAGCGAAGATGCTTCAACCGTCCCAGAAGCGCCAAAGTACTCTACACCCATTTCTTCATAAATTTCAGCCATGCTACTGCAGTCTTTTGATGGGGCTGCAGAGCTGTCAAAGCCGCGAAATATAAATTGATTATTGAACTGGCGTTGTTCGACAACTTGCTTAATTTGATCTATGTGGTATTGCAGAGCTTGGTGCATTACTTGGTAGTAACTCGTGTGGCGATCATGGTGACTACTGGCCGTGTTGTTAGTGTTTTGCTGTTTTAAGACGGCAAGGAGTAAATCGGGTGTTTCAAGTCCTATGACAAAGCAATTTCCTAACTTTTTATCGTGGTAACTTGCCGGAAAATAAGGGATTAATGGAGGACAATTGAAGTTGACTGTGAAGTTAAAATTGCCTTCCCCGTTAGGCGTTATCTTACTGATTTTCTGAATGACTTCAGCTGAATTTTTAATAAGCTCATTATCAAGTATATCTGACTGATTGTTATTTACATTGACACACACATTGCATAAGTCACCAAATTTTTTAATTAACTCCGGTAAAAGTGTGATTTCTTCTTTGGTTTTGGCTTCTCCAATAGCAAACCTTACTCTTAGTGAGGACGTTTTTATTGAGGCTAAAATATCTGTGATATAGGCTAAGTCTTCTTTTGCTGTGGCGAGTGTGTCCGTGTCGAGATACTCTCCAAAAGGGTTAGTCACAATTCTTAATGATTGGACTGTATATGATTTGTCGGTAAGTTCAGATGAAAGGTCCGTACAAAAAGCGGCTGCTTTTAAAATCTCACTTTTCCATTCTTCTTTGTTGGAATCTAGGCTGATAAACGCGGTGATGGTTCTAATTTTACAAAGTTGTTTATTTTTATAAGTCATTGCAGTTTTTAATAGGTTGAAATCGTGGTGTTACAGTAAAGCGAGAGGCTTTCTTAAATCTTTTACAAAACTTAAGAAAGCCATTGTTTTTATAAGTGCTTTTTTAAAAACCAACTTAAAAAAGGTATGGTAAATCCATACTCTTCTTGAGTGAAAATGCAACTTAGGCGCCATACATCTTTTGAGTGATGTATGTTCATGTCGCTTATTTGTTGAGCAATGTTCATAAATATCGAAATGTAAGCATTGCCCTCGGTTACATTAATCGAAGGAGCTACCACGTTTCGTAGGGCCATATTAACGACCACTGGCGGTAATCGGTGTCCACCTAGTTGGTAATAGTTTGAGGAGAAACAGGTGAAGGGT
The DNA here is from genome assembly GCA_050633585.1 of Arenicella sp. GTDB lineage: Bacteria > Pseudomonadota > Gammaproteobacteria > Arenicellales > Arenicellaceae > CALKZN01. Next base: position 4,916 of record JBOEGT010000007.1, read on the forward strand.
TTATTTGAGATTGTTTTATTAGCCGAAGTGATGGCATATCTGCTTAAATCGCTATGGTTGATCTCTCTATTAACAATAACATGTGCTGATAAAGTCTGGGCAAGAACTACATCTAATGTATTCATTTTCATTATTCACCATCCTAAAGTTTTAAATTAATCGTAAAGGTGTTGATTGATGATAATAAAGAGGATAAATTAAGTACAGATTCAAAAAAATATTTATTTTAGGATACAAAATGTATTTTTTGTATCTGTATTTTAACTTTTAGTAAAAACTGTATCTTTTTATGAACAAGTATGAACTATTAGCCAAAGAATTGCATAAGCAGATATCAGATGGTCAGTTTCAAGCCAATATGAAGCTGCCCAGTGTGCGGCAGTTGTGTGAGCGTCATGACTTAAGCATGTCGACCGTTGTTAAAGCGTTGGAAACGTTACAGCAAGATGGTGTGATTGAAAGCCGAGATAGGTCGGGGTTTTATATCAGTGCATCTCCAAAATATAAATCTCCTGAGCCTGAGCCGAGTTTCATTTTGGAACAACCCACTCAGATTGATAATAAAGAGTTGGTGCTTGCTTTAATGCGCTCTTTTTATGACCCCAAGGTATTTAATGTTGGAGCGGCCATCCCATCCTCAGGTTTTTTGCCAGTTAAAGAGTTAGATAAAGCGACTCGACAAGCAATGAGAATGAGTTCGTATAAGAGAGATCAATATCAGTCTATGCCTGGGAATAGGGAATTGCTCGAACAAATTAGTTTGTATATGCAGAATATCAATTGTGAGGTAGATCCAGAGCAAATTGTCATTACAAATGGGTGTCAAGAAGCAACGATGATTGCTTTGCTGAGTTTTTTAAATGCAGGAGATACCGTTGCATTAGAAACACCAACTTATCCAGGGTTTTTACAAGTTTGTGAGTTGTTAAATTTAGAAGTCATTGAAATTCCGACTAGCCCACGCAATGGTATTAGTATTGGCGCATTGGAATTGGCCGCGCAACAATGGAAAATTGATTGTTTACTATTATCTAGCAGCTACAGCAATCCAACGTCAGCAAGAATGTCGACTGAAAAAAAGCATGCATTGCTGAGTTTATGTGAACGTTTGTCGATCAAGATTGTCGAGGATGATGTGTATGGCGACTTGAGTCATGACCCTTATTATCGGCCTCGTCCGCTAAAAAGTTTTGATCAACATGACATTGTTATTTATTGTAATTCTTTTTCAAAAACAATTTCACCGGGGCTTAGATTGGGCTGGGTGGTCAATAAATCGATGCATAAAGAGCTTGAATACAATAAGTATGTCTGCGGTTTGTCCACGGTGACTACGAGTCAATACACCGTTGCTGAATATCTAAAAATGGGTAAACATGAGCGATACCTTCAATCTGCTCGTCGTCGGTACGGAGCTCAAACGAATTTGATATTAGAAAAATTGCACGAACTCATGCCTGATGGCACGCGTATTACGCAACCAAAGGGCGGTTTTATTTTATGGTTAGCTTTGCCGGGACATATTGATACTTTAAAACTGTTGGAAAATACAGTCGCACGAGGCGTGAGCTTCAATCCGGGTGTGCTATTCTCCGCGGCGAATCAACATCGAAATTGTTTACGTATTAATTGCTCTATGGAGTTTAATAGTAAAGTGGAGAATGCTATCGTGGTCATTTCTGAAGAAGTGAATAAAATGATGACATAGAGGCAGTTGTTAACCTAGAACAAGTCTGATTATTTTCAGGTTGTTAATGAGTCGATCAAGTGATTCGGTGTGGATTTGGTTGTGACAAATTAAAGGCTATTTTGTATTGTAAGGTCGTAAGCACTCTGCTTGTTAGACATATCAATGCTTATAGTCTCAGAGGTGATGTCGCCTGTTTTGTCGCTAGGGTTCCCTGTTTTAGAAATTTTGGCCGAAATCTCTATGTCGTTAAACATTTCGATTGTCGCTTGAGGGAGCATGGCGTCTTCTTTGGTTAAAGTAATGGTGGTGGGCAGCTCTTTCACGGTTAGGCGTTTAGCGGCTAGAGGTGCTCTAGGACCTGTCTTTGCTCTCGCAAAAATGAATACTAAATGATCGTCACGAATCTCGGGGTCACGCTTTAATAAGTCAGGCTCAATATTGACGCGAATAGTAATGGAGTCTTGGGTCTGTGGTGTTTTATTATTAGAGGTTGCTGTTGATGGTTCTGCATTTAATATAGGTTGCCGTTGCTTTAACTCAGTAAGGATATTGCGGAGCTCCTGTTCTTGGGGGGTACCTGCTAATAAAGGCAATAGACGATTCCAGTACTTTTTTGCTTGATCCGCTTTGTTAGCTTGGACCGACGCCATGCCTGCGAGCCACAAACCTTGAAGATGTTGAGGGTTTTGTTTAATGGCTGTTTCAATCAACTGCTGTGCTCTAAGGTTGACGATCCCTTTTTCAACATAAGTATATGCATCGGCAGTTTTTATCAATGTATCGGCATCACTTTGACCCAGAGCTATGATTTTTTCGAGTGTTAATACTGCTAGTTGTGCTTGCTCAGTGATTAAATAGGTATTGGCAAGTAAGTTAAGGCTTTCCAAATCATTTGGGTTCGCATTCACTTTTTCTTGGAGTGTTGTAATAGCTTGTTGAATTTGCTGCGGATTTAGTTGATTCTCAGCAAGAAAATTATTCGTGTTTTGTTGATTAGTGAGAGCTTCAGCGTGTTGTTGAGTGTTGTTCTTAGCGGTGAGTGTGCTCTGGGTGTCAATTGCTTGCGGACTGCCTATGTTTTGGTAAATGACGGCAACTAGTATAGGCGCTGCAATGGCTAATGTAATCGACTGCCACCGTTGTATATCTTTAGACGCTAACACTAGGAAGCCTAATGAGATAAGCGTCAAGATGGAAGAGAGGATAAGAAATAAGCTCATAGCGAAGGCCTAAAAATGATCAGTGGTGATTGGATGATTGATAACTAAACACCTGTTGATTTTATTGTTCAATTTCATCATCGACGGTATCTAAATGTGCAGCATTCTTTCGAATGATTCGTATCACAAAGAGAATGACGGCAAACAAAGCAAAGATAGGACCTAGCCAAAGCAATAGGTTTTTTCCAGAAAATTGTGGTTTATATAGTACAAATTCTCCAAACCTAGCTTGCATAAATTCTTTAATTTCAGACTTTGTTTTGTTTGCTATGACCATTTCATATACTTTGGCACGCATGTCTTGCGCAATATCAGCATTAGAATCAGCGATGTTTTGGTTTTGGCATTTTGGGCATCGTAATTCGAGAATGAGGTCTTGATAGATGTTTTGTTGCCTCTCATTAGCAAATGTTAAAATCTCACTAGCGTTTGAGTGCGACACTGGTGTATTAGTTTCACTATTTTGGGCAAAAGCAGGGTTGGATATGCTACTAGCAATGCTGATAATCACAAGCCAGCAAAGCGATATGTATAACGTCGAAAAGAGATGTTGATTATTACGTTGTGATTGCGTCATCTTGTTATTTTGCTAATAGTTATTTTTTAATCATTATTCAGCGCATGAAGCTTGAGTATTCATTGCTTTATTTTCGAAGAAAGGTGTAATAATTTCTCTGATCACCGCGCCGCAGACAGGGCCAACGTGTTTATATTGAACAATGCCTTGTTCATCAATTAAGAATGTTTCAGGCACGCCATAGACGCCTAAATCAAAGCCTAAAGTACCTTTTGTGTCAAAAATAATATCTTGATATGGATTATGCATGATCTGCAGCCACTGCTTTGCATCAGCTGCTTGATCTTTGTAGTTGAGGCCTACTAAATGCCAATGAGTTTTTGAGGCTATTTCATTAAAATAAGGGTGTTCAACTCGACATGCCGCACACCAGGATGCCCAAATATTAAGTAACCATTTTTTTCCAAGATAGCTATCTTGATGAATGAGTGAATCAAGTGATTCTGAGTTTTTCACCGCGGTGTTGTCATGCGTTACAGCACGGGTGTTTAAACGGGGCAATGAAAACTCTGGTAATGGCTTGCCTACCAATGGCGAAGGCAATAATTGCGTATCTCGATCAAGCATGAAATAAAATAAGATGCACATCGCAAGGAATATGCCTAACGGTAAAATATAGCGCACAGATTTCATGATGCTAGCGTTTGTTTTTTGGGGTCTTTTCGGTAGCGGCGATCAAACATAGCAATCCCGCCGCCAAGAGCCATAATAAAGCCACCGAGCCAAATCCAAACGACAAATGATTTGTAGTACAAACGAACGCTCCATGTTTGAGCCGTATTATCGCTGGCTTCTCCTAATGAAACGTATAAATCTCTGCTAAGGTTAGTGTCGATTGCGGCCTCAGTCATCGGGTTTTGAGAGTTGCTGTAAAGCCTTTTTTGCGGTTTGAGTTCGGTGACCATCTTGTTTCCACGAGTCACAATGAAACTGCCTTCATTGGCTTGGTAGTTCTCAATTGCTTTATTGGCTATGCCATTGAATTTGACGGAATAATCGCGTAATTCAAAGGTGTCACCAACGGAAATAGAGATATCTTTTTCAATACTATACGTGTTTACATGGGTGACGCCTAAGACAAAAATAGCAATTCCCAAATGTGCGACAGACATGCCCACAAATGCGGCGGGTTGCTTAAGTTTGTGCAGTCCTGTTTGTTTTTTACTGCGTTCTAACCATCCATGAGTCGTCCACGCGGTAATCCACAGGCAAAGAAAAACACCAGCAGCAGCGCCAATTGAAAAACTTGTTTGAGTACGCTGGCTCATGAAAAAGGTGATGAGCAATGCGCCTATGACGCTGATGATAAACATCCATATTGCTGGCGAGCGGAACCGGCCAATGTTGTCGCGTTTCCAGCGAGACATAGAGCCAATACCCACCAGTAATGTGAGAGGGATCATTAGCACGGCGAACATAAAATCAAAATAGGGCGCTCCCACTGAGATTTTCCCTTGCCCCATGGCTTCAAGAGCTAGTGGAAATAGTGTGCCAAGTAGCACCATGAAAGCGCTTATCACAAAAAATACATTATTTAACAGCAGGTTACTTTCTTTAGAAAATAACTCAAAGCCTACTAGGCTGCGAATTTTATGTGCTCTAATGCTATAGAGTAATAGAGAGCCACCAATCACTATCAGTAAGAAAATCAGTATAAATAAGCCGCGCTCAGGGTCACTGGCAAAGGCATGAACGGATGTTAAAAGTCCTGAGCGTACGATGAAAGTGCCAAGCAAACTTAAGGAAAACGCAAAGATGGCTAATAAAACGGTCCATGCGACAAAGGCGCCGCGCTTTTCGGTCACAGCGAGTGAATGAATCAACGCTGTGCCTAATAACCAAGGCATAAAAGAGGCATTTTCAACTGGATCCCAAAACCACCAGCCACCCCAACCTAGTTCATAGTATGCCCACCAGCTACCCAAGGTAATGCCAATGGTTAGAAATAACCAAGCGGCACTCGTCCAAGGCCTTGCCCAGCGAGCCCACTGAGCATCTAATTTGCCGCTGAGTAAGGCCGAAATCGCGAATGCAAAGGCAACACTAAAACCAACATAACCCAGATATAGCATGGGAGGATGGATGGCTAAACCAGGGTCTTGTAATAAAGGATTGAGTTCTCGACCATCTAAAGGTGCTGGAAGCGTTCTATCGAAAGGATTTGAAGTGAATAGCATAAAGCTAAGAAATCCAACATTGATCCAACTCAGAATCGCGAGAACGCGTGTGGTGAATGCTTCAGGAATACTTCGACTAAAGCGCGAGACTAACAATGACCAAGTACTTTGAATGAGAATCCATAATAACAATGAACCTTCATGAGCGCCCCATACTCCCGAAATGCGATATATTAATGGTTGGATGAGGTTACTATTGCTCGCAACATAAGTTATGGAAAAGTCATGATTAATAAAGCTGTATGTGAGGATGATATAGGCTATTAGGACGAGTAAAAATACCATCAATGTTGTTTGATGAGCGAAATGATTTCCTTTACCTTGAATGCAATACACTCCTTGGAAAACAGCGGTAATTAATGCCAAGATTAAGGCTATTTGGGCGAGTTCTGGGAGCATACGTTTCGCGTTTTAGTAGGTGGAGTTTTTGGGAGTCGGGGCTTCAGTTTGTCCAGATGTGTCACTGAGTTGATCAGTTTTTAATTGATCGATACAGATATTAGCCTGTTGCTCCATTAATGATTCAGCTGCTTCTGAAGGCACATAGTTTTCGTCATGTTTTGCTAAGACTTCAGATGCGACCATCATTTTATTGGTATCAAATGTTCCATTTGCCACGATAGTTTGACCTTCTCGAAAAAGGTCCGGCACAATACCGGTGAAGAATACATCAACATCTGCTTTGCAGTCGGTTAACGTGAATTGAATGCTGACATTGTCAGCTTGCTTTTCAATGCTGCCGGGTTTAACAAGGCCTGCAATTCGATATTGCTTGGTTGTTGCAGGCTCAATGTTTGCAACATCCTCAAGGTTAACAAAGAATCGAATATTCTCTTTAAACGCTGTCAAGCCTAATGCTGTCGCTATAGAAACACCTATTAAAATGGCTAATACGACAAATAGGCGATTTTTTTGTTTTGGAGTCATGTGCTAAAAGATACTTGTTACGAATGGGTTTGGCGAGCGTGTTTTTGACGAGCTAATCGTTGCTCCCTTGCTATAGAATGTTGTGCGCTTTCACGAAATTCTCGGTATACCTTTTTACGCTTATAAATGGCGTTAATTACCAGGCATGTCATGCAAATAATGGTTAATGCCCAAGAAGACCAGACATATTTGGCATAGCCACCCATTGCAATGAATTCATTAACGTTAAAATCACTCATAGTTAGTTTCCTTAAGACTGTTTCGATTCAATGATTTGCTTTACCCATTGACTATTTTTTTCTTGGATTAACGCTTGTGTGCGAGATTTAATAAATAATAGCCAGCCATAAAAGAACTTGAATGATAGAGCCATGAGTAATAACGGTGTCAACATGCTAGCAGGCATCGCTGGCCCTCCTTCTCTTAGCACTGTGGAGCCCTGATGGAGACTATTCCACCATTCTACTGAATAATGAATGATGGGAATGTTAATCACGCCAACAATGCACAGAATAGCAGCCGCTTTCTCCGCTGTTTTTCGTTCAGAGAACGCTGAGTAAAGTACCATGACGCCAAAGTATAAAAAGAGTAAGACTAACTCTGAGGTGAGTCGAGCTTCCCATTGCCACCATGTGCCCCAAGTGGGTTTTCCCCAAATTGAGCCCGTTGCGAGTGCTATAAAGGTGAATGTTGCACCAATGGGGGCGGATGCAATCATGACGATAAAAGCCATTTTCATTCGCCAAATCAATCCAATGGCACCTGCAAGAGCCATGACGGTATAAACAAATAAAGACATCCACGCCGCAGGGACGTGCACATATATAATGCGAAAACTATCGCCTTGTTGATAATCTGCAGGCGCAATCACAAGCCCTAAATAAGCTCCGATCACAAATAGCAAGGCAAAACTAATGCCAAAAAAAGGAATCCAATAGCCCGCAATACGGTAAAACTCACGGGGAGTGCCCAAACGGTGATATAAGTTTTTAAGTGCTTGCCACATATATTTGAATACTATTTTACTTGTAGGTCTTTGGTATAAGACCGTGTTTTATTCAATCGTATTACGTAAGGCGAAACTCATGCCAAACGGTGCGAACGTTATTGCTAGCACGGATAATGTTGCTAGTGTGTATAACGCTCCAGTCACAGGTTCTCCAGCAAATGATCGAGTCACTGCTCCAGCACCAAAAATTAAGATTGGTATAAATAAAGGTAAAACAACAACAGCAATGAGTAAGCCACTTCGTTGAATAGTGACTGTTAAAGCTGCACCTATACCGCCTATTAATTGAAGGCTAACCGTTCCCAATAACAGCGAAACAAATAGTACCTTAATCTGTTCAAAAGGTATATTCGTTGACAAGCAAACTATGCAAGCCAGCAGGCTAAGAAAGACGCCGTTGAATAACCAGAAAACCAATACTTTCGCGAGTGTAATCAATGCTAATGAGCGATTACCGATTAGCCACTGTTCTAGGGATCCGTCTTCGTAGTCTGCTCGAAATAAACTGCCTAGGCTCATCATGATTGCGAGTACGATAGCTACCCATGAAACGCTCGGCATGATCATTTTGAGCAATTCAGGGTCACTGCCTAAACTAAAAGGGAATAGCGATACTGTGACTAAGAAAAAGAATAAAGGTTGGATAATATTCTCTTGATTACTCCAAAGCAAAGAGCACTCGCGACGAATAAAAAGAGTGAAGCTCGAAAAATTCGATATCAAGGGCGCTTTATGTGGTGCTGTTGACATATTAACCACTCTCGCTATTAGTATTAGGCGTTAAGGTCCGTGCGCTTAAATCGATGGACCTTTCGCGTTGAGCTAAATCTGGGTGTTCAATTTCAGCATGATGGGTCATGACAATAATTCCCCCTTGATCGATGAAGTTTAGGCAGTGTTTTTCCAGAAGCTGCCTACCGAAAACATCAATTCCCGTGAAGGGTTCATCTAATAACCAGAGTTTTGTTGAAGATAACAGTAATCGAGCAAATGCTAAGCGTCGCCGTTGTCCAAAAGATAGTCGATTGGCGGTTAAATGCATGGCATGGCTTATATCCAAAGCATCCAGTGTTTTCAGCAGTTCCTCGGTATTATTCTGGTTGTATAGTTGCTGGTAAAAACGTAAATTTTCGATAGCTGTTAGTTCAGCTTTAATGCCATCACGATGAGCAAGGTAGGCAATGTCATTAGCGAAACAGTCTGACTTTTTAATCGCTTGTTGGTTCCATGAAACAGAGCCTTCATCGGGAGAAGAAATGCCTGAAATGATTCGCAATAAGCTGGTTTTTCCGCTTCCATTCTCTCCTCTAATTCGTAATAGGTCACCATTGCTTGCATCGATACTTAGCCCTGAAAACAGTGCATTATCTCCTTTAGTACAACTTATGTTTTTCAATGATAGCTGGTTTTGATTAGCCATAATGTGTTGTGACGTTATTGATGTGTCCTAGGCTTAAAGTGTTGTAGCCGTGGCAATGGAAATAAAACGAAAAGAGAAAATTGGCGTTAAGGCATTTGTTAGCAATTTAAATTTGATCGAAATTAGTGATAAAATTTGTCCGTACGAGAAAAGTATCATCGTGTTGATTTGTGCTTATAGCATGACTTTTTGCTCAGTCTGTGCGAATTTTAACCTAAGCCGATGCGTCGTTGCCATATTTAAGTGATTTTTGTTCTACATCAATTGTTTAACGTTTAGAGTGAGCCTCGTTGTCAATGGTTTTGTGTTGAACAAAGATAAGAACTTTCTGTACTAGGCACATGCCGAATAACTCATCATACTCAACAGGTACTGATGTTCTTTTTGAAGAATTAAATGTTCATTGAAAAAAGCTTCAGTTAATAAGAATAAATTTAAGGAGTCATAATGACAACATTTTCGATTAAACAGTTAGCTGTTGATTATCATCGGCGCAATGAGCAAGTGCTGGCATTGGGCAAAGATGGGACAAATGAAGATTTTGGTTTAAATGAAGATGTCATAAAAAAAGAAACCAAAATATTACATAAGCGTTTGTTAGCCCTACAAGAAAAGCTCTATGCAGAAAAAGAACAAAGCTTATTGGTTGTTTTTCAAGCAATGGATGCGGCTGGGAAAGACAGTACCATTCGAAAGCTCACTACGCGTTTAAATGTTCAGGGTGCGAGAGTGCAAAGCTTTGGTAAGCCCAGCGATGAAGAGTTAGCACATGATTTCCTGTGGCGTGTTCATCAAGTGACACCAAAGAAAGGGGAGGTTGTTATTTTTAACCGCTCACACTATGAGGATGTGCTCATAGTTAAAGTCCATGGTTGGGCCTCTGAAGATATGATTCAACGCCGTTATCAGCATATTAATCAGTTTGAATCTTTGTTAGGAGACAATAACACCAAAGTGGTTAAATTTATGTTGAATATTTCTCCTGAATATCAATTAACACGGTTTAAAAGCCGTTTAGAGAATCCGGGTAAAAATTGGAAATTTAACCCTGGAGACTTAGATGAACGTCAGCGATGGGATGATTATATGCAAGCCTTTGGTATTGCATTGACTGAATGTTCGACGACTGAAGCGCCTTGGTATGTTATTCCTGCCGAAAAACGTTGGTTTCGTGACTATGCCGTAGCAAAAGTGCTAGTGGAGACTCTAGAAGCGATGGCTCCAAATTATCCTGAACCAGATTATGATGCAAAGCAGTATACGGTGGAGTCGATTGCTTAATTTTTGATGGATGTCGTAATCAGTTAGGTGGAATTCGGTTAAGTGCTGTTTTGAATAGCAACCTAGAAGTTGACGGCGCCTAGTTGAATTAAATTTTGCTTAGCAATCGCGTCGCCACCCACAGCGGCAAGTCGATACCATTTGATAGCTTCGTCTTGGCTTTGACTGACACCTTTGCCAAAGAAGTACATATTGCCAAGATTTGTTTGGGCGCCAGCATAATTTTGTGTTGCCGCTTTTCGGTACCAGTTAAGTGCTTCTGAATAACTTTGTGTGACAACAATGCCGTCTTCGTAAAGGGAGCCAAGATCCGATTGAGCCCAAGCTTGGTTTTGTTTAGCTAGCCTGATTAAATTAGGTAATGCTTTACGCAAGTAATCGATGCCTAGTGCTTGGTCCTGCGCAACACCTCGGCCAAACTGATACATATAACCAACTCGGATTTGTGCTCTGGTGTTGTTAGTGTTTGCGAGTGGCGCTAAATTCGAGAAAGCCGTGACATATTCGCCACTGTAATAAGCTTGAAGTCCAGTTTGAAGTGTTTGAGGGGGGGCTATATTTTGGACAGCGGTAGTTCTTGTATCATTGATTGTGCTTGGCGCGTTATTGTTACTCGTTGTCGTATTGTTAGTGGCTGCGTTGTTTGTTGTTTGCAGTGAATCTGATACCGGAGCGGCAGTAGTAAAAACTTCTCTTTCAGGGACTTGTGAAGAAGCAACGCTTAAATCCTGAGTGGGAGCGGGTGCGCCTTGTCGAGAGCTTCCTGTGAACGGTGATTGGGTTTGTTGTGATAGTGTTCTGGGCTGAGTTTCAACAGTGTTGGTTTCGGCCAAGACTCTTTGTTGAAGGGTTCCACTGCCGTCTGATGCAATGATTTGGTTTGAGTTGTCGCTTGCAGGAGAGGGTTCAGGTTGCTTTTTAGCTTCAGCTAATTTTTTTTCTAAGAAACCCGCCAAAGCAGAGTCTTTATTGGCGGCTTTTAGCGTCTTAATATTCTTTTCCGCTTCACCCCACTCTCTATTTTGAATATTTTTTTCCGTTAGATCCGCGTATTTTTGACTGATTTGATCAATTCCTTCTCGTGCTGCGGTGTTGGTTGGATCAAGGTCTAGAATTTGCTGGAAATAAAATGACGCATTATCATTTTTAGGGCTTGTTAAACGTTCTTTGTTGATCGCCTTTTCAGAGAGAGCAAACAATTTTTTGATTTTATCATCACGAATTTTTTTGAGGGCGGCAGCCTCATAGTTTGAGATAGCCTCAGATAAATCAAAATATTCTTCGGATTCAGCATCGACGTCAGCAATAGAACTTAATGATTTTTTCGCCGCGTCAATTTCGCCAGAATTGATGCTGGATAATCCTACGGTTAATAATCGGGTCAAAATGTATTGAATACCATCAGTGGCAGCAATATTGTTGGGCTCAATACCCAAGATTTCTTGGTAATATTGAAATGCATTGTTATTCAATGGCTTAGTGTAATTGCCCGATGCGATAGCTTGTGTTGCTTTGGTGATTAACGCGTTTATTTGTTGTTGTTGTCGCTCTTTTTGTCGGTAGTCGGCGGCACGATTTCGGTCAGCGGGAACAGTAAATGCACTTTCAGATGTATTAATCGATTGCTCAGAGGCTTCATCAATACGAGATTCCTGATATATCTGATTTTTTGGCGGTGTATTTTGCCCTTCCTTTGCAATTTTTGGCGCATTATCATCCATGAATTCAGGAATGATGAATACAAGGCTAGACAAAAGAATTAAGCAAGTTGCCGCAATCCACCAACCGTAATTTTTCTTAGGAATATTTCTTCGGACTCCCCCTAAGTTACCTCCGAGCACTCTGGATTGTCGTTGTGAGCTTCCATGATTTGTAGGTAGTTCCAACGAGCGCTCAACTTTCTGAGATGCTTCATGTTTTGAAGCTTGGAGAGATTTTTCAATTTCGTTGCGGCTTGGCTTGTTCATGATGACTTATCGTCGAGGGTTACTACTCACTCTAGTATGGCATAGTTATTATAATGGCTTGTTAGGCATCTGTTTGTTTTTTGTAAACGCTTAGTTGTTAGAAATTAGCGCTAGGCTAATTTACCGCTGCAGCTACTGCCAGAGCCTGCCGTGCAACCAAAGCAATGTCGATCGACAGCAATGGGCGAATGAATGCTTTGCTGGTGATCGATATCCCAGATGTATCGATGCTTTCTGTTAGCCATTGGCATGTCGATCATTTGGTTGAAATCACAGTCATAGACTTGGCCTAGCCAGTCTACATTATACAAATGTCTGCACATTAAGCCATCAATTGTGTCGACATTGAAATTGTCAACGAGTAACGATTGATATGTCTCTAGCTCTCCATCGCGGCGTAATGAGTGAGCAAAACGGTTAATTGGAATGTTCGTTATGGCGAGTAAGCTGCTAAAGGTAATGTCAAAATTATCTTTTAGCATGGCGCGATAATCTTGTTCCAATGCCGATTGTGCTGGTGGTAGGAAAGCACCACCAGGGTTATAAACTAAATCTAAACTTAGGTCTGGCTCAATGCCGTAGCCTAAGGTATTTAACAATTGCAGACCCTCGATACTTTTATCAAATACGCCTTTGCCACGTTGAGCGTCAACATTGTCTTCGGTGTAGCAAGGTAAAGAGCAGACGAGGCGTATTTTTCTTTCCGCATACCATGTGGCTAAATCTTCCTGACCTTTTTCAAATAAGACAGTGATATTGCATCGAGAGGTTATCTGAATGCCTTTGGCAATTAAGGCATCACAAAACTGTCTGAAATGCGGATTTAACTCAGGCGCACCACCTGTTAGGTCTGCTTTCTTGATGTTGGTTGTGTTTAGCCAGCTGAGGATTTTCTCCATGGTCTCCCATGTCATCAGTTCTGTACGTTTGGGACCGGCATCGACATGACAGTGATGGCAGGCTAAATTGCAAAGCTTGCCTAAATTTAGCTGAATCTCAGTGGGTTCTGCACGTTGAAGTTTTTGATTGTTCTTCGCTAGGACGCTCGAAAAATCAGGGCCACAGTCAGGAAGTGCATGGCTGGTTTTGATTTGAATTTGCTCTAATTTGTTAATTGCTTTATTCATTAATGAGTCGCGCCTTTTTTGCTTTATGTCTTGATTCTAACGGTCTAGGTGTCATTTGTCTTCTTTGGCATTCGTGCCAAAGAAAAAGACCTGTTTTTCACACAAAATATTTCTTTATGAAGCGTAAATAGTTAAAACACTCGAATAACGCCTTAATAAGCTTTGATAATGCGCGCCCGCTGAAATTTCTCCACTGGAATAAACCCCAATCAGTGGAGTATCTGGAAAGTAGTGTTTGAACAAACGTAGATCAGTGTCATCATTGCCGCCATGAAAATAAGGCCCTCGGGATTCACTGCAAAACAAAATGGCGAATTCAGGTTGTTGAATTGATTTGGCGAGCTGTTTTAAGGAGTGATCCCATTCTTGTTCGGCAATTGCGTTATCGCGCAAGGCCCAAAAACAACACTGTCTTGTTTTGACCTTTCCTGACAAAAAAACCGACTGTCGTTCCTCGTCGATCCCGACGATATTAAACAACCTGTAAAAGTCTTTGTTGAGTGCATTGGCCGCATTGGTTTTGGCCGCGTTCTGTTGATCTTCATCCACATGGATGGCTTCTGAAACAGCGCAAAGTGTGTGATAGGGTTGTTCCAACAGCATCGAATACATATTGTCTGGGATTGATTGCTGCAAACTGAGTGTGGGAGTTTGGCCGCTGACCTGGGAGATGCAATTATCGTTTGATTCGTCGATCAGTAAGTTGCTTGAAATACGCCGGACACCCTGTGACACAATGGTGTGTGCAGTTAATGATTTGTTCGCAGGCGTATTGAAGTTGGCATGCACAAACCCATTTTTGGTAATGCGGGAAGCTTGCCAGATAGGGTATTCATTGGAACCAAAGGCATTGGATGTGATGGCGCCAAACATGGGGTATTGTTCCCATGTCGAATCATTGATTGCGATTTTGCTTTGTTCCGGAGATGTTAAGCACAGCAGAGGTAATGACCCACTCAGTTTGTTTTGTGAGTTAAGTAAATTGGCTGGCTGTAAATCGCAGTCTTCGGGAAATACCATTGCAACAGCACCTTCATGGTCCATGATCCATTCATTGTGCGTTAACAAACCTACGGCAGTTGCTCCGTAAACTTGGATGGTGCCAGCGGCTTTCGCGGCGGCTTTTAGAGCGGGTTTTGGGTTCTGGTTATAGCCATTGGTTAAAAATAATAAAACACTGGAAGCGTTCTTTAATTGCGCTTTTTTCAATGCCATTTTTACAGCATCGACGACATGCTCAACCTTCGCTGTTGCGCCATACTTTTCGGCTGAGGCAATGTTAAATATCTTAGAATCATTCACTGATTTAGTCATGCGTTAAGCTTATCACTTTTGTCAGTCAATAATCTTTTTGCTTAGAGTAAGGTGTTTCAAAAATAAAATTTTCAGTTGGCTGAAAGTCAAGATAAAAGCAAGGTTTATTGAGAAGAACCTATGTCTTGAAAATTTGATTTGGAATCATAGTCACTTGTTATATAGTTTGGATTAAGAAAGTAATTGTAGAATTTCATTTTTATTTCTTCCGCCATGAGACTCTGTCAACATTAAAGCAGTTTCTGAATTACTATCAGTTTGCTCTTTATTAGCGCCATTATCTAACAAATAACTTACAACTTGTACATGGCCAAATGAAGCCGCTTCTAATAAAGGCCCGCCTTTCCGTTTTTTTTCTTTTGCAAAGTTATAGCCATTGTTTTTTGCAATTTTGATAAGATCTAACATGCCATTCCTAGAAGCAACCATTACGCCTTCTCGTAAATGTTCTTGGCATATTTGACGTCCGATCAAAGTAGAAGCTAAAGAATTAAGATTATTGCTACATGCAAACTCTAAAGGCCATCTATCTCGCCATTTATCATCTATTACATCATCAAAAGTTCCATTATTGATTTCAGTTATTAAACGTTTCATCTCCTGAGAGGTTGCTGTTAAGAAAGCCTCATCTACGTTTGAACAAGGGTTTAATAGCTCCTCCATTTTTAACTTTAATTGACGCTCCTTGTTTTCTTTATTCTTAAGATGCTCAATATCAACAGTATTACCTAGCAATAAATCTGCAAAATCTTGTTTTTTAAGTTCCAATAATCGCTGACTAAGAGAGATAAAATCATTTGGTCCTACTTGAATCTTTGAATCAATGTCTAAGCCTGATTCAATAATTGCGACTGCAGAAGTATATGATTCTTTTGAAGCCGCATGAATAAAAGCATCAGGCTTTAACTTTATACAATCCTCATGTAACAATAAAAACTTTAATAACGCTTCTGACTCTAAAACTTCTATATCATCGGAAGCCATAATTCGGTCTATGCAAACCGCAAGTGGGTTCACGCCAAGAACACTTGTAAGATTTAATCCTAAAGACAGTAGTGTCTTGAAATCAATTAGAGATAAATACTTAACTGAAAGAGACAGGTTTGATCCACCTCGATATGTAGCATTTATATCATGTCCGCCCTCTAGAAAGCTGTGAATTTCATTCATGGAATAGTCTTTTACAATTAGTCCATATAAATTTGTTGCAGGCTTTTGTTTAACTTGTTGAGGCCCAAATAAAAACAACTGATTCCATAATGATGATGACATTTTTTCCTCTTATTAATTAGATGTTTATTAAGTAGATATCAACACTTTTCATATAACGCCAAGTTAAAAGGCGGCTGAAAGCTGTTCTTTTTAAACTTCTTGTTATGTGACTTATAGATAATAATACTGTTATTTGCCGTTAAAGGATTGACAGTAATCAAAAAACTTGGCGTCTCTCCATACTTTAATCATTGGCTCTCCTTGTATCATATTAATTAATTTTCCAGTCATTTCTTTGTCTTTTGCTAGACATGAAAAAAGAGCAAAATTATTAATATTCCATTGATCCGGGTAAACTGAAATCACATCATCAATTCCGAGTTTCATGTCTGCCCATCTTGCTTTTGATTTAGTGAAAAGCTCATTCCCAAATTCGGCTTGAGAAACATACCAATATATTCGAGCATACATACCATTACCATTTTTTTTAGAAGCATATCTAGCAAAATTTTCAATTTCTTCGACCGATCCATGCCACCTGGGTTGAAGATAATTGATAGCTCTAAAATAGATTTCATAAAATTGAGGGTATTTGTTTAAAGCCTCATTTAACAGGTCATGGAATTCTCCTTCATCCCAACTTTGAGCCTTAGCAATGGTCAACATCTTTTCATACCACCGCGGATCGACCTCATTTATTTCTCTATTTTTTATCAAATATTTTTTTGCTTCTTCTATGGTTTCATAAAACGGCTCCCAATTTTCCTTTCGAACGTTATAAGCCCAACCACTCCCTCTGTGCATCCATGCTTCATTGATTAATATATCTACATAGAAGAGATGCGCAAAGCTCGACTTATTATCTAGTTCCAACCACTTTAATGATCTTTTTTTTAAATTTAACCAATAATTTGAATCTTTAATCTTTGTATTTGGGATAGAGGATAGACCAACGGAATAAAGAGTTAGTTTCCACAACCCGCTAGATGTCCTTAATTTATCATCTCGATAGGAAGAACCTATTTTGTTCAATTGCTCGTAATTTCCAGCATAAAATAAGGCTTTAACATTATTCTTAATTTCAGATCTTGTTTCTAGTTCTCCTGAAAATGAAGTAATAGGTTTAAGCAATATCAATAAAAAAATTAAAGTTCTGATCATTTTACTAATTAGCATATTATTTATTTTGATTTTAAAGAGCATTTAATATCACGCATGTAATCTAATACTTGTCATAGAAAACACATAACGCCGCCATAAAGCGCGCCGCTTTTTGGCGGCGCTTTTGATGGCTTGGTTATACGTTATTTCTCGATCCCCATTCTTTA
This sequence comes from Arenicella sp., assembly GCA_050633585.1. Classification (GTDB taxonomy): domain Bacteria; phylum Pseudomonadota; class Gammaproteobacteria; order Arenicellales; family Arenicellaceae; genus CALKZN01. The sequence continues at coordinate 22,165 of JBOEGT010000007.1, forward strand.
TGCCAATATGCAGCCTCCAGTGAGGTTTGCTTAATAATTTTATCCTGACTTTTTTCTTGCGGCCAAATTTCTATTAGATACTTTTGCCCAGGAACCGGTTTTTCAAAATAGTCGTCATCTTCTTGGTCATAGTCGTAGTCATTATCCAAGCCAATTATTGAGTAACGAACACGATAATCATCATTTGATAGATTAAGCGCATATGTTTCTTCATGTGCCCATTGACATAAAATGAAGGTTCATCGCCAGGTCGAAATGAGACTTCCACGACATCAGTGTATTCAGTATTTAGCTCGGGTGCTGTAGGGTACAGATGAACTTCTAAATCAATTACTGAGTCCTTTGGTCTAGCCGTAAAAAATAGGCGCTCTGGAGTAGCGGCACCACATAGTCCATTATTTTGGCCTCGGAACTGTTCTTCACAGGAATCATAATCGTCAGGGTCTTCTGACTCTATATAAAATTGACTGTAACAAACCTCAATAAGCCCTGCAAATAACTTTTTATATTTCAGCTCAGCCACGAGTTCTCCTTTAACGTATAACATTTGTATACAAGGCATGCTCGGTTTGTTTTTGTTGGTATTTTCATTGTATCCCTGCATCCTTTTGAATTGATTAAATAAAATAACAAAGTGCCTTGATTGTAGCAAGTGATATATGTGCATGCTCGAATTGCAAAACGTGCTTGCCTGTTATCTACTGCCCAATATCAATAAGTAATTGATTTTTGTTGACTTGCACTTTTGAATAGAGGCAAAGCGAGCATCTACTAATTGATTAATGAGCACGCAATGTAATTGTGAGGTGAGGCTAAAAGGCTTTGGTAGTATTTGATACGTCTTGTTGGCAAGCCATGTATTTAACGCATGGGCTTTGAGTGTTTAAGCAGTCTTTTTGTTGTATTCGCATAAATCGTTGATCATGCACTCTCCGCACTTGGGTTTGCGTGCGACACAGACATAGCGGCCATGCAAAATCAGCCAGTGGTGGGCGTCGACTAAAAACTCTTCTGGTATCAAGCGGACTAGGCGTTTTTCAACCTCTAAGACATTTTTCCCTGGGGCTATTTTCGTGCGATTAGAAATGCGAAAAATATGTGTATCCACAGCCATGGTGGGATGACCAAAAGCGGTGTTTAACACCACATTGGCTGTTTTTCGGCCAACCCCTGGAAGGGCTTCCAACGCTTCTCTGTTATCGGGCACTTCGCTGTTATGAAGCTCCATGAGCATCTTGCAGGTTGCAATCACATTTTTGGCTTTACTGTTGTATAAACCGATGGTCTTAATGTATTCACTCAATCCATCAATGCCTAACGCATAAATAGCTTCAGGGGTGTTAGCAACAGGATAGAGTTTATCGGTTGCTTTATTCACCCCTACATCGGTGGCTTGAGCCGATAAAATGACTGCAATTAAGAGCTCAAATGAATTGTTATAGTTTAGTTCGGTTGTTGGATGGGGATTGGCATTGCGCCAGCGAGTAAAAATTTCAGTACGTTTTTCGCGATTCACAGGATGACTCTATTTTGGTGTGATGTTTTGTCGTGTGAGTGGCCAGGGGGTTATTCGACTTTTTTGGCTTGGGCTCTTTTGACCGCAGCCATGATGTCTAATTTTAAATCTGAAGCACTGGCTTTTCTCATTTCTTTTAATTTTTTATTGGCCGATATTTCTTTCTCTCGGCTAGCCTCACGCTGTATTTTACTCTCGGTTTGTTCGCGAGCCTTTTGTGTTTGTTCAGGATTGTATTCTGTCCAACGCCAATGCGGTTGGGGTTCTTGTGGTTGAGCGGCTTCCATGCTGATGCAATCGACAGGGCAGGGGTCAATACATAAACCACAACCGGTGCAATCATCGGACAGAACTGTATGAATATGTTTAGCGGTTCCAATGATGGCGTCCGTGGGGCAAGGTTTGATACACATGACACACCCAATACACCGATCTTCATCAATGACCGCGACTTCTTTGGCTTGGTGAATGCCATATTTGGGGTTGAGAGGTTTTCCCATTTTTCCTAACAAAGCGGCTAAACCTCGAATGGTTGTGTCGCCGCCAGGAGGGCATTGGTTGATGTCAGCTTCTCCTGATGCGATGGCTTCTGCATAGTCCAAACAACGTGGATAACTGCATTGAGTGCACTGAGTTTGAGGCAGCCACTCATCAATTTCACGAATTGTTTGATTTAAGTCAGGTTCTTTCACAGTCGCTGTTAAATTTGTTCAAATTATCCTGTGAATTATTTCACTTTATGACCCGGCAGTGCACCTTCGTGGGGTTCTAATATGAATAAGTCTTTTCCGCCAGGTCCTGCGGCTAGCACCATGCCTTCCGATAGGCCAAAACGCATTTTTCGAGGCGCAAGGTTGGCGACCATCACTGTGTGTTTGTTGATTAAATCTTCAGGCTTGTACGCTGATTTAATCCCTGCAAAAACATTGCGTGTTTCACCGCCAATATCGAGGGTTAATTGCAATAGTTTGTCTGCACCTTCGACATGTTCCGCATTTGTGATTTTGGCAACGCGCAAATCAATTTTAGCAAAGTCATCAAAACTAATTGTTTCACCAATCGGATCATCGGCCAATGGTCCAGAAATGGGTTGAGCTTCTTCTTTTAAGCTTTCTTTACTGTCTTCAATCATGCGGTCTATCGCGTCGTTTTCTACGCGTGTCATTAACGGTTTAAATTTGTTGATTTCATGGTTTAACAACGGGGTATATATATCTTGAAACATTAATTCATCGCTGTTTAAAAAGGTCTCGGCATGTTTGCTGAGTTCCGGTAAAACAGGCTTTAACAAAATAACTAATGCGCGAAAACAATTGATGCCAACAGTGCACACGTCTTGGACTTGGCCAACAAGGGCTTCATCTTTAATCATTTGCCAGGGTTTGTTTTCATCGATAAATTGATTGGCTTTATCCGCTAATGCCATGATTTCCCGCATAGCTTGCGAGTATTGGCGGTTTTCATAGCGTTCCGCAATGGATTCTGCTGCGTCTGTGAAGGCTTTATATAATGCGGGTTCAGAGAGTTCCTCTGAAAGTTTTCCATCAAATCGTTTTTTGACGAAGCCCGCGCAACGAGAAGCAATGTTGACGACTTTGCCGACTAGGTCTGAGTTGACTCGTTGACTAAAGTCTTCAAGGTTTAAATCAATGTCGTCAACGCCGTTGCCCAATTTTGCTGCAAAATAATAGCGCAAATATTCTGGGTTTAAGTGCTTCAAATAGGTTTTTGCATTAATAAATGTGCCGCGTGACTTTGACATTTTGGCGCCGTTGACCATTAAGAATCCATGGCAAAACACACCATTAGGCTCTCTTAAGCCTGCACCTTTGAGCATGGCTGGCCAAAAAAGTGTGTGAAAATACGCGATATCTTTGCCAATGAAGTGATAGAGCTCAGTGTCACTGCCTTGCTTCCACACGGTGTCGAAATCTTCATCGGGCGTATCACTGTGGTTTGATAACCAATGCTGATGGCTTGCCATGTAACCAATAGGCGCATCTACCCAGACATAAAAATATTTATCTGTGGCGCCAGGTATTTGAAATCCCCAATACGGCGCATCTCGGCTTATATCCCAATTTTGCAAGCCTGACTCAAACCATTCTTGTAGTTTGTTAGCAATTTCAGGCTGAATGCTACCCGCGTTAATCCAGTCTTTTAAGTAGTTTTCAAAATCACCTAATTTGAAAAAATAATGCTCAGAATCACGTTCTACAGGCGGTTTTCCCGAAATTGCAGAGACAGGGTTAATAAGGTCTGTGGGTGAGTAGGTCGTGCCGCAAACTTCACAGTTATCACCGTATTGGTCCTCCGCTTTGCATTTTGGGCAGGTGCCTTTGACGAAACGGTCAGGAAGAAACATGCCTTCTTGCTCGTCATAAGCTTGTTTTATGGTTTTGGTGACAATGTGCCCATTGTTTTTGAGCTTTGTGTAGATGTCTTGGCACAAGGCTTCGTTTTCTGGCGAGTGAGTGCTGTAGTATTGGTCAAAACCAATATGAAATTCGGCAAAATCACTTTGATGGTCCGCATTGACTCGATCAATCAGTTCTTGTGGGCTTATTCCCTCACGTTTTGCGCGTAGCATGATGGGAGTCCCATGAGCATCATCGGCACACACATAGACGCAGTGGTTGCCTCGCATTTTTTGAAAACGGACCCAAATATCTGTTTGGATATACTCAACAAGATGACCCAAGTGGATATCACCATTGGCGTAGGGTAATGCGCTGGTCACTAGAATGTGACGATTTGATTGTGTGTTTTGTGCTGACATGCGGGTAGTGTAAACCAAGATTTATACGCGTGCTAAAAAATAGCGTTAACAGGGTGTGCGAAAAATGAATTCTCAACAGCCTTTGAACTTAAGTGTGTAACTAAAAGGGTGCGTAAAGTAACAGTTTTAGAGGGCTCTTGCTAGGGTTAGCGGGCGGTTTTAAATATAAATTTAACACTTCTTTATCGTGTGTATTTATAGCTGAATCGATGTCTGTGTTATATTGATTCAATAATTAATGTGAATGTTGATAAATTAAGTGAAATTTATAACATGTGAGTAGAGCCTATGTTTGAAAAAAAGAAAAGTAAGGTTTTAGCTGGAAAGAATGTTTCTCAGAAAAAGTTAGCGACAATCGTCAGTGCTTCAATGCTGCTTCTAACTAGCGCGGTAGCATCACAAACTGAGGTGGTCAACAATGCTCCGCAAGAAACGCTCACTCAACCGACGATTAGTCATGTGTTGTTTAGAGTGAGTATTAATCGCTCTGATGAAGAGATGACTGCCAAAGAAGGAGATCTACTGAATATTGGTGATATTGTGAGAACTGGGGAAGATTCAGTTGCTCGTATTTTCTTTCCAGATGGCACTACCCAAACCTTATGTGAAAATACAACGTACACCGTTCAAGAAAGCGGGTCTGAGTTCTATGAGAATGATGATGATCCTAACTTGAGAGAGAATATTATAGCCGCATTTTCGCGCTGTGATATTAAGCCGCGTTTTATCACTCGGTGTCGAGAAGAAGGTCGCTTTTTTACAGGCACGCCTAAGGCGGGAGAACGAGGCAAGATCGGTGAGCAAGTTCAAAATTCAGGAGGCTTTGTCGTCAAAGAGCGGTTTAGTGAAAACTTAGTCGAGGTGACCGATAGCGTAAAAGATACCGAAAGAAATAATTTTCAACGAACAGATTACAGTGCCCGATGCACCAGAGGCGAAGAGCTATATGCCAATTATGTTTTTATCCCTCAATCCGTTCCTGAGCCAGTGTCAGTTGTGGCTCCGACAGTCCCAGAACCGCCTGCCAGACCGGTTACTGTGCCTGAAAATGGTGGCAGTCCAGTGAAATAAGATAACGTCAAACTTTTCAGTGGATGATTGAATGGCTAGCATTGGCATTTTAGTGCTCTTTGTTTTATTGGTCTTGGTCAAAGGAGGGACGATTCCTTATATTTCTTTGGCGTGGAGTGGTTTAACAATCTTGGCTGCGATGGTGTTGCAAGCAGTCGCTACGCGGCATCCAAGTGTTCAAGTAGTTAAGTTCTGGACTCGACCTGACGCTTTAGCAAGGTTTTACTTAAGGCCTTTATTTTGGTTGTTTCTTTTGCAGTGTTGGTTAGCCCTTCAGATAATTATAGGAGTTTCTCGAGATCAACAAGCGAGCATTGATCATCTATTATTAGGCATAGGTTTTTTAAGCTTCTTGATTGTTCTAGGGGCGATTGAATGGAATTCATCAAAAATCAAACAACTGCTTTTCGGGTTGATTATCTTTGCATCACTGCAAGCTGTTTATGGCTTGTGGGTATTTTTGACGCAGGCGAATGTTATTTTATGGATGGAAAAAGTCCATTATTTAGATCGGCCAACGGGAACCTTGGTCAATGCGAATCACTTTGCGGCTTATTTGTCATTGATGTTGATATTACTGTTGGCATTTTTTGTAAGTAGACAGCAAGTGAAAGTGAGACATAAAAAATCAACACAAGTCGTGTTTAACCTATTTGAACAACTTTATGATGTCTATACGCTTTGTGCGCTATTGTTTCTGGTGGCTATTTTCGCCACAAGGTCTCTAGGCACTATTGGAAGCTTGTTAGCGACATTCTTGCTTGCATTTATGATCATGTTGTTAGGGGCGTTGCAACAGAAGTTACTTTTAAAAAAATTATGCTTTAGTGTCGGTATTTTCTTCAGCTTATTATTGGGCATAGTGATGTTGAGTGATTATTCGGTATTACAAAAAGAGCTGGAAACAGCGGCTTTTACGATTGAACGTCGGGTTGAGATTTCGAGTGCCGCGGTTCGAATGGTGCTTGATAACTTCTTTTTCGGTGTGGGTGGCGGTGGATTTTACTCTAGCTTTTCACAATATCGTGATATTGATGTAGGTAATAGCTTTTACCATTTTGCTCATAATGATTACCTTCAATTTTGGGCAGAATATGGCTTGGTCGGTGTTGTATTGGGTTTATTGTTTATTGGGAGTTGTTTGCGTTTGAATTGGAACGTTTTACAGCAATCCAAAAATATGTATAAACGCAGTTTTGCCTATGCCAGCCTTTATGGTTCTTTTCTACTCGGGTTACATTCTTTTGTAGATTTTCCACTGAGAGTGCCTGCATATGCATTGCTGTATTTACTGATTCTTTGTTTTAATGTGGTTATATTTAATGCGAAAAAAGACCGTCAGATTCTAAGGGGTGATTTAGAAAGCAATGATATGGAGAGTCATGATATAGAAAGCAATGATATGGAGAGTCATGATATAGAAAGCAACGACATAGAAAAGACAGATAGCATCGAGCAAGAAGGTGCTCAACAGGGTGGATAATCAAGCGCAAAATTTGTTGATCGTCATCGTCAATTATTTTATGGCGGATGATTGTTGCCGCTTGATTGAATCAATTTATGAGGCTCAACCGCATACATTAAAGCGAATAGTGTGTGTTGACAATTCCTGTGACCAACAGCAATTCACACAGTTAGAACAGCTAAAACGCTCGTTAGAAAATCGGTCGAACACTGATATCGTATTGGATTTCAATGAGAATTCAGAGAATAAAGGCTTTGGTGCCGCGATTAATGCCGCTGTTGAACATCAGTTAACAAGAGATCGATTACTTGAGCGTGTGTTGTTAATTAACCCAGATGTTGAGCTTGAGAAAGAGAGTATTGAAACACTGCTCGACGGCGCCTCTCGGTGCCCTGAAGCGGGTATTTGGGGAGGGGTTACGATGAATCATTTTGGTGAGCCGGATGGTTTTCATGCATGGCGTGAACCGACTGCTTTGCGTGAAATTGCTTGGTGTCTGGGTTTGTCGAAATTTTTACCTATCAATGCCTTGGTGGGTGATTACCGTCGAGAGCATAAACGTCAAACAGGTTTAACGCATTATGCTGTTGATGTAGTGTCAGGTTGCTTTTTATTGATCACTTCTCGCTTATGGAATGATGTAAAAGGATTTGATGAGCGTTTCTTTTTATATTCTGAAGAAGTTGATTTATGCATTCGAGCGCGCCACTTCGGCGCAAACCCCCATGTCATTAATACCGTCAAAATCAAGCACGTGAGAGGCACCTCTGGTCATGATGTGACCAGGATGAAGTGGTTAGTTAATAGTAAGCTGTTGTATTGGCAGAAGCATCACGGCGTTTTAAAAAAGCGCTTGTTGCAATACCTCTATGCGTTAGGGTATTTATGGCGCGGACTTGCTTTTTGTGTTGTGCCTCAACGGCGACACCAAGCACAAAGCTGGATCAAATTAGCATGTGCTTTATTATTCAATAAAACCTTAGTGAAGCGATGATGTTGTTGATCAAAAGAATGGTAGCTTTTCTGAGGCGCAGTGCCATATTTGTTATGGTTAGCATAATCGTGGTGGGCCTTTTGATGCTGTATTTTAAGGCTCAGAATGATTTACTTTCTCCTAATCTTTTTTTATATAAAGCGATATTTTTCCCCTTATCATTCTTGTTGTTATTGAAGGCGTGGTTGTTGGCTTTTGTGGTGTCAAAACATGAGGAAAATGGCGCAAATCGCAAATGGCCATTATGCGTTGCGTTACTGTTGACGCTACTGTTTTTGCCGCATATTTTGCCTAATTGGCAGCGAAGTGCCCAATTCTCTGAGGCAGCGAACCAGCAAGGGTTTTCAGTCGCCACATTTAGTGCAATGACACGTTCTCGCAATGCCAATGATATTAAGTCGTTTATAGAACAACACCAGCCCGATATTTTATGTCTGCAAGAAGTGACTCATAATGATCTGCAAACTTTGTCGGGATTGTATCCGTACCAGACTCAACATGGAGGGTCTGGTTTGGTGATTTTAAGTCAATTTCCGCAGCAAGCAATTGCATCTGATAGCGAAAGACGTCCTTTGAATAGCTCAATCAAGAATATGGTTCAATCGACCGCGCTTGTATTGCCAAACCAGCGTACGGTGAATATTCTGAATGTGCATATGCCGAGGCAATATCGACAAGATGGCCATTCTGCGAATGCTTTGAAGTCAATACAGTGGCATCTAGAATCAAATTTTCCCGTTATTTTTTGTGGCGATTTTAATATGACGCCACACCACACAATTTACGATTACTTAACTCAGCAACTGGGGTTGTTCGATGCGCAATTAAGTCAGGCATGGGAATATGGTTTTACGTTTCCCAGTGGGAATCGCCGTTTATCGTATTTTGGAATATGGCTTCGAATTGATTATCTATTTTTCCGAGGCTTTGTTAATGGGGAGACGCGAGTGATCAATGCTTCAAACCTGAGTGATCATAAAGCTGTTTTGTCTACTTTTTTGTTAGCGGAATAGTATATGTTAGCTGAACTTGGCATTGTGATTGACGCACTTAAAGCGAACTTCTATGGCCTAGAAACCTCTAAAAAGCAGCTTGAACGCCAGAATGCATTAAATATATCGGGCTTATTAGAATTGGCCCATCACCACGGTTGTATTTGGGAAGTCGTTGCTTATTGCAAATGTCATGACCTTTTCACGTCACAAGAAATCGATCTAGCTCGTGCATTGACTATGCAGTCGACGGCACATGCCATGCAACACGAACAGGCATTGATTCATTTGTCGGCAGTTTTTGAAGACAATGGTCTGCCGTATGCGGTGCTGAAAGGTGCCGCGATTTACCCTCAATTTCGTTCTTCATCCGAGCAACAGTCACGGCAAACGGCTGATATTGATCTATTAGTCAGTTCGAATGACTTAGCAGCGGCAGTGACACTCTTGTTGGGCTTAGGTTATGAATGTGATGATTGTTCTGATCCATTATTGGTGGCAAATTTTGTACGGCAACACGATGTCTGGTTTCGACAGCGCGATTTATCATTTTCCTTAACAGCGCACTCTATTCAGGTTGATTTGCATTGGCGGGTGGCTTACCCCTTTTCATTGCCCATGCAAACACCTGACCTACTCAGTAGAACTGTGATTGTTGATATTCAAAAGCACGCCGTCAAGTGCTTGTCATTTAATGATCACTTTATTCTGTTGTGTGTTCATGGATATTTAGATCAATTTTTTATTTTGAAGCATTTAGTTGATATTTTTTGGGCGACACAACACCCCGATTTTGATCATGAAAAAGTCTATTCATTAGCGAAATTCTATGGTGTGGAAAAGCACGTTGACGCCAGTTGTTTAACGGCTGATTTGTTTTTTGGCCTTAATCAAGGCAATGATAATGTTCTCGAAGCAGCAGCGTTAGGAAACGGTATTATTGAGAAAAAAGGTGTAACAAATAGCGTTAAACGTTTCAATGAATATAGTGTCTCTACCTTGCGGCGCTATCAGAAATTTTCGGGTAAACCGCCACGTCTACATCAAGCAGAGGGTGTGTGGAGTTTCCAAGATAAGGTGGCCTATATCCAGCACCAAATAAACACTCGAAGCCAAAAAGCCTTTGTTTTGGCTCCTTTAATTCACCGTTTGAAATATGACATTCAGATGATAGAAGTGAAGCCTAGGCGTTGCTCTGCGTTACTTGCTTGGCCGTTGGTATATCTCAAAAAATTGGTCAGTGGAGTGTTGCCTTAGTAGGCTTTATCGCTTTTGAATACTTCAAATACGGTTTTAAATAAAATGCGAATATCCAAAAAGATTGACCATTTTTGAATGTATTCAATATCGTAACGAACTCGACGTTTCATTTTATCTAGCGTGTCTGTTTCGCCACGACAGCCATTGACTTGAGCCCAACCTGTCATGCCAGGTTTGATGACATGCCTTGACATATATCCATCGATTTTGTCGCGATAATACTCATTATGTGCGACGGCATGAGGCCTAGGGCCAACCAATGACATTGATCCACACAAGACATTGAATAGCTGAGGAAGTTCATCAATTGAATAACGCCGGATAAAGCGTCCAATACGAGTGACCCGCGGGTCATCTATCGTGGCTTGTTTTACGTCGCTACCATTGTCGGAACTGGTCATGGAGCGAAATTTCCATACATTAATTTCTTTGCCATCTAAGCCATAACGGCGTTGCTTGAACAGTATTGAACCTTGAGACTCAGATTTGATTAATATGGCAATTAACAAAAATATCGGGCACAAAATAAGCAACATGATGCTGGATATAATAATATCCTCTAGCCGCTTGAGCGACGTTTTGCTATGTTTTAAAGGAGAAGCAGATAAATCGATCACTGGTAAACCAGCCGCTTCTTCAATGGCGTAGTCAGTGAGATTGAAGCCCATTAAGTCGGGCACAAGGAAAACGTTAACGGCGGTGTTTTGAAGTGCGTTATGAATGCCTTCAATTTTACTCGCCGCTTGCAAGGGTAGGGCAATCCAAACTTCATGAATCACGTCTCCTGCTTGCCTGTTCTGTTCAATGAAATCGACAAGGTCATCAATTTTTCCTTGGACTGAAAGTTCTTTATAAATGTGGCCACGTGGCTTGGAATCGGAGAATAAGGCCACGGGTTTATAGCCTGACCATGTTTCTTCAAGCATGGCGTCACAGGTTAATTCGCCTAGAGCACCCGCTCCAACGATGGCAACTCGCGTTTGATTGAATCCAGAGCGGTGTCTGGTACGTGCTATTTGCCAAATCATATAGCGATAACCCGCCATTAATATGAAGGCGCTAAGAATGGTTAGGCCAAACCATAATCGTGAAAAACTTTCGCCAGACTTGCTAAAAAACGTCAGTACACTGACAATTAAAACGACTAATAACAAGCTCAAAAATAAACTGGTTATCTCTTTATCTAAACGTTGCCCCTTTTTTTGTCGATATAGGCCTGTGATAGAAAAAATATTAATGGATAATAAAATTAATATTGTGATGAACAACTGATAGGATGCGCTAAGGCCGATTGACGGATTTCGAAGTTTGAACATCAATAAGCTGCAGCAAATCAAAGCAATCACGTCAAATAAGACTAAGCCAAAGCGTCGAGCAGATGTGTTTTGTGTCGTAATACGAGGTTTATTAGCCATGCGTTTATTGTAAACTGACTTTGGGTTTGTTCGCACGAAATTATTCATTCACAAGCGCGTCATTAACGGAATATGAAAATAAGATTGTTTTAAGATGTTTGCAGGCTGCATTGAAAAGAAAAGTGATCGTCGAGGTGTTGGTTCACGGCTGTTGACGCAAATGCGTGACGGCGGCTTAGCGCTGTTCCCGAGTCAAGTGAAAAGTTCATGGTCGGGTGATTTTGCTGATGATTATTGTGTCACGATCATAGAGCAAAGCATTCATGCTAATGACTATTGTGCTGTTGAGGTGATAGAAGATGTGTTGGTGTCGGGCTGGCTAAGGATTGATAATAGAGAAGAATTGTTTTCAGCGTTGAAGCTCTCAAAAAACACGCCAGACCGTCAGCTAATTGTGGCAGCTTATTGTCAATGGGGAGATCGAGTATGTGAATACCTCTGTGGTGACTTTTCTTTTGTCATCCTCGACTTTCAGGAGCAACGCTGCTTATTGTGTCGTGATCATATGGGAGTTAGACCTCTCTATTATTATCAGGATGCGTCGGTGGTTGTTTTTTCAACAAGCATGGCAGCTATGTTAGCGTTAGAAACGCTCACAATTGATTTTTCAAAAGAGTATATTGCTCGGTATTGTTCATCGGTTGCCTCAGACTGGTCTTTAACCGTCTATGAGCAAATATTGAAACTGCCACCAGCGCATATAGGGACGTTTTTAGTCAAGGATCATTCCACCCGGGGCACACGGCAAGAAACCGTGTCAACGGGTGCCTTATTAGATATGTCAATCTCAGCGTATTTTCGATTTGATCCTGAAGAGCGTTTGATTTTAAGTTCTGAGCAAGATTATATCCATCATTATCAAACGCATCTTGAAGAGGCGGTTCGGTGTCGTGTCTCTGGATGTGGTGACGAACTAGCATGTGAGTCATCGGGAGGTATCGACTCATCAACAATCACGGCAGTTTCAGCTAAATATGTACCTGATGTTGAAAATAACTTACATGCGTATGGTTTTGTCACGGAGGTTCAGGAGGAAGAATGTATCATGATGATGAGCCAGTTTTTAAACATAAACAACACGACTTTGATCAAAGATAATGAAAAAGATTTAGATGTCATTCAACAAGCCGCGAGTGAGTTTAGCGGGTATGCAGCGTCGCCAATCGCTGCGCAGATAGCGACGGTTCATGCGCCGATATACCAGAGAGTTAAGGAAAGTGGGGCAGAGGTATTATTATCTGGTTTTGGTGGGGATGAGTTTGTGACTATTTATGGTGCAACGGCAAGGGTAGAGCTGTTTAAAAAACATGAATGGAATAAATGGTTCAGTCTTTTTGACGGTGGTTTTTGGCTTAAAAGGTTAAAAGCCTTTAAGTGGATGCTGCGTTTTTATCTGAATGGGAACACATTTGAAACGGCGCAATCTTTATTGAGAATGAAAAGGCTTTTTCTAAAAAAACAAGTGATTAAAAAGGATGTTAGCGACCAGTATGAAATCAGCAAAATAGTCACTGATAGAAGCTCTTATGATTCGGGTTGTGAGAGCGTGAATGAATTCTCTTTAAGCAATAGATGGTCACCTGACATGGTATCCCGTTTGGAAGATTGCTCTTTAGCCGCTGCATCTCAAGGCATTGAATATCGATGGCCATTATTGGATGTGAGATTGATACGTTTCTTTTTGTCTGTGCCGTCAGAGTATAAATTGAGCAACGGTATCCCAAGGTATCTGCATCGCAAAGCGATTCAAGGTTTGGTGCCTGAACATATTATTTGGAAAGGTAAATCTATGGGTGGGACGATAGTTTCCAAGAATCATCAGCTCAAATCAATTGAAATGGAAGCGTTTTATGATCAGCATGTGATCCCTTTCAAAAAGCTACATCAAGAGCTACAGAGTATTATTGATCGAGAAAAATGGGAGTCAACTATTGATCAATTGAACCAGGCTTTTAATAGCAATCATGAAGCGGATGCTATTCAACAACTGTTATCTATATTGAATCCAGTGATATCCATCAATGAGTGGCTTCATGGATTTAAGAAAGGATGATGCGCTTATCAATATGCTCAATAGTTGTATCATTATGAGCAATGACAATGATGGCAAGCTGACCATTTAGTTGGATTAAGGCATCACGAATTTTTAGCTCGTTCTCTCGATCGAGTGAGCTAGTTGCTTCATCAAGTATTAAAATTTTTGGTTCAGAAAGTAACGCTCTGGCAAGTGCTAGTCGTTGACGCTCACCGCCAGAAAGCTTGATGCCATTATCTCCAATCAATGTATCCAAACCATTGGGTAGTTGTTTTACAAAGTCATCAGCAGCGGCTAGTTTTAAGGCTCTCCATAAATCTTTCTCGATCAATTTAGTGTCGCAGAGGAATGTGAGGTTATGTCTCACTGTGTCATGAAATAGGTGCATGTCCTGAGTGACATAGGCGACTTTTTTTCGCCATAAATGCCTATTGCTATCATCGATAGCTTGGCCATCCACTATTAAACTGCCTGAGCTGGGCTTCGTTAAACCGGCAACAATATCGGCAACCGTTGATTTTCCCTTTCCCGAGGGGCCAGTAATCGCAATGCTTTCATTGAATTTAATCCGAGCATGGATATTGCTGATCGCATCCTCTTGCTTCGTTGGGTAGCGGTAACTAATGCCGCTTAACTCTAATGACTTTTTGAATTCTGGTACAAACGATGGTGTGCTTGTTGGCGTTTCAGCATGTTTGGATAGTTGCTCGGTTTTGTCAAGCAAATCGATATAGGACGGCGCTTGATGGATGAGCTGCATGATAATGTTCTGCAATCCGCTCACTTGGGGCATGAGGCGAGAAAAAATAAATAAAATAACTAATAGATTGGCAACCGGCAATTTTAGCCATTGCATCGAAGCGTAAAATAAAATAGTAAAAATAATGGCTGCTCCCACTAAATTAACCATACGAGTTAATGCGCTATACACGGTCATCTTAACGTGTTGATTCTCGAGTTGTGTATTCGTTGAGTGCATGTTTGACAGGCATCTTTCCTCAGCAGAAAAACTCTTGATTATTTTTATGCTACTGACTTGTTCGAAAACATCACGAAATATGTCGGTATTTGCCATTAATTCTTTACCGCCGCTTCGGAAAATCAAAGCATTAATCGGAAGCATCATTACGACCAGCAATAAAGCTAAAGTGATGGCGAGTAGGGTCAATGTTGGCGACACAAGTAGTGCAAGAGTCAAGTAGGCTAAGACTAGAATGATGTTGCTGCACAGGTTTAGCAGCTGCTGCAAGCTATAGCCAGCCATTTCAACTTGACCTGTGACGAGCCGAATAAAGTCGGGCATGTGTTCTTGGTTGAGGAACTGCCATTCACTGTAAAATAGTTTGCGATATAGGCGGTTTCTTAGACAAAGCACAAAGTCTCGTTGTAATTTGACGGATAACACAGAGTCTATAAAACTGATAATGGCTTTAAAAATAACGACGCATAGATAGATGAGTAAGACGGTTAATAAGTCTAAGGAGATGCCAAATTTCTGAAAGAAAATGGTGATTTTATCTCCAATATTGCTGTTTAGCGTTGTGTCGCTATTGAGATGAGAGCCTAAATCAACATTGATGGCTTCTAATAGAGGCACGATAAATAAAATGCCAATGCTTGCTGTGATGCTACTTAACAGCATGAAAAATATGACCAGCATGATCCGTTTAGGCGCAAATCGCCAAAAATCAATCACTAAGGGCCTGAGCTTGAAGAGAAGACTAAGTTTCACGGTTGTTCAGTATTTTTGGGTGTGTGAATGTGGCTGTTACAATATAACCATTGTTGGCAACTTCACCGCCGATAATGCAGTATTCACCTACGGTTAACCAGGCATGAGCTTTCAGCATTTTTGGGGATTTTTTTTCAATCATGGAGCCTAAATAAAAAACAGACGGAATGCGATAAAAGCGCAATAAAATATTAGTGCAGATTGCTTCAGTGAGGCATTTACACTCCCAAGGAACCCCGCGACAAACTGCCTCAACCACTCTTGCGATGCGCCAAGATTTGAGTGATTGTTGTTGAGAACTAACGGTACAGAGCATGATGTTTCCAGCAGGGTGCCCCATAAAAACATGCAAGTATTTGGCGTTGAGAAAACGAATAGTGAACCATGTTAAGAGTGAGCTGATGATTGAAAAGAAAAACCACAACTTATGCTCAGCAGGCAGTGTTAAAACATAGTGGACTTTTTCTTTAACAGTCATGCTGAGTCTTGGGTATTATGATTCAACGATGATAGCCAATTCATCAGTGATTAATTTTTCGATGAATGGCCGTATATCATCTAAGCATTGCTCCGGGCTGATATCGTATTCCGTGACGAGGATGTCTCTAATTTCAATAATGGTATGTTGTTTTTCAATGATTTGCCAAATTCTAGTCGCGACTTCATCTAAGCCGAAATAACTATCTAGCGTTTTATTCATCATAACGGTTTCACCATCAAATTCACGAGCGTTGATGCTAGGATCTTGTGTTATGTATGTCGAATTACCTAACTGAATGGGCATATTAATTTTCTGCTATTGGGCGATTTGATATTATAACGGCTAAAATTTGTTATGCTTATATTACACAGGGGATTTTATTTTTATAGGTATTTATATGACTGATAAAAAAGAAAGGGCTCAAAGTTGTCGTCTTTTAACGTGGGAAGCTCCACGATGCTTTATCATGAATATTGAATTTACTGAAGGAAAGCCCAGGGTCAGAAATTTCGAAGGAGGAAACAATCCAAACAATCCATGTCAGCCTGGGAGTCCAAACTTTGACCCCACGTTAAACCGTTGCTTTCGTCGTGGTCCTAGCTAAAATATATGGCGCGTAATGTAATTGTCGTCGGTGGTGGCACTGCCGGCCTCATCTCGGCACTAACACTGATGAACACATGTCAAGATGTGAATGTGTCAATTGTTCGTTCAAGTGATATTGGCCATATCATGGTGGGTGAAGGGACCGTTGGAAGTACGCCAAAATTTTTTCATAAAACACTAGATATCTCTCCTCAAGATTTTTATGCGGCTGTAAAACCTACGTTTAAGCTTGGTGTACGTTTTTTATGGGGTTCACGCCCATACTTTGATTACACATTTAGCTCACAACTTGAGCAACCCTGTTTTCCGAATACAAAAACGCCATTAGGCTATTATTTTTTACATTCGGAGTGGGAAGGAATTTCCAGTATTTCTGAATGTATGTCGCAAAACAAGTTGCCTTTCTCCGAAGATGTCATCGTTGAAAAAGGTTACCCAAAGAATACGGCATATCATTTTGAAAATCAGGCATTTGTTGAGTTTTTGGAAAAAAGGTTTGAAAGCCTTGGGGGGCAACTAATTGATGCCACTGTGCTAACCGCAACACTCAATGATAAGGGAATAGAGAGTCTTCAACTCAATACTGAGGAGCGTATATTTGGGGATTTTTTCATTGATGCATCAGGTTTTAGAGGGGAGTTGATTCACAAGCAATTGGGCGAGCCTTATATCAGCATGAGCGATCATTTATTTTGTGATAAAGCGATTGTTGGCGGTTGGGAGCGTCAAGGTAATGAGCCGATCAAGCCTTATACGACGGCAGAAACTATGCGTGCTGGTTGGTGCTGGCAAATTGAACATGAGCATATCATTAACCGTGGTTATGTGCATTGTAGTCAGTTTATTAGTGAAGATGAAGCCGTGACGGAGTTCAAGCAAAAGAACCCCAAAATACAAGATGTTAGGGTGGTGCCATTTGAAACTCGGCGCATCCGACGTTCATGGGTCAAAAACGTCGTAGCGATAGGCAATGCTTGCGGCTTTGTTGAACCTTTAGAGGCAACGAATATTCAGGTGATATGTAATCAGTCGTACCATTTTGCCAATACGTAAAATAATGGCAGCGATAGCGTTGCTTTACGCGCAAATCATAATGATAGACTGCCGCGGGAGTGGGAGGAGAACCGAGAGTTGGTGGCCCTACC
>JBOEGT010000008.1:0-70489 GCA_050633585.1 Arenicella sp.
AGATCAAATCATTGCCATCGCCGATTCCCCAACGGTAGATATCATTGCCCGCACCACCTGACAAAGTATCATTACCCGCACCACCATCCAAGTCATCATTGCCCGCATTACCTCGCAGTGCATCATTGCCTTCTAAACCTAATAATTGCTCATCTTCTTCCGAACCATTCAATACATCATTTTGGCCAGATCCTTCCAACATTGTTTTTTCAAGTAAGTCATTAACAGAAATAGCATCTCCTTCGATATAAATATTCTCCACCACATTTTCAACATTCAGAAAGTATCCTTTGATCAGAACACTTTCATTAGTACTAGCAATCGATATCAAAAGATCTCCATCATCTTCTTTAAAAGAAAACTGATCTAAAGAGATACCGGGATCAAAAGATAAAGAATCATTTCCACCAATATCAGTGATAACATCATTATCTATAACGCTAAATTTTGACCTTGAAGTACTACCCTTAAATGTATAAAAGTCATCTCCCAAGCCGCCATTTAATTCATCGTCACCTTCTGCACCACTAAGCACATCATTTCCTTCACCACCGTAAAGCCTATCATCTCCTATTCCTCCTTGTAGTGAATCGTCACCACCATCACCAAATAATTGGTCATCTCCTTCATCACCATTGAGAATATCATTACCTAACCCACCTCTTAATATATCATTACCCTCTAAACCAGAAAGAGTGTCATCACCTCTTGAGCCAAATAATATATTATTGTTTTCATCTCCTTGTTGTATTTTATTATTTTCAGTAAATACAAGACCCACATGCGTTTCATTTAAACCTCGTGAATTTAATCGACTACCTATTGAATATCCATTTAGTATTAAGTCTGTACCTTCAGGGAATTCATTCACATTATCAAAAACATATACCTCATGAGCGACCTCATTTTGAATGCTTTGAGTGCGCTGAGATGGGCGAGTGTCATTGTCGTCAAATACTCGCCTACCAACTATATTCGTGCCTGTTGTTTCTAGTCCTAAAACGTCTAAAAACCTAGATCCTTGCAAGCGGGAAAGCCCAGAATATGGGTAGAAATCATAATTTTCATCACTCACATAATCTTGCGGGTCTATAGAATCAAAAAACGCGTCATTAACACCATTGTGATGAGCATTAGGATAGCTTGTTGGGTTCTCACTAAAACGTTCATCAAACTGATGCCCTGCAATTACTTTATTAATATCTACCGTAATTGAACCCGTAGCATTACTATCTTTACTCCCAATAACAGCGTTATATTCCAACCCGTATCGATTTTGATGAAACGAAAAATTGTTACTTTCTAAATAATAGGTGTAAGCATCAAAACGACTCCCATCATCGTTTATACCTAAGAGTTTATTTCTCGTCGCTGTGTCACTAAGGTCTTCTTTTACATTAAGTGCACTTGCGCCTTCTGTCTGATCAAAACCAATCGCAATATTATCAGGGATATCAACATTAAAACGTTCAGGCGCAAAGCCATCATTAAACTTCAGTTTAATGATGTCGACATCTTTTGCACTTGCCGCATCATAGGCTGTTAACTTGAGATCAAACTCACCTATATCACCCTCTTCGATATTTCGAGTGCTTTCTAACTTGCCCGTGATAGAGTCAAATACCAACCAACTAGGCAATGCGCCTCCATCATTGAGAGTCAATTCAAAAGTATGAGAATCTCCTTTATCAGGATCAACAATATTGTCACTAAAGTTCCATAATAATTGCTGCCCTATAAACGCATTGATTTCACCGATAGGCCTCAAATCAGGCGCATCATTCTCCCCTTCAACTCTAAAGCTAAACTCCTGAGAAACTTCATTATATTGCGAGTCTCGAGCTGTTACTCGAATCTTATAATTTCCTTCGTCACGACTTAAAGGGTTGCCACGCAACTTTCCAGACTCATCCACATCAAACCACACGGGCTGGCCTGCTTCAGGACTATTTGGGTCACCAAAAAAATCAGCATTCACATCTCTATAGACATCTGCAGGAAACTCCAATGCCGTTATTGAGTAATCCAAAGAGCCACTGGAATCCCTAAAGTAATCATCAAAAGAAAACTCAATTGATTGACCTTCCCTAAAAACAACATCTGGAATAGGCGCAATAATTTCTGGTGGCTTATCATCAATTAAGTCAATTAATTGATTGATTGTCAGATCACGGCCAATATCAAAAACAACTTCCGGAGTGCTTAAACTCTTTGATCCACTAAAAATATCATACAATCCCTCCATCGTAATTTTATTACCATCGCCAAAGTCCAAAGTGTCTGGCTCATTAGGGTCTTCGGAAAACTTTATAGATGAAAATTGATTAGGATCAATACTAATCCTAACTTTTTCATCAGACTCTACAGTACGGCTTGATAAATCATCAATATAAAGATGCCCTCCTTGAAATCCATAGGTATTTTGTCCATCCCCGCCCGCTGCATATACCGTACCGTCTTGCGCAACGATTACATCATTGCCTGCACCGCCATAAACAGTATTCGTCCCATCCTCTAAAAAGAAAACATCATCTCCTGAACCGCCAAAAAGTAAATTAGTGCCGCCTTGCGCGTGCAGCTGGTCATCTCCAGCATCTCCAAAAAGAACGTCATCACCGTCTCCAGAATAAATTAAGTCGTTACCACTTCCTCCTTCTATTCTGTCATTGCCATGATACGGTGAGAGCAAATCAGGGTCATCGCCATATAAAAAATCATCACCACTACCGCCTTTTATAAGGTCATCACCACCATTCCCATAAATAGTATCACGACCACTTCCTCCTTCTAAGATATCATTCCCGTGGTCTTTGTAAGACAAATCCCTATCAAGATATTGATCAACAAAAACACTCTCTCCAGCATCATTCACATATGATATTGTCTCTAACTTTGCTGTATCAGAGCCTTTTTGCCAGCGATCACCAAAGATTCTATCATTACCTGAACCACCAAATACT
Source organism: Arenicella sp. (assembly GCA_050633585.1). GTDB lineage: Bacteria > Pseudomonadota > Gammaproteobacteria > Arenicellales > Arenicellaceae > CALKZN01. Next base: position 2,961 of record JBOEGT010000008.1, read on the forward strand.
GTATCACCGCCAATACCTCCTACTAACCAGTCATTACCTGAACCACCATCAATAATGTCATTATATTGATGAACACCACTACTCTGAAATAAGGGCACAAAGACATCATATAAATCTCGCCCTGCTGGAATCAGGCCTGGGCCATATTTAATTAGATCTGGAGTCGTAAATTCATTTTGAATATATCGTAAATAGCCATCGCCAAATACAATATCAGCACCACTCCCTGCATTAATTTTGTCGCTGCCATGCCCTCCAGCAATATGGTCATTCCCTTCGCCGCCAAGCAATGTGTCATTGCCTTCTTGGCCCGAAATAACATCGTTACCGCCTCCTCCATCAATATAGTCTTGGCCGTCCGTATCTGAACTTCCGTCAGGAGCAATCTCACTTCGTGTTGGGTCATATCGTAAATAATCTCCAATAGAAAAGCTCACATCATAGATTTGAGGATCTTCTCGACTATCGACCAAATACGTTCCCCAAGTAACACTGCCTCGACTATTCCCCCCAAACAATAAGTCTCCATAGTTACTGCCAATTAAACGATCATTTCCCGCACCGCCAGCCGCATGCTGACTATAAAAATAAGCATCTAATGGTTGTCCAGCTAATGAAAAATCAACCAGATCATTACCTTCTCTGGCATAAATATAAAAATTGTTAATACCTTCTGTCAAATTAGAGTTGCTTTTTACAACATTAGTATTTTCATCAAGAATAAACTGATCATTGACTTTTGAACCTGCAAACAACCCTAAATATGTCCCCAAAGCATTGAACTTTGTCGAATCAAAAATAATTGACCTCGTATCTCGAGATGACTGTTTTATATCATAGGATAAGAAAACATCTTGCGCCGCTGGAATATTATCTTGTGCAAACCCTGGCAAAAGTTCAACTGGTGTATCATCATGCCGAAGATTGTAAAAGAAGTCACCCGCCCAACTGAGAGGAATATCATTACCAAAACGCTGTTCATTACCCTGAATAACGTTCGCCACATTAATAGGTGATGTCGTATCAGGTGCTTCATCAACAGGTTTGGCGTTAATACTCAACCCGTATCTATTATTTCCAGCATCCCAATCTTTTATAGTAATACTGCCACCTGCACCACCATCAACCACCACTAGTAAGCTTAGACTTCCAACTTCTTCTAAAATTTCTGTATATGTTGTGTTATTTTTTTCATTACCTTGGCTATCTATTTCCTTAAAGACTCGTAATCCATTTGCCCGACTCACTTCTGTCAAAGATTTCACTTCTTCACGCTCTGACTCTTTTGAGTGTTGGATAAATAAAAAGTTATCTTTATCTACCTCAACAATCACATCATTGCCATCACCATAATCAAAGTTATAAGAATCCTGTCCACTCTCTCCTTCTAAATGGTCATTACCTAAACCACCATTGATACTATCGCCGCCTCGACCGCCATAAATCCGATCATGTTGATCCCAACCATTTAAAAATTCACCTGAACTATCCCCGAACAACACATTATTCACATCATTGCGTTTGACTGTACTTGATCCACCTTGACCTTTATCGTTCTCACCAACAAATAAATCTTCACCTTGACCTGACGGCACATCAAAATACACATTCTCACCATTGATTGCACGCGGGAACTGGGCATCGTTTTCATTTTGATCTAATCGAATTGACAACATCAATGCGCGATCATACAGCTCCTTATCACTGAAGTTTGACAAGCCATATTCACTTTTGTTTTGTTCCGTTGTTAGATCATCACTGACTAAGGCAAAAGGTATTTGGTTGACTAACGCATAGCGGTATGCTCTCCCTTCATTGGTGTCACGACTGGCTTTAAAGGCTGCTATTCCAGGGACATCGACTGATTTAATCTGATATTTATTTAACGTTTCAGGGTTATTTTCATCCAAACCAAACGCGGTTTTTAGCTCCTTTAAAAGCTGATAAACATTGTCATTGTTTTTATCGTCATCCTCTAATTTCTCGATTCTATCTAAACCTTGTAATACCGCCAAAGAACTCACCAACCCTTCCAAGGAGGATTCCAAGTCAGTGCTAGAAGCATGAAATAGTTGGTTGTATGTGTCAATATCCAGAGTTTCATCCAATAAAGACAAAAAACCCGCAACTGCCAGAGAGTCGCTTAACGGGTCTTTTAAATGACTATCCGCATTAAAAGGAACCAGCGAGTCACCTATTTCTATTTCAATACGCTGAACTTCGCCGTTTAAATGTTCTGCTCCGGGAATTTGTGATATCGGGTCATAGGTTGCTGCAACATCTGTTACCAAACTCGTTGCCGTATCACTGGGCTGCATGTTCGTTGCGCCAAAAAAATTGACCGTGTTTGACAACAATGTCGCAAATTCATCAAACCGATTGCCAACGAAACCCGGACTATCTAAAGTGATCGTTTTTGTTACCACCTCTGGAAACAATAAGGTAAATGCAGAAGCTAAATGTCCACCTAAAGAGTGTCCTGACACTGATACGCTTTGGTTACGCAAATCACCTAGCCCTTCAGCAGATCCTATTTGTTTAACTAGATAATACTGATCTAATGCAGGGTTAGGTTTAACGTACGGTTGGTTCGGCGGTTCAGGCAAATACGCTATATCAAACTCAAATTGTTGCACTTGATCACCTTTTGGGGTGATTAACTGCAAATAAAAATTCACCATGTCCACAATTTGTCCGCGTGCCGCGCCATAGATGCCTATCCCTAATACATCAGCCTTTATCCAATCCTGCAGAACATTTGCAACAACTCCAGGCGCTTCTGAACCACGCATTGCAAAATGATATTCTCCTGTTTGAACATCTTGAAAGACTGTTGCGGCAAACCCTGTCTCTGTATTTTCTTGCTGATGCACAACTTTGTATTTTGAAACAAAGTATTCGGCTTGGGCTTGACTCATACCTGCTTGTTCTTTCATTAATTCAAGCTTTAACTGTCCAATTGTAAGCTCTGCCTTTAGATCTAATGCGTAAGTAGCTTGTGCAAGCAATGAAGATTCGTAAATTTTACTGATGTCCATAGTTTAACTTCCTTTAATAAATGTTTCCTTTAATAAATTTGAGTGATGCTTGTTAAAAAGTGGTGTATTACTATCGTCCCTCCCTGTTGGACAAAACCCATAGCCTCCAGAAAATGCTTTTTCTATTTTTCTTACAAGCCAGCCCCTTTTATTAGACAGACTGATAGCTTCTGATAATAATTTACCGTCTTGCATTCTAATTATAGATGCTTGATGTTTGTATATCGGCCCTACTGGAAATATGCTTGATACTTCTTGGTAAACATATTTATATTCTTGCTGAATTTTTTGACTATTAAATCGATATTTCTCGTTATATATTGAACTTTCCCTTAACTTTTTTGACTCAATTACTCCATCATGAGGCCTTCGCAAAAAATACTCATCTCCAAGCTCCACTTTTTCATACACATACAAGCCTGGCAGTGTTTTACAATAATGCTGAAATACAACACTCGCTACCATTCGATCACCAAAGCAACCGCCTATCAGCAACATAATTATTGCCAAAGCAATCCAACGTTTTTTATTTTTCATTTATCACCTTTCATACTTTTCAATTGTCTTTTTTGAACATGGTCTTCAGCAACCATAGCTCCTTTGCGCGCCTTGCGTTATATTTGACTTGAAATTCAACTTGGAAACACTCCTTGTGAGAACTGCTAACAACTCCTGAAAATATACGCCTTTCACCCGACCTTGGGTATCCCCCAAAAGGGGGGTTTTTAGACCTGTTTGCTTAATTTTTAATCAAATTTCAAGAAAAATTCTTTCTACAAATAAATAGCATGAAGCAGCGATAAAGTACGATATAGCTACCTCAGACAATCAAAACATATTTACAATGAAAAATAAGACTCCACAACCGAGATAGGAATGGCAAAACCAATACCTTCGGTGCCTTCTAAAATCGCCGTGTTCACTCCAACGACTTTTCCATCTTTAGTCACTAATGGTCCACCACTATTCCCAGGGTTAATTGGCGCATCAGTTTGCAAAAAAGTTTTGTCATTATATTTTCGGTAACCCGAAAAAATGCCTGATGTCACGGTATATGACAGTCCTGATGGGCTACCAATCGTGAAAAGGCCCTCTCCTTGAATAATGTTATCTGAACCGCCTCTTTCCAGAAAAGGACAACCCACATCACCCAGTGAAAACTTTGCGAGGTCATGCTCACCTGAGACTTCCACTGAATCGACCTCGTAGCTCTCACCATTGACAAGCGATACATTAATCCTTGAATACACAATGCTTGATGATGAAAAGCTATCATTCGATTGCTCTTTTTTCATGTCGCGACGGACTTTTTCGGCCAAGCCTATGGCGTCAGATTGCAATTGCCTGAGTTTTTTTTGATAGCGGTAAAACTCTTCAGAGTCTCCACGTTGTTGCGCATTATTCATCGCCTGCGTGGCGTCATTGTATTCTTTTTGAAGTGCTTGCGTTTCCTCTTTAAGGCGCCGCTTAAACTCATCAGTGTTTTGCACGGGCTCTTCTAATACGTGCCGATTGGTAATCACATCACAAGAGTTATTGATAATAAAGCCTGAGCCTAAAGTTCCCCACTGTGTCTGGATAAATACGGTGGCGTTCCTTGCTTCTTCAATTTTAGTTCTGGCTTTGTGTGACTCATTAATTCGTAGAGCAACACCGCTAACATCATTGAATGATTGATCAAAACGCCTTTGTGGTTTTGCATTGTTAGCCGCCTCTTCACTCACCACTTGATTCGGCTGATTCACATTTAACTTTGCTAGTCGCTCAGCAGCTAGATCGTTGTAAGACGATTCTTTCGGTTCATCACTGCCTCCCCACAAAAACAAACCCGCTCCCACCACAACGATAGGAACCAGCAATAAAATCAGTTGATTTTTCTTAGGTTTGACTTCCTTATAACCATGCACATAAGCATTTTCAGGAGATTGCTCTTGCTGTTTTTGTTGCGACAGCTTGCGATCAGCATATTGCCTATATGACTTAATATTAAAGCCACAGTGCTCACAATTATCCGCATCAACATGATCTCGTTTACAACTTGGACAAATCACACAAACCCCTTGCACCCTTTACGTTATATTGAACCTAAAATAGTCCACTTTGGACTGCAACCATAACTCACTTTATTAGCAAGGTAAATTTTTTTCAGGAAGCTGTCATTCTAGGCTCGTTAAATCTCCGTCAAAAGCTTAAACGTTACGCTATAACGTCATCCACTTGAAATACTGCCAGCTCATTACTCAATGATGGCTAATAAATCTTCCGTAATCTCTTCAAGCGTAAAAGGTTGAGTAATAATAGCTTTCACATTGCCTTGCTCATTGGTCAGTAACATGCTGGCACTATGATCCACATTATAATTTCCATGCTCATCCACCTCTCCCAAGCTATATGGCATTGATAATGACTTAGCAAATGCATCAATGGATTCAACGGTACCGGTCACACCCACAAACTCAGCATCAAAGTAAGGCATATATTGCGCCATTTTTTCAACCGTATCACGCGCGGGATCAACCGAAATAAAAATGACTTGGAACTGACCCCATTTATCCTGTTCAGCAAGCTTGTGTTTAACAGATTTCAGAAACTGTAGGGTTCCAGGGCAAATATCTGGGCAGTTAATAAAGCCAAAAAAAAGAATAGAATGTTTGTTGGCTAGCGAGGCTTTTGTAAACACTTCGCCAGAATGATTCATTAATGAAAAATCAGGCACTGGTTTAGCAGGGTTTAACACCGTCGACACTTTCATGCGCACAACAGTATTTTCCTGACCATTGCTAGCATCTGACGAACCTTTACCGCCATCGAACAAGCCGATGTTTGCCGCAATGAGACCTAACACCATCGCTAGAATTGCACCTAAAATAAGAGGGAAACGGGAACTTTGCATGGTGACATCTCTGTTTTGTTAAACATTCATTGGATAGAGTTTGCAACAACACTAACGCAATTTAAGACCGGACTTTTTTCAATCTCATTTCAGCGGATCTGGCATGTGCTGTCAATGCCTCACCCCGAGCCAACACTGACGCAGCTTCGCCCAAAGTTTGCGCGCCCTCAAAACTACAATCAATAATACTGGTTCGTTTCTGAAAATCGTACACACCTAACGGCGAACTAAAACGAGCTGTACCTGACGTTGGCAACACATGGCTTGGGCCTGCCACGTAATCACCCAATGATTCCGAGCTATATCGACCAATAAAAATAGCACCCGCATTACGCACTTTTCCAGCAAGGTTCCTTGCATCAGCAATCATCAATTCAAGATGCTCTGGCGCAATCTCATCAATTATTTCCAGTGCATTTTCTGTGCTTGTCGCCAAAATCATGCCGCCGTTTTTTTGCAAAGAGGCATGAATGATGTCTTGCCGTTCCATTTCAGGCAGCAGCTTTTGAATGGATGCTTCAATCGCTTTGAGTACAGTTGAATCTGTCGCTAACACAATCGATTGGGCCATTTCATCGTGCTCTGCTTGCGCAAAAAGATCCATCGCGATCCAATCAGGGTTCGCCGTCTCATCCGCTACTATCAACACTTCAGAAGGCCCTGCAATCATATCAATGCCGACTTGACCAAACACTAATTTTTTAGCGGTAGCCACATAGATATTACCTGGACCAACAATGGTATCAACGGCTGGAACGGTTTGCGTTCCATAGGCTAACGCTGCTATAGCATGCGCGCCCCCAATACAGAACACTCGATCAACACCGGCAAGATGCGCGGCGGCTAATACCATATCATTCACCTCGCCATTCGGCGTTGGTGCCATCATCACAAGTTCTTCAACACCTGCGACTTTCGCTGGAATCGCCGTCATTAATACAGAAGAAGGATAGGCTGCCTTACCCCCAGGAACATAAAGCCCAGCTCTTTTCAATGGCGTAATTTTTTGGCCTAAACGGGTGCCGTCACTCTCTTCGTACTCCCAAGAGCTTTGCAACTGTTTTTCATGGTATTGCTTCACTCGTTCCGCAGCAAAGGTTAGTGCTGAAAATTGTGCGACATCAATATTTGATGCCGCCTTCTCAAGCTGATCTTTGGTCACTTCTAATGCTGAAACGCTTTCAACAACATATTGATCAAATTTCGCTGAAAACTCACAGAGCGCATCATCACCATTTTGACGAACTTGGGCGATAATAGCTTCCACTTGATCATCAATATTTCGTTGCTCAGCCGTATCACGGTGCAATAATTCAGCCAAGTTGTCTGAAAAATCATCATCAATACTGTTGAGTTGTTTTATGGAAACATTCATGAGAGTTATAACAGGTGTGTTCTAGGACAATAAAAATAACGGAAATAGGACAATGACACAATAAAAGAATAAAATAGGAAGATTATTTTAACGCTAAATAGATCACGCTAAAATCGTTCCGAGCGCCTTGATCAATTGTTGCATTTCCGCATCCGTGCCAATCGTGATGCGCAAATACTCATCAATACGAGGTTTATCAAAATATCGAACGATAATATCTCTTTGTCGCAACTCTTGAAATAACGCTTTCGCCGCTATTGTTTGAGGCGGTTTAGCAAAAACAAAGTTAGCGCTTGAGTCTAAGACCGTGAAGCCAAGTTCACGCAAGGAAGACATCGTAGCCTGCCTTGTTGCTATGACACGTGAACGCTGCGTTTGAAAGTAGCTTTCATCATTAAATGACGCTGAACCACCCGCGATAGCTAAGTGATCTAGCGGATACGCATTAAAACTATTCTTAACTCGTTCGAGCGCTTCAATTAAGTCAGCATTTCCACAGGCATAGCCCAAGCGCAACCCAGCAAGTGAACGAGACTTAGAAAATGTTTGAGTCACTAGCAAGTTTTCATACTGATTAATCAGAGCAATCGCGGATTCACCACCAAAATCAACATAGGCTTCATCAACGACGACAACCGAATCGGCATGTGTTTGTAACAGTTGCTCTATTTTGGTTAAACCCAAGCATAATCCAGTTGGCGCATTCGGGTTAGCAAAAATTACCCCACGATTCTCTCGAGGGATTTGTTCAATATCAAATGAAAAGTCAGCCGCTAACGGAACCAACTTATAAGGAGTTCTATATAACTTTGCATAAACAGGATAAAAACCATATGTGATATCAGGGAAACACAATGGCTTATCATCAGCCCCTACCCTATCTGTGAAAAAAGCGTGGAAGGTATGCGCCAACACTTCATCAGAACTATTACCCACAAAAACCTGATCCGACTGTAAATGATAATAGTCGGCAATGGTTTCTTTTAAGACTTGACCATTGGGGTCGGGATACTTTTGTAGGCCTTGTTCTGCCGTTCGCTGGATGGTCGACACCACCTCTGGAGAAGGAGGGTAAGGGTTTTCATTAGTATTCAGCTTAATTAACTCACCAGAGCCCGTTGCTTTGGGCTGTTCACCCGGCACGTAAGGTGAAAGCTGTTGAATAACGGATGACCAAAATCGGCTCATGATTACCCTCACTTACCCTTTTATTGAGTCAAACATGCAATCACGCTGCACTGACAATGGGTTCTAGCTGGTCAGAGATCGCCGCGATTTGGGCATACTTAGTTCTCAGAGAGGCTGAATTAGCAATCAGCCTTGAACTGATATCACACACTTTATCACCTTCAACCAAATTATTGGCCTTAAGCGTGCTGCCTGTATCGACCAAGTCCACAATCACATCAGCGAGCCCTGTTAACGGAGCGATTTCCATTGAGCCATATAACTTCACTAAATCTATTTGTTGGCCTAGTCCTGCATAATAATTTTCGGCTGAACGCGTATATTTTGTTGCCACGCGTAAACGCGCTGACGGCTGATATTCAAAGCCAGCTGGCGCGGCAACGGCTAAACGACACGCAGCAATGCCAAGATCAAGCAATTCAGCTAAACCATCACCACCATGTTCAATTAATGTATCTTTACCAACAATGCCAATGTCTGCTGAACCAAACTGCACAAATGTTGGAACGTCAGTCGCACGTACGATAAGCAACTGCACATCATCTTGGTTCGTCGGCAAAATCAGTTTGCGGCTTTCGAAAGGGTCTTCCGCCGCTTGAATGCCAACCTTCTCCAGCAATGGCAAGATTTCTTTTAGAATTCGTCCTTTTGATAAAGCAATAGTTAACATGGTTTTATATAAACGTTTGGGCTAGCAATAGGCTAGGCTTTTAAATTAGGAGTAATTAAGCGCTCTGATAATGTCGTGACCGTTTGAAGCTAGACGCTAATATAGCGCGATTTTTCACGCTCCCACAAGTGGCTTGGAATGCGCTTAATATTCGCTCCCAAACCTGCAAACTTTTCTTCAATACACTCATAGCCGCGATCAATATGGTAAATACGATCAATCACTGTCGGACCGTCAGCCATTAAACCCGCAATAACCAAACTAGCTGATGCGCGCAAATCAGTCGCCATCACTGGAGCAGCCTGGAGCTTTTCATGTCCCGTGACAACGGCGGTATTGCCTTCTAATTGAATCTCAGCCCCCATGCGTTGCAACTCATGCACATGCATAAAACGGTTTTCAAAAATAGTTTCAACAACCGTACCCGTGCCTTGTGCCAGTGCATTCATCGTGACAAATTGCGCTTGCATATCAGTTGGAAAAGCAGGATGTGGCGCTGTTCGTAAGCTAACCGCTTTAGGTTGGCGGCCATGCATATTCACTTCAATATAATCATCACCAACCGCTAAGTCGCAGCCAGCTTCTTCTAACTTATTCAGCACCGCTTCTAAATAGCGCGGATCAGTATTCAATGCTTTAACACGCCCCCTTGTCGCCGCCCCGGCAACCAGATAAGTGCCTGTTTCTATTCGATCAGAAATCACTCGATGCGATGCGGAGTGCAAGCTGTCAACACCTTCAATCGTGATTTCATCAGTGCCTGCACCGGATATTTTTGCACCCATTGCATTCAAACAATTCGCCAAATCAACAATTTCAGGCTCTCTGGCTGCATTTTCGATCACGCTAACGCCTTGAGCCAATGATGCCGCCATCATCAAGTTTTCAGTACCGGTGACTGAAACAAGGTCCATGAACATTCGGGCACCCTGCAAGCGCTCACAAGTCGCCTTAATATAACCATCTTCAATGACAACTTTCGCTCCCATGGCTTCCAAACCTTTAATATGCAAATTAACAGGTCTAGAACCAATGGCGCAACCGCCCGGCAGAGACACTTCTGCATGCCCCATACGAGCTAACAATGGTCCCAAAACCAAAATGGAAGCACGCATCGTTTTGACTAATTCGTAAGGTGCTCGAATTTGATCAACTTCGGATGCATCAGCAGCAATATGCATATTCTCATCCACCTGCATTTGCACACCAAGATGTGATAGCAACCCCATTGTGGTGGTAATATCTTGCAAGTGAGGCACATTACTGAGCGTCAAAGTGCCATCCACCAACAACGATGAAATTAAAATAGGCAAGGCTGAGTTTTTAGCGCCCGATATCTTTACTTCACCATCAAGTGGCCCAGCACCTTGTACAACGATCTTATCCAACTATTTGCTCCAGCTAGCAGCTTTGCTATAAAAAAAGCGAATTAATACACAAAATAATGCAGACAATTGGTTTACGATTCGGTTAGTAACGTCTTCAATTCACCTGACTGATACATTTCAGTCATGATATCGCTTCCACCAATAAACTCGCCTTTGACATACAATTGAGGAATGGTCGGCCAATTAGAGAACGTCTTAATACCTTCACGAATTTCAGGATCGCTTAATACATCAACACTGACAAACTCGCTACCGCAAGCATTAAGAATTTGTATGGCACGCCCTGAAAAGCCGCATTGTGGAAAACTTGCAGTACCTTTCATATAAAGCACAACATTGTTATCAGAAATTGTTTGTTGAATCTTTTCTTGTGTAGACATCGTTAATAACCTTTATATCTTTTTGATGTTTAGAGTGTAGGCTTTAAGTACATATCATGAGCACCACACTCTGTATTTTATAGGAGTAAATATAACAATAAGCTTAGGCAGCAGAATGCTCTTCGGGCGTCATTGTTTTCATGGATAACGCATGGACTTCAGCTTTCATTTTATCACCTAAAATTGCGTAAACATGTTGATGACGTTGAATGCGATTTTTGCCTTCAAATTCTGCAGAAACAATCACTGCTTCAAAGTGATGGCCATCGCCCTCCACTGATAGTTGCGCATCATCATTTAAGCCTGCTGCAATCCAGCTTTTTAATTGTTCAGGAGTAACCATAAAACTTCCAAAAATATTTAAAATTTAAATTAATCAAGGCATATTGTCTCGCATTGGATGCTAACTGAAAAGCCATTTAAAGCATAAATATGCTTAAGACGATTGAAACATCAACAAATCAGGAGCATTTGCAGACTTGAGCTTGCTGAACACCTGCTTTTAGCTGACCTTAGCCATTATTGATCTCACGCATCTCTTCAATCAGCTTATCAATACCAACTTTAGAAATACGGTCGGCATAATCATTGCGGAACAGAGGGATTAACTCTATTGTTGCCTCGGGTGTTTGCACCTTAATATTGTATACACGCCATTGAGTGTCATCACGCAAGTTCATCGAAAAAACCATTGGAATTTTGCCACCAGACTGGGTCACAAATTCCGTTTTGACTTTCACGCGATCTTTTTTATTGGGATTAGAAAATGGCAAATACTTAATTTCTTGCCCCGAATATTCGAATACTGTACTGGCATAAGTACCAATTAATAAACGCCTAAACTCCACCACAAACGCATTAAATTGTTGTGGCGTAATGTTTCGTCTATGCTTGCCTAACACGCCTTTTGAGAACAACTCAAAATTGATTGCAGGACCTAAAATATCGTTAATTGCGGTATTGAGTTTTTTCGCATCGGCAGCAAATTCTGGGCGCCTCGCATTTAGCTCGTTAATTGCTTTTTCCAATGTTGTTTTCACGACCACATCTGGAGGTGTGACTTCAGCCTGTGCAGCAGGCATCACTAACAACAATGATAAAATTGCGATAAATAGGACAGTAGAACGTTTAATAAAGCCAAAACTAGTCATCAGGGACCTCTTAAATAACGAATAAATTCATAACCTGCGTATGCACAAACTGATTTAACAGTAAGGCCATAGCGAGATATGAGAAATTGTAGCTACCATTAGCTGAACTGCAGCTGAACAGATTGCAAGCTGTGATATATACTTATGACAATATGCGGTGGTTTAGCGAAAAAACAAGCCTAAACGCATGACTATCTTAATAGACCTTTCTTAACCAAAAAATCATTCACTCTTATTCGTGAAGCTTGTAATCAAACGGCCAATCAATTTTTCGAGAACCAACGCAGATTGCGTGTATTCAATCTCACTCCCCTGTTTCAAAGACTCCTCATCTCCACCAGGCTCAAGACCAATGAACTGCGAGCCTAACAGCCCGGAGGTTAAAATCGATGCACTAGTATCGACAGGCAAATTATTATGTTCACCAAAAATTTGCATTTCTACAACGGCAGAAAAATCGCTCGAATCAATTGAAATACCCGTCACACGACCAATCGTCACACCGGCCATCCGCACGGGAGATTTTGCCGTTAAACCACCAATATCTTGAAACTTAGCCGTGACTTGAAAACCATTGCCTGAGTCTTGCGAGCCCAAATTTCCAACTCGTAGCGACAACGTCACCAACGCCAAAATACCCACTAAAACAAATAGTCCAACCCAAAACTCTTTCATCCCATGCTTCATAATCATGCCTCTGCAAATAACTTTTTATCGCACCACTGGTCAGTTATTACCTGAACATCAGTGACGTTAGTAGAAAATCCAAACCTAATATCAATAATGACGACACCACCACAGTCTGAGTCGTCGCGGAACTGACCCCTTCTGAAGTAGGCGGTGAAAAATAGCCTTGATAGACCGCAATCAATGTAATGACCATGCCAAAAACAACACTTTTAATCATGCCATTCAACACATCATCATAAAAATCCACACCATTTTGCATCGCGGACCAATAGATACCTGCATCGCCACCTAATACGGTAACACCGACAAAATGGCCTCCATAAATGCCCATAATGGTAAAAATTGCCGCTAATAAAGGCACAGATAAAATACCCGCCAGATAGCGCGGCGCAATCACGCGCTTAAGAGGATCAACCGCCATCATTTCCATGGCTTCAAGTTGCTCTGTTGCTCGCATTAAACCAATCTCAGCGGTCAACGCCGAACACGCCCTGCCAGCAAATAGCAAAGCCGTGAGCACAGGCCCCAACTCACGTACCAGCGTCAATGCCACAAGCAAACCGAGTTGTGATTCCGCACCAAAATCAACAAGGTTAGTGTAAAACTGCAACCCAAGCACCATGCCAACAAACAAGCCTGACACTAAAATAATGATGAGGGTTTTCACGCCTATCATATATAGCTGGGTGATTAATAACGCAGGCCTAAGAACAGGCGTCAATATTGACACAAGAATTTGACCAAAAAACACACCTATTGAACCCAAAGAATAAATCGCTTGGATTACAACGGCGCCTAAACGCTGAACTGGTGACATTAAAAAGCCCATCTACACACCCTCGCTTTGCGCTTGAGCACGATAATGATAGGCCACAGGTCCATCTGGAGAACCTGACATAAATTGCTTAATCGCAGGATTGTCAGAAGACAACATCTCTTCTGGGCTGCCACGGCCAATGGATTTACCACCGGCTAACACGATAATTTCATCCGAAATTTCACAGGCTTCCGGAACGTCATGCGTGACGATAATGGAGGTAATGTTTAGCGCCTCATTCATTTCACGAATAAGCTGCGTGATAATCCCTTTTGAAATGGGATCCAACCCTGTGAAAGGCTCGTCATACATCACTAGATCAGGCTCCATCACAATGGCTCGTGCTAGCGCTACTCTTCGCTGCATACCACCTGAGCATTCATCAGGAAACAAACTGGCAGCCTCCTTTAGGCCAACATGTTGCAGCTTATCCAAGACGATTGCCTCAATGTCTTGATCAGTTTTATCGGTATGCTCTCGCAAAGGAAAAGCTATATTTTCAAACACGGTTAAGTCTGTTAATAGCGCATTGTGTTGGAACATCATGCCCATACTTTTTCGTAATTCATACAGCGCCTTATTTTTCAAGGCTGACACATCCTGCCCATCAACAAATACATGACCCTTTTGAGGCTTAACTCGTCCACCAACAAACCCCAAAACAGTGGACTTTCCACAACCGCTTGGCCCCATGATGGACGTCACAGAACCTCGTTTAACAGCGATATCTAGACCGTCATGCACAGGCCTCGATCCATAAGAAAAAGACACATTTTCTATGGAAATAATATTTTCTTGGGTTTCTGACACAACGATCCTTTAGACAATCTCTATTTTAGCGGGCTAGTATATTAGCTATCAAAAAAAAAGCTACTGATTAGACATCGCCACAGGCTTATTTAAGAACACAACAAACTAACGATAAAAATAACAATAACCGTATAATACCAAACAGTTTTGCTTTCGTTGGTATAAAATTGCGACTGTTAAAAAATCAACACAATTCATTAGGGTCTGGAACTTTGGCCATTCCAAACGGCAAGTGAAGAACAAAAATAGCGAAAAAATGGCAACCACCCGATGGGTTAGATTAAAATTCGTTCAAAAATGAAACCTCAACAGACCCTAACTGAATGAACCTAATTTTAGATGTCACTTTTATTATCGTTGGCCTTACTCTACTTGCATGGAGTGCCGACAAACTGGTTTTATATGCCGTGTCATTGGCAAAACACTTGCATATATCGCCTTTTCTCATCGGCATAGTCATCATTGGATTTGGCACATCCGCCCCTGAAATGCTTGTTTCAGCACTTGCCGCTCTAGATGATGTCGGTGGCATCGCTATTGGTAACGCGCTCGGCTCAAACATTGCCAACATTGGTCTAGTGTTAGGCTTTGCTGCACTATTTAGCCCTCTCCTTATTTCAAAAAAAGTGCTCAAAGCTGATTTAAGCGTGCTTTTTGTTATCACCTTTTTGACTATCGGCTTACTTCTAGATCGGCACCTAAGCACTTTGGATGGAATCATACTGATATGCTCGTTAGTTGGTTTTTTGCTTTGGTCTGCCTACAACGACAAAAAAGAGGACAAAAGCACTACAAGCCAAGAAGAGGATGAATTTGACCTTGAGGGTCAGCCGGAAGAATCATTACTCAAATCAAGCCTCTGGACATTGATCAGCCTCGCCTTATTACTAGGATCTTCCAAGATGCTGCTTGATGGGGCCGTTGGCATTTCTCAAGCGTTAGGCATTAGTGATTTAATGATTGGCTTAACTGTGGTTGCCATCGGGACGAGCATGCCAGAATTAGCCGCATCGATTGCGGCAGCCAAACAAAAACAAACTGGCTTAATTATTGGCAACATCCTAGGCTCGAATGCCTTTAACACACTAGGCGTACTCGGCATTGTTGGCCTGTTGAGTGACACCAACGTTGATCCTGAAGTGTTACAGCGTGATTTTACCGTTCTATTCACCATCATGATATTGTTGACCGCATTAGCTTTTTTGCGTGGCCGCTTAGGCAAGCTATCAGGCACTTTGTTACTATCTTCGTATTTCGGGTATCTTGGCTTTTTGATATACAATGCGCTAACACTAGCCGCTTAATCATTACGGAACCTTGAGACACACAATACATTTATCACTACACAGCACTCAATAAACCAACCAATATGCCGAACAACCCCTACATCATCACTGCACAACGAGTGCTTGACCTAGAATCAGATGCTGTCCACGCGCTAAAGTCTCAACTCAATGATGACTTCATCAAGGCGTGTGATTTAATTCTTGATTGTTCTGGCCGCTTAATTGTCGTTGGTATTGGCAAGTCTGGACATATTGGCAATAAAATTGCCGCCACGTTTGCTAGCACTGGCACACCCGCGTTTTTTGTTCACCCAAGTGAGGCCAGCCACGGCGACCTTGGCATGATAACCAGCAAAGATATTGTCCTTGCGATCTCCAACTCTGGAGAAACACCTGAGATTCTGACAATACTGCCGATCCTCAAGCGAATGGGTGTTCGCTTAATTAGCTTGTGCGGCAAAACAAACTCTTCTATTGCTCAACATTCTGACGCTCTACTAAACAGCGGAGTAGAAAAAGAGGCGTGCCCGCTCAATCTCGCACCAACCACCAGCACCACCGCCACCCTCGCCCTTGGAGACGCACTGGCCATGGCTGTGCTGGAAAGCCGTGAATTCAATGAGAATGATTTTGCTCGCTCGCATCCAGGCGGCGCACTCGGCAAACGCTTATTGCTCTATGTCGAAGATATTATGCAAAAAGATGGCAACATACCGCTGGTTGATGAGCACTCTACACTCGGCGATACATTGGAAGAGATGAGCAACAAAGCACTTGGCATGACAGGCGTCATCAACAACAACAACGAACTCGTCGGCATGTTTACCGACGGCGATTTGCGTCGCACCTTAATTGGGAGCGTGAATATCAATGAAATCCTGATCAAGAATGTGATGACAAAATCACCCTATACCGCTTCACCGAACATGCTGGCAGCTGAACTCGTATCAGTGATGCAAGAAAAAGCGATCAATAGCGTTCTTGTCACCAACGAAAAACAACACATTATCGGCGCTTTAAACATGCAAGATCTTCTGCGTGCAGGGGTCATGTAATGATGATGAGGACAGCATCACAATGAAACCACCATACGACATTTCACCTGAACTCATTGAACAAGCTAAGAACATTCAATTAGCGCTATTTGACGTTGACGGCGTGCTCACGGATGGATCTTTGTACTTTGATGCCAATGGCGAGGCCATGAAAAAATTTAATGCCTTAGATGGTCATGGTCTAAAAATGCTACAAAATCAGGGCATAGCTGTTGGCATTATTAGCGCGCGCCAATCACCCGCATTGACAAACCGACTCAATGCCTTAGGCATTCAGCATCAATTGACAGGCATTAACAACAAGTTAGTCGCCATGAACCACTTGCTACAAGAGCTTAATATTACCGCTGAACACACCTGCTTTACTGGCGACGATGTCATCGACATAGAAGTGATGCAAGCCTGCAAAATAAAGTTTAGTGTTGAAAATGGACACTATAGCGTCAAACATATTGCGGACTGGGTAACCCCAATGCCTGGCGGTTCTGGAGCCGTTCGCGCTATCTGCGACATTCTTCTTTACGCACACCATTCCTAAAACCGTCTATCTGATCAACATCAATGAAACAGTTTGAAAATATTTTTTATATTGCCATCCTTGGACTCGTCGGCATGCTGAGCATTTGGCTTCAAACAGAAGTTCGCAATGAAAATCCTGCAACCATTGACTATTTAAACCGACACGACCCGGATTACTACATCGAGAACTTCACCACAACGGGCATGGATGAGTTTGGAAAACGTTCTTATGTGCTTGAAGCAGCACGTATGGCGCACTTCCCCGACGACGGATCGGCATTACTCGATAATCCCCACCTTATCGAGTTCAATGAAAACTCAGCTCCTCGACATACTTATGCCAAATCGGGCTGGCTATCTGGCAATGGTCAAGACTTACTTCTTGAAGGGGATGTTAAAATTGTTCAAGAAGCTGGCTTTGGCCAAGCTGGCGGCACCTCACGAGCAAAAAAAATGAAGTTTAAATTAAATAAAGACGCTCAAAAGACACTCAAATAAAGAAAATAAGTCCTCTAGAAACACGCTCTCCCAAAACACTTACCATCAACACTTTACATAAAAGCTAAAAAAATTCACATTCTCAAAGACTTACCATAAAAATGATATGGTATAGTTATTGCTTGAGGCATTAATCCCACGCTAAAATAAAAACAAATAGCTAGACTATCAACCTCAATATCGGCTCGCATGTAACATACATCTACAGCATTCATTGACAACAACGGACAAATAAACAGCATCATGATAAAACGATCGGCAAAAATCATTTTCTGCATAGCGCTTGGTTTACTCTTCTCAAACAGTTTTGCGCTAAGCACAGACAGAGACCAACCTGCCGATATTTCTTCGGATGAAGTTGATATTGACACAAATACAGGCCGACGAACATTTATAGGGAATGTCCGATTTGCCCAGGGCACGTTGCGTGTCAAAGGCGACAGAATTGATACCACTTTTAAAGATGGCAAGCTCGTTAAAGCGATTGCTTATGGCAAGCCTGCCGCTTTTAAACAACGCCCTGACGGCAAGGAAAATGATGTTGAAGGCCGTGGCCAGACAATCATCATGAATCAGACTAACAATATACTTACATTAAAAAAAAGAGCCTCGTTAAAGCAAGGCTTCGATGTTGTTAAAGGGAATGTAATTATCTACAACATGAAAAACGACACTCTCAAAGTAAAAAGTGTCACACCAGGCGGAGTAAAAGGCTCTACAGGCAAAAATGCATCAGAAACCAAAGCTGCCCCAAAAACAGAAACAGATCCATTCTTTAAAGAAAAAACATCTGAATTAAAATCTGAGGCCAAGCCTGCTCAAAGCAGCAATGAAAAACCGCCCGTTGAAGTTCAGGTTATCCCAGGCAATACAAAACCCCTCACTGAAGAACAAAAACCTAAAAAGCTAGTCTTGCCAGGACAGTCCAGTGACGCACAATCAGGTAGAGAAACCAATGGCCGTTCTCGATTGATTATCAAACCTAAATCGAAGAAATAACCCACTATAAAAGTCGTCAAAAATAACTATATGAGTTTTTTAGAAACACATGACTTGGTCAAAAAATACAAAGGCCAAACAGTTGTCAACCGCGTAAACATTAGCGTGGAAAGCGGTGAAGTGGTTGGCCTGTTAGGCCCTAATGGCGCAGGCAAAACCACCAGCTTCTACATGATTGTCGGCCTGGTTCGCAGTGATGGCGGGCACATCACGCTTGACGGAGAAGAAATCAACCATCTTCCCATGCATGAACGGGCGCGGTTAGGTCTTGGTTACCTGCCTCAAGAAGCATCAATTTTCAGACGCTTAACGGTTGAAGAGAATTTAATGGCGGTTTTAGAAACACGCAAAAGCATCACAAAACGCGAACGTCGTCATCGTGTCGAACAATTATTGGAAGAGTTCAATATTGGCCACAAGCGCGACACATTAGGCATTTCTCTTTCAGGAGGAGAACGCCGACGTGTTGAAATCGCACGTGCGCTAGCGCTCAAACCTCAATTCATCTTACTCGATGAACCTTTTGCAGGCATCGACCCTATTTCAGTGGGTGATATACAACAAATCATTGATTATCTCCGTAATAGCGGCATCGGCATTATTATTACTGATCACAATATTCGAGAGACTTTGAATATATGTGATAGAACATATATTCTTTCTGGCGGTGAAGTATTCACATCGGGTACGGCCGATCAAATCCTCCAGCACCAAGGAGTCAGGGATGTTTATCTAGGTTCTAACTTTAAGCTATAAAGGGGCGACCTAGACACATTGATAATGAAGCAATCCCTCAACATTAAACTCAGCCAAGGGCTAAAACTCACTCCACAGCTTCAGCAATCAATTCGCATACTCCAACTGTCTGTTATTGAACTCAACACAGAGATTCAAGAAATGCTCGACACCAACCCTCTTTTAGAAGAAGAGCAAGTCAATACCGAAATAAGTAAAACAGAGCAGGAACAGCAAGCGCAAACTGATGCCGACAACCAAGCCAAAGAGCAGGAATGGCAAAACAGTTTTGAAACACGACAAACATTAAGCAAATCACCCGTATCTGATGCGCCAGACATTTATGCCACATCTGCCAGTCAAGACTCTTTAAAAGAAGAATTAATGTGGCAAATACAAATGACCACACTGTCTGAACGAGACAAACTCATTGCTGAAGCCATTATCTACTCACTAAATGACCAAGGTTATTTACTCTTAGACAATGAAGAAATTGCTGACTTTTTACCACCTGAACTGGAAATTGAAGCAGACGAAATTGCGGTTATCGTTAAACTCATTCAAACCTTTGAACCCACCGGAATTGCGGCTAGAAACCTACAAGAACGCTTACTCATTATTTTTCAGCAGCTAGAGACAAAAAGCATGGAAGCGGGAAAAAGTGATATCCATCAACTAGCCAAGGCGATTACCAGCGACCACTTAGAACTTCTCGCCAATCGCAATATCAGCGCACTCAAATCATGCTTAGACGTAGAACAAGATGAGCTAGTTGCTGCTATTCAATACATCCAAACCATCAATCCACATATTGAAAACCGCTTTGAGAAAGATGACAACCTCTACATAATTCCAGATATTATTGTCAAGGAAATGAATAATGAGTGGATTGTGCAGGTAAATCCAAACATCAAGAAACAAATTAGATTGAACGACTCGTACATTTCAATTCCAAAAGAAGACCTTACTGGGGAAGCCAGTAAATATATCTCTGAGTCATTGCAAGAAGCAAAATGGTTCCTGAAAAGCTTAAACAATCGTTATGACACGCTCAAACGCGTTGCAACGGCCATTGTCTTAAATCAACGAGAGTTCTTTAAACATGGAGAAACGGCTTTAAAACCAATGGTACTGCAGCAAATTGCCGAAGAGCTTAAACTGCATGAGTCAACAATTTCTCGAGCCACTTCGAACAAATATATGCAAACGCCGCTTGGTGTTTATGAACTCAAGTACTTTTTTTCCACCAGCCTAGGCTCCAATGATGGCGAAGGCGTGAGTGCCACCGCAATTCGTTCAACCATTAAAGCACTCATCAACGAAGAAGAGAAAACTAAACCTATCAGTGACAGTAAAATTGCTGCTATATTAGAAAATAAAGGCTTCAAAGTCGCGAGACGGACTGTTGCAAAATATCGTGAAGGAATGAATATTCCTTCTTCCAGTAAACGTAAACCTTTAGTGTGAGGTACTAAATCAGTAATCATTTTTTCCGATTAACTAAAATAAAAAAGAGGTCCCTATGCAAATTAATATCACTGGCCATCAACTTGACTTAACCGATTCGCTAAAAGTCCATGTTAATGACAAGCTCTCGAAATTAGAGCGTCACTTCGACCACATCACAAGCATAGATGTTGTTCTTAATGTCGAAAAAATCCGCCAACAGGCCGAAGCGGTAATCAATGCCAAGGGCATTTCAATTCATGCCAATGCTGAATCTGGGAACATGTACAATTCAATCGATATGCTTGCGCAAAAACTGGACGCGCAGGTACTAAAACATAAAGAAAAAATTTCCAATCACCATAAGAAAGAGGCCGCTAAAGTTGTGAATGGCTAGCTTAAAATATGTAATAACGTATTAGAAAAATTTCTTTAAAACTTAACGAGTATCAAAGCCAAAGCATATAGACTAATATCTTGCTTTAATAGCAATATACCGTTTTCGGTAATACATAGTCAGCTTTGGCTTTTTTGCGCCTAGTTCACTCATGCCTATTAAGCACGACAAAAACTTAAGAACATAATTACGACAAAACATGCAAAAAAATCGTTTCATTGTTATTAGCGGCATGTCTGGCTCAGGTAAATCCGTTGCATTAAATGCTCTCGAAGATTTAGGGTACTACTGCATTGACAACTTACCTGCAATTCTTCTCGGAGAAACGGCTGAAAAATTATTAAAAGCTGAAGCGTTTAATCGGCAAACACCCGAAAAAGCGATCAAAATTGCAGTTAGCATTGATTCACGTAACAAAGAGTTCTTGCAAGGCATCTCTAAACAATTAGACAGCCTCAATCAACATGTGACCAACCAAATTATTTTCTTAGACGCTAATGACCAGACAATCATTAAACGTTACAGTGAAACACGCCGAAAACATCCACTCACCAATCGAAATGTATCGCTGCTCGAAGCAATACATCTAGACCGCTCCATGTTGAGTTCATTGCAAGAACGAGCGGATATTGAAATTAACACCACGCACCATACCCCGCATCAATTACGCGCATTAATGCGTGATTATGCCGCGACCGCTGAAAGCTCACCTATCACTGTATTATTCCAATCCTTTGGATTCAAATACGGTGCTCCCAACGATGTGGATTTCATTTTTGACGTCCGCTGCCTTCCAAACCCTTATTGGCATGAGCATCTACGAGAACAAACAGGCCTTGAAGAACCCGTTCGTGATTTTTTGAGCTCACACGATAATGTGGCAAACATGCAATATGACATTCAATCATTTATCGAAAAGTGGCTCCCACACTTTCAAGCAGAAAACCGCAGCTATTTAAACATCGGCATTGGTTGCACCGGAGGCAAACACCGATCAGTCTTCATTAGCTCAAAACTTGCTGAACACTTCAGGCTCAATCAAGCGATTCATACTCAAATAAGACATCGTGAATTAAATATTTAACTCTCCAAGGCCTTTAAACGTTAACCACGGACCTCAATTAAGAGTCAAACCGAGAGGCAAAAGCCACTATCAACATTTCTATGACACTGTCATTAGAAAAATAAGGAACCACTGTTTTTGATCAGAAAATGAAATCTCAACAATGTTCAAATTAGTTTAAAATAACGTGATGCAAGCAAACAGCTCTGATCAATTAAAACAATTAATACATATCCAGCAGGAAGGGGATATTGATGAGCTAGTGGCATTTCTTGAGGATTGCCACCCAGCTGACATTGCCGATTTAATTGAAAGTAGCGAGCCCAGCAAGCGCACAGACATATGGAATAATGTAGAAATTACTCAAGCCGGGGAAGTTCTAAAAGAACTCAATGAGGGCGTCCTTGAACAAGTGATTGACGAAGTTGAAAAACCCCGTTTAGTCGAATCAGTCACCTACTTAGACATTGATGATATTGCTGACATTATTCCTGAATTACCGGAAGACATCATCGCGGATGTTTTATTAGCCATCGATCGAGAAACGCGTCGGTCTCTTGGCGAGGTTTTAGCTTACCCTGAAGACAGTGCTGGCGGCCTCATGAACACCGATGCGGTTGTAGTTCGAGATGATATTTCGGTAGATGTTGCGTTACGATTCTTACGCTTAAAGGACGACTTACCCAACAATACTGATGCTATTTTTTTAGTGAATAAAAATAGTGAGTTATCCGGCATTATACCCATCAATGCATTAATCACCTCAAAACCAGACCAGATCGTCTCGGCGTATGTTTTAGAGGACCCTATCATCTTCAATGTTCTTGATGAAGACGATACTGTTGCAAAGCACTTTGCTGATTACAACTTAATCTCCGCTCCAGTCGTCGATGAAAAGAATAAACTGGTGGGGCGAATCACCATTGATGACGTCGTCGATGTCATCATTGAAGATGCGGAACAAGAAGCCTTAGCACGTGCTGGTTTACGCCAAGAAGAAGACATTTTTGCACCCGTCTCCAAAAGCGCTCAAAACAGAGCATTGTGGCTCGGCGTCAACCTCATTACCGCGTTAATTGGATCATGGGTCATCAGTCAATTTGAAGGCAGCATTCAACAATTAGTCGCCCTTGCGGTGCTCATGCCTATCATTGCGAGCATGGGTGGAAACGCCGGGATTCAAACCTTAACTATCGTGATTCGAGGCCTCGGAAATGGCACTATTCAAAAAGGAAATATTTGGCGACTTATTAAAAAAGAATCTCTAGTCGGTGGACTTAACGGCATTATTTGGGCAATCATTATGGGTGGGATTGCCGCCATTTGGTTCAATGATATGGGCCTTGGCCTAATCATAGCGCTTGCGTTATTAATTAATTTAATCATCAGCGCTATTGCAGGCGTCATACTACCTATTATTTTTGAAAAAATGGATATAGACCCTGCCCTTGCAGGCGGCGTTGCTTTGACAACCGTGACTGATGTAGTCGGTTACTTTTCTGTACTTGGCTTAGCTGCTTGGTTATTACTATAAGCCTCCACAATGAAGATAAAGACAATAACAGTCAACACATAGAACACGACACATTAGCACTACTGCCATACTGAAACACACGCAATAAACACTCTAACTATGATTAAAGCATCACAACTTTTACATGACTTTTCAGACCTACTTCAAGGAAGCATCGACGAAGATATTGTATGCACAGGAATTGGTTCTCCCAATTGCTTCACACACGGCAATGTGATTGTATGCAACAATGAACAAGCCTTAATCAGCGTGGCCGACAACTCAGAAACTAAGCCTAGCTTAATCATTACCAGTAGTGATTTCGTTGAAGCAGGAAAAGTACCCGCAAATATACCGATATTGACATCTCATAACACTCGATTAGCGCATGCCTTAATCAAGCAGCGATTAAACGATTATGACAACACGGACTCTGAATGGGATAGGATTCATTCCAGCGCAACTATTCACCCTAGCGCCAAGATAGCCAGCTCTTGCCGGATAGGTCCACATGTGGTGATCGGTGCTAATGTCATTATCGGAGAACACTCGATTGTCCGTAGCAATAGTGTTATTGAGCATGATAGCGTCATTGGAAAAAACAGCTGCATCAATAGCCTTGTCAACGTTGGTTACGGCAGCAAGATTGGCGATCGCGTGATTGTGCGCTCTGGTGTCGCTATTGGTAATGAAGGTTTTGGCTGGGCCCCTGATGACGACAATCATTATCATCGAGTACCGCATACAGGCTATGTTGAAATTCATGACGATGTTCAAATTGGGGCAAATAGCAACATCGACCGAGGCACCTACGGCCCAACAGTCATTAAACGCGGCGCAAAAATTGATGCCTTATGCCATGTTGCTCATAACGTCGTGATTGGTGAAGATTGCATCTTGGTTTCTCAATCCGGCGTTGCAGGCTCATCAACCCTTGGTAGCCGCGTCATTGTTTCAGGGCAAACAGGAATTTTAGATCACATCACTATTGCGGATGACGTCACCCTTGTGCATCGCGCAGGCGTCACAGCAGATATTACCGAAAAAGGCATGTGGGCAGGCAAGCCTCACAAACCACTGAAAGAGTATGTCAAACAACTGAACAGCCACAAACGACTTGAAAAAAAGCTAGCACAATTAGAACAACGCATTGCACAACAAGAGAAAGCGGCCCAAACATCACAAGATCCTGAATCATAAGGTTCGCAGCTTACATAGACATGAGTGACTCTCCTAAAAAATCTTTTTTAGTCAACATTGCACCTTATATATATAAATATCTCATGCTGCTGATTACCAGCACCTGCAAACTAAAAGTGCATGGCAAAGAGCATATAGAAGCAATTCATAAAGACAATAAATCGTGGATATACAGCATTTGGCACAACAATGTATTAATTAGCCCTTGGGCCTTACGAAAACAAAACGTCACTGTCATGGTAAGTGAGAGCAAAGACGGAGAAATTATCTCTCGTAGCGTTCATTTGTTTGGCAATACGACTGTTAGAGGCTCTACCTCTAGAGGCTCCGCAAAAGCCACCCGACAAGCACTAAAAACCTTGAAAAAGAACAACCCTGTTGCCATTACTCCTGATGGTCCAAGAGGCCCAAAGTATGAATTGCAAGAAGGTGTGCTTTTTTTAGCTGCCATATCCAAAACAGCCATTATTCCTTTCCACAGTGAATGCAGCAAACAATGGGAGTTTAATAGCTGGGATAAACTCAAACTCCCTAAGCCCTTTTCAACAATTCATCTGTGCTTTGGACCTGCTATTGATATTGATCGAGACACACTGGATTCAAACATAGATCAGCTAAGGCAGTTTGTTGAGGAGCGGATGATGGATAATGTACAATTTGCAATACAAGCAGCCCGACCTCAACATTAAGTGCGTTACCGAGTGCGCATTAACTTCGAATCAACGTACCCACGCCAGAATCAGTCATGACTTCCAGCAACAAGGCATGATCAACCCGTCCATCGATAATATGTGCCGTTTTAACACCTTCATTTACCGCTGTTAAAGCACATTCAACCTTCGGCATCATGCCGCCAACAATCGTGCCATCACTAATCAAACTAGCGACTTGATTTCCATCTAAACCAGTGAGCAGTTCTTTTTCTTTATTCAGAACGCCTGGTGTATTTGTCATCAAAATCAGCTTTTCAGCGTGAAGTTCTGCTGCAATAGCCCCTGCCACAGAATCGGCATTGATATTATATGTCTCACCATTCAAACCAACGCCTATTGGCGCAATCACTGGGATAAAATTATCTTGCTCCAAATGCCTCACTAAAGCGGGGTTTACTTTGTCAACTTTGCCGACAAATCCAATATCTTGCTTAGAAGAAAGCTTACTTGCTTGCACCAAATTACCATCTTTCCCAGTCAAGCCGACAGCCTTACCACCATGGGAATTAATCAGGCTAACAATTTCTTTATTCACGGCCCCTCCCAGCACCATCTCAACGACATTGACCGTTTCTTGGGTTGTCACACGCAAGCCGTCGACAAAATTTGATTCAATCCCCAGCTGTTCAAGTGTCGAACTAATTTGTGGCCCTCCTCCATGAACAACCACCGGATTCATTCCTACCAGCTTCAACAATACGACGTCCCGCGCAAAACTACTTTTAAGGTCATCATCAACCATCGCGTTGCCGCCATATTTAATCACGATTGTTTTACCATGAAACTGCTTAATGTAAGGCAGCGCTTCAATCAGAATTTTAGCCGTTTGCTGCGATGCGTCTTGAGGTGACGATTGAGTCATGTTTTTCGCCTTCTATTGTGTATTCACGTTAATTAAATTAATGTAGTGTTAAAGTTTATCACTGGAGCTTGTTGATACTTCATTTGACAACAAAGCCATCATAAACGAATGGATTATCCCATGAAATTGATCGGTTGCAAAAAGAGACACTCTGAAACAATTTGATACGCTTTTTGCAAAAAAATCAGAGACAATAACCCCTTCAAGAGTCCTACATAGACTACCAATAGAATTATCTGTCATGAAACTGAAAACGCTTAGCTTAACTTGCCTACTAATGACTTTAAGCGCATGCCAAAGCATTGAAAAGAATGTATCTGTTGATTCGGCATTGAATACCTTGAACCTCCAACAGGAAACATGGGCTGCACAAACCAACACATCTGACTTTACTAATAATGGCTGGCTAACAAATTTAAAAGACCCCCGCCTTGAAAAATATGTAGCCATCGCACTTAAAAATAACTTTAGCCTACAAGCCAACCAAGCACAGCTTTCGGCACAACTACAAAATGCTCGAATTAGCGCTGCTCGATTATTTCCTAGTGTTGATTTTACGCTTCGTCAGAGCAAAACAGAAACTGAAAACACCACAAATAATAGCACCAATAACGATATTATTAGCAACACCAATTACGACGGAAACGTTAATATTTCTTGGGAAATAGATGTATGGCAACGCTTAACTGCACAAAAAAAAGCAGACGCCAAGACAGTTCAAGCAACCGCCGCCGACTTTGAAGCCGCTCGCCTCTCCTTAGTTGCTTCTGTTGCGCGAGCATGGTTTAACCTCAACAGCCTAAAACTGCGTATTGACCTGGCGAATAGCCGCCTAGACTCCATCAAAGAATCATTAGAAATTGTTGAAGAGCAATATTTAAACGGCTCTCAGTCTGCCCTCAATGTTTACTTAAATCGTGCAGACCACATAACACAACAAGCCACGATTTTTGAACTAAATAACAGCTTGCAATCCGCAATCAGAGATTTCCAAATACTGTTAGGAGAGTATCCTAACCTTGACATTTCATTTACCGCAGCACTGCCAACACTTGAAGAACCGGTTCCCGCAGGGCTACCAGCAGAACTCGTCATGAGACGGCCTGATGTATTAGCTGACTTGTATGAATGGCAATCATCCGCATACGATGCGAAGGCTGCTCAGCGCGCACGCTACCCTTCATTTTCGTTGACAGCATCATACGGTGCCAGCAGTAATTCATTAAGCACACTCGATGAAAAAACACTCTTATTCAACTTGATCAACAACTTAAGCGTTCCTTTATTTAAAGGAGGCCAACTTAAGGCTCAAGCAGAAGCAGCTGAACTATTACAAGATGCGAGCTTCAAACTTTACCTTGCCACATTACTGAGAAGCTTCAATGAGGTTGAAACCGCATTATCCACAGAAACTTCATTAAAATCGCGTTTAGCGTTAACCCAAAAAGCATCGACACTTTCCGAGTCTGGCTATGAACTTGCCTTGGAACAATACACCTCTGGCATCTCAGATTATCAAAATATATTAGAATCCAGACGCCGCTGGTTTGATGCTCAAACGCTAGTCATTAATTTACAAAACTCCCTGCTACAAAATAGGGTTTCCTTAAATTTGGCACTCGGCGGTGACTTCGACACATCTGAAAATGCACTTCAATCCACCCCAATTATTCATGCTGATAGCCGTAAAACGCTTAAGTAATAACATTCTTCATTTTGTAGATACGCTATGGAACACAATCAAACGAATCACTCAAACAGCCAAACAGCCATTGATTCACAGACAGAATATGAAGGCTTGTCATTTGAAAAAACAGCCATTGTTATACTAATACTTGCTGTGATAACTTCAGGCATTGTCTGGTATTTAAAAGCCAATAAACCTGAAGCTAAAAAATCTGGCCCCAAACAAAGTGTCGTTTTTGTTAATGCGAGCAAGCCTGACATTAGAGACTATATTGTCTCCATTTCGAGCAATGGCAGTGCCGCTGCAAAAACTAACAGCACTTTAGTTGCTCAAGTATCCGGTGAAATCACCAGCATTTCAGAACAGTTCTCGAATGGATCCAGCTTTAGCAAAGGCGACCTTCTACTCACGATTGATCAACGTAACTTTAACGCAGCAGTAAGCAGCGCCAGCGCAAATTTATCACAAGCCGAATCAAATCTTGAGACAGAACAAGCATTAGCGGCTCAAGCAAAAAAAGACTGGGAGCGCCTTGGATATGATGGCGAACCCAATGCGAGAGTTTTACGCAAACCACAACTTGATGCCGCTACAGCACAATTCAAAGCCGCTAAAGCGGCATATAGCAAAGCCCGTTTAGACTTGTCTCGCACTCGCATCCGCGCACCCTATCATGGCAATGTCATTGAGCGCAGTGTAGGCCTTGGTCAATTTGTGACACTCGGGACACCCCTTGGCAATATTTTTTCCAATGACGGTTTAGAAATCCTACTTCCCGTCAACCAAGAAGAATATGCACAACTTGATTTTTCAAGCAAGCCCAAGGTCATTCTTCATACGGAGCTTGCGGGGACTCAACATGAATGGTCGGCAACAGTGGTTCGTGCCGATCGAGCCTTTAACACCGCAACTCGCCAATTAAACGTGGTGGCTGAAGTAGACAATGTCATTAGCAACAATGGCCTAGAACTCAAAGTTGGCCAATACATTAACGCAAATATTAATGGACAAACCCTCTCACAAGCAAGCGTCATCCCCAATAGTGCTGTTCGTGAAGGTAGTTATGTTTTCATCTTTGATGAAGGGATATTACGTCGTAAAAATATCAGCATTATTTGGCAAGATGATGACGTGACGATTGTGAATAATCTTGACGCCGAAGATTTAGTGGTCACCACTAGTCTTGGCGGAGCGGTCAGTGGTTCAAAAGCAAAACTTATCGGTGACACTAAAAAAAACACCCCTAAAAGCGACTCACTCACGCCTTCAGCACCTCAATAAGACACATTTAATATTATGATTCGTTGGTTCGCACATAACACCGTTGCCGCTAATTTATTGATGGCTTTCATTTTGATTGGCGGGGTATTAACACTCGTATTCAATCGTATTCCTTTGGAAGTTTTTCCCGAGTTTGAACTGGATCAGGTGAATATTTCAACCACCTTGCGAGGTGCGACTCCCGCGTCGGTCGAAGAAGGCATTACCATTCGCATCGAAGAAGCTATTTTTGATTTAGAAGGCATTAAAAAACTATCTTCTCGTTCTCAAGAAGGCCGTTCAATCATCCAAGTCGAAGTTGAAAAAGGGTTTGATAGCCGAGAATTGCTCAACGAAATAAAACTTCGAGTTGATAGCATTTCAACCCTACCAACGGATGCAGAAAGCCCTGTGATTAGCATCCCAGCTCGCGTTAGAGAAGTGATTAGCGTTGTCATTTCTGGCGATTTACCCGAAGCTGAATTGCGTCAACTAGGCGAATTTCACCGTGACAAAATGCTAGCCTTAAAGGGCATTAGTAAAATTGATTTTGATAGCGCCCGCAACTATGAAATTACGATTCAACTAGATCCTGAGCAACTTGATGCGTTAGGGTTAACGTTCGATGATATATCTCGGTCCATCAACCAAAGTTCACTCGATTTATCGGCCGGTAACATTAAAAGCCAACAAGGAGAAATTTTAGTCCGCACCAATGCGCAAGCCTATTCACTTGCCGAATACGCTAGCATACCAATACTCACCAGAAATAATGGCACAACCATTTTATTAGGCGATATAGCCGTCATCAATGACGGGTTTGATGAAGATAAAAATAGCAAATTATATAATGGCAAACCTGCGACTATTTTAGATGTCTATCGGACAGGCGATCAAAGTTCAATTACACTTGCCAACGAAATAAAGCAATATATTACCGAACAACAAACACGCCTACCCAATGGCGTCAGTATGTCATACTGGCGTGACCGCTCAAAGGTCGTGAAAGGCCGATTGAACACCTTACAAAAAAGCGCCTGGCAAGGTGGTCTACTCGTCATACTGCTTCTCACACTTTTTTTGCGGCCATCGGTAGCAATCTGGGTATCATTAGGCATTCTGATTTCATTTATGGGCACCATTCTATTGATGCCATCCTTAGGGGTGACGCTCAATGTGGTGAGCATGTTTGCCTTTATACTCGCACTTGGCATAGTGGTGGATGACGCCATCGTCACCGGCGAAAACGTCTATCGTCATATGCGAATGGGCAAGGACTCACTGACTGCAGCCATCGAAGGCACTTATGAAGTGGCGACACCCGTCACATTTGGCGTGCTAACAACGATTGTCGCTTTCACGCCATTGCTATTAATAGAAGGGAACAGAGGCACTATCTTTGCACAGATACCTGCTATTGTGATTCCGGTTTTATTATTCTCTCTGGTCGAATCCAAGCTTATTTTACCGGCACACTTAAGACACGTAAAACCGCTGGATAAACCTAGCAATAATATACTTAGCCGAGTTCAACAAAGTATTTCGTTAGGCCTAGAAAAAGGCATTACTCAGTATTATCGACCATTGCTAGCCATCGCAATCTACAATAAAACTGTGACTCTCTTTATCACAATAATAACTTGTTTCATTATTGGCGTTTATGTTTCCTCGGGTTGGTTAAAATTCTCTTTCTTCCCTCGCATTGAAAGTGAAATCATCTCCTCTTCACTAACCATGCCATCTCCTACCCCTTTTGAAATCACTGATACACACATCAGACACATTGCTGATAAAGCTCGCGCATTACAGGAAAAGTATCGCGATGAAGATACAGGCGTGAGCGTGATTCAAAATATATTATCGACATCTGGAGGACGAGGTAGCACATTAGGCAGCAATGTTGGCCGAGTTTCGTTTGAAATCCAACCACCAGAAGAGCGCACACTTGATATTTCTTCAAGTACACTCTCCAGAGAGTGGCGAGGCATGATTGGCCAGATACCCGGCTCCGAACAACTCAGTTTTCGCGCCTCTTTCGGCCGATCAGGTGAGCCAATTGATGTGCAACT
Organism: Arenicella sp.; assembly: GCA_050633585.1. Taxonomy (GTDB): domain Bacteria; phylum Pseudomonadota; class Gammaproteobacteria; order Arenicellales; family Arenicellaceae; genus CALKZN01. The sequence continues at coordinate 34,663 of JBOEGT010000008.1, forward strand.
TAGCGGTTCAAAACTCATAGAAATACGCCAGCTAGGCAACGACATTAAGTCCTTATTAAACACTTATGATGGCTTATTTGATATCCAAGATAATCTGTCAGGTGGGAAAGATGAGTTTCAATTAACACTGAAGCCTTCAGCCTATAACCTTGGTGTAAGCCTACGTGAAATTGGCACTCAAACAAGACACGCTCTCTACGGACTAGAAACTCAACGCATCCAGCGAGGCCGCGATGAAATCAGTGTCATGCTTAAAACTCCCCTCAAAAATCGCTCTTCACTAGAAAATCTTTATAATTTGCCTATTCGTATCGGCAATGGCGAAACAGTCGCACTCTCTCAGATTGCTACCATCACATCCGGAACAAGTCCTTCGGCGCTGTACAGAATTAATCGCTTCACGACCATGAATGTCACCAGTGATGCTGAGCCCGGTACTGACTTAGAGGCGATTAAACTTGACTTACAAGAAAAGTTAGATGAGCTGATTATTTCATATCCCGCTATTTCCTATGAAATGGAAGGCGAAGCAAAAGAGCAAAAAGAGTCATTCGGCAGCTTGTTTTCCGGCATGTTTGCCGTATTCATGGCCATCTATATATTGCTTGCCATTCCTTTTAAGTCCTATGGACAACCGTTGATTGTGATGTCTATTATTCCCGTTGGTGCCGTAGGTGCATTTTTGGGGCACATATTAGTGGGAGAAAACTTGTCTATCATGAGCTATATGGGAATGTTAGCGCTGATAGGCGTTGTGATTAATGATAGCTTGGTGCTGGTGGATTACATCAACAAAGAACGCCTCAGAGGAACGGAGTTAATGCAAGCGGTACTCAGTGCCGGTGAGAAACGCTTTCGCCCTGTTCTACTGACCTCTTTAACCACTTTTGCTGGCTTAACACCACTATTATTAGAGAAAAGCACTCAAGCAAAGTTTTTACAACCCATGGCAATTTCTTTAGGCTTTGGCATTATTTTCGCCACAATGATCACACTCTTGGTTGTGCCAGTAAATTATTTGGTATTTGAGAAAATTAAAGACTTATTGAAAAAAGTTTTCCTAAAGCGCGTTGCCCAGAAAATTTAAGCAACGAGTTTTTATAACACGTCTTGAGACAACGACGCTTTAAGAAAAAAATAACAAACCGTTAAAATGGAGTCCTTATCCTTAACAGGCTTGTTCAGTATTTCGTTCAGGTACGACACAATCTAGAATTTTGTAAACAACTAGCTCGCCATAAAGGCTGTGTGTTTCAATACAGGGCTTGGTGATAAATTCAACCCCATCAAGGTCGGCATGCTCTAAGACCTTGCGTTTGACTGTCTCATCCCAGACTATCTGATAAATTTCATCCTCAGAAACAACAACGCCTCGTTGTCTTGAGAAAAACAAATTATCTAAACGGCCCTTAAAATTTGCCACCGCCACTAAATCTGATTTGCGTTGACCAAGCACAATAAAATCATCCGGATTACATACAAATGGTCGGCTCAAACCTTCAAACTCAAACGTATTAATATTGTCATCATCGACCAAGCCCAAGATTGTATCTGCTGCATCCTTCGTCATTTGGGCCGCCCATAACACCTTGGGGTGACTCAGTAAAATATTACCTTGCTCCGTTTTAACGACACTTCGATTTACTTTTATCTGTGTCGTATTCAGGAGAATTTTAATGGCTTGCCCCGCATTCTTAGCTTCAGCAACATAACGGCGAAGCAGCATAGCACTATAAAATAATCGGGCAATATCATCTGAAAAACTTTTTGATTGAGCACCAAAACCATCAATGCCAAACCCTGAAAAGAAATCACGCTCAAAATTAATACCAATCTCCAAAACACCCTGATTGATAGTCGGCTTAGTCACCACTTTGTCTTTAAGCTCACCCGCCAGCTCATTACGACCTAATTGGATAGCAATTAATTGCTGAATGATTAAGCCAATGTTCTCGTTTAAAAGGCGCATTGCCTTTAAGTTGTAGACATTGCCTTTAAAAGCGTTGCCAAAAAAACGTGCTTTAATATCATATGTTTTCATTTAATTCCCCCTTTTGCCAACTACGCAAAAAATTTCAAGACCAAATGATTACTGCGCACATTAAGTATAGTTAACTTTGACATGAACAACTGTAAACTAGTGTCAAGTTTCACAAACATTAGCAAACCCAAGTGAAATCGATGTCATTGACCCGCCAAAATTCACTGATACACTCCACACTATGTACGGAAAAATAATACGCTGGTTTGCACACAATACTGTTGCAGCTAATCTTTTAATGGTGGTTTTAGTACTTGCCGGAATCCGAGCAATCTTTACGAGCATTCCATTAGAGGTGTTTCCACCGATTCGTTTTGACGCCATTCAAGTCAACACTTTTCTCCCTGGCGCAACCCCAGAAGATGTCGAAAAAGGCATTACCGTACGTATTGAAGAAGCCATACATGACCTAGAAGGAATTAAAGAACTCACGTCACGTTCGTCTGAATCATTTTCCAGCGTAACAGCAAAAATTGCTTCTGGTTATGACAAACAAGAACTATTGGAAAATATCAAACTGCGCGTCGATGGCTTAAACACTTTGCCAGAAAGCGCGGAAAGACCAAGAATTCAAGAGGTTGAATTCTTGCTTGAGGTCATGAATGTCGTTATATCAGGCGATATGCCTCGGGCACAATTATTATCGACAGCCGAAGTCGTTCGCAATGAAATTCTGCAGTTAGATGGTGTGTCACAAGTACGCTTCCTTGACAAACCAAGCTTGGAAATTTCTATCGAAATTACTCCTGACATTTTGGAATCCTACCAATTAAACATGGGACAAGTATCCCAAATCATCAATGACCACTTGGTTGAAATAAGTGCGGGAAATTTAAAAACCTCTTCTGGCAACATTCTAGTTCGCACCAATGGCAAAGCATATAGCGTGGATGATTTTGCTGCCATCCCGATCATCCGCAACAATCAAAGTGCTCCTGTGTTGTTAGGCGATATTGCGAAAATACGCGATGGCTTTGAAGAGCTTGATTTAACCACTCTCTTTAATGGTCAGCCTTCTATGTCTCTCTCAGTGTATCGTCGAGGCACTGAAAGCGCTGTCAGTTCCGCAAAAGCCGTTCGAGAATACATTGAACAAAAAAAGCCGACACTACCTGACAGCGTTCAATTAAATTATTGGCGTGACTCTTCCGTGATCGTGCAAAGCAGATTACAGACACTTCGCAACAGCGCTATACAAGGTGGTATCTTGGTTATGATATTGCTGTCGCTATTCTTGCGACCTGCTGTCGCGTTTTGGGTGTGCCTTGGCATTCCTGTCTGTTTTATGGGAGCCATCTCATTAATGCCCAGCCTAGGCGTGACGTTTAACATGATTAGCTTATTTGGGTTCATCCTAGTGCTTGGCATCGTCGTAGATGATGCCATTGTCACAGGAGAAAATATCTTCAAGCATTTACGCAATGGAGAAGATCCATTAGAAGCGGCTATCAAAGGCACCGATGAAGTTGCGATTCCAGTCACCTTTGGCGTGCTGACCACTGTCGTTGCATTCACGCCTTTATTGCTCATTGAAGGCTCCGCCGGAGAGCTATTTAGAAATATTCCACTGATAACAATCCCCGTTCTCTTGTTCTCTCTCGTGGAGTCCAAACTCATTCTACCCGCGCATATGCGCCACGTAAAAACACGTCAATCACATGATAAGCAATCCTCCTTTAGTCGATGGCAACAAAAATTTTCATTAGGCTTTGAAAAGGCTATTTTAACGATATATCAACCCGTACTTCATATCTGCCTACGCAACAAATTAATCACAATTTTGGGAGCAGTCGCCTTTAGCGCAATTGTTTTCACTGCGTTAGCAAACGGTTGGATGAAGTTTGTATTCTTCCCTGATGTAGACGATGAAGCGGTGATTGCCACCATCACCATGCCTTCTACTGCTGGATTTATTGAAACAAATCGCCAAATCGAACATATGGTTGCCGCCGCCAAAGAATTGCAAGAAGAGTACCGGAACCCTGAAACAGGTGAATCCGTTATTGAGTATATTGTGTCTTTCGCGGGCGTCACCCTAGAAGGTCAACTTAAAAGCAATACAGGCTTAGTTGCATTTGAAGTGCAAGCCCCTGAAATTCGAGGCGATATCCCCACGTCGTCTATGGCTGAACAATGGCGAAAAAAAATCGGCACCATACCAGGTGCTGAAAAATTGAGTATTCAATCCAAAATTGCGAATGCTGGACGACCTTTAGCCATTCAGCTACGAGGCAATGATGATAAACAACTCAGCGCCGTATCCGAAAAACTAAAAACATTGTGGCAGCAATTTCCAGGGTTATTCGATATTCAAGATAGCCAAGCTGATGGGAAAGAAGAGATACGCGTTAGCTTATCTAAAAAAGCACTCAATCTAGGTTTACGCGAAAGTGATATTGCCACTCAATTACGGAACAATATCTTTGGCGCTGAAGTCCAAAAATTTATTCGTGGCCGAGATGAAATCACCGTTAAATTGCGCTACCCAAAAGAATATCGCTCAACACTAGAGGATTTACAAACACTTCCTATTGAGTTGCCTAATAAGTCTACCGTGCAACTCAATGAAGTCGCCAATTTAACTACAGGGGTCAGTCCAACAACATACAACCATTTCAATCGATCTCGCACATTGACAGTGTCGTCTGACCTTGACAAAAAAAGCGTTGATATTGAAGCCGTCAAACGAGATACCATCAAATTTTTAGACGACATCATTAGCAATTACCCAGAGGTCAGTTATTCATTAGAAGGAGAGGCTAAAGAACAAGGAGAAGCATTAGGCAGCCTTTTCTTTGGTGGTGCCGCAGTATTGATGGCGATTTACATACTATTAGCCATTCCCTTTAAGTCTTACTTTCAGCCATTAATCGTCATGTCAATCATACCCCTCGGCTTTGTCGGCGCTATATTAGGCCACTTGATCATGGGTGCTAGTTTATCTCTATTGAGCTTTATGGGTGTCTTAGCATTAACCGGCGTTGTCGTAAACGATAGCTTAGTGTTGGTCGACTATATCAACCGCCAACGTCGTAAAGGAATCGCAATGATGCAAGCAGTGCTCGCCGCTGGCACAGCAAGATTTCGCCCAGTGATGTTAACGTCCATGACAACGTTTGCTGGCTTAACGCCTATTTTGTTAGAAAAAAGCACACAGGCTCAATTCTTAAAGCCCATGGCCATCTCTCTCGCTTTTGGAATTTTATTTGCAACACTCATCACCTTGGTTATCGTTCCCGTTAACTACATTTTATTTAATAGAATAGGTGAATTGATAAAACAAGGGACAAAAATGGCATTCATGAAACCAAAAGGCACACTATCACGACACGGATAATTAACATGTAGCCACCCATTCATAGTACGATCTAGCGTGGTGTGTAGTGATTAACCCTTATCGCTGCACGCATCAAATCATAATTATGCCCATACTGCTTGGCAACTGTGGCGTGGGCAGTGCGTTATTGTTATGGTCATTATGTAAAAGTGATTTAGCCCCTATACATGAATCAATTTGTTTTACTCTGATAAAAATGATGGCTCTGAATGATGTCTAAAAGCTCATCTGGCCCCATATAAATAGACGTTTTTTTAGATGTCTCAGGGTGCAATGAAAACTGGTCTCTCACAAAACGTGAATGGTCATAGCGTTGCCAGCCTAAACCATAGCGAATTAAACGCTTATCCGTATCACGTTCAAACCGTTGCCGACAAGCCCCAATCTGACACACTCCATCACTCACAATGCCAAAAAAAGAACGCTTTAAATAATAAACAGTATGCGCTAACTCATGGCCAAGAATACCAATTTGAGCATTAAACGGTTGATTCTTTAACAGTAGCGCACTTCTGGGGCCTTGAAGCTCAGTATCAATAACAATTAAGTACGTTCTCTTTCGCGCAGACTTCAACAAGCTAGATATTTTAGGCCTAGACGAAATGGCAATACCGACATTCTTAACGATAAACTGAATTTTTACGTTTTTGAGTTCAGGAAAATGGCTCAAGGCAATCAATGCTTGGAGTTCATATCCTTCTGGCAATACCTTATGTTGGCCAAAATTTTCAAGTAGCTCGGAGTAGCGAGCCCTTTCCGTAGCTTCAACATAGTCTCTTACCGGAGAAACAGGAGCCGTATCAACGGCATGCGCTACCTCTAAATGACAAGCGCTAATACATAATAAAATGTTTACTAGGTAATTGAAACGCTGAATAAAAAAAGCAGAGCGACATCTATTTTTTTGGACCATACCAAGCCTTCATGCATTTACTGTATTCTTCGAATGAATCAGCATAATCCACGAACCTGACTAACAGCTGACAAACACAGGGCTGAGTACAAATATCAATATTTACTCTGTGCGAACTGACATATTTAAGCTAACTTCAGCACTCAAATTTCATCAAAGCATACCAAAACGATTACATTTGCAATGACCATTAAATCCTTGCCATTCTCAGCAAGCGCATTTAGGCCACCCACTTCCGCTTCAATAGTGACATTGCCATATGGAAATTCGTTAGCAACGGCTTCCACATCTAACTTCTCAGGCTCTGCCACTCCCACTTTGACAACCAACTGCATGTCTTCGCGCTCTTTATCAATATGCGGGAAAAAGTTAATACTTGAATGCCTAATCGCATCTGAAACAGCCCTCTTAGCTGCCTTGGTATAATCTCCACCATGCACATCGACGCCCATACCCATTTCTGTTAAATAACGCTTTAAAGCCATACAAGAACCTCTAAAAATTTACTCTACATTAACCAGCGCAAAGTATACCTCTTCCAATGTCAGAAGATAGCTTAAGAGAACATTTACAAACCTGGCAACCTTGGCAATCTAGGCAACGACGGTCCAGAAGGTTTTTTGACTTTTGCTTTTCCTGGAAGTGGCGGTTTAGGCCCCGGCGCGTGATGGTGACATGCCGTTAAAGCAACGAAACTTAACGACACAACAAACATTGTGATATTTCTTTTCAACATCATTGTACTCACTGTTTTTATTCAATCATTTAATTCATATAAAAACAGAGAATACTATACAACAATAATTCCAGATAAAACTTTACCAACTTCTTAGATTGTCAACAAAAGTAAACAGCTGTTCCTGATGCTGCAAAACAGTTGATTCAGCCATTTGCAAAACTTATGATATGACTCAGAATCAACACATTAAGGATGTTTGTGCTGGTTCTAATATTTAATTTAGGGTGGGTTTTCAATGTCTAAGCAGTATTCTCGATTTAATTATCGACGTAACCTAGTCGTTATGTTGATTTTCCTACAGCTCATTACTGTCATTTCTATTTTACTCTTATCAAGAATCAATACTGAGCGAGTTCTCATTGAAAACGCCTATAACACAATGGCCAAGACCATTGCTCAATCCGTTGAACATACGCGATCATTCTTAAAACCTGCTTACCAAACAAATGACACTCTACGCATACTCGCGAGTGGTGACGTCATTAATTTCAATGACATTGAAACCATTGAAAAGCTTTTATTCACAGAATTAACAAACAACCGTGACTTTGCTGGAATTTACATCGCTGGTCAAGCGGGCGATTTCATCTATATGCTAAGAGATAATAGTACCAAGGAGCCTCAACAAAACACTTTTCAAACCAAATCCATCAGAATCAATCAATCCAAAAAACAAGTGATGTTTCGATGGAGAAGCAACGACTTTTCAACCGTGAAACAAGAAGAAATTGCAGAGTATGATTTTGATCCTCGATCTAGGTTGTGGTATCGACAAGCAATAGAACAAAAGGCGTCAACCTGGACTGAACCTTATACTTTTTTTACATCGAAAAAGCGCGGTATTACGGTTTCCGCACCTGTTATGGATCAAACAGGCCACCCAATAGGCGTCGTTGGAATTGATATTGAAATAGATAAGCTGTCGAGTTTTCTACAATCCATTAGTGAAAAAAGTAACGAATATATCCGTATTACTGACCAACATGGACATTTAATTGCCAACTCAGAAACACATTTAACACTGTCATCACATGAGTTACCTGACTTAAGCTCTAGCGAACAAGAAACCACACTGAGCAAAGATTTTGGCACCTTCGAGCAAAATCAACAAGAATTTTTGTATGTTAAAAAAGCGTTAAAACAAAACATTCACGAACCCAATTGGACAGTATTTAGTACAGCCAAGACATCGCCATTCTTAAAGGAAATTAGGGATATCGAAAAACGTAATATTTTTATCGCAGCAATGACTTTTTTACTCTCCGTTTTCATCAGCGTCATTATTGCCACGAAAACATCTAAGCCCGTCGAAAACTGGATGAATCAAGCGAGTACTGACAGCCTCACTAAACTTTACAATCGCCACTACTTTTTCAACACAGGCAACCATCTATATAGTCAACACGCTAAAACTCAGAATCATCAACTTGCATTGATGATGATCGATATAGACGCTTTTAAACGCGTTAACGATAGCTACGGCCATAATGTCGGAGATGATGTTCTAAAAGGCGTTGCAAAACATATACGCTCTTTAGTCAATGAAGATAATACGTTACTGGCCAGATTTGGTGGGGAAGAGTTCATTATTCTCTTTAAAACACCCCTTTATAGAGAAGCCATTCAACTCGCCGAAACCATTCGTAAAGAAATAGCCAATTTAACCCTTAAAACCACAGCAGGCGATATTCAAGTCACAGTGAGTATCGGCATATCTTTTGCCGAACCTGGACATAAGATGAGTTTCTTAGCGTTTATTGATAGTGCAGATAAAGCGCTATACCACTCAAAAGGCCAGGGCCGAAATCAAGTCTCATTAACTAAAAACAGTCAAATTTATAGCAATGCTTAGTGTAAAAGCATCTGGAGTATATTAACGGCTTTTACGGCTGTAGTCGCTGAACCTGCCAAATATTTGCAGCATCGAGGTCATATTGAAACCTATCATGCAAACGATGATCTCCACCCTGCCAAAATTCGAAACATTGCGGTATCACTCGATACCCACCCCAACGCGCGGGCAAGGGAAGCTCATGTCCAGTGACATCAATTGCACGAAATTTCTTTTCAAGCGCTTCTCGAGAAGCGATAGGCTGACTTTGCTGCGAACAAGCAGCTGCCTTTTGTGACATTTTTGGCCGTGAATGGAAATAAGCTTCCACATCGGCAACATTCAAGGGTTTCGCTACCCCTCTAATCCGGACTTGCCTTTCAAATTGATGCCAAGGAAATAGCAGGCTAATTTGTGGGTTTTGAGCAATTTCTCGACCTTTTTGACTTTCTGTGTCCGTGAAGAAAACAAACCCGTCTTCATCGAACTGTTTCAATAGTACGTAGCGTTGATTTGGCATTCCATTGCTATCAACACTGGCAATTACCATCGCGGTTGGATCAGAGAAGCCTGATTCGACTGTTTGCTGCATCCATCGCTCAAACTGCTTGATAGGGTTAGGGTCCAAATCAGCCTTGGAAAGCTTGCCCAGCGAATAGTTTCGTCTAAAATCTTGTAAGTTCATTGATCTCACAGAAGCATGTGTTACAAAATATATTTGGCGTAATCTTCATCTTGGCTTAATTCTTCCAAGTGATCATTCACATAGGCTGCATCAATATTCAATGTTTCACCATTTTTATCCGACGCTTCATATGACACGGTTTCTAGCAATCGCTCCATCATCGTATGTAAGCGGCGTGCACCAATATTCTCCATTGATTCATTCACATCCCATGCTAATTCAGCGAGTCGCTTAATACCATCTTCAGAAAATACTAAATCAACACCTTCAGTCTTCATCAAGGCTTGGTACTGCTCTGTTAGCGACGCATCTGGCTCCGTCAATATCCGAATAAAATCTTCAACTTCGAGTGCCCGCAATTCGACTCGTATCGGCAAACGGCCTTGTAGCTCTGGAATTAAATCTGAAGGCTTCGATAATTGAAAAGCACCTGAACAAATAAACAATATATGGTCAGTTTTCACAACACCATATTTTGTTGAAACTGACGAGCCCTCAACAAGAGGCAATAAATCACGCTGAACGCCTTCACGAGAAACATCTGGACTTTTACCACCCTCGCTGCGGCCAACAATTTTATCGATCTCATCAATAAAAACAATGCCATGCTGCTCAACCCTTTCTAAAGCAGCGAGTTTAATCTCTTCTTCATTAATCAGGCCAGCAGCTTGCTCTTCGATTAACAATTTATACGCTTCTTTGATCGGTAATTTTCGCTTTGTCGTCTTACCTTTATTCATGCCTTTGAACATATCTTGGAGCTGATTAGTAATATCGCTCATACCTTCAGGCCCTAAAATTTCCATCCCCATAGTTGGCGCTGACACATCAATTTCAATCTCTTTGTCGTCAAGCTTGCCTTCTCGAAGTTTTTTGCGAAATGATTGTCTAGCAGCACTATCAGGCGTCGATCCGGTATCCAATGTATTATTATCAAAACCAAAACCACTGTTATCGGCTGATCGGGCAGGTGGTATCAGAATGTCTAAAATCCGCTCTTCCGCCAAATCTTCAGCGCGTCGCTTAACTTTATCAGTCGCTTGTTCACGCTGCATTTTAACTGCAATTTCCATCAGATCACGGATAATGCTATCAACTTCGCGGCCTACATAACCTACTTCTGTGAATTTTGTTGCTTCTACTTTTGCAAATGGTGCATTCGCAATTTTTGATAGCCGGCGAGAAATTTCAGTTTTACCCACACCCGTGGGGCCAATCATTAAAATATTCTTTGGCTTAATTTCAGCACGCATAAAGTCATCGCTGATTTGGGCTCTACGCCAACGGTTACGTAAGGCAATCGCAACAGAACGTTTTGCATCTTTTTGTCCAATAATGTGCTTATCTAGTTCTTGGACAATTTCTCTTGGGGTCATTTCGCTCATGATAAATTACTCACAACTCAATCTCTTCAATCCTAAGATTATTGTTTGTATATATACAAATATCTGCCGCAATATTCAGTGATTTTTCAACGATATCACGTGCACTCATTTCAGTATTCTGGACTAATGCTCTAGCGGCAGATTCTGCAAATGTTCCACCAGAACCAATTGCCATAACACCACCTTCGGGCTCAACGACATCACCATTTCCGGTAATAATAAAAGAAGAATCTTTGTCAGCCACTATAATCATAGCCTCTAGCTTGCGCAAAATTTTATCGGTTCGCCAATCTTTGGCTAATTCAACCGCTGAACGCGTTAAGTGGCCTTGATGTTTTTCCAGTTTCGCTTCAAACATTTCAAACAAGGTAAAGGCATCTGCTGTGCCGCCCGCAAAGCCTGCAATGACTTGATTTTTATATAAACGACGAACTTTTTTAGCATTACCTTTCATCACGGTATTGCCTAATGACACTTGGCCATCGCCACCGATGACTACCGCATCATCACGGCGTACGGATAAAATAGTTGTTCCGCGCATTTGTTGCATGCCGGTCTCCTGTGTTTTTTGATGCACATTAATATTGTGCTCAAGTTTTAAAATTCAAGACCAAGAATGAGTAATTCTTTAGAATTTTAAAGACTGACAAACCTACTACTTAATAATTTTGAGGTGCGACCCATTCCTTTTGGAGTCTGTTTTTTTTGTCTTGTTATCTTTAGATGTTTTATTCTTATCAGAATCAACAGGCTTTAAGTCTAATTCGCTGTCATGCTCTGGATATTCTCCAGCTTCGAAGAACATTCCTTGACCATTTTCACGTGCATAGATACCTAAGATAAACGACATTGGAATCGTCAGCTCTTGCGAAATACCGTTAAAGCGCGCACTAAAATGTAGTACTTGATTATCCATGCGATATAACTCAATAGACGCGGAAGAAATATTTAACGTAATTTGCCCGTCGTTGACATATTCTTGAGGCACAAAAACACCTTTTCCATTAGCATCTACCACAATATGAGGTGTCATATTGTTATCTTCAATCCATTCGTATATGCCACGAAATAGGTAAGGTTTCGTACTAGTCATACTTGCCATCTGTTGCGTCTCACTCTAAACATTCGAAGGCGATCACAAAACGCGCGGCCTTAGTCATTTGAACCAAATTAATCGCTAAAAATAGTCAAACCACGCGTCTGCATAAAGAATTTAATCGTCGTTACAGCAAGCGAAGATCACGCTCAATTTCACTCAAACTCTCTTGAAAAGATTCACGTTCAAATAAGCGATTAGCATACTCTTCAACCACCTTCGCTTGTTTCGGTAAACGTATATCATAGAACGGCAAACGCCATAACATTGGCGCAATAAACACATCCACCATACTGTAATCGTTACCCAGCAAATAATCTTGCTCCGCTAAAATAGGAGAAATTGAAATCAAGCCATCATAAATATCTTTGCGAACTTGGTCTTTCGTGCTTTCATCCTCTAAACCCTCTAGGCGGCTAACCCAGTCACGATTTACGCGATTTACCATCAAACGCAAACGCGCACGGCTGACAGGATCAACAGGCAACAACGGCGGGTGAGGCAATCTTTCATCTAAATATTCATTGATGATACGTGCATCGTAAAGAATCAAATCGCGGTCAGCCAATGTAGGCGTTTCGTTGTATGGATTAATTTCAGCTAACTCTTCACAAGTATCTAATGGGTCCGTGTAAACAATCGCACACTCAATTTCTTTCTCTTGAAGAACAATGCGTACGCCATGGCTGTAAACACAGTCAGTGCCAGAATAAAGAGTCATCTCGTTTTTACGAGCAAGTAAAGTATTTGTATCCATGATTAGTTATGCCTAAAAAGAAACAGGTGCGCCTATAACAAACACTGCATAGGCCACACCTTTATATTAAATTTTCGAACTGAAAACAGCTCAACAAAGAAGTAGTATACCCCCTCTGTCAAGTCCTATTAAAAAGGCTTAAAAGGGGGTAATAGAAACCGATTAATGTACGTCTCTCCAGAACTCTTTCTTTAGAATTATTGCCAACAACAGCAAGAGAATTAAGAAAGCGATAGTCCATACGCCAATCGTTTTACGTTGCAATTGAGCCGGTTCCGCTAAGTACGTCAAATAATTGGTGACGTCTCGCATCGCCGCATCAAACTCCGCATTGCTCATTTGACCCCGGTTACTCATGTCAAACTTAGCACCGCCTGCAGTGTAAACAGATTCATCAACGTTTTCCGTTTTGTGCGCAGCATCACCATGTGAAGCGTCTTTTTTTTCAGCCTGCGCTTGATCATCCGACGGTAAGCTTATTAACTCGGGAGAACCTTGCATTTCCCACAACACATGCGGCATTGCAACACTTGGGAACAAGCTATTATTCCAGCCTGTCACAGAAGATTCATCTTTATAGAACGAACGCAAATATGTATAGACCCAATCAGGCTTACGCACACGAGACACCAATGTTAAATCTGGCGGCACAACACCAAACCATTTCTTCGCATCAGAGTCAGACATCGTTGAGACCATAAGATCACCCGTTTTCTCACTCGCAAACATCAAGGTTCCCTTGACAGCATCCAAAGGGATACCTAAATCGATGGCGACACGGTTATAACGAGCATACTTTGCACTATGACAAGACAAACAGCTATTTGCAAAAATCTGAGCTCCATTCCGCAAAGACTCCATGTCATTCATATTAATGTACACTTTGTCCCAGTTTTCAGAGCCATGCCCACCAGCAGCAAAACTGGGAGAACTAACACTGAATACAAGCGTTGAACACAAAGCAGCTGCAAATGTTTTTATTGAATTTTTCATCATCGCCTCCTTAGTGTTCTTTCATTGTTAAACGCGTGGGCTCTTCTTTCGGAGTTCCCATCCGCGTAAACCACGGCATCGTAATAAAGAACAAGAAGTAAAAAATGGTACAAACCTGAGCCAACAACGTTTTGCCTGGCGTTGGAGGGTTGAGACCCAACCAACCTAGCGTGATAAACGACAAAATGAATAACACCAACATAATCTTAAAAGGCGCACTGCGATAGCGAATAGATCGTACAGGTGAGCGATCCAGCCATGGCAGCAAAAATAAAACGATGATTGACAACGCCATGAAGACAACCCCCCAAACCTTTGCATCAATCCAAAAGAATGGAAATGTATTCGCACGAAGGATCGAGTAAAACGGCGTAAAGTACCAAAGAGGAACAATATCTGGCGGGGTTTGCAAAGGGTTTGCGGCATCAAAGTTATCTTTCTCAAGAATCACACCACCACCATCTGGCCAGAAGAATACAACACCTAAGTAGAGAATGAAGAACACCACGACACCGACCAAATCCTTGACGGTGTAGTAAGGATGAAACGGGATCATATCAAGATATTTTCCATCTTCATCTTTAAGGTGGTCGACATCAATACCATCTGGGTTATTTGAGCCGACTTGATGCAATGCCACCATATGCAAGAACACCAACAGGCAAAGCACTAATGGCAATGCAATCACATGCAGCGCAAAGAAGCGGTTCAATGTGGCATCTGAGATAACAAAATCACCTCGTATCCATTCAGTCAATGCTGGACCAAAATAGGGAATCACATCAAACAAGGAGATAATCACTTGTGCACCCCAATAAGACATATTCCCCCAAGGCAACAAATATCCCATGAAGGCTTCCGCCATTAAGGCCACAAAAATCACACAGCCAATCAACCATACCAATTCACGCGGTTGACGATGAGAACCGTAAATAAGGCCTCGAAACATGTGCAAATAAACAATCAAAAAGAATGCAGAAGCACCAACAGCATGCAAGCCTTGAATCAACCAACCAAAAGGCACATCTCTTCGAATGTATTCAACGGAAGCGAAAGCCAAATTAGCGTCAGGCTTGTAATGCATTGTGAGAAAAATACCTGTCACAATTTGCATCACCAGCATTAAAATGGCTAGTGAACCAAAATAATACCAAAAATTGAAATTTTTAGGTGCGTAGTACTCTGCAAGATGCTCATTCCAGACTTTCGTCACCGGTAAACGTCGATCGACCCACTCCATAAAAGCATTCGCACTCTTATGATTATCATGTCTTTTAATCGCCATTATGATCTCCCTGCATCTTCACCAATCAAGATGACGGTGTCGCTAATAAATTTATATGGAGGAACTGACATATTAGAAGTTGCTGGAACGTTTTTATACACTCGTCCCGCTAAGTCAAACTTTGAACCGTGACAAGGGCAGAAAAACCCGCCTTGTGAATCATCTCCCATTTGCGCATCGGGACCAATCGCTAGTTTTTCAACAGGGGAGCAACCTAAGTGAGTACAGACACTTTCCATCACCAATAATTCTGGTTTAGCCTCATCTGAGCGCATCGGATTTTTAGTGTACTCTGGTTGCGTGCTTTTGTCTGACTCAGGATCAGCAAGGCTCGGCTCAATTTTTTTCAAGCCATCCATCATTTCAGGAGTGCGATTCAATAAGACTACTGGCTTGCCTCGCCATTCCACTTTGACCATTTGACCGGGTTCTAAGCGATTGAAATCATACTTAACTGGTGCACCTGCATTTTTAGCTCTCTCACTAGGAGACATAGACATAACAAAAGGAGCAACTCCAGCAGCTGCACCAATGGCACCAATTCCAACAGTCACGCCAGTAAGAAAGCGACGACGCGCTTTATCTTCAGGCGACTGATTATTGTGATCAGACATATTTATTCCTCTACTGTTAGTGGCAAAATAACCCAGTTATATGATTAATAATATTAATTTTTACTTGGGCTCCCAGGCACAAAAATACACTGAGAAAATTGCACACGTGAATATAGCAGATGAAATTAAATTTGTGTTAATAATACCTTATGAAAAACGTCTTTTTTTACACAGCGCTAAAACAATAAAACACGCTAACTTTTATTCAACATGGCCTTCAAGGCAGCAATATTCGCCCTGCCCATTTCAAGCTCTTCTTCCTCTGAATTCTCTTCTTTATCTTGCCAATCTAAGTGGTCTTGATCTAACTCCTCAAGAAAACGGCTAGGTTCACATTGAATCAATTCGCCAAAACGCTGCCTTTGTTTAGCATAACTTAGTACCAACTCATGCCTTGCACGAGTAATGCCGACATAAAACAAACGCCTCTCTTCTTCAATACCGCCTTCTTCCACACTGACTTTATGCGGCAATAAGTTCTCCTCCAAACCAACTATATACACATATGGAAACTCTAAACCCTTGGAGGCGTGCAATGTCATTAACGACACTTGATTATCATTTTGCTCGTCATCGTTCTTCTCTAAAATTCCCATCAAGGCCATGTTTGCAACAATCTCTGTGAGAGTTTTTTCATTATCCTTCTCGTACATACGCTTCACCCAACCAACCAAGTCCATCACATTTTTCCAACGCATCTCGGCTTGCTCAGGGCTTTTGCTGTTCTCCATCAAATAATTGTGATAATCAATATGTTCAAGCATATCCGATACAATTTGCAATGGTCCCACTTCCTCTTCACGCTCTTTGTACTCTTCTATCCATTGTGAAAATGAACGTAATGGCGCAATACGTTTTTGTGACAACTCATTTTGCAAAGCATCCTCAACGATTGCCTCATACAAACTCACGTTTTTTGCTCTTGCCACATCACCTACTTTTTCAATTGCGCCAGCCCCAATACCTCTTCGCGGCGTGTTAATGCAACGAACAAATGCATTATCATCTTTAGGGTTCGTTAACACGCGCAAATAAGACATCACGTCTTTAATTTCAGCTCGCTCAAAAAACGACAACCCACCACTTAAATAATAAGGAATTTGCATTTCACGCAATCGCGTTTCAAACGCTCTAGCTTGGTGATTACCCCGATACAGAATGGCATAATCTCCATAAGAGGAGTCTTTTTGAAATTTATGACTCATTAAATCGGCAACAACCTTCTCTGCTTCTTGACTTTCGGTCACCGATGTCAACACTCGTATAGGCTCACCAAAACCCAATTCACTCCACAAATGCTTCTCAAATGGCCTCTGGTTTTTTTGGATCAAATGATTGGCTGTATGCAAAATTCTACCCATTGATCGGTAGTTTTGCTCCAATTTAACCAACTCTAGCGCAGGAAAATCCTTCCCAAGCTGCACAAGATTATCAGGTTGCGCACCACGCCAACCATAAATTGATTGATCATCATCTCCCACCGCAGTTAAGCCTGCCCCCTGCCCCACCAGAAACCGAACCAACTCATATTGAGCCGCATTGGTATCTTGGTATTCGTCCACGAGTAAATATTGCACACGTTCACGCCACCTTCCAAGAACCTCGTCATCACGGCGAAATAAATCGATGGGTTTTTTAATCAAGTCATCCAAGTCAACCGCATTACAGGCATGTAAATGCCTCTCATAAGCTTCATAAACTCTTGAAGCCGTGACTTGCATGGCGTCAGTCATCGCAAGCTGCTGCGCTTGCCCAACACCCACCAAGTCATTTTTCCATTTCGAAATAAAATGACGAACACCATCAATGAGCTCATCGTCGGCGTCATAGTCTTGCCGCATCAAGTCTCTCACAACAACACGACTATCATTTGGATCAAAAATCGAAAACCCTGCATTCAAATTCAAGGCTTCTCTTTCTTCTCGCAAAATTTGCAATCCTAAGCTATGAAACGTGGACACCGTTAAACCTTTTGCTGCTGACTTATCTAGCGTTTCTGACACACGTTCTTTCATTTCACGTGCCGCTTTATTTGTAAACGTCACAGCAAAAATAGATTTTGCCGACACTCCTTTATCCTGAATAAGCCAGATAATTTTCTGTGTAATCACGCGGGTTTTACCGCTGCCTGCACCAGCCAATACTAATAACGGGGCATCAAGGTGTTTTACAGCAACATTCTGTTGATCATTTAACGGGAATTTCACAAATATCCTAATATTTCAAACTCATTGAGACGGCGCCAATTCTAACTAGATTGCTTTTTTTATGACATGATAAAACACAATAATATATAAAAAATTTGCTAGCATTTAGCATCATACCCACACAGGAGATCTCCAATGCAATGCCCAAAATGTGATTCGAAGCCACTGAAACCTTGCCAGTTAACATACGGCCTTCCTAGCCTGACATGCATTTACTGCAATGGACACTCTATCAACTTATTGAGTTATCGAAACTGGGCTGAACAAATACCAGACAAGCCCACAAAAACATCGCAAGTTACAATCACTACTGACAACACAAGCAAGGCAATGCTGTGCAGCAAATGCTCTAAAGTGATGTTGAAGTATCAATTTTCAAACCACCATGATAACCGGGTTGATATTTGCACAACCTGTGATGATGCATGGCTAGACAGCGGCGAATGGAAGTTACTCGTTGAATTAGAGCTCCACAACCAATTAACAGACATCATTACCTCTCCGTGGCAATCCAAACTGCGTGATGAAAAGTCGCAACAACGCGAACTTGATGACTGCATAAATCGATTAGGAGAACCAGGCTTTAAACGTGCAAGCGAGTTCAAAGCCTGGCTAAAAAATCACCCAGAAAAGTTTTT
Source organism: Arenicella sp. (assembly GCA_050633585.1). Lineage (GTDB taxonomy): Bacteria > Pseudomonadota > Gammaproteobacteria > Arenicellales > Arenicellaceae > CALKZN01. Next base: position 53,184 of record JBOEGT010000008.1, read on the forward strand.
TATTTTAAACTTTTTGAGAAACTAAGACCTGTTTACACTATGCATTTAGCATTCTCGCGGCTTTGACGGTATTTTTCATCAACATAGCAACCGTCATTGGCCCGACACCACCTGGCACCGGAGTGATCGCGCCAGCCACTTCTTTGACCTCATCATAAGCAACATCACCTACCAAACGATAACCTCGAGAATGCTCAATATCATCGACCCGATTAATCCCTACATCAATAACAGTAGCACCGTCTTTCACCATACCTGCAGTAACAAATCCAGGAACACCAATTGCTGCAATCAAGATATCAGCCTCCCTAGTATACTTTTCCAAATGTTCCGTACCTGAGTGGCAACAGGTCACTGTACAGTTCGCCATTTCACCTTTTTGTACAAGAATATTCATCAATGGCTTACCCACAATATTACTGCGACCAATAATCACTGCTTTTTTATGCTGTGTTGTTAGCCCACTGCGAACAATAAGCTCTGGGATACCCGCGGGTGTACAAGGTGCAAGGCAGTCCAACCCAATCATTAACTTTCCCGCATTGACGGGATGAAACCCATCAACATCTTTTGCAGGACTAATGCGCTCAATCACAGTATTTTCATCAATATGATGAGGAAGAGGCAATTGCACCAAAATACCATGAACACTATCATCCGCATTCAAACGATCAATCATTGCCAATAAGTCAGCTTCGGAAATATCAATCTCAACAGCTTCTTTAATTGATTTAATACCTACTTCTTCACAGGCTCGAACCTTGCTACCGACATACGCTTTTGAAGCAGGATTGTCACCAACTAAGACAACCGCCAAACAGGGGTTGACACCTTGTTCTTTTAGAGCGTCAGCTTCAACCTTTGCCTCAGCACGTATTTCAGCAGATATTTTAATTCCATCAATAATTGCAGCAGTCATAATGCACCTTTATTGTTTGTTAATATTCAAAACAGCAACCTTTGGCTACTGCCCTCTAGAGGCTTTTTCGTCGATACCCGACAAACCAAAACGTCTAGCTAATTCATCAAAAATTTGATGATGGGATAAACCTTGTTGACTCAGAAGAACCATACAATGAAACCACAAATCCGCCATTTCATAGACTATTTGATCGTCATCCTCCGATTTAGCCGCAATGACCGTCTCGGTTGCTTCTTCGCCAATTTTTTTCAAAATCGTGTCTAAGCCTTTCTCATACAAACTTGCCACATAAGACTTATCCGCAGCTGCATTCTTACGAGTTTCTAAGATATTCGCGAGTTCATCAAGAATCGTTGATTCCTGTTTTTGTTTTACGCTATTCATGATGTATAAATCTCTTTTGGATCTTTTAACACTGGATCGACATCAACCCATTGATCGTTTTTAAGCACTTTAAAAAAGCAACTGCGCCGTCCGGTATGACAGGCAATGCCTCCACGTTGCGAGACCTTCAATAACAACACATCACTATCGCAGTCAAGGCGAACTTCTTTGACAATTTGCTGATGCCCCGACTCTTCACCTTTGCGCCATAGTTTCTGACGTGATCGCGACCAATAAACAGCCTTACCCGTATCAACCGTTTCAGTTAATGCTACTTGGTTCATCCACGCAACCATTAAAATATCCCCTGTTTCGTCATCTTGCGCAATCGCAGGAATAAGCCCTTGATCATTCCAAGTGATATCTGCAATCCAGCTCATCGCATTACTTCCCGATTTTAAAAAAATTATTGTTCATGCAGTTATTTTATCACTGCATAAGTAAAGAAAAATATTCTTTTATGAAAAAAAATGAAAAAATTTCACGAAATGAATTATCGTCATTAATGGTACTACTTTATGGCTCTTATTGATGCCCAAGAAAGCTTTTCACTCGTGGGCGCAGTTTCACCGTTTCAATATAACTCCCCAGAAAACGCTCAATACCTCGTCGCTCTAGCTTTATCTCAACAGCAATTGACTGCTTCATTTCAGCAATAGTCTTATCCGTAATTTGACTAAAATATAATTTAACGTACTCCAACCTCATTCCTGCATCAACACCATGCTCAAACAACTCTTGATCATCAATAAAAATCAGTCTAAGCCTGACTCGTGTATAACGTTTCAGAGTCAATGACAAACGCTGAAGCTTCACCATCAATTCCTGATCGACTTGTTTTGCATTATGGACAATGACTGCCGTGTCTTTAAGCAATTCAGCGAGAACAAAAATTTTCTTTTCATCACTATATTTTACTAAGCTTGCTTGCACATCAAAGCCAATTAATGACTCCAATTCAAAATACATTGCCTGAATAATATCCTCTAACTCCAAGGCTTTAGATGCATTAAATTCCAGTGCAGAAATTTTATGCTTTGGAGCGAGATCCTGAATGACTTTGGTTTTGTCAAGCACCGATAGTTCTGCACCCTCTTCCAGAAACAAAGACGTGTCTCTTTTAGAAAACAAGCATCGATCAAGATTACAGGAAAAATCAGGCATCTTCATCATTACACCAAACTAACAACTTTTACTAACAAAACAATCACTACTCCCCAGTAATATTTCCGCCTCATCAACAGACATGTGAATGACGTCAGAATTTTCAGCCAGCTCCAACCATATCGCTTTTGAAAAAGACGCCTTTAGCCGCTGTTTCAAAATTTCACGGGTATTTTCAAACATCCAAGTTGGAACATTTGGATAATGATTATAAATTATTGCCCGTACGTCAATGTTTTTTGATCGACACAACGCTAAACTCAACACAGTATGGTTAATAGAGCCCAGCCGCCCAGACGTTACCAAAACGACGGGTAATTTATTGTCTTGAATAAAATCTACAATCATCGCTTTATTCGTTAGTGGCACACATAAACCGCCAGCACCTTCTACTAACAAATGATCAACTTGGCTCGCCAAAGACTCCATTTGTTTTTTTAAGTGCTGAATATCAATAGCTTGCTGGTCTTTCTCAGCAGCCAAATGCGGTGATGCCGGCAGAGTGAACCGATAAGGACAATGTTCATCTAAAGAGGCTTTATTAAATGACTTTCCTACTATTTTTTCATGCATGAGTAAATCATTTGAAACACCCTCTGCACAACCTGTTTCAACAAGTTTTTGTGTATATAAGACGAACTGCAAATCCAACAAACGTTTAGCCAGCGCTCCACAAGCATAGGTTTTCCCAATATCTGTATCAATACCGCTAATAAAAAGTGTTGTCATCTTATCCTCCAGAGACTTTCAAACCCACGCCTATTCATTATTTCTTCTGCGCGAAAATATAAATAGGCTCATAACTGAGCGGGTACTGACCATTTTGCGCAAACTTAGATGTATAGAGCTGCACAAATTGTTTCATTCTTGCTGGACTCCACTGCTGTCTTGCATTCCCATTAACCCCTGTATTGCGCAAATGTCGCAGGACATCTTCCACAGAATCAAACGTTAATGTAATCGTATGGGTTTGTATATTTTTGACAACAAATCGCTCATCCAACAAGTCCCGCCAATCATCATGATTTAGATAGGTTAAATCATGACTAGTATTCTTCATCTCCACAGAGATTTCACGCAATTGAGAAAAGTGGCGAGTGCTAAAGCTACTCAACAACAACCAACCATTAGGAGCAAGGCATTGCTCAAGCCGGAGCAGCAGTGCAGACATATTATTCACCCACTGCAAAGCTGATGCGGAACACACTAAATGATGGTTACCGGGCAAAGGCAAGGTATTCACATCACCCGCCAAGAAATCCCACGACAAATCACTACCCAACACCTTGGATATCATGTGTTCGACAACAGGCTCACAATCCTCGACCAAATCATTTAAAAGTAACTTTTTCACTTCACAATTTTCAAGCAAAGCCTTTGTCAAAAAACCAGTGCCACAACCTATTTCAAAGGCACTCTCAAACACTGCCGCTTGCTCGTTACTCGCAAACTCATCCAACAAGATTTTCACTAATGTTTGTGCGATTTCCAGTTGCACAAACGCATTGTCATCATATGTTTTCAATGATCGACTAAATGACTGATGCACTTTTTCAAGTGAAGACTTAAGCTGAGACATAATAAAACTTAGAGGTCATCAACAGGCTTGAACATAATGTCATCCCATGTTGACCATAACTGAAAAGGCGCATGTGGCGCATCGATATATTGAATAATGGCAGGCTCTTGGCACTGCTTATTATACGCGTTCCACGCACGACTAAGATTCTTGGGTGGAAAGATTTTATCATGGTTCGCAATCCAAACCACATCCCAAACAGCAACAGAACTATGCTGTCGTTCCAAAATTTTTTGCAACTCATGCTTTTTAACATCCACATCAATTGTCAACTGCATGGGCAAGTTTAAACGACCAAAACATCGAGAAGAGAAATGCTGAAAACTTGCTTGAGACATCGTATCAATCGTTTTTTGCATAATTGGCTCAGGAATCCCTTGATAGCGATCAACCGGAAACATGCTTCCGTTTATAGCGACACAACGAGCAAACAATTGACTAAAAAACAATTGCCGATCTTCAGACAGCATAGATAGCCACGTGGCAAATGCTGACACCCCAAATGACCATGCTAATAAATACCGATCCTGATAGTGAGTAATGTCAGGAAAGTCTAGATCCAACACCTGATAATCTGAAACGAATAACACATCGTATTGATCACTACTATCGGCCTGCAACAAATGATCAAATACATCATATGAAAACCCCCATCCGGAAAAAATCACGATAACAGTCTGCGCAGATTCTTTTTTCAACCATTTGTAACGCATCGGTTAACCCGCTTCAACATGATTCTTAGTGTACTCATCTAATACACTAACCACCGATTCCAAGCTTTGCTCAGGAATATTAGCGGTTATCGAGAACCTGACTCTTTCACTGCCTTTTTTAACCGTCGGAGAACGAATTGGCAACGCCAAAAAACCCTCGCTTTCAAGCATCTTCGACAAAGAAACGACCGCCTCATTACCGGCTCTCAATAATGGCACGATATACGTCTCGCCTGAACAAGACTCACCAATACCATTAAGGCTTGATCGAAAAGACCGCGTGAGCATCTGCAATTGCTGACGCTGGGGCACCAAATCAGACAATTGCTGCCATATATAATAATTCCACTCGATATTAATGGGAGGCAAAGCTGTCGAAAATAGCCACGAGCGTGAAAAGTTAATCATGCTATTAATTAATATTTCATCCGCGACAACAAAACCTCCAACACCCGCCAACGCTTTACCAAAAACACCAACGATGACATCAACATCTTCTATCAACCCGAGGCTTTCAGTGAGCCCCAAACCTTGCTGGCCAAAGCAACCCACCGCATGCGCTTCATCAACATACAAAAACGCTGCATAACGCTTTTTCAACTCCACCAATTCACGTAAAGGAGCGACATCACCATCCATACTAAACACAGACTCGGTCACCAGCCAAATGCGCTCATACTGGCCAGAATAACGCTGCAACAAAGTATCTAGTTGCGCCATATCATTATGGGCGAAACGTTTAAAGTGAGCGCTACCTAAACGCAAACCATCAATAATACTGGCATGCACAAGCTTATCTGCCAAGATCAAGTCATCCTTATCCGTCACTGCTGGCAAGATGCCGCTATTAGCATGATACCCACTGTTAAATATCAACGCTTGATCTTTACCATAGTCCCTAGCAATTTCACTTTCCAACGATTGATGAATCAATGATGTTCCAGTAAGCGGCCTAGACGATGACGCACTCATCCAATGATTTCTTTGAGTCACATCAATAGTATTAAAAAAATTTTCGAGTACCGATTGATCCGCAGCCAGACCTAAATAATCATTACTTGAAAAATTCACTAATTGACCACCCCCCTCTTCATTCGACGCATGAAAAGATTTCACATGCAATGGTCGGCTCTTCCTCAAGCCATCAACTGCGCGCAACGCGTCTAATTTTTGTTTTAAATGATCAAACATTCAGTTTTTTTGGTCGTTTTTTATGACAAGCAACACGATAGTAATTTAACAAGAGTTTACCGCTGAAATGACAACAGTAGATAGCCCCTACAGCATTTTAGCCAGCTCAATCATTGCCCGTGCTATTTTTGATAACTGAGTGCGACTCACTATATAAGGCGGCATCGCATAAATACATCGACCAAAAGGCCGCAACCACACGCCTAAATGCTGACACAGTGAATGCGCTTGATTAGCATCCACAATATGCTTCATTTCAATCACGCCAATCCCACCTAACACCCGCACCTTTGCCACATTAGGCAATTGCTCAGCCTCTTGCAATTCTATTCTTAATTGAGATTCAATCTGCAGGATTTGTTGACGCCAATTTTGTGCTCGCAACAAACCCAAGCTTGCATTGCCTGCCGCACAAGCAAGTGGATTCCCCATAAATGTTGGACCATGCATTAATACCCCAGGACTACGACTTCCGATCCCTTGCGCCACTTTATCCGTGGTCATAGTCGCGGCTAAAGACATGTAGCCACCAGTTAGCGCCTTCCCAACACAAACAATATCCGCATCAATATCACAAAAATCTGCCGCAAAAAGCTCACCTGTCCTGCCAAAACCTGTCGCTATTTCATCAAAAATCAACAACGCACCATTTTCATCGCAGATAGATCGGCATTGATTTAGATATTCAGGGTGATAAAAATACATACCGCCAGCACCTTGAACAACTGGCTCTAGGATAACAGCCGCAATGCTTTCTCTTGATTGATCAAACATAGCCCTCAATTCGCCAATGCCGTTTAGCGCGTCATCCTCAACCCATTCATCATCAAACGCAATAGGGGGTTGCTTGACGAAAAACTCGACTGGCAACACACCTTTGAATAAATGATGCATGCCAGTGTCTGGATCACAAACACTCATTGCGCGCCAAGTATCACCATGGTAACCAGAACGAATCGTCAGGAACTTGTTCTTACTTTCGTACCCTGTTGAATATTGATATTGTTGCGCCATTTTCATTGCCACTTCAACAGCGATAGAACCCGAATCAGCAAGGAAAACTTTAGAGAAATCACCCGCCTTTAATTCAAGTAATTGACGAACCAACTCAATGGCAGGCTCATGCGTCAAACCTCCAAACATCACATGAGAAAAACGATCGACCTGCTCTTTGACGGCAGCGTTCATTTCAGGGTGGTTATAGCCATGAATNNGACATGGCATCAATCAGCTTACTGCCATCATCAAGGTGTAATTCCACACCCTCTGCATGCTTTACTAAAAAGGTTTTTGCAGATTTAATGGGATGATCATAAGGATGCCATACATGCTTATGATCAAACTCACTTGGCGATAAAGCCATAAAAAACGTCTTTAGACCGCTTTTGCTTCAGACAAATTTTGAACTTCAACGGGAATGCTTTCAACATCATTAGACACACCATGAATAGGGCAAGGATTATGTTCAGCATCGGACATATCAACACCTTCAGGAATTAATCGCTTGATACCTAACTTTTGCATCAAAGCCATATCATCGTTTTCACTAGGGTTAGGTGTAGTCAATAATTTTTCGCCATAGAAAATAGAATTTGCACCAGCAAAAAATGCCATGGCTTGCATCTCTTCGCTCATTTCCTCTCGACCGGCCGACAATCGAACCGCCGCTTTAGGCATCAAAATTCGTGCTGTTGCGATTACGCGAACAAAATCAAATTTATCAACAGGCTCTTCATCGGCTAACGGTGTTCCTTTCACCCGAACCAATTGATTAATAGGAACTGATTCAGGGTGTTGCTTTAGATTCGCTAACTGCATTAGCAAACCCGCACGATCCCCGTCTTCCTCTCCCAAACCAACAATACCACCACTACAGACTTTAATATTCGCGTTCTGTACATTCTCAATGGTATTCAAGCGATCTTGATACGTTCGCGTCGTAATAATTTTATCGTAATGCTCTTCAGAGGTATCTAAATTATGATTGTAATAATCCAAACCCGCTTCAGCAAAATGATCTGCTTGGTCAGGCGATAACATACCGAGAGTCATACACGTCTCCATACCTAAGCCTTTCACTTGCTTAACCATTTCCATCAACTTTGGCATATCACGATCTTTGGGGCTTCGCCATGCTGCTCCCATACAGAATCGGCTAGCACCCGATTTTTTGGCCGCTTTTGCTTGATCAATCACTGACTTCACTTCCATTAGCGCTTCAGTATCAAGGTCGGTGTTATAACGAATACTCTGTGGGCAATACGTACAATCTTCAGGACATGTGCCCGTCTTAATCGACAGTAATTGACTAATTTGCACCGCGTTAGGATCGTGAAATTCACGATGTACCGTTTGCGCTTCGAACAGCAAGTCATTCATGGGTTTTTGCATGATCGCGAGCACTTCTTCACGAGTCCAGTTATTTCTAATTTCTGTTGGCACGTTGAAACCTCAATACCTATTTGAATTTATGTCGTCATTCATTTAAAAAACGATCTAATCTGCGAATTATAGGCCTTCGCGTGAACAGTGTCATCAGGAAGACTACTTAACAATACTTTCAATATCATAATTTTTATAGATTACAGAAAAATCCTGACATTAGATCGCCTAAATCACACTAAATACCCAAAGACTCGTAAGAACTAACGATGCGTTCAATCGCAATAATCATCGCCGCGGTTCGCAGGTCAGGAATATTATCATCCGCATGCCAACGATCACTAATAGACTGGTATGTTTGACACATCACATCCTCCAAACCTGAACGCACCAAGTCAATTTCTGAAGGGCCCGTCATAATTTCATTCAATAACTCTTGTGGAAATTTTTTACCTGTCATCTGCTCAATGCCAGAAACAAGCTTATGAGTTTTCCGTTCATGCTGGCGGCGTTGTAATCTGCCAAAACGAATATGGCCAATATTTTTAACCCACTCAAAATAAGATACCGTCACGCCACCGGAATTTGCATATAAATCAGGAATAATCAAACAACCTTTATCACGTAAAATTTGGTTTGCTTCATACGTAATAGGACCATTTGCAGCCTCTATAATGACTTTCGCCTTGATATTCATCGCATTACGAGAGTCTATTACCCCCTCCAATGCAGCTGGAATTAAAATATCACAATCCGCTTCCAAACCAGATTTCGAATCACTGTGATAACCTTCATAGCCTTTACACCCGCTATTTTCAGTTATATAAGCAGATAAATCGTCAATATCAATACCCCGCTCATTAAACACCATCCCATCTCGTTCTAGAACATGAGTAATTAAACAACCATCCTCTTTAGCCAAAAATTTTGCAGCATGGTAGCCGACATTCCCCAACCCTTGAACCGCAACACGCTTTCCACTTAAATCTCCGGTCACACCCGCAAATGTTAAGTCCTTGCTATGTCTAAACGCTTCTTGCAAAGCATATTGAACTCCTCGCCCAGTCGCTTCTACACGGCCTCGAATTCCACCCTTACTAACAGGCTTGCCCGTAACACAGGCCCAAGTATTTAAATCATTAGGATTCAAGCGCTTATATTCATCGGCCATCCAAGCCATTTCGCGCTCACCGGTTCCCATATCTGGCGCTGGAACATTTTGTGCTGGGCTAATTAAATCACGCTTGGCTAATTCTTGAGTAAAACGACGCGTAATTTTCTCTAATTCATTAGGCTCCCATTTAGACGGATCAATAATCAATCCACCCTTAGAACCACCAAAAGGCACTTCTACTAAGGCGCATTTATATGTCATTAATGCCGCTAAAGCCTCTACTTCGTTTTGATTAACATGAATAGCAAACCGAATCCCTCCTTTCACAGGCTCTCTATGCTCTGAATGAACACTGCGATACCCAGTAAAAGTAAATAACTTGCCTCTCAACCTAACGCCAAAACGGACAATATAGGTAGAGTTAGCAACCTTAATTTTCTCCTTCAAACCGTCTGGCACATGGATAATACTGGCAGCTTCTTCAAATATTTGCTCAACTGAAGATAAAAAATCACTATCGTGCTTATCAAGCGTTGTATTCGTTTTCATGAGTTTTATATCAATTTATATATCTTTTATTTACGTTAAATACTGTTATCCCAGGACGGACAGCAAAATACCAGCGGCAACAGCGGAGCCAATAACACCTGCCAAATTAGGACCAATGGCATGCATCAGCAAGAAGTTATGAGGGTTCGCTTCTAGACCAACCCTATTAGCGACTCTTGCAGCCATTGGAACCGCTGAAACACCTGCTGCACCAATCAGAGGATTAATGGGGTGTCGAGAAAATTTATTCATCACCTTTGCCATCAAAACGCCACTCGCTGTACCGACACAAAACGCAACTGCTCCCAGTCCTAAAATACCCAATGTTTCGACATTTAAAAATTTATCTGCTGACATCTTCGAGCCAACGGCCAAACCAAGAAATATCGTCACCGTATTCATGATTTCATTTTGTGCCGCATTACTCAGGCGTTCAACAACACCACTCACGCGTAAAATATTACCAAAGCACAGCATACCAATCAAAGGTAGTGACGCAGGAATAAATAAAGCTGTCACTCCCAAAACAACAAACGGGAACAATAATTGCTCAAGCTTACTCACTTCACGCAACTGCTTCATTTTAATAGCTCTTTCTTCTTTCGTCGTAAGCGCTCGCATAATTGGTGGTTGAATAATCGGGACTAAGGCCATGTATGAATAGGCGGCTACAGCAATGGCGCCTAATAACTCTGGTGCAAGCCTACTTGCCAAGAAAATAGCCGTGGGGCCGTCTGCTCCACCAATAATAGCGATTGCAGCCGCATCTTGCATACTGAAATCAAAACCCGGCACCGCATTCAAAGCTATTGCGCCAATTAAGGTCGCAAAAATACCAATTTGCGCTGCAGCACCTAACAACAGCGTCCTAGGGTTTGCTATCAAGGCGCTAAAGTCTGTCAAGGCTCCCACCCCCATAAAAATAAGCAATGGAAATATACCGGTCTCAATGCCTACGCTATAAATCATGTAAAGAAGTCCATCGACTTCAGCCATACCAGCGATCGGAATATTGCTTAAAATTGTCCCAAAACCAATGGGTAGCAACAGTAAGGGTTCAAATTGCTTTTTAATCGCTAGATAAATCAATAACACACCCACCGCTACCATAATGAGTTGTTGCCATTCCCAATTGACGAAGCCAGATTGCTGCCAGAGTTTTAAGATGCCTTCCATAATTGTATTTTCGTGAGAACTAATCTATTAAGTTAAGGTTAAAATGATTTGACCAGCATCAACGCTGTCACCCTTTTTGACGTGTATTTCAAACACATCGCCGTCACTGTCAGCAAGCACCTCGGTTTCCATCTTCATTGCCTCCAGCTTGACAACAACATCTCCTGCTTTCACAGGACGATGCAATTCAACGCACACATCAATAATATTAGCGCTTAAGGGTGCACTAATCGTTCGGACCTGCGCGTTATTTGTTGAGCCTTCAGTGTCAATAACTTCGGCCTTTTCGCTAATTTGCTGACGTGCGACACCCTCTGCTGATAGCGTCATGATAGATTGGCCTGATTCAACCCGCTCACCAGCATTGACGTGAATATCAGAAACCTTGCCACTACAATTAGCCCGGACTTCAGTTTCCATTTTCATCGCCTCTAAGCGCATGACAACATCTCCCTCAGTCACATAGGCACCTACTGCAACGCACAACTCTATGACATTTGCGCTTAACGGCGCCTCGAGTGTTCCACCAGTACTCAGAGGTTCAGGCGTAGACTCCCTTTTCACCTCAGGAACTACGACTTGTTCACGAAAGTTGTCCGGCGTCAAATACCGACAAAATATAGATAATGTCGTCACGCAAGCAATCAACATTGCCAGCAACACAAACACTGTGCCCATCCCTAAACCAAATAAGGTTACGGATTGACTTAATTCTTCAATTAACATTCAAACCTCAATTATGCTGAAAACTGTTTAATTTTTATGTGATTAGATGATCGGTGAACGGCTATGGTTAAGCATATGAAACATTAAAAAAGTTCAAATAGGTCTTAAATTCACTTTCTAGAGCGCCTACCTCGACAGGCAAAAAGGACACTCTATTTCCAGGCCTGCTTTGACTTAGTTTTGCTAGATCTAAATAGGCAACACAACCTATTTGGGGATAACCACCAATAGTTTGTCGATCCTTCATTAAGACAATAGGTTGCCCATCCTTTGGCAACTGAATAGTACCCACACTAATGCCTTGAGAGATAATACCTTGACTATCGCTTTGTATTGCCTCACCTTTCAAGCGATACCCCATACGATTAATCTCTGGGCTCACTGAGAATTTTTGTTCCGCAAATGCGGCAATTGCGGATTCGCTGCATCCTGTTTTCGAATAATTAGGCACAAACCTCAGCGTTACATCATTACCATAATCCGGCTTGTACTCAGGCGGAATCCTCATTGAGAAATCATTAGGGCATGCATCATATGGAACACGCACTTTATTCGCTATCTTTTGACCATCATGCGCCAAGCCGCCGAGTTTTTCCCGCATAACAGTCGATGCACTATGCAAATGGTGGTCAACCGTAAAACCTCCTTTAATCGCCAAATACGCGTATAAGCCGGATGAAAAAGCATCAATGCGGATTTCATCTCCAGCCTTTACTGCAATACTTTGCCACATTTCCACCTTTCGATTATTAATAGTGACACTACCTTCCGCCCCACAAACCGACATGACAGTATCTTTGTCGAAGCGTGCCGCAAAGCCGCCCATACAAATTTCTAATTGCGCAGCATTAAACTCATTACTCAACAATTGATTAGCCCACAAGAAAGCATGCTCATCCATAGGTCCGCTATTGGTGATGCCATATTTCTGCAAACCATAGCGGCCATAATCTTGAATTTGAGTTAAAAAACCTGGGTTAATAATTTGCAAAGACATTACAAAACCCCTCCCAATTCAAGATATTGTTCTTTACTAATTGGCACAAATCTAACTCGGTCCCCCGTTTTCACTTTCGTCGGCTCTTCTTGCTGATAATCGACTAAAATTTCAGGCGTACGTCCAATAATTTGCCACCCCCCTGGAGAATCAGACGGGTATATCGCCGTTTGTTGATCAGCAATACCTAAACTGCCTGCGGGAATATGTTTTCTAGGTGTTTCTTTTCTCGGCATTGCAATACGCTGGTCCACACTACCCAAATAAGCAAAACCTGGGGCAAAACCCATGGCGTAGACATCGTAGACATGACTAGAGTGCAACTGAATCACTTCATCTTGGGTTAATCCTGCAGATGAAGATATGAAATCCAAATCCAAGCCAACTTCTGGCCCATAATAAACAGGAATATCAACAATATCTTGAGCAGCACCGTTCAGCACTTGCACAGAAACGTTATTCAATATCGATTGAACCTTATCAACAAATTGCCGTCCCGTTATTTTGCGCACATCAAACAAAAAATGAATGGATGCATAAGACGGAACAATATCAATCACATAATCTGACAAAGGCTGCTCAATGGCATGCATCACCGCAGCAACTTGTTGTGAAACATCAAGATTTATAGTTTGCTCAAAAAGAACAACGAGCGTGTTCTCAGAAAGTTGGACTACATTCATAACGAAGAAATCAATTGACGAATTTTCTTCACTGATTCCAATGCATGCAAATTATCACCATGCACACAAATCGTATCAGCCATAATTTCAATGTCCTTACCGTTAATTGAAGTCACTGTTTGCCTTTGTATCAAACCGATGACATGCGCTTCAATCGCCTCATCCGTATCCAACACCGCACCCGTTAAATTCCTTGGCACCAAGCTGCCTTCATCGGTATATGCTCTGTCCGCAAAAGCTTCAAAAATAACTGGCACAGAATAGCTTAAAGCATGTTGTTTAATTTCACCGGACTGAGCATTAGACAACACCATCAACGGCAACGTGTTCGCTGCACTATCCGACAACATCGCCAGCGCCTTAAGAATAGCCCCTCTCACAACGTCATCTTTCATCATTGTGTTATACAGTGCACCATGAGGTTTTACATAATCCACATTTGCACCATAAGCGCGACACACGGCTTGTAACGCGCCTATCTGATATATCACCATATCGGTGATTTCATCCGCACTCATTGACATTTCACGGCGTCCAAAACCTTGCAAATCAGGATAGCCCGGATGAGCTCCAATACTAACGTTATGAACCTTCGCTAGCTGCACTGTTTTCGACATCACAGACGGGTCAGATGCATGAAAACCACATGCAATGTTTGCCATGTCTATATAAGGCATGATGAGCTCATCATGCCCCATTTGCCAATTCCCAAAACTTTCGCCTAAATCACAATTAAGTTTCATTATGCCAACCTCAATCCCTTAGCCTTGCGTCACAGCTTGAGGCAAATACAAGATAATTTGCGGAAAAACAGATACCAAAACAATGGCTAAAGCGATCATAAAGAAAAATGGCATCGCACACTTGGCGACATAAAATATATTTTTCCCTGTGAGAGCCTGAATTACAAACAAGTTAAAACCAACTGGCGGTGTAATTTGAGACATTTCCACCACCAATACTAAAAAGATTCCAAACCAAATAAGATCTATGCCCGCGGCTGAAACCATCGGCAGAACAATAGACGTTGTTAATACAACAACTGAAATCCCATCAAGAAAGCAGCCTAATATCACGAAGAAAACGGTTAAGTAAGCAATCAGCTCATAAACGGATAACCCTTGGCCAGCAATCCATGTCGCCAAGCTTCGCGGAATACCTACAAAACCCATCGCTAACGTTAAAAAGTGAGCACCGACTAAAATCAGCCCCAACATACAGGAACTTCTAACCGCACCTAAAACACTTTCACTAAAACTTTGCTTACTAAAATTTTTAGTCAAAACTGAAATAATTAACGAGCCCAATACACCAAATGCTGCAGCTTCAGTTGGCGTCGCAATACCTTGATAAATTGATCCTAAAACACAGAAAATCAAAATCAAGATAGGAAACAATTTTTTAAGAGCAACAACTTTTTCTGTAAAAGTCCAACTTAAACCACCATCGTTAGTCAAAGACTTTTTACCAATAATTGTCCATACAATAATGTATAGCATAAACAGCCCGACCAACATTAAACCAGGAAAGACACCCGCCAAAAATAAACGTGCTATCGACACTTCAGCCGCGACACCATAAACAATCAGAATGATTGACGGAGGAATTAACAGCCCTAAGGTACCTGATCCGGCCAAGGTCCCAATTGACATGGAGTCGTCATAACCTCGACGTGATAATTCGGGCAATGTCATTCGACCAATAGTGGCTGCCGTTGCCGCGGAAGATCCTGAAACAGCCGCAAAAATGCCACAACTTAAAATATTCACGTGCAATAACTTACCCGGTAGCTTTGATAAAAAAGGCGCTAAACCTTGAAACAAATCTTCCGAAAGACTTGTTCGAAAAAGAATTTCTCCCATCCAAATAAATAATGGCAACGCTGTTAATGACCAGCCTGTCGTTGCACTCCACGACGAAGTACCTAACAACAAACCAATACTACTGTTTTCAACAAGGGCCAAACCTATGACAGCTAAGCCTGTCAACGTTAAAGACACCCACACACCACTAATAAGCATTAGCAGCATGGCAGCGACCAAAATTACACTGATTAACGTAATATCCACAATATCAACCTTTACACTTCTCTATAGTTCTATTTAATCGTTTTGTACTGAGCATTTTCTTGCTCACAACTCTTCTTGCTCTTGGGTCATATAGTTCGGCGTTTTACCCATTAATAGCAACACTAAACTTTCCAAAAAAGCGAGTAATAACGTGAATGAACCAACCGCCATTGGCAATTGAACCCACCACAAAGGAACCGGCAAATACGTATCTGATACATCATCAAAGTCATAAGATTCATACACAGTAAATGCTGTGTAATAAGCCATATAAGCAACGATTGCCGTACCAACAAGTAGTGTGAAAATTTCAAAAATACGGCGTGGCTTGTCTGATAAACGGCCAAGTAAAATCGTTAATCGAATGTGCCCGCCCGTATGAAAAGTGTAAGCGAGCCCAAAAAATATTGTTGCCGATAAGAGCCAGCCCGCAAAATCTTCTGAAGAGGGGATAATCACGCCAATAAAGCGTGCAACGATCTGCGCCAAGATCAACAAAGTCATTGCAATTAAGCATGCCCCTGAACCCCAAGCTGATAACCAATAGATAAAACGCATAATTTAATAATTTTGTAGTTAATTCTGATGAACGCTATTTAGCGATACAAAACTCGACGGATATAAAGACTATAAAGAACGATTACAATGAGCTGAAAAAAAGAGGCTTGGCCAATTAGCCGAGATAAGTAACTGGCCAAGCCCCAACTTAATCATAGCAAAGCTATGATTTAGTTAGCCTTGTATGAATCAATGATAGATTTGCCTGCATCACCTGATTCCGCCAACCACTCTGTCAGCATAGTGTCACCGATAGCTCGCAACTCAGATTGCAATTTATCGGACGGGGCAGATACCACCATGCCTTTCTCTCGGAGGATATTTGTATGCTCAGTCGCTAGCTTACGACCTAAAGCCCAGCCTTCTGCTTCTGCATTTGCAGCCGCTTCAAGAATAACCTTTTGCGTATCATCATCTAACTTTTTGAACACTTTTGTATTCACGAAAACCATGTTCTTTGGAATCCATGCGTTAATCGTTGTGAAGTGTGACACATAGTCCCAACTCTGATTATTTACACCAGTACTTGGCGAAGTGACCATGCCATCAATCACGCTAGTCGTGAACGCTTGAGCAATATCACTAAATGGCACATTCACAGGTGTTGTTCCCATCAAATCAGCTAAACGTGAAGTAGTTGGGCTATAAGCACGCATTTTAGAACCAGACAAATCCGCCAAGCTCGTCACTGTTTTCTTCGTGTATAAGTCTTGAGCTGGCCATGGAGCTGCGTACAACAATGTTAAACCCTCTTCAGCCAGTACTCTTGAAAGCTCTGGCTTTGATGCATCATATAATTTTTTTGCAGAATCAAAATCTGTTGCAACAAAAGGAAGATTATCCAATTTAAACACTGGGTTGTTATTACCTAAACGACCAATAAACACTTCACCAATTTGTACTTGGCGGGACTTAACCGCACGGTGAATTTCTGGATGCTTAATCAAAGACCCACCCGAATGAACGGTGATATTCAATTTATCGCCAGCTTTTTCATTCACTTCTTTCGCAAATTTTTGAGCGACTTGAGTTTGGTGAGTACCATCTCCATAAGGGGTTGGCATATCCCATTTTGCAGCGATTGCTGCACTTGATAGCC
>JBOEGT010000009.1:0-795 GCA_050633585.1 Arenicella sp.
CTTAGGCTGATGCTCAAAACCTACCAGGTCAAATGATGGCGTTGATAATTCCATCTGAACTGCACCCTCCAATCGAGCAAGATTCATAGTGGCAACACCATGCTCATGAGCAGCATGCTTAACCTGTTTATGCTCATCATGAGCATGACCTTTGTGATGATGTTCTTTTTCGGCACTGTTAGCCGTTGTTACGACAAGACAACCCAACGTTATAAGATATTTTTTCATTATTTGTTACTTCATATAAAAGATTAATATTTCACGTTTTATGGCAATAGCCACACCTAATTTAGCTTAACTGTCCAAACACTTTAAACATGTACCATGCAACTCTAATTGCAGAGATTTCATCGAAAACCCTGCTTCAAGCACGCTGCTATCTAAGGAATGAAGTACACTTTCTCCTAACACTATCTCCTGAACAGAATGACAGTCATCGCAAATTAAAAACTGCGCTTTTTGATGGCTATGCTCACAAGCGGCATGTTCACAAGCCATAAATTGATTCACAGACTCGAGTTTATGCACCGCGCCAATCTCAATTAAAAAATCCAGAATACGATACACCGACATCGGCGGCATTGATTGAGCATATTCCTTTTGGTATGCATCTACTATGTCGTATGCCGAAAGTGCTTGCTCTGCTTCCAACAAAATTGTGAGTATTTTTTGTCGCTTTTCCGTAAAAGAAATCCCTTTTCTTTGGTACTTTTGCTGAACTTTAGCAAACGATATTGATGGCTTCATAGATGTATACTCACATTTAAAAGATATGTTGTATCATATCTGTTCGAA
>JBOEGT010000010.1:0-15678 GCA_050633585.1 Arenicella sp.
CAGATGAGGCAATTGTGCTGCAGAAGAAATTGTGACAAACAATATGAAACGGGGAATGTTTTCTATTGCAGGAGTGCCTTGATCAGGAGTGCCTTGATATTGTCATAGAGAAATTCATCAGTTTTCACCATCTATTCTAGGAAGAGGCTTATATGTGAGAGTTAAGACAACATTGTGAATGTTGCGACGTTGATTGAACTCCTTCATCGGGTGACGCTTTTAATTGTGCCTTTGGATGTACTTTCTATAAAACGTGTGCAGAGGATAAGTTGGAGAGAAAGTGTCTCGACTGTTCTGGTAATTTAGTTGTGCGCCCTATTAGGCATGAAGCTAGATTGGAGAAAACCCTGGCGTCGATTCATCGTGTTTTAATCCTGAGGGATGCGCTTATTCAATGGAAGCATGTTAATGCATGCAAGGATGCATTTTAGTCATACACTTTAGTTAGTTATTTATTCCATTCTAAGGTTTTATTTTTTCGATCAGTGTGATCGTTTTTTTGCCTGCTATTTTTGTCAGTTTAATGAGGGATCTCTGGTCAGTAAATATGTGAGTGGTGTATTCGCCTTAAGGTATGCACCAGTGTAAATAAGGTTAATTGAACGGCATAAATGGGTAAGCGACAACAATGGATGCAGATATGATGGTTTTATCAACGAGGAATTTTACAATTTGGATAGTATTGGCCGTGTTGTCAATGCTTGTAACTGATGTGAAGGCTGATTGGGTTTTGGATGAAAGGAGTTCGGGAATAAGTTTTTCAACTATCAAGAAAACAAATATAGGCGAAGCGCACAGTTTTTTAGATTTTTCTGGAGGTATTCAATCTGATGTCGCAAGAATAGTGATCCGTTCTGATAGCGTGGATACACAAGTGCCAATTAGAGATGAGCGAATGCGTCAATTTTTATTTCGTTCTGAAGTATTTCCAGAAATAATAATTGATAGTGATGTTGCTGATGTTTTGTCGCGTTTGAAAAAAAACGCCATTATTAATGTTGACCTGCCTGCGAAATTAACCCTAAACGGTGTTAGCAAGGTTGTGAATCTGAGAGTGAATGTGGTTAGTCATGACAATAAAAACTTGATGGTTATTAGTGCAAAGCCTGTGATTATTAAAGCGGTTGACTATCAGATGGCAAGTGGAGTGGCTAAATTGTCTGAATTAGTGGGAGGCATTCCTATTGCCAGTGCCGTGCCTGTAAGTTTTGTTTTATTTTTTAAGAAAAAATAAACAATGTCACCTCATCGTGCGTATATAGAAAACAGGAGCTTTTAATGAAAAATCATTTCTTTCAAATTGATAGAAAAGCAATCTCTACATTTTTTTTATTAATCATAAGTTTAGTGTCTGTCTCATCGAATGTTGACGCTGAACCTATTCAAATACGTATTTCTTTAAGTGAGTCCGTTCAAACTCCTCGTGAAGCAATGGCCAAGAGGTTTAAGCAACTAATTCAACAACGTTTAGGGGATAACGTCGTGAAAGTTGATGTGTTAAACAATAGTAAGTTGTTTGATGATGGCGCAGCGGCTAGAGAACTATTAAAAGGGAATATTGAATTTATAATACCGTCGCTGTCTTCTTTACAACAATTTAGTGGTCGATTTAAATTGTTTGATTTGCCATTTCTCTTTGTAACTCCTGACGCGGCGTATAATTTTGTACAAGGAGAGTATGGGGATCGTTTTATGCGCTTAATTGAACAATCAGGCTTTGTTAGCTTCGGTTATCTAAATGAGGGGATGAAGCAATTGACTTCAACAGAGCAAATTGTTGCGCCTCGCGACATGCGTAAACTACGGATGAATATTGCAGATTCTGATGTGTTAACTGCACAGATGAGGGTATTGAGAGCTACCCCGATGATGGTAGCAAAAGATCAAGTTCATGAGTTGTTAACTGCAAATGAACTAGATGGGCAAGAAAGTACATGGCCATTTATTTTTGCAAAAAAACTTTTTAATGTGCAACCTTTTACATTGGAATCTAATCACGGATATCTTGGTTATATGGTTTTGGGCAATAAAGATTTTCTGAATGGACTGAGTTTGGAAATTAGAAAGGCTGTTGAACAGTCACTTCAAGAAGCGTTGAGTTATGGCAATGCAATAGCTTTAGAGAATGAACAGGCCGATAGATTAAATGTGGCAGCAACAAAACGGACAGACATACATGTGATGACTGTGACTGAACGCCGTCAGTGGATCAATGCTATCAGACCAGTGTGGCAACAATTTGAAGACGAGATTGGGGCAGGTTTAATTTCCGCTGCGGCTTCGGCGCGTTAAGTTGCGAATGGTTATGATTGTAGGGTGTTGATGAGAGGCGGTGTCAACGTATTTCAGTTTTATAGCTGAATCTATCTGGGCGGCCACGAGTGATGCGATATTCGATGACTTTATTGTTTCTGGTGTACGTGGTGCGTAAAAGAACGACTAAAGGGCTACCGGCTTCAATATTCAACGTATGAGCGGTTTCCTCATTGGCGGCTTCAGCGGTTAATACTTCTTCAGCCTTGGTTATGTGTACGCCAAATTTTTCCGCGATAAGTGCATAAAATAGATCTGGGATATGGACTTCCTCATCTTCAAGCCCTTCAACAACGTCGGCTAACCACCAGCATTTTTCAACCAGTACTGGTTCTTCGTCATCGTCATAGCCAACGCGTTCGATGTAAACTAACGGCGTGTTTTCAGGAACGTGTAAGTGTTTACAAATGTTGGCTGAGCCTTTCACAAGTTCTCTTTTTGGAGTGACTTTATGTATGCGTACTTTTTTTTCAGATGTTGCTCCTGATCCGTACGAAAAAAAGTGAAATAAGCTTCTATTGAAGTCTATTTTTGATACATAAGTCCCTTTGCCTTGATGCCTGTAGACTAATTTTTCTTTTTCTAGCTCATCAATTGCTTTTCGAACGGTACCCACACTTATTTGTAGAGTGTCGGCGAGCTGGCTCTCCGAAGGAATAAGATCTCCAGGGACCCATTGGCCGTTGTTTATGCCGTTTTTAAGAAACTCTACAGCGGTTTTATATAAAGGTTTAATAGCCATTTAGTCTTTGTTAATGCTAGATCTATGAGGTTATTGAATAATGAGTTTTAATATTGAAAGTCATTGTCATCATCGTGTCATTTTCTTCAAATATTTGCTTCTTTTGTTTTGATGCTCTATTATTAACTCATATATATGAGTTGTGCAAGGCCAATCGATCTCATTATATCGAATTAAGTTAGGTCCATAAAATAATAATCAAAACCATCAAAGAGGCGCTGTGGAGTTCTTAAATTATTTCGAACAAGTGTTTACGCTTTACCATATGGCATTACTTGTAGGCGGTACTATTGCTGGGCTAATTTTAGGCGCGTTGCCTGGACTAAGCCCTACCATGGCAGTTGCCTTAATGATCCCTTTTACCTTTCACATGCAACCTGCTTCTGGACTGATTCTACTAGGGTCTATGTATACGGCAACAATTGCTGGTGGCGCAATTAGTGCGATTCTCGTGAATGTGCCCGGTGCGCCAGCTAATATTGCTACGGCTCTCGATGGCCATCAAATGGCTAAAAAAGGCCGTGCTGCCGAGGCCTTGCAGTATTGTTTTGCTAGCTCATTTGTTGGCGGTATATTAGGCATTTTTATTTTAATATTCTTTACGCCTCCACTAGCTGAATTGGCGCTAAAGTTTGGGCCAACAGAATTGTTTTGGGTTGCCATCCTAGGCATCACTATCATAGGGACTATTGGTAGTAACTCAGTGATTAAAGGTTTGCTAACGGGGCTATTTGGTTTAGCACTCTCAACCATCGGTGACAACCCCATTCATGGAGAAGAGCGCTTTGTGTTTAGTTCTCATATGGAAGGAGGAATTCATATCGTTATTGCGTTGATTGGACTTTTTGCAATCCCTCAAGTTTTTACATTGATGGAAGACACTATCAAAAATAAGAACACTATGATTCATGCTTTAGGAGATTCAAGTTTTCTTCGTTCTTTACGATACAATTTTAGTCGAATTCGCGCATTAACCATTGGCTCAGTTTTAGGGATAATAGTAGGTATTATTCCCGGCGCTGGCGGACAGATAGCAGGTTTGGTGGCCTATGATCAAGTCAAAAAAACCAGTAAAGACCCGAGCAAATTTGGTAAAGGCGAGCCGGACGGCATTATTGCAGCAGAATCTGCGAACAATGGCATTGTAGGTCCTTCGTTAATTCCTTTGTTGACGTTGAGTATCCCGGGAAGTCCCACAGCGGCAGTTTTATTAGGTGGCTTATTGATTCACGGTTTATTCCCAGGTCCTGAACTCTTTACAACACATGCTGAAGTCACATGGACTTTTATTAACTCGCTGTTGGTAGCTCAAGTCATGATGTTGGTGGCAGGGTTGATTCTCAGTCAGCATAGTGGATGGATTATGAAAATTCCAGGCCATTATATGGCGGCTATTATTTTGATCTTAGCCGTATTTGGAACCTACAGTATTCAATCAAGTTATTCTGATGTGCTGATTATGATGGCTTTGGGCATCATGATGTATTTTGGAAGTAAGTTTGGCTTTGGCCCTGCACCGTTAGTATTGGGCATTATCCTAGGCCCCATCGCTGAAGATAATTTTTTGCAAGGAAAATTAATCGGAGAGAGTGGTGATGGTGCCTTTACCTATTTCACCAGTGGCATAATCAACCTCTCTTTAATTAGCCTCAGTGTTTTATCTATTATTTACAGTGTTTATTCTGGGCATCGTGCAAAACAAAAAATGATGAAAAGCACTCAAAAGGAGGCATCATGAAATCATTAAATAAAGATTTTTGGGCATCGGTAATAGGGCTTACTGTCGCCTCTTTATTTACGATGGCATCTTTCTATAACACTGACCCTGAGGTCTATTTGTTTCCTAGAATTATTGCTATTTTTTTGGTTTTGTTGGCACTGATTCAATGTGCTTTGGCGTATAAGCGCTTTTCAAGTACTGATGCGAGTAGACAAGTGACGATTGCTTGGAAAGGGTTGTTCCCAGGTTTAGCAGTCACTGTTATCTACGTACTGGTTTTAGAGACGATTGGTTTTTATGTCAGTGCTTTCTTTGCATTTCTGTTGATTGTATCGGTTTATGGTAAGCGTGCTGCGATGCATAAAAAAGCACTAATTTTAAAATGCGGCTTTGGCTTGATATTAGTTTGTGTGTTGTATTTTCTATTTTGGTCATTGCTGAATGTAAGAACCCCAACGGGTTGGTTGTTATGAGAATGTGAGTAGGGTTTTTCAAAACAGCTAAGTCTTAACTATGTTGATAACAATAATAACAAGCATAGTCATTTTCTATTTGATTAGAACAACACTCCTGGAGGAGAACATGATAAAAATTAAAAGTAAAACAATCGGTCAATTAACCACAATCATCACATCAAGTGTGATTTTGATGTTGGGTGCTCAGGCTGTTTCAGCCGAAGAATATCCTTCGCGGCCCATAGGCGTCATGGTGGCATATGGGCCTGGTGGTGCAACGGATTTTCAAGCACGTATTGCAACATTGGCATCTGCCAAGCTGACAAAAGAAGAGAAACCTATTTCTTATGGCCAGCCTGTATACATTACTAATAAGCCGGGAGCGGGTGGTCGAAAAGGGTGGAACTGGTTTGCAGACAAGGCGCCAAAAGATGGATATATGATGGCGGCTTATAATGTGCCTCATTTTATTGCTCAATCCATTGTGTTTGATACGAAATATAATATTAATAATCTAGAGCCGGTGGGCAATTGGGGGGCAGATCCGGCGGTATTAATTGTTGGAAAAGACAGTCAATTTAATACGGCACAAGAGTTGGTTGCTTTTGCTAAGGCAAACCCAGGAAAAGTGACTGTCAGTGGTGCAGGGAAATTTGTTGGGCATCATATAGCGCATTTGCAGTTGGCCAAAGCGACAGGCGCCGACTTGAAATATGTACCTGCAAAAGGGGGCGTTGCTGCGTTGAAGTTGGTCAAAGGTGGGCAAGTAAAAGCAGGTTTCAATAATCTTTCTGATTCGGCTCGCATTAAAGGAGATATTAAAATTTTGGCAGTTGCTGACTTGGAGAGGCATTCTTTTTTGCCTGATGTTCCAACCTTTAAGGAGTTAGGAATTGATGTAGATAATTCTAGTGTGAATTTCCGTGGTCTCATGGTGCCGAAAGGTACTGACCCTAAAATCATCGATTTCTTAGCGAAAACGACGCCTACGATGTTTCAAGATAAGAAAACACTAAAAAAAATGGACCAAACAAACTCACCCGTTAAAGTCATGACGCGTGACGAAGTGTTGGCTATGTGGCAAGAAAGGCAATCGGCATTAACCGAACTTTTAGCTACATTGAAATAATCATGCCTCCAAGTAGAGGGCTCTGAGTGATGAGTTGATTGTTCATCACTTTGGGTTCTCTACCTTTTTTAACCCTAATAAAACTGAACAGTATAAATTTATGAGTTCATCTGTCGAACATGTCATTCAGAAAGCCCACGCCGCGCAACAGCGCTATAACTCATTTACGCAAGCGCAAGTTGATGAAGTAGTCACCGCAGCTGCCTGGGCAATAGTCAACCCTGAAAACAATCAACTACTGGCTGAAATGGCGGTGGCTGATACAGGTTTAGGAAGAGTTGAAGACAAAATTATTAAGAATCGACGCAAAACAATGGGGCTTTTAAGAGACCTTAAAGGCGCGAAATCCGTAGGTGTCATCGCCGAGTACCCAGAAAAAGGCATTGTTGAAATTGCTAGGCCAGTCGGTGTCGTCGGGGCTGTTGTTCCATCGACTAACCCCGCCGCAACGCCCGCCAATAAAACGTTGAATGCACTAAAAGGAAGGAATGCCATTATTCTAGCGCCGTCACCCAAGGGTGATCGAACATGTGCCAAATTAGTTGAATTGATTCATCAAGAATTAGCGCGTGTGGGTGCGCCATTAGATTTGGTGCAGAAACTTCCGTCACCGATCAATAAAGCAGATACTGAAGAATTAATGAAACGGGTTGACTTGATCGTAGCAACAGGTTCACAAAATAATGTGAGAAATGCTTATTCCAGTGGGACGCCCGCAGTTGGGGTTGGGGCTGGTAATGTGGTGTCAATTGTTGATGAAACAGCAGATCTAAATAGCGCAGCTGAAAAAATCATTACTTCTAAATCATTTGATAATGCCACCAGTTGTTCTTCAGAGAATAACTTAGTAATTGTTGAAGAATGCTATGACCGTATGATTGAAGCATTGGAAAATCGCGGTGCCGTTTTACTCTCTGCAATACAAAAGCAACGCTTACAAGCGGCAATGTGGCCCGACGGGAAACTTAGCCCTCTTATTATGGCTAAAGACGCAAGGGAAATAATAGATATAGCTAACATCGAAGAAGTAGATGATGACTTGAAAAAAACGGTGAAAGTTTTATTAGTTGAAGAAGATCAGTGTGGTGTTGAAGCACCTTTTTCAGGAGAAAAGTTGTCACCTGTGTTGACTGTATATAAAGCGAAAAACTTTCTTGATGCTCAAGAAAGAGCGAATGCCATTATGGATTTTCAAGGTAAGGGGCATTCGATCTCAATTCACACATTGAATGAGCAAAGACCTCTTCAGATGGGCTTAGAGATGCCAGTATGTCGCGTGATTGTGAATCAAGTTCATTGCTACGCCACCGGTGGAAATTTCAATAATGGTTTGCCTTTCTCTTTATCAATGGGGTGTGGTAGTTGGGGCGAAAATAGTATTTCAGAAAACTTGAATTTTAGACACTATTTGAATACAACCCGAATTGTTCACACTATCCCAAACAACGAGCCTTCTGAAGAAGAAATTTTTGGTGACTATTTGCAAAAAATTGCGACTCAATTGTAGTTTGGTGGTTGGAGTATGTTGTCAAATACTGAGATAAAGTCTGTTAAAACGTTGATTGATGTTAGAGCATCTCAATGGCCAGAAAAAGTGTTTCTGTATGTGCCGGAAACTCAGCAAACATTATCGTACAAGCAGTTGCAAGATAACTGCCGAAAAATTGAGGCTTTACTGGGCGATAAAAAGATTAAAGAGTCTGAAACCGTTGCTTTCTTGATGGATAATGGCCTGTGGACGGCCTGTCTATTTCTGGGGGTGATGTATAGCGGTCGTACTGTTCTTCCTTTGAATGCAGTTGCTGGTCCAGATCAGCTGGCTTATACCATTGAGCACTCTGAGCTGCGCTTGATCTTTTGTTCTGATCGCTACCAAGATCAATATCAGCATTTATTTTCTCCTGAGAAGCAGAGCCACCTGTCTTTTAGCGTAGTAAATAGTAGTGAGGATGTGGGTCCAATAGGTATTGATACGTTTGAGCCTATCGTTACTGAAAAAATAATTGATGCTAATTCAACCGCATTGATGATTTACACCTCGGGTACGACCGGACGACCGAAAGGCGTTTTATTGAGTCAGAAAAACGTTCTTTCCGGTGGAAGGAATACTGTTCAGGCTCATCGTTTAGGTGTGAATGATATCGGCTTATGCGTTTTACCTTTGTATCATATTAATGCAGAAATGGTGTCTGTGATGGCTCCGTTGATGAGTGCTGGCAGTGTGGTGATGCCACGTAAATTGAGCATCAGCCTTTTTTGGTCATGGGTAGCAAATTTTCAATGCACATGGTTTAGCGCAGTGCCTACTATCTTTTCTTATTTGCTTGAACATCAGCAGAGTGAGCAAGTTAGCCATCATCATGATATTGATTTTGATGTTTTGAATCAGCATTTACGTTTTGGGCGATCAGCATCCGCTGCACTGTCGCCAGCAGTGCATGAGGCTTTTGAAGAATTCTTTGGCGTTCAAATAATTGAAACGATGGGGATTAGCGAGTGTGCTGCTCAAATTTTGTCGAACCCTCTCCAGCGTGAAGTGGATTACTATGGTTCCCCAGGCGTGCCTATTGGAAACGAAATGCGAGTTGTCGGAGAAGATCATCAACCAGTTGAGAATAATGTGATTGGTGAAATAGCGGTACGAGGTAGTAATATCATGAAAGGCTACTTTAAGAATCCTGAGGCTACCGCCGAGGTGTTGGATAATAACGGATGGTTCTATACTGGAGATTTAGGATACCGCAATGATGATGGTTATTTTTTCATTACAGGCCGTTCTAAAGAGTTAATTATTCGAGGCGGAGAAAATATAGCACCACGTGAAATAGATGACGTTTTATATAAGCGCAAGGAAGTTTTAGAAGCGGCGGCTTTTGGAGCTCCGAGTGAGCTTTATGGTCAAGAAGTGCTCGCTTGCGTGAGCCTCAAGCCTGGAGCGCAATGCAGCGAAGAAGATTTGTTGGGGCACTGTCAGTCTTTGTTGGGAAAAATTAGAAGCCCTAAAAGAATTTATATTATTGGTGAATTGCCGAAAGGGCCATCGGGGAAAATACAGCGGTTAAAACTAGTTGATCGTGTTTTTGAGTAAGATTGCTCTTTATTTTGATTTTTTATCTCAAAAACAACATCAACTCTAAATGTTTTTTTGTACTTTTTTGAGTAGTTTCGGCCAATTTTTTTCGCTATCGATGAGATAGTCAGCACGTTTTTTATCCCAGCGCCTTTGAATTCGAGGGTGGTAAGTCAGGTATAACTTTTGGCCAATGATTGTAAATTGTGTTGGATCAATTTGAACAAGGCGGTCGAGAGAGACTGCATAAGCACAGTAGCCACCGTATTGTGGTGCATATTTTTCTGGAGATCTTTTGAATAGTTCTAAGTTTTCTTGGCTGCTAAAAAACCAAGTGCCATGATTCCATGATGTCTGAAATTTTGGATTACCTTTAATGGCCTTTTTTTTAGTGAAATAAGCGACGGTATCGTAGCCATTGATAGCACGCCCTTTTTTATCTGTGTATGTTGGGCCGTTGCTATTTGCGGCAAGAACGTTTGGCGACGCAAGAACTAACGATGAAACAACGGCTGTAAGTGAAAGTTTGAGTGCTGTTCGTCTATTCATTGCTATAACATTGGAAATGTTTATTGGGTTAGCAAAATAGACCTGAATTATTGAGCGTTTATTGCATTTTTAGCGCGATTTCTTTGGGCGGTGTGGTCGGCAAGCTAAGTTCTACATAATATCGGTGGTCACTTTGGCGAGCTTTGATTTGATAGCGATCATCATAGATGACGAACAATCGCTCGCGAACATTGTTAATTGCAATGCCATGCCCTTGGAGTTGTTTATCGTGCTTTTCTGGAATAGGGTCTCTAGTTTTGACAATATTAATGATGCTAGCGGTTAATTGTTTCTTGCTCATTCGAATAGCGACCTCAATGGTTCCTCCATCCTTGAATGGTGCTATACCGTGTCGAATTGCATTTTCAATAACGGGTTGGAAAATAAGTTTTGGAATAATGGCGTTTTTAGCGCTAGGTGATACTTTGATTAATACATCTAGCCGGTCACCAAGCCGCCACTTCTCAAGTTCAATATACTTTTCACACAACATAACTTCTTCTTCAGCGCTATGAAAGGCGTCATCATCTTTTAAGTTAGAGCGTAATATGGTGGATAAAGAGTGTATGGCTGATTCTGCTTGTTCGGGTGAAATGTGGGTCAGTTCAGCAATTGTGTTGAGACTGTTAAATAAAAAATGGGGTTCAATCTTAGATTGTAATGCAGATAACCGTGTTTTTAAATCAGCTCGAGAACGCTCAGAATAAATCGTTGAGAGTTGGATGGCTCTTAATGTGATTAATAGGAAAATAAGTGCGACGGCGGTGAGTCTAAGCATTCTCCATAAGTCGATAAAGTTAGCATAGAGTAATTGCACGCTAATTTCATAAATGATAAAAGTGGTCAGACACCCAATGACACAGGCGATGAATCTAGGAAGTTCTTGGAGTTTTAGTTTGCCAATGAGGCAAATGCAAGCTGCCCACAAAATGAATAACCACACCATGTATAAGCTGGTTAAATTAAAATAGGTGATATTGGCATTTTCGCCTTGCATGAGGGTGATAATCAATGAAATTAAGACGGCGGCTATCACCACGATTAAAATGCTGGTATTTTTGCAAAACTGCGGCATATTCCTTTTTTATAATTTTAAGCGCTTTTTCAGGCTTTCTCTTTCAGTGAATGATCTAGAGTCAGTATAATCGCTTTATGTCTGCAATAAAAATTCAACGTTATCAAGAATACACAAATCACGAAATTTCAGTGTTTGATCGTGTGTTAAATGCACGAGGAATCACTCACGCTAATCAAGTGAATTATCAATTAGGCGCTTTATTGCCTCCAAATACATTGTCAGGCATTGACGATGCAGCTGAGCTCTTAAGCGAAGCGGTGCAAGCGGGAGCAAAAATCACGATCGTGGGAGACTTTGATGCGGATGGGGCAACTTCATGTGCGCTGGCAGTGTCTGCATTGCAATCATTTGGTCTAGAAAATGTATCATACTTAGTCCCCAATCGATTTGAGTTTGGCTATGGGCTTTCGCCTGAGATCGTAGGAGTGGCTGCCATGGAGCAGCCCGATGTTATTATTACTGTTGATAATGGTATCAGCAGTATTGATGGGGTTAATGCGGCGCAAGCATTAGGGATTTCGGTGATCGTGACGGATCATCATTTGCCTGGTGAGGAGCTGCCAACCGCAGACGTGATTGTTAACCCAAATTTGGCGCATGATAAATTTGCCAGCAAGAATTTAGCAGGTGTCGGCGTTATTTTTTATGTCATGTTGGCGTTGCGTGCGAAGCTACGACAACAATCGTGGTTTCAACAAGTGCAGATTCCTGAGCCTAATATGTCTCAATTTTTGGATTTAGTCGCGTTGGGAACTGTCGCCGATGTTGTGCCTTTAGATCATAATAATCGAATTCTTGTACAACAGGGTTTGCAGCGTATACGGGCAGGCCAGGCCAGGCCGGGTATTGCTGCTTTGTTGCAAGTAGCGAAAAGAGATTTTCGCTATATTGCTGCGTCAGACTTGGGTTTTTCAGTTGGACCACGTTTAAATGCTGCTGGCCGGATGGATGATATGTCTGTAGGGATAGAGTGCTTGCTCACAAATGATCTCGGAACTGCAAATCGCTTAGCGCAAAGTTTAGAAGAGTTGAATTTGACACGCAGAGAAGTAGAAGATGGAATGCGTGCCGAAGCGGTTGAGTTGGTTAAAGCATTGGATGTTAAAAGCAGCAAAAGTATCGTTGGTTATTGCTTGCATGATAAAGATTGGCATCAAGGTATTGTCGGTCTGGTTGCAAGCCGAGTCAAAGACAAAGTGAAAAGGCCTGTTGCCGCGCTTGCTCCAGCAGATGGTGCTAATCCAGACGGTGAATGGAAAGGTTCTTTTCGATCTGTTGATGGTGTCCACATTCGAGATGTTTTAGCGAGAGTTGATGCGTTAAATCCGGGGTTGATTTTGAAGTTTGGTGGCCATGCAATGGCTGCAGGGATGTCTATTGACGCGGGAAATATTTCAAATTTTTCTGATGCATTTGATCATGTCTTGCGTGAAATGACAGCGGGAAAAGATTGGCAACAAGTCGTAATGTCTGACGGAGAATTGGCTGAACATGAGTTTAGTTTAGAGGTTGCCGAACAGCTGCGATATGCAAGCCCTTGGGGGAATGCATTCTCGGCGCCTTTGTTCGATGGCTATTTTGAAGTATGTGATGCGCGTATTGTAGGGGATACGCATGCAAAATTAGTGCTTCGCCCTAGAGAGAGTGATGATAGCTTTGATGCAATTTGTTTTGGTTATCTGCGTGATCACGAGCATTTACCTAGAGGAATAGTGCATGCGGCTTACCGCTTAGATGTTAATCATTATCAGGGCATGAAGAAAGTGCAACTTAT
This sequence comes from Arenicella sp., assembly GCA_050633585.1. Taxonomy (GTDB): domain Bacteria; phylum Pseudomonadota; class Gammaproteobacteria; order Arenicellales; family Arenicellaceae; genus CALKZN01. The sequence goes on from JBOEGT010000010.1 coordinate 12,831, forward strand.
GGTAGAGCATATAATTGCTTCAGTATGAATAGAAAATGATCAGTGACTTTTCGTAAGAATTAGGGTTTTCAGTCGATCCTGATTTGTTATGCCGCTAGTATTAGTGTGTCATTAATTAAACAATTAAATCAGCAGTGAGTTAAACATGAATCAATACGATACCGTTGAAACGACCGTTGGAAACACGCCGTTAGTCAAAGTCCAACGATTGTTTGAAAGCAAAAATCCGAACAGCAACGTGATTGTTTTGGGGAAGTTAGAAGGGAATAACCCGGCTGGTTCAGTCAAGGATCGCCCAGCATTGAATATGATTATTGAGGCGGAAAAGCGTGGCGATATCAAAAAAGGTGACACGCTTATTGAGGCTACAAGTGGAAACACTGGAATAGCCTTGGCAATGGCGGCGGCAATGCGTGGATTTAAAATGGTGTTAATCATGCCTGATAACTTAAGTGAAGAAAGGCGTTTGTCCATGAGTGCCTATGGTGCTGAAGTGATCCTTGCCTCGGCTGAAAAGGGCGGCATGTTGCTAGCACGTGATATGGCTGACGAGATGGTTGCCGCAGGAAAAGGCGTAATGCTGGATCAATTTTCTAATGATGATAATTGGCGAGCCCACTATAAATCGACAGGCCCTGAGCTTTGGGCGGGAACTAATGGAGAAATCACGCACTTTGTTAGCTCGATGGGGACAACAGGTACGATAATGGGGACGTCTACCTACTTAAAAGAGCAAAGTAATGAGGTCACTATTGTCGGGGTTCAGCCTGCGGATGGTGCGCAAATTCCAGGTATTCGTCGCTGGCCAGAAGAGTATTTACCAAAAATTTTTGATGCCACTAAGGTTGATCTAACACGTGACGTAAGTCAAGAAAAGGCGGAAGAAACGATGCGACAATTGGCGATTCAAGAAGGAATTTGTGCTGGTGTCTCATCCGGTGGCGCCATGGCTGTTGCACTAGAGTTGGCTGAAGAGTTAGATGAAGCAGGTAAAACAGCGACGATTGTTTCGATTGTCTGTGATCGAGGAGATCGTTACCTATCGACTGGCGTTTATAAGTGAATTCATTCAGATGAGAGATAGTTTCTTGGGAATTAGAGAGGCAACTCCTGCTGATTTTGATAGCATTTGGCCAATTTTTCATAGGATTGTTAGTGCTGCGGACACATATACCTTTTCCGAGAAAACAACAAGACAGGATGCAGAAGAAATATGGTTGAAAGCGCCTCGTAAAACTTTCGTCTATGAAAGAGAGGGAGAAATTTTAGGAACATATTACCTTAAGACAAATCATAATGGTCCTGGAAGCCATGTTTGCAATTGTGGTTACATGGTATCTTCGGCTTCCAGAGGTCAAGGTTTGGCGACTTCAATGTGCAAACATTCTCAAGAAGTGGCAAAGCAACTAGGTTATAAAGCAATGCAATTTAATTCGGTTGCCTCTACCAATGTTGGAGCAGTCCGCTTATGGAATAAACTGGGCTTTGAAACTGTTGGGGTAGTCCCTAAAGCATTTCGCCATCCAGAAAAAGGTTATGTGGACCTTCTGGTAATGTATAAATGGTTGTAGATAATTTTAAAAATATAAAGAGATTTAAATGAATGTATTAGCATTTGATATAGAAACAATTCCAGATATTAGTGGTGGGCGTCGCTTGTATGATCTGGGTGATGATTTAAGTGATGATGATGTCACTAAGGTGATGTTTAATAAGCAGCGGGATAAATCAGGTAATGAGTTTTTGCCCTCGCATTTGCAAAGGGTGTGTGCAGTATCAGTTGCTTATCGAAACTCCATGACGAACGAATTCAAAGTGTGGACTTTGGGTGAAGAAAATTCTTCGGAAAAAGAAATTATAGAGCGATTCTATGTGGGTATCGATAAGCTCACGCCAACATTGGTCACATGGAATGGTTCTGGTTTTGATTTACCCGTGATGCAGCAAAGAGGGCTTATTAATGGTGTGCAGGCTCCTCGATATTGGGACACCGGAGAAGACGATAAAGATTTTAAATGGAATAACTATATCAGTCGCTATCACTCTCGCCATATTGATTTGATGGACGTGATGGCCAGCTATAACCCTCGAGCAAATGCGCCATTAGATCAAATGGCAGTATTGCTCGGTTTTCCGGGAAAGATGGGGATGGATGGTAGTAAAGTTTGCGACGCTTTTTTAGCGGGGAAAATTAAAGAAATTCGAGATTACTGTGAAACTGATGCGCTGAATACTTATTTGGTATATCTGCAATGGTTGTTTGTTAAAGGTGGCTTGACTGCGCTAGAGCTAGAGAAAGAACATGAACTTGTGAAGCAATCGCTTGCGTCTGGTGAGTCGCATTTGCAAGATTTTTTGCGTGTTTGGAATGAGTCGGCTTAATGCCTTTTATTTATTGATGGGTGGGGTGATCGAATGTCTACTGTGAGTAAGAACCATTTTTTATTGTTGATAGGGCGTGTATTTCTAGCGCTCGTCTATGCTTCAGCAGGGTTTGCATTGTTTAAGGGTGATGTCCCTTCTGTTTTTGCTTCCGAGGCCGCTAACTTTGTTCGTATGCCAGCATTGTTTGTCTGGTTCGCATTTATTGTTAAAGCGGTTGCAGGTGTATGCTTAGTGCTTGGCTTTAAAACTAGGACGGCCGCATATGGTTTGATCGCATTTACTTTGGTGACGGCATTTAATTATCATGATTTTGGTGGGGCAGTATTCATGAAAGAAGTCAGTATGATTGGCGGGTTATTGATATTGGCATCGGTTGGACCGGGTCGCTGGAGTTTTGATGGTAAATAAGTTTTGCTAGAAAGGGATGGAAGAGAAGCCTCGCTAAGCGAGGCTTTTTTGTGTG
>JBOEGT010000011.1:0-50752 GCA_050633585.1 Arenicella sp.
CTACGCCGCTTGAGGGTTCTCCGCTTCAATGTTCAATATATTAAAAATATTCTGTAGGCTCTGTGTGTTGTTGACCGAACGAATGCTGGCGGGTTTGATGGGAGGAATATGTCGATGAAATCGGGGCGACATGCACAGCATCCAACTCAGCAAAATTTGCAGGCAATCCCCATGAGAGACCAGTAAAAAACGTTGGTTCGTGTGAGTCGTTTCTAGCTCCCATACACAGTGCAGCATGCGTTGCAAAACAGAAGCTATCGTTTCGACATTATGCTTCACAATGCCTTGCTCATCATCTCGCCAGATGGCGTCATAATGTTGAGCACTTTTTCCCTCCCAATCCCCAAAATAACGCTCTCTTAGGCTGGCCGTTTCATGAGCAGGCGCTGCATCAAGAACTTCGGCCACAATATTGGCGGTTTGCTTGGTTCTTAGAAAATCAGAGCACACCACCAGCACGTTTGAATCAAGCCTCGAGCGCATTGCTTTGTCCGCAACCGCCTTCACCCCTTGCCCCGTTAGCGAGAAGTCATCTAATCCGTTCTCGGGATCACTGACAATGATGCCATGACGATTCGCATGGCTTTCACCATGCCGCATGAATAGAAACTGATTATTAAACTCGTAAGGGCTATCTATATTGACTGGCTTCATGTTCAACGCCTCAACCTTTGCATCGTTATGCGATTTTTTTCATGTGTTCTGTGGTCATCACTGCAGGCTTGGTAAGCAAATATTCGTCACCTAACATGTGATTCAGCAAATGCTCCCAATGATAGTTAGCCGACACGTGATTACAGCACGCTTGACGAATGCTGGCCATATCACTGGTTTGCATATAATCAAGCACGGCATTTTCCCAGTCTTCTGGCAGATCAGTGTTCAACACCACGCCTGTTTTACCCGCTTTGATAATTTCTTGCGGCCCTCCTGCGTTACTTACCAGTGCAGGCAATCCACACGCCTGCCCCTCTAAAACGACCATGCCAAAGGTATCAGTGCGGCTGGGAAATAATTGCAAGTCTGCATAGTTATACAAGGCAGGCATGCTATAGGCATTGACTCTGCCAGTAAAAAGCACGCGACTATTATTGGCGAAACGCGCTTTTAATGCCGGCAAATCAGGACCATCTCCTGCCACAACTAAATTGACTTCATGACCTTTACGGATTAACGACTCAAAGACATCACAGACTAAATTAATATTCTTGTCGGCAGAAACGCGCCCCGCCACCAGCAACGTGAAACCTGCTCGCAGGACATTGAGCCCTGAGAACATTTTATATTGATCCATTTTACTCAACAGGCGATACCTTGTGGTATCAATGCCTCGTGGCAGGACGGTCATTTTTGAATGCGGCAGTCCTTGAGAATTCAAGATGTCAATATATTCACGGCTCGGCACATAAACCCGATCAAACTGTTGATAAAATAACGTGGTCGCCTTTTCAACAATCGGTGTCAGGCTCGGCTCTCCTAAAATATGCTCAACCTGGTTGGCAAAATCGGTGTGATAGACCCCTTCAACGGGAATGTCCATCATTTTCGCAGCGAGTAAACCAATCACTCCTAGCGGACCTGGTGTTGAGATAATAATTTTATCGGGCTGAGCACTGGCAATTCTCGCCAACGCGGCTAGCAACGACGGAAAACGCAGCACGACGTCTTCATAGAAAGGAAGCTCGTGTTCTGAAATGGGTTGAAAGTTAATGGCGTTTTCTGGCAGCGGTTGGCTCAGGAAAACAGGGTCCACACAGGTTGCAATGTGCAGCTGGTAATCGAGCTCTTTTGCCCAATGAGAAATTTGCCTCAATGTCACCGAAACGCCATTGAGGTCATCAATTGTGTCGGTAAACCAGAGGCATCTTTTTACAGGTCTTTCGCCAAGCAACGCATATAAACCCTCTTTTATTTCCTGATTCACCGACTGATGCTTTAATGAACCAATGAAGGGTACCAACATAGCAGTGGCGGGGAAAACGCGTGACAAATTGGTAAATAAACTGAATAGATTCCCCGAACTTAAGTTAGCCGTTAACCCTTTGATCAGAGAGATAAACAAGCTGTCGTGCAAGGCGGTGGCATTCTGATATAAATTATCAATTTTCAACGAAAAATCCGTACTATCATTATCAGAAATATCTTTGATGAGTTGCAACAAGGCGGCATGCGTGTCGCCGCTTTTATGTTTTAAATACTTAATGGAGCGACTTTTTCGTAAGCGTTCGCGCCAATTGCCTTTGTAGCCATTAAATAATTGTTCAAAGATCACAAAACTCTTTGTGTCAGAATATTTTTCGCTGTTATGCACTTGATAGTCGTGCAAATGTTTAAACACGCCAAACGCATAGGCTTGGAATGAGCCATGAATGCCCGCGGCCAAGGTGTGTTTCTGGCGCATGCAGTCAAGAAAACTGTCCACATCCTTCGCGGTCGCGGTCGTATACGTAGTCCCTAACAATAAACCACAGTGATCATCAGATCCTCCGGTGAAACCTTTTCTCCATGATGACGAGTGCAGCGGAGTGATGGCATGCTTCGCCGACAATCGCTTTAACGTTTGTGGCGTCAACGCTTGGAGGTATTGCTGAATGCCAGCATTAGCGCTTTCAGAAGACCCTCCATTTCGGACTTCAAATATATCGAATAGTAAGACTAGTTTTTCGATATGAGAAAACCTGAGTTTCCCATCTTGATCATAAGAAGCATGTGCAACCGAGTAAGCCAGTTGTTGCTCTACAATATAATCGCGCAGACGATACACATCGCGACGAATCAACATCATATGTTCATATTGTGCTTCTGTGATGCCATAAACCAACACATGAACTTTGCACTGATCTTCAGGAAAGTAACTGGTTATTTCACATGAGATAAATGTATTGTCAGGATAGCGTGCCACTAACTCAAGGCATCCACGAATATCATCATGATCCGTGATAGTCACGAGATTCATACCTCGCAAGGTCGCTTGCTGGTATAAAGCATCAACCGTGGTAAAGCTTTCTGGCGAGTTATATAACTTATGTAACCACGTTGATGGGTAATCTGAATATTGCGAGTGGCAATGCAAGTCGACTTTAATCATTGGCTGATCCCTATGAAGCAGTCATGGCTAAACCACTTAGGTCCATGCCCTTCACTGAGTCGGCAATGTTTGAAACGTTGGGGATATACCGCTGTGCTTTTTTGCGTTTGATTTTTTGGCAATCAACCACCATCAAGCCATCGACGCTGTTATTAAAATACTCATCAATATTGAAGCCCAACACAGAAACACCATCCATATCCGCCAGCTCGCTGTAGTGCTTATAGAGTGGAGGAATGGACACACCATAAGAGTTCAATACTTGCTTCAAGTGCTTAAATTCTTTGGTGTAATTGTCACCAAAGTACGGGTTTCTACTTGGTAAAGGGAACACATTTCTTGCTGAAACAATGGGATTGTCCAAGCCGAAATATGCATCATAGAAATGCGCTATGGCAATTTTTGCCTTGCGAGGAAAATCATCAGAAATGCTCACCGCACCAAACAAATAGCGGATATCTTGATTCTCCGCTAAGTAGGCACCAATTCCCATCCATAGATAATCCAAGTTTCTTCGCCCCCAATGCTCGGGGTTAATAAAGCTTCGGCCAAGTTCTAATCCACTGCTTAGCTTAGGCAACACATCATCATGAAATTGAAACAAGCGATGGTTATACAAGCCTTCAACACCTTTGTGTTGAATAATATCGATGGCTTTTGCGATGCGATAACCACCGATGATAGCGTGCTCTTTTGCATTCCAGAGAACAATTTGTTGGTAATATTCGTCATACGCATCAACATCTCGAATCGCGCCAGTCCCCTCTCCAACCGCTTGAAAGGCAACTTCACGCAGCCGTCCAATTTCACGCATCACCGAAGAACATTCCAAGCCTTTCACTAAATAGACTTGTATCTCATCGTTGATCTGTCGTAGTAGATGACTCTCTTCGAGCTCAGCAGCCAATAACTCTCGTGGTTCAGGGAAAGCAAACAAATTGGCATGGTCGCCACTCATTCCCGCAGTCAAAAAACGTGATTGTAAATTAGAATATGTCATCGCCCGTATCAAGGCCTCCAAGATTTTACTTAGGCGCAATGTACCGACAGTAGATGACAATTAAGCGACAGATATATGACAGTTTGATGGATCAATCACTGCCCATAAAAACCATTTGACCGGAAAAAAACAGAAATTTGACAGAAATCTGCCACCTTTTTTCATTCGTGCATCTTTAGAGCATGTGACTGACGGGAACCCTCATTGACAACAAAACACGGTAAACACAGGGCAAAATAGACTGACAAATCACAGTGAATGCATCAACACATTAAACATACCGCGTTAAATATTGATCAGTTCCTTAGGTAGCGGTGTAACTCGCTTGTTGTCAACGTTCTACCACGTTGTTTCTATGACAGTTAGCGTGTTCAATTCCAACGTAGCTTCCAAAACAGCAACACTTGATAACTCTTTGACAACATCACTTTTCATTTAAAGGCTTACACACCAACAGGTAAAGCCTTACACACCAACAGGACATTCACTACGGTTCCAGACTATCGATTCAGGGCTCGGCATGGATACATCATTGATAATGATGTCAGTCCATGTCTCAGTTCTTGTATCTGAATCCACTTGATCGAGAGTAGAAATTAAGGACGTGCGCTCACCCTTAGCATTTGCACCCTCTGAATGGAGCTGAATGATTCCGTCACCTACCACGGTAACAGTTGCTTGTGACCATTCACCATCTGACGCACGTACCCACGAACGAATCTCAGATGCTAATGCATCCCATAGGTAAATAATCGTCATCTCAATGACATCATTACCTACTTTACGCTCTGATGTCGCTTCAAGGAAATTATCTTTGTATACCCATTGATAGCGAATGCTCCGCTGGATAGTTACTCCCTCAGTCACTGCCGTACTCTCCCAATCACCGACTAAAAAGTCCAACAGCTGTAGATTTTTACCACTCATGTTATTCGCTCCTTTTTAATTGTTTAGCATTTTAGCTTATTGAGCTCATGTCAATGCCTATTATTCTTGACTCATCATTCATTAGACAAAAGCCCATACAAAAAAACGCGACTGAAACGTCGCGTTTTAAATCACTCAAGACAAATAACACTGCCTTTTTAAGAAAGGTTCTTCGCTAAGCGCCAAAGATCCCTTTAAACAAGAAAAAGAAGATGATTGCCAAGCCTGCTCCAGCGGGTAATGTGACGACCCATGACATAAATATGTTCCCAACAACTTTCAAGTTCAATGCACCAATACCTCTAGCAAGGCCAACGCCAAGCACGGCTCCGACCAACGTGTGTGTGGTTGAAATGGGTAAGCCCCATGTGGATGCGAATACGACTGTTGTCGCCGCACCTAGCTCAGCAGCAAAACCACGGCTTGGAGTCAGTTCGGTAATTTTTTTACCAATGGTTGCCATCACTTTAAAGCCGTAAGTGGCTAAACCAACCACAATACCAATACCGCCCAATAGGAGTATCCAGCTTGGCAATGGAGCTTTTGATGCAATTTCTCCGCCAGATTGAATCACACTATTAATCGCCGCTAATGGGCCCACGGCATTGGCAACATCATTTGAACCGTGCGCAAAAGCCATTGCACAGGCGGTAAAAATCATCAAGATTGCGAACACCTTTTCTACACTCGCAAAACGGCTTTGGTTGTCATTCACCTCTTCTTTGATGCTTCTTAACATTGAGGCACCAATAATCGCCACGATAATACCGGCAATCATAGCAATCGGCATGGCATTCAAAAACTTGCTACTCAAGCCAAAATCGATATCCAATTTTAATTTTTTCAACCCTTTTAAGACCGTCACCATCGCGATCATAAAACCGACCATGAACATATAAACAGGGATATAGCGTTTGGCGTTTTTAAACGGGTCTTCAGTATCCAAAATGAACTTCTGAACACTCATGAATAAACCAAATGAAATCGTCCCGGCAAGCACTGGTGACACAACCCAACTTGCTACGATTTTTCCGACTTTACCCCAGCTGACGGCATCAACACCAATGCCTACCGCTGCAAACCCCACGAGGGCGCCAACAATTGAGTGTGTGGTTGACACTGGCCAGCCTTTCAAGCTTGCAATCAATAACCATGTTCCTGCCGCTAGCAAAGCGGCCATCATGCCATACACCAATAATTGAGGACTACTGGTAATCAGCTCTGGATCAAGAATACCTTTTCGTATGGTTGAGGTGACATCGCCTCCCGCTAAATAAGCACCCGCAAACTCAAAGATCATTGCAATAATAATCGCTTGTTTGATGGTTAAAGCGCCGGAGCCTACGGAAGTTCCCATCGCATTAGCGACATCGTTCGCGCCGACCCCCCATGCCATGAAGAAAGCAAAAATGCAGCCAAGAATTAATAGAATATGGCCATACTGAGCAATAATTTCCATAATATTTTCTGAATACTAGACGTTGATAGAACTAAAAGAATACGAGAAACAGTTATCTCGCGATTAAAAGCTGAAGTTTGCCACCGGAGCGTTGAGCCGCGTCAGCAAGATTGCCTACCCATTCAATAATTTTGTATAAAAACATGACATCAATTGGTGGCAAATCTTTTTCAATAGCAAACAATGCGGCGCGTACTTGGATTTGCAGTTCATCGTTTTCATGTTCTAGACGATTCAACTCTTGAATTAATTCTTCAACCACTTCCAAGATACGGCCTTTAAAGCCCATTTCTAGCAGTTCATCCATCTCATTCACCGTTTTCACCGCCTGCGCTGCCGTGTTAATGGCAACATCGATGTAAGCCTTCATGATATCGGCGATGGCTTCAGGGATTTGCATCTTACGACCGAGCATAATGCCTGCAATATCTTTTGTGATATTGGCAATTTCGTCTTGCTGGGAAACCATGACTAGCAAATCACTGCGATCCACAGGTAACATTAAACTACCGGGCAGGTTCGCTCTTAAATTTGTCTTTAAGTCATCTGCTTCGTGCTCGAAGTCTGTAATTTGCGTATAAATTTTTTCCGCAGAAACCCAGTCTGAGTCCAGAGTTGCATTAATAAAAACGGGGAGTTGTTGAGCACACTCATACGCCTTAGCAATATGTTGCTGCATCGGTCGTATTGGAGATTGACTGAACAGGTTAGAAAAAGGGTTACCAGCCATGAATTTTTCCTCTTTTTATTCATTAAAAAAACACCTTTTCAGGTGCTTTAAACGTGTTGGTTAGCGGAACATAGTACGCCACCTACACAAATATGACAGTTATGTTACAGACATCCCATAAAGGGCGCAAACATAAGCGCTAACATAATACGACTTTTGGAGAAGACGTTTTGATGCAGCACTAGCATCAGATGTCATTTATCTGTAACATTTTCGCAGTACAGTCGGTTTTTGTTAAAAATTTATGACTATGACCAGTTCTATTCTAATTGTTGATGACGAATCTAGCATTCGTGACATGCTTCGTATGGCGCTAGAATCCAACGGATTTAACGTTGATGAAGCCAGTAATGCAAAGCTCGCTCAAGAAAAAATCAACCAAAATACACCTGATTTATTATTACTCGATTGGATGATGCCTGGCACTTCAGGTGTTGAGTTAGTACGCCGCTTACGAAAAGAAGATTCCACACGGCAACTCCCTATCATCATGCTAACGGCTAAAGATGGCGATGAGCACAGCATTCAAGCCCTAGACACTGGTGCAGATGATTTCATCACCAAACCATTTTCACCCAAAGCACTCATTGCCCGAGTCAAAGCTATGCTAAGACGTTTAGATGGAAGTAGCGATGATTTTCAGCAAGAGCAAAAGATCGTCTCTGGAGACATCACCATTGATATGGTATCTCACAAAGCGACGGTTAGCGATCAAACGCTCGAACTCAGTCCAACTGAATTTAGGCTGCTCGCTTTCTTCAGTAGTCACTCAGGCCGAGTATTTTCTCGCAATCAATTGCTCAATCAGGTGTGGGGAGAATCCGTCTATGTAGAAGATCGAACGGTCGATGTTCACATCCGTCGTTTGCGCAAAATTCTCGAACGATATGGTGTTGATCAATATATTCAAACTGTTCGCGGTGTCGGTTATCGATTTGATCCTGCTGAAGCATAGAAATAAACACCTCTGTTTTAGGGTTTTAGTGCACTTCTGATACAACTACTTTTACAATACTGCACATGAAACCTGATTTAATAAAAATTGTTTTCGTCATTTTAGCGTGTGCCGCATTTGGCTGGACACTCGATCGTGCGGCGGAATTTGGTCTCATAGCGGCTTTTGCATGCAATATTTGGCTACTTTATCGCGCTAAACGCTTACATAACTGGTTCTCTCATGTAAAAGCATTGCCGCATGCCGAACAAGGTGTTTTTTATCTACTACACCGTGATATCAAAGCCATGCGGGAAACACACCAAAAGCAAAAGCGAGAACTACAACACAACCTCAAACGCGTCCGCGAGGCATCTGCAGCACTTCCTGACGCGATTGTTATTACCGATGCAAACGGAGAGATCACTTGGTCAAACTTATTGGCGGCTGAGCTGCTAAATATCAAACAACCTCGTGACAGTGGTCATCGCATCAATAATTTATTACGCCACCCTAATTTCACAGACGCGTATGCCAACCATGATCAGGTGCCTGTTAATATTGACATTGAAGCGCCCACCAAGCGAGCCGTCACAATTAACTTAAAAGTCATCGATTTAGCCGAAAATATGCAAATGATTGTGGCTAGAGATATCAGCCGCCATGTTGATATCACACGCGCGCAAAAAGATTTTGTTAGCAACGTGTCACATGAGTTAAAAACGCCGTTGACTGTTATGCGCGGTTATCTAGAAATTATTGAAGACAGCAATCAAGTGGATAACAACATAAAAAAGCCGATCAGCGATATGTTGCTACAAACGAAGCGTATGCAGTCTACAATCGACGATCTCCTTTATCTGGCAAAATTAGAAAGTCAATCTCAAACGGGCGCATTACTACCAAACCACGAACCGATTAATATTAACCATATCCTTGAGATGATCATGGATTCAGCGTTATTACTTGCTGAAAGGAACAAGCAAACGATCACCATGGAGGTCAATGACCAACTATCGGTTTTAGGCAATGAAAGTGAGTTACAAATTGCCTTTAGCAACCTTGTGACCAATGCCATTCGTTACACGCCCGCTGGCGGAGATATTCATATAAAGTGGCACCACCGCGATAAGAAAGCAATTTTTTCAGTTGCGGATTCGGGCATTGGAATCGCACCCAAGCACATTTCACGTTTAACCGAACGTTTTTACCGTGTAGATCAAGGTAGGTCACGAGCGAAAGGTGGTACCGGCCTAGGCTTAGCAATTGTCAAAAATGTACTCGAACGCCATGGTGCGGAATTAAACATCACAAGCAGCTTAGGCAATGGCAGCTGTTTTGAATGCGTATTCACACGCGACATTTAAAACGATTGATGATCGTTGAGTGAACAGCAAAAGCACTCGCTATTTTTATAAAACCAAGGCGGCATATCAGAAGCAATCGGTAAATCCACCCGCTGGATTTCAAACACTAGCAAACGACTATACTTGTTAGTCAACGGTGACACATAAGTGTGCTCTTCGATCCCTCCAATGCACCGGAATAGCATAGGTATCATTAATGGCAAACGCTTGTGCGCTGTTCTTACCATGATACACCTTGGGAGGAGAAATAATAAAGCCTTGCCCTAGCTCAGACTGAGCATTACCTGACAAGATGTTGGCAACTTCACCGACCGTATCTCGGAGCATTTCATTTGATTGATTATCATCCCCTACGGCATGAATAATTTCTGTGAGCAAACTTTTTGGTGCCGTGAAATAACAGGACCCTTTGTAGTTCCCACTAATTTCAATGATGCCTGTAAATTCCGAATCTACCTCAACGGTTTCATCAATGAGGTAAGGTACACCAATTTCAACATGGGCTGGCGAAATCTGCTTAAAGTAATGTTGCAAGCTACGAATAAAAATATCGATATGCCGTTCATTCATTGTACTGCGACTCCTCGTTTTACGGTACTCAAGGCCGTTTGTAATTGTTCTTCATTAAACGGTTTATTCAAAAAACCTGTCGCACCATTTTGCAAAGCTTGAATACCAATTTCTCGACTAGACAGAGCTGACACAATTAAGATTTGAACTTTAGGGTCTATGGCAATTATTCTACTGGTACAAGCGATGCCATCAAGTTGTGGCATAGTAATATCCATCGTCACCACTTGCGGACGATGATGCTCAAACAATTGAATTGCCTCATGGCCATTTTTTGCTTCAGCAACAATGTCAAATACATCATGATCTGACAGCCGTGAGATCTGTCGACGAATCAACATCGAATCATCCACTATCATCATTTTTATCGAGTTCATACTGCCACCGCGTTCTGTGTACCATCACTTGGTTGCACAACATCGGCAGGAAACACCACAATAATACGGCAACCTGCGCCACCAGATGCACGAATAGAGAGAAAGCCTCCCACCTCATCAACAGCACGCTTTACAACGGCCATTCCCATACCTTGACCTTTATCTATATCTACCCCATCACTTGATGAAAAGCCTGGTTTAAATATTAAGTTAAAGACTTGGCGATTGTTCATTACATTCAACTCTTGTTGCGTCACCAAGTTCTTTTTCAATGCCGTTTCCACGATTTCTTGCTTGGAAAAACCTTTGCCATCATCCTCCACAATCAAACGAAACTGCCCAGCATCATGCTTGACTAAATTAGCGCTTATCAAACCCACGGCTTTCTTTCCTTTGACTCGCCGATCAGTCGGCGATTCAATTCCATGGGCAACGGCATTTCGCAGCAATTGAACAACTATTGATTTCAAGTGTGCTGAAAATTTATCGTCAAGTACATGCTCATTGAAGCCAGAACGAATGAATTCAACACGCTTTTCTTGACGCTTTGCCATGTCTTTAACAAAGCGACTCAACCCATCAAATTGTGACTGGTTTGCCGCCCTTGTTACGACTGCTGGCTGTTGTTCGTCACTCACATTCGCGCTTTCAAGTATTCCTAATGCTAAATCTTCCAATAAACGGCGTTGAGCACGAAGCTCTCTTAATGCAATGGTTAATGGTAAAAATTGTTCTCCTCGAATTGAGTCATTTGCCAAGATCTCTTTAATGCTGCTCTCAAAGTCATGACAACTTTCAGAAAAGAAATTCAAACTTAGGCTCGCGGAATCTCCTTTGATGCGATGAATAAGGCTCATAATGCCATTCGCACGTTCTCTATGCACATCGCTACCCGTGCCGCTGGACTTTAAAATTGCATTCACTTCTTCAAACGCTGCCTTAGTATTTTTCAAAAATAGCTTCAAGCCTTTTTTATCAGGACACTTTGCTACGGCGCTTAAGATTTGCATTTGACTGCCAGAATCTTCTTTCATTCTATCGATTTCACGCTCTAGCAAAACAACATCCGTCACATCTGTGACGGTCACCAATACATTTTTCACAGACTCGGGCTTATCACCTGGCTCAGTCGCCCATTCTTCTTCCATCGAAACACGCTTAAAGTTGAAACTTAAAAACTTGTCTTGAGTCCCTAAGTAACGATCAGTAATACGGACTGGAATTTGTTTTAACGGGTTCAAGTCATCTAACAAATTTCCCCATTTTGTCGGATCAAAGAGTAAATCTAAAAAGCTTGCTGTAACCTGTAAATCTTTTTTTCCAATAAATTTCTGCAAAAAATAATCCAATTTTTGCCCACTGATTTCTTCTCCACCAAAAATGGTATGCATACTGGCAGAGTGATTTTCCATGATGACGCCATCTTCGTTTAATAAAAACAGCCCTTGATCAACCGTTTCCATAATATTGCTGACCTCTTGCTGAGATTTAGCCACTTGCTCATCCCGCTGGCGCAATTGACGAATAAAGTGAAACAAAATCACGAAGAAGTTAATCGTTGCTAACAATATCCCAACAAATTGGGCAACACGAAGTAGATAAGTTTGTTTTTCTGATTCAGCTTTAAATTGATTCGTTAAATTATTCATCAATAAAAATAACTGCCCATTATTTGCAGTAATAAACTCAGAAGCAGGAAGAATCTCTTCATCCGTTAACAGTAAATCTTCAAAAAATGGTGATAATTGCACACGAAATTTATCCCATAATAGCTGCGTTTCATTCAATATATCTCTGGCTTTTGGGCTTTCGACCAATGACAATCGCACTTTATTCGCTTCATCTGTTGCCCGTGTTTCTCCGCCCTTCATGAAAGCTGACTGAGTTTGATCAAAGATCAAAAAATAATCACGCAATTCATCCAAACCTGCGTTATAAGGCAAATCACGTAAACGCTGAGACTTAATATAGAGCGTTGCTTTTGATAATTGTTGCGTTAATGTTCTCTGCCTTGCCGCTAAATCTATTCGCTCTGTTTGTTTCTGAATTTGTGTAGACGTGTAAATGTTGAGGCCTAAAACACCTAAATCAAATAAAATAAATAACGCAATGGAACTGATTAAGAATGAATATTGGCTAAACTTTCGATGCTTGAACAGCATAGATATCTCCCCAGATTTCCTATGTATAATTAAATGCAATAACGACTAAAACAAGTGACTGAATAGTGCTGAACAGCACCTAAGAATTGGTAGTCTATGCAATTAATATTTCAAGTTCGTGACAAAATTTTGAAGAGTCAATGTATTTTGACACTTTCATGACAGCCTAATCCGGTAGCGCTGCCTTAAATAGCGATGACACTAAATATATTGGTATAAGTATTTCGCCAACATGACCAGACAGGCAGTCACGATGATCCACCGCAAGGCGTTTCTTGGGATATTTAATAGCATCCGAGACCCTAATTGGGCTCCAATCAACTGGCCGCCAATCATCACGACAGCCACGAGAAACATCACCTGGCCAAGCACAAGAAACACAAGAAAAGAGGAAAAGTTCGTGGCGAAATTCATCGTTTTTGCAAAAGCCGTGGAACGCAATAGCGTTTGCGCCCTTGTGGCAACACCGGCAAGCGCAAAAAAAGTACCCGTGCCTGGGCCAAACATGCCATCATAAAATCCTATTGCTGGCACTGGGCCAAGCGCAAACTGCTTTGCGTTTAACATAGGCGGCTGGGTTTCATCTCGTTCAGTTTGCGGATCAATAATAAAATAGATACAAATCAGTACCAGAACAATCGGAATGATCAACTTCAGATGCTCTAAATCAATAAACTGCACAGCGATTGTGCCAACAGCACTGCCTACAAATGCGGCCGCCATCAAAGGCAAACACTCTCTAGGATTCACTATTTTTGCCTTGAACATATTTAATGTCGCCACACCTGTACCAAAGCTAGACTGAAATTTATTCGTTCCTAATGCAAACAGTGGCGGCATTCCAGTTAATAATAATGCGGGCACAGTGAGTAACCCTCCACCGCCTGCTAAGGTATCGAGAAAGCCTGCTAAAATGGCGACCAAAAACAGCAACAGCGCCATTTCTGGCGATAATATAAATTCCATATGACCCCGTTTATATACCTAAAAAATGAGAAGCTACTCAATCCAATTTATATCAACTGCTTTGCATAACTGACCTTGTCGATATCAACGACCTCGACCGTCAACGATATATCACTGAGAGATAAACTCTTTAATTGAGTCAACACGTCACTTGAAAGCATTATTTTTTGCTTTGGGCTACGGCCAGAAAGAATTTTCACGACCACATGAATGAAATGTTGTTTTTCTGGACCTGTTTGGAAACATTCATATGCGATTGCCCTGGTTTTAATGTCATATTCACTAAAAAGGCCTGAATTCAGCGCGCCTTGATAGACAGCTTGTAACAATTCAATATCATTAAGTCCTTTAGAATGTTCTATGATGCAGTGTGGCATGGTTTACCTTTTTGGTTGATATCAACATCGGTGTGATGTGCAAATAGTAACATCAAAAACCAGCCTTAAAATAAGCAACATAAATAAAATTAACGCTCAATAATCAGTATCCATCTATTCAAAATATTTAACAGCGTACAACACCATTTAGACATTAACATCTAATGATGCGATGCCTGAAATTCACTAGGAGTCATACCATACGTTTTTCGAAAGGCTCTCGAAAAACGGCTATGGTTATCATAACCACAATCACTCGCCACACGCATTAAGCTGTCCCCTCTCCTTAATTTTTCTGCCGCAGTTTGCATGCGCAACTTAAGTAAAAATTGATACGGTGATAAACCTGTGCTTTGCCTAAACATTCTTGCAAAATGATAACTACTTAAGCAAGCCACATCAGCCATGTTCTGCAAGCTGATGTCTTGCCCCATATGCACTGCGATATAATCTAGAACTCTGCGCCTAATATAAGGTGAAAGCCCTCCTCGCACCGGTTTGATTTTTCGCTGAGAATAACGTTGCAACAAATATAAAACCAGACTTTGCTGCCGTTCTTGCAACAAGACTTTGTCTGATAAATTGAGTTCATGAATATTCACAAACAAGCTTTGCAAACCTTTTGTCAATTGCTCATCTTGGGAATAAGTTAAATCATGCAATTGCAATAAACGAGGGTCAACATCAAACGCAGTGACACCTAAATAGTCAACATGCGCTTCTGTAAAGTAGAGATGCAATAAACGTAAAGGGTCTTCAACATGCCATTCTGATACGTGTCCCGCTGGCATGTAACACACTTTCCCTGGACCTCCATGCAAGTGTTTCATATCTTTTCTAAAGGCATTTTTACCACCTTCGAGGTAAAGGCTTAAAGTATGAACTCCTTGATATTCCGTGACAATCTGATCTTCTCTATTTCCCCACACTGCCAAAGAAACACCCGATTGAACATCACTATACTGGAGGCACTGTGAATTTTTAGAACCCAGCATACTGGGTGACAACAGCCGTTGGGAGCCAGAAACATGTCTATGTATATTTGATGTCATGAATCTGAAAATAGTCGAATTTAGATAACAACACAAGCAAGAAACTTAGTAAAAAAAGCTCACTGCTGGGAAATGCGCAAGAATTGGTTCATGCCCTCATTCATCATAGGCGTAGACTCTCTATCACACAGTTACGAAACTCATAACCATCATTTCACATCACGCGATGACCTTATTCTTATACGCTATTACTGTCCTTATTTGGGGAACCACATGGATTGCAATCAGCTTGCAAAATGGTTCCGTTGATACCGTCACCTCGGTTTTCTACCGATTTGCGCTCGCGGGTATGTGCTTATTTTTTATATTGTTTTTTGCGGGAAAGTTACAACGGATGAAACCCAAAGACCATTTATGGTGCTTACTTCAAGGTGCCTGCCTGTTCTGTTTCAATTTCATATGTTTTTATACCGCATCACGCTATATGACTAGCGGCTTGATCTCTATTATCTTTTCTATCGCCATCTTTTTTAACGCTATCAACAATCGCGTATTCTGGAAAGTATCTCCAAATAAGTCCATCTACGCTGCCGGCTTGTTAGGGGTTATTGGCTTAGTCTTATTGTTTTGGCAAGAGCTATCTCATGCAAATGCATCAAAAGAACTATTCATTGGCATTGGCTTATCGACATTAGGGACATATCTTTTCTCTCTGGGCAACATGATCTCAGTGAGGCATAGCAAGCATGGGGTTAGCACATTAACGGGCAACGCGTATGGAATGAACTATGGTGCTATTTTATTGCTATTCATTATTGCCATGACACATACCCCGCTAAGCTGGGATAGCAACCCGGAATATGTCTATAGCCTATTGTATCTCGCAATTCCCGGCTCCGTGATTGGCTTCACGACATACTTATCGCTTGTAAGGCGCATCGGGGCAAATCAAGCGGCTTACACTACCGTTCTTTTCCCAGTCATTGCATTAGCCATTTCATCCGTTTATGAAAACTATACGTGGGGCTTACTGAATTCAAGCGGGTTGGCTATTGTTCTGTTAGGCAATGCTGTTGCGCTGAACCTATTGAAAAAAAAGCATGCTCTCACTTAAGCCAGCTCCTATTATCTCGTTCATAACAGCAGCTCTAATATTGCCTTTATCAGATTCAAATCGCTTGCATGAGACAAACGATGGTCTCCATGCTTAACCAAATGCAACGTCGCATTTTTTGATATCAATAGCTCGAGTACGGTTTCAGAACGTTGCCAAGGAACGACATCGTCCTTTTGCCCATGAATAAGATGTACAGGAATATCTAACGGAATCGGAGCATTTAATAAAAAGTGTTGCTCACCATCGTCAATTAAATGTTGATAAATGCGGTATGGCTCCTGATCATCATACGCATTCGGCACTGAATAAAATACGCGATGTTGACTGTCTATTTCTTTTTTCAAGCGATGAATTCGTTCTGGGTAATACTGCGTCATATCAGCGGCACACGCTATCAATAACAACCCTTTGACTCGATCAGGCCGTTGCAATGCGGCAAGCATCGCCAGCCAGCCTCCCATTGAACTGCCAACAAGCACAACATCATCAGCGGCATGATCAATCACTGCTAGGGTATCTGCCAGCCACTGTGAAATAGAACCTTCTGCAAAATCCCCTGCTGACTGACCGTGGGCAAAATAATCAAACCGGATATAAGCCTGACCATGGTCGAGGCAATGCTTCTGCAAAGCCATTGCCTTTGTGCCTTGCATATTTGAATTAAAGCCTCCACAAAAAATGACACACGGAGACTTACCCTTTACTTGGTGATACGCAATTTCATAGCCGTATCGATGCAACGTCTTCATAGGCGGCTTTCCAAACCTATAGCGCGTTAACTTCGTTATTCATCCAGCAAGAATTGTAACTTTTCTTGCGCTTTGGAGGGAGACACTTCTAAGATTTCAGGACTGACAACGTTTGCTGTCACAAACGGATCAACATTGACCCTCTCTTGAATCTCATCAAAAGATGCATTGTGAGCCAAAATCACTCCACCCATCCGAGGTTTTACCCCCCCAGCAAGCATAAACACCTCATCACTAAAACCTTGCTGCAGCCACTGGTTATGGCCATCCATATGATCTTTCGCTTGGTTTTTATTCTCAGAAAAATGCAACAGTATGATAAACACATGTTCCTCCTCTATACTTAGCTCGTTTGATTATTAAAATACATCTGAATTAACTTGATGTATACCATAAATATGTCACCAAAAAACGCAACTATTCCTTGGGCTGACATTCAAAGTCATGCTCAACAATCAACAGAAAAAATGCTGACTTTTTCTCGTATAGAACCTGTTAGCGGCGGTGATATGCACGCTGCATTTTGTATTAAAGTTGATTGCGATAAAGCCTTGTTTGTCAAAATCAATGACAAAAAAACTTACCCTGTATTTATCTCTGAAGCTGAGAGTTTGTGCGCTATTAAAAATACACAAAGCATTGTAACTCCACAAGTTATTTGTCATGGTAAAGCAGGACTGCACAGTTATTTAATCATGGAACATTTATGCTTATCATCTTCTGGAAACGAATACGTACTTGGCCAACAACTCGCTAAAGTGCACCAAACATCGCCATATAAACTTGAAGGCGCTTTTGGTTTCGACAATGATAATCATATTGGCCTAACACCTCAAAAAAACCTATGGACAGCAAGTTGGCACGACTTTTGGGTAGAACAACGGCTCAAGCCCCAACTACAGCTCGCCTATCAAAATGGCTTTCGTGAAACGCTCAAACCCTATGAAGTTAAGCTCATCCTAGCTTCGAACGAATTACTATCTCATCACTCCCCTGTCGCCGCATTGGTTCATGGCGACCTCTGGAGTGGCAATAAAGCTTACCAAAATCAGGCTCCCGTTATTTTCGATCCCGCTTGTTATTATGCCGACCGTGAAGTGGATATCGCCATGACTGAACTTTTTGGTGGTTTTTCTGCTGAATTTTATCAAGGTTATAACGATGTTTGGCCCTTAGAAAGAGCTTATGAACAACGTAAAACCTTATATAACCTCTATCACATGCTGAATCATTTGAATTTATTTGGATCAGGATATCTACGCAATGTTAAGCACATGATTGCCGACATCATCAATTTTGATTAAGGTTTAGTTCCTTTTGTTTTTTCTTAGTCAAACCCAAAGAAACAATCCGATGCGATTCTTTAAGATAATAACGAAGTTCGTCATCTTCTGTGTCGGGCACATCATATTGTTGAATCCATTTCATGCCTCTGGAAGCCAGATAAGGTGCAGGCCGAAAACCTGAGATATCACTTAACATCAGAAAATCATATTCGGATGTTTTGAATGTAAAACCAGGCTTACCATCCTTAGTCCAACCTCCAACCGCAAACATTTTACCGCCCACTTTCCAGACATGCGAACCGCCCCATTGCATGACATATGTCGTTGCGGGAAGCTCGCTACAAAACTGATTAAACTCTTCGTAAGTCATGGTCTTTCAAAGTAATGATTGAGTGAAGTTTAACATTCCACTCTTTGTAAAAGTAGATGCGCCAAATACCCATTCCATACACTGATGCTCTAGAACATAAAAAAAGAGCCTCACGGCTCTTTTTTGGTCACTATTACAGCCAAAATTTAAGACTGTTTGACCGTCTCTTCAACTTCATCCAAGTGCTGGTGTCTAACGTCTTGGCCTTTCACTGAGTAAACCACATTTTCTAAAATGTTGACGCAATGATCTCCTACCTTTTCTAAGCAGCGTGTTGCCCACATCATATCCAATGCACTCGCAATTGCCTCAGGGTCTTTCTTCATACGATCTACAAGCTGCTTTGTCATAGAATGAAATTCACGATCCACAATGTATGCTTCACGCATTTGCTTGACAGCACTGATAACATCCATGCGCGCAAAGCAATCCAATGTAGATTGCAATAACTTACGGACACTTTCACCCGCCGCGAGAAAACCTTTGTAATATTTTTCTGGCGATTCAATTTCAATGGAATGCTGGATCATGCGAGCCATGCGCTCTGTCTCATCACCGATGCGCTCTAGGTCTCGAATACATTTTGTGACGGCAACCACTAAACGTAGGTCGATGGCTGTTGGCTGACGGCGAGCTAAAATCAATACACACTCTTCATCAATCTCCATTTCAAATTGATTAATTTTATAGTCTTCCGCGGCTACTAAAGCCGCTTGGTCTGCATCACCATCCATTAATGCCGTCATAACACGGCCAAACTGTTCTTCGACTAGACCACCCATTTGCAGGACACGCTCACGAATATCTTCCAGCTCTTGATCAAACTGTTTATTGATATGTGTGCCGATCATTATTCTTTTATCACTCATCATTTTACCCTCAGTCACAATTGGCTTTAACCAATACGACCCGTAATATATTCTTCCGTTAATTTATGTGTTGGATTGGTGAAAATCTGATCTGTTTCACCCACTTCAATCAATTTACCTAAATGAAAATATGCTGTGCGTTGTGACACTCGCGCTGCTTGTTGCATGGAGTGAGTCACGATGGAAATAGTGAAGCGTTCACTCAGCTCATTAATGAGCTCTTCAACGGTCGCTGTCGCAATCGGATCAAGCGCCGAGCAAGGCTCATCCATTAAAACAACTTCAGGATTAATCGCAATAGCACGTGCAATACACAAGCGTTGTTGCTGTCCACCAGACAAGCCTGTAGCGGGTTGGTCTAAGCGATCACGCACCTCATTCCAAAGGCCACAACGAATCAAGCTTTTTTCAACGATTTCGTCCAATTCCACTTTATGATCCACCAAGCCATGAATGCGAGGTCCATAGGCAACATTTTCATAAATGCTTTTTGGAAAAGGGTTTGGCTTTTGAAATACCATGCCAACTCGTGCACGCAATTCTACGACATCAATACTACGATCATAGATGTCGTCGCCATCTAATTGAATTTGACCCGTCACTTTACAGATATCAATCGTGTCATTCATGCGATTCAAACAGCGTAAAAACGTTGATTTTCCGCAACCTGAAGGCCCGATCATGGCAAGCACTTGGTTTTTACCAATATCCAAATCGACATCAAAAATAGCTTGTTTATCACCATAGTGAACGTTGACACCACGTGCGCTCATGCGCGGATCATCCAATAAAGGTTGACCTTCAGTTTTATGCTCATTTTGTTGAGTATGTTCAGACATATTCATACCAATTCTCGTTAAATGTTTTTGCTATAACGTGTATTAACACTTTTGTTATTGCAGTCTTTGCATGTTTCACTTTTCAAAAACATACACAAAATATTGTTGACCTACCAACGACGCTCAAGCTTTTTACGAAGCCACACGGCAAAGCTATTCATCACAATCAAGAATGCTAACAAGACCATAATAGCCGCTGAGGTTCTTTCCACAAAAGCTCTTTCTGGGCTATCGGCCCATAAGAAAATTTGTACGGGTAGTACTGTTGCCGGATCAGTAATGCTTCCTGGGACACTGACGATAAAAGCCACCATGCCTATCATCAACAGCGGTGCCGTTTCACCCAAGGCTTGCGCCATACCGATAATAGTCCCCGTCAACATTCCCGGCATCGCTAGAGGCAACACGTGATGCGTGACAGTCTGCATTTTCGATGCACCCATGCCATACGCAGCTTCCCGTATTGAAGGAGGGACGGCTTTAATTGCCGCACGACTAGAAATAATAATCGTCGGCAACGTCATTAATGCTAACACCAGTCCGCCCACTAATGGAACAGAACGTGGAACACCAAAGAAGTTAATAAAGATAGCCAAACCTAATAGGCCAAAAATAACCGACGGCACAGCCGCTAAATTATTAATATTCACTTCGATAAAGTCAGTGATTTTGTTCTTAGGGGCAAACTCTTCCAAATAAATAGCGGTGGCTACTCCCACAGGAAATGACAAGATCAAGGTAACAATTAATGTCCAAAAAGATCCCATTAACGCACCCCGAATACCTGCAAGCTCAGGTTCACGAGAATCCGCGTTATTAAAAAACAATCGATTAAACCGTTTCTCCATTTTATCCGCGGCATGCAGCTCATCAACGATAGTTTTTTGCAATTCAGATATTCGCCCCACTTGCTTGTCAGTGCCTAATGCATATTTATAATGCATATCAATATCATCATCGGCTAATAGCCACATCATTTCTTTTGTGCCTAGCTTGTCAGGATTCTCCAACAATTGATTCCTTAACAGCAAACCGACTTCACTACTTAACAGACCATAAACGGCTTTCTTCTCTTTACGAGAGGTGTATTGAGGATATGCTTCACGCAAATTCTTCTTAACTAAGCCATCAAAGTTGGCTGCTTTGACCTGTTTTTCATCACGCGCGTCGGTGATACCCAGCGCTTGTGCGTCAAAGTGCATTTCAACTTGTACATAAGTCTGGCGAAAAGCACCCATGCCTTTGCTGATGATATCTGTGAATAAAATTACCACACATAACAAGCCAAAACTCACTGCCGCTATTCCGTAGTTACGAAAACGGCGCTCGGCTTTATAGCGCTTACGAATGTGAGCACGCCGCTTTTCTATATCTATTTGTTCTATTTCATTGTTCATTGTATTAATACTCTTTTAAACAAGTCATTCTATTAGTCATACTGCTCACGGTATTTTTTCACCACATGCAAAGCAATAAAATTCAACCCGAGTGTGACTAGAAATAGCAGCAAACCTAGTGCAAAAGCAGCCAACGTTTTGGCACTATCAAACTCTTGATCCCCAACCAGTAGCGTGACAATTTGAACCGTCACTGTCGTCACAGTTTCAAGCGGGTTCGCGGTTAAATTCGCTGCAAGACCTGCTGCCATGACAACAATCATTGTTTCACCAATAGCACGTGAAGCAGCCAACAAAATACCTCCAACAATGCCTGGCAGAGCCGCTGGAAAAATTACTTTTCGAATGGTTTCAGATTGGGTTGCCCCTAAACCATATGAACCATCACGCAAGCTTTG
This sequence comes from Arenicella sp., assembly GCA_050633585.1. Lineage (GTDB taxonomy): Bacteria > Pseudomonadota > Gammaproteobacteria > Arenicellales > Arenicellaceae > CALKZN01. The sequence continues at coordinate 21,975 of JBOEGT010000011.1, forward strand.
CGGCACCGCATTAATGACATCATCAGACAAAGATGAAACAAAAGGAATAATCATGATGCCCATCACAAGGCCCGCAGCCAAAGCACTTTCTGAAGCGACATTTAAGCCAATGGATTCGCCTAAATTCCGAATGAAAGGAGCAACCGTTAACGCAGCAAAGAAGCCATAAACAACCGTTGGAACCCCTGCTAAAATTTCTAGAATCGGCTTCACCCAGCCCCTTACTGATTTACTCGCATACTCAGACAAGTAAATAGCCGACATCAACCCCACTGGCACCGCAATGATTAACGCAATGGCGGAAATTAATAGCGTTCCTGTAAACAATGGAATGGCACCAAAAGAACCATCGGCAGCCACTTGGTCTGCTCGAATTGCAATTTGAGGATTCCAATGTGTCCCAAACAAAAATTCGGTTAAAGGAATTTTTTGGAAAAAACGAAAAGATTCAAACAATACTGAAAAAACAATGCCCACTGTCGTCAGGATAGCAATGCATGAAGAGATCAACAGCAGGATATTTGTGATGCGTTCTACACTGACACGTGCATTGTACTTTGCTGAAATAAAGCGCCAACTGAACAATGCGCCAACGACTAACAACAACAATACTAAAAATGGTTTCAGACTATTATATTGCTGGAAAAGCGATTGATACTTGTTAAAAGCAGGTAAAAATTCAGCGGGTAAATCTTTGGCGCCGACACCCTCTTTCGCAGCAATGCTGATTTTATTCATCAACAAGCTAAGCTCTTCTGTCGACATTTGTGCTGTTGATTCAGGTAATAAGGCTAATGCCGCCCTATTAAAAAATGCTTCATCGAACATAGTCCAAAGCGCTAAAAGCACTAATGAAGGAATCACAGCCCACAAAACAGACAGCATGCCATAGTAGTTTGGCAGTGCCGCCAACTTACGGATGCCGCCAACGTCTTTCGCCAATCGAATAGAGCGTGAACGCCCAAAATGGTAACTAGCAAAAGCTAATAGCAGAAATACTGCAAGGAAAGTGTACGTCGTCATATTAGAAAAAACTCAAGAATATCTTGTTCGGAAATAAATTTACCGAAACAATCATTACAGCAGGTTTACAATTTGAAGGCATTATATGTGAGCTGTAAAAAAAACAAAATCAGGTGAACGCATTATTTGGCGTTCACCTGATCTTTTGAACACTGTTGTGTCAAATAATGAGCACGTAAATCACATGCTCAACATTGTTCACTATAGTGCAAGGTTTGATAAACCTTTAGCATCCGCAACCACTTTTGAGCGTTGATCTGCACCTAATGGAATCAAGCCTTTGTCAACCAAATAGCCTTCTTCACCAGTTGCACCATCTGCAATGAATGCATTCACATATTCTTGAATACCTGGAATAGTACCAATGTGTGCTTTCTTCACATAGAAATATAGTGGGCGAGATACTTTATATTCACCTGCAGCAATTGCTTCAAAAGTAGGCTCTTGTCCATCAATGATTGACCCGTGAACTTTATCTGAATTTTGCTCTAGGAAGCTATATCCGAAAATACCTAGCGCATTAGGGTTAGCACTTAATTTTTGAACGATTAAGTTATCATTCTCACCCGCTTCGATGTATGCACCATCTTCACGAACTCCGTATGCTACTTTTTTGAAGACGTCTTTACCTTTGGCTTTTTCGCCTTTCTTCGCAACAATACCTTCCCAAACACCTGCTGGAACGCCAAGCTTAGCAATCATCGCTTCGATTTCAGCTTTTTGGTTAGCTTTTAAGCCACGTAATGTTTTCAAATCCGCTACTTTTTTAGCACCGCCGCCAAGAGCAAGCTCAGCAAACGCGTCACGCGTACCAGAACTTGGTGGAGGTCCTAACACTTCAATTTTGACAGCTGGCAAAGACGCATTTACGTCTTTCCATGTTTTATGTGGGTTTTCAATTAATTTCCCATCTTTGCCTGGTACCCATTTAGCAAGTGCCATGTAGATGTCTTTACGAGAAAGTGTCAATTGAGGCGCTGTATTTGAGTTAGCTAGAACGATCCCGTCGAAACCAATCAGTACTTCAGTGATATCTTTAACACCATTCGCTGCACATTTTTCTACTTCACTTTTTTTGATGCGGCGTGAAGCATTAGTAATGTCAGGCGTATCAATACCAACACCTTTACAGAAAAGCTTTAAACCACCACCAGAACCAGTCGATTCAATTTTAGGTGCTTTGAAGTCTGTAGATTTACCAAAACGTTCTGCAACTACTGTTGCAAAAGGGTAAACCGTAGATGATCCAACAATCGAAATAGTATCGCGAGCAACAGCTGCTTGTGATGCTGCGAAGCTTGATGCAACTAATGCTGCAGATAGAACTAATTTTTTCACTTTTCTCTCCGAATTAACGCTTAGGCTCTTTTGACTAAGTCGTTATTTAGGTTAATTTAGTAATAACGGTCAGTAATTGACGCTGAGAATAATATGAAATGAATATGACAGTTATATGACAGCCCTGTAACAAGAAAATGACAATCAAAAGCAGCTATCGTACTGACGATTAGTCAATATTACGCACAAAGATAGCCGATATCACAATAAACAATGATGAAATCAGCAAGCACGCATAGAACCCATATACTTGAAAAATATACCCTGATAATAAGGTCCCTATCAGCCTGCCTGCCGCATTTGCCATATAATAAAACCCAACATCCATCGATACGCTATCAGCCCTTGCCAAACGGACGATCAAGTAACTATGTAAGGAAGAATTGACGGCAAACAAGAAACCAAACACCAGCAAGCCCAACACTAAAAAAAACAGTGGCTTAGATGAAAAAAAACTTATCCCGTCAAGGGACATCGCCACCACAATACAAGCAGGAATAGCCGATAACGCTAAACACCAATAACTGGCATGTTGGCGGTTAGCTTTTCCCGTTAGCTTAGGTGCAAACCCTTGCACAACGCCATAAGCGATAACCCAAGTTGCTAAGAACGCACCGACTTGCCAATGAGACCACTCAAATTGTGTCGATAAAAAGACGGGCAACGCAACGACAAACCAAATATCCCTGGCCGCAAAAAGAAACAACCTGGCTGCTGATAACCAATTAATACTGCGACTCTTGGAAAACAGTTGAGAAAATTTTGGTTTATTTTTGGACTTACCTAACTCCGTTTTCAACAACAATATACTGAATAACCAAACAACACTGAGCGCAATCACCAATGATAAAACGGCGCCCGTAAAACCGTGCATGCTTAACAACAAGCCTCCCAAGAAAAAACCAACACCCTTCAGGGTATTTTTTGACCCCGTCAGAATCGCCACCCACCGATATAAAACATCTTGTTGAGCCTCTGGAACCAACAATTTGACCGCACTTTTTGCACTCATTTTATTGAGATCTTTAGCAATGCCCGATAATGCTTGAGCACTCATCACCCACGCTATCGTTAACCACTCATCAGACACTAACAACATAGACAAGGCCAGCAGTTGCAGACCCACACCTAAATGCATGGTTCGATTCAACCCCCATAGAGACCCTAGCCAACCGCCTAATAAGTTTGTGACAACACCAAAGAACTCATAAAACAAGAACAGCATTGCTATCTGCAAAGGGCTATAACCCAACTGATGAAAATACAACACCACTAACATGCGCAAAGCACCATCTGTTAGCGTAAATGCCCAATAATTAGCCGTAATCAAGGCATATTGTTGCACGTCTTTTGATATGGATGAGAACATGAAACTAATACAAATAACAGCTTAGTCCCAACCTTGTTCTGCGACCATTTGTATCAACTCAGCCGTGCGGCTTGCATACCCCCATTCGTTATCGTACCAAAGATACAGTTTGACTTGAGTATCATTGACAACCATTGTGGAGGGGGCATCAACAATACTAGAACGTGGGTCAGTTCTATAATCGATAGAGACCAAAGGCCGTTCCTCAAAACCCAAAATCCCTTTTAATTCATTTTCAGCTGCGGATCGCAACAAAGCATTGATTTCTTCAACAGTGGTTGCTTTCTGCATTTCAAATACGCAATCTGTCAATGACGCATTCGCCAGTGGCACGCGAACAGCGTGCCCATTCAGTTTTCCTTTAAGCTCTGGGAAAATATGTGTAATCGCTGTGGCCGATCCAGTGGTTGTTGGGATAAGGCTCATGCCACAGGCTCTCGCTCGACGGAGGTCTTTATGACCCTTATCAATAATCGTTTGCGTATTTGTAATGTCATGGATGGTTGTCATTGATCCGTGCTTAATGCCTAAACCTTCATGGATAACTTTGACAACCGGCGCTAAACAATTTGTCGTGCATGATGCGGCTGTCACGATACGATGTCTCCCTTTATCATATTCGTGATGGTTAACACCCATCACTATATTCGCCACACCGTCTTCTTTCACGGGCGCCGCCACAACAACACGCTTCACGCCTTGATCAAAGTATTTATTTAACTCTCTCTGAGTCTTAAATTTCCCTGAAGCCTCTAATACAATATCGCACGCAGACCAATCCGTGTCGTCTATTTTTTGGTTTTGTGTGTGCGTTATTTCATGGCCCGCTAATACCATTGTATTATCCTGAGAAGAGCATGTTTTATCCCAACGCCCATGAATCGAATCAAACTCCATTAAATGTGCCATCGTTTTGGCATCACCTGCAGGGTCATTACTTTGTACAAACGCTAATCGGGTAGATTCCGATTGAAAGCGGTTAAGCGATGACCGCAAAGTTAAACGCCCCATGCGACCTAAGCCATTAATGCCAATTTTCATAAATAAACCTATAAACCGTTTTTATATCACAACAATAAATAAACAGGGATTATAGAACAAAACACCTCATGCTCAATGTAACGGTTTTATGACAAAAAAAGGCCTCATTAAGAATGAGGCCTTCAAAAGAATAGTTTCTGTAAGATAAATACTTACTTAGCAGCTTCCTTTACCACTTCTGTTCCTTTCTCCACGACTTCTTCCTTCACTTTTTCAACCGCTTGATCTTTCAATTCATCGGTTGTACTAGCGCCTTCAACTTTGCTAGATGCCTCTTTGATTGCATCTGTTTTTTCAGCGACCACTTCTTGTTTTGCTTGGTCAACTGAGCTCGTCGCTGATTCTTGAGTCGCATCAACTGTTTTTTCTGCTGCTTGAGTCGCTTCTGTCGCTGAAGAGGTCAACTCTGACGTTGTCTCCGCTGCCGCATTAGCTGCACTGCCTTTTAATTCAACGGCTTTTTCGACTGTCGCATCAGCTGCATCAGACACTGCTTCTCCCGCTTTTTGTGTCGCATCTACAGCGCCATCTTTCAACTCAGTCGCTGCATCTTTTGTCGCGTCAACAGTACTAGAAACTACTTCCCCTGCCTTCTCAGTTGTCGCTTCTACCGTACCTGTTACCGCTTCTCCTGTTTTTTGCGCAGCCTCTACAGCACCATCTTTTAATTCAGTTGCGGCTTCTTTTGTCGCATCAACAGTGTTAGACACTGCTTCGCCAGCCGCTTCAGTGACTTCAGTTGCTTTTTCAACGGTACTCTCAGCACCTTGCTTAACTGCATTCACCGCCTCGCTTGTTGCTTCTTTAGTTGACTCAATGGCATCGCCTAATTTTGATTCACCATCATCGCCACATGCCGCTAATAGTAATGCTGACATTAATGCGATCGACTTTAATTTAAATGACATTTTTCTTTATCCTCTTTATGTATTATATTGACGGAAGCTATTAAAAGAACCGACTGAATTTAGTTCGCGCAATATACTTAAACTTGCAATGAGTGCAAGCAACATTACAGGCTAATAATTCACATTTAACAAACTTTTTCAAATTACGGAAAACAGTATCAGTTTTTGATTGCATGTTTTTCGATTCTAGTGTAAAAAACGCCATCAGTTTTTTTTATTGAGAACATAAAATGACAGCACAAGCACAAATAAAGAAAGAAGAAGATCTAATTTTCGGCATTGCTCCCTACAAAGCCAAAAAAGGCGAGGAGTACATGAATGAACAGCAGATTGAACATTTCAGAAAAATTCTAAACAATTGGCGTGCAGAGTTGTTTGAAGAAGTGACGAAAACTATTAACGTCATGCAGGATGAATATAGTAATTTACCAGACCCAAATGACCGAGCTAGCCAAGAGACAGATATGTCACTAGAATTACGCAGCCGGGACCGGGACCGTAAACTATTAAAGAAAATTGTTAGCTCAATATCCAGACTTGATACAGACGAGTATGGGTGGTGTGAACGATGTGGTGTCGAGATCGGCATTGGCCGTCTAGAGGCTAGACCAACAGCCGAATTATGCATTGATTGTAAAACTCTCGAAGAAATTAAAGAAAAGCAACGCGCATAAGAAGAAACAACACCGCTAATACAGAATCACATGTATTAAAAAAGCCGGCTTAGAGTTGAACACTAAGCCGGCTTTTTAATGCGTATGCCGTATGCCTATTGAGACTTTTCGCGTATTTATAAATACTTGATATAAGCTCGTCCAATCAGCTTAGACAGAAAAACAGGGTAGTACTGATCCACCTTCTGTGTCATTAAATTATTATATGCCACCGCCTTCATCTCTTCTTCTGGGTCAGATGATTTAGCAATCTCATTCAGCTTAATAATATGCACGCCAAAGTTGGTCACAATTGGAGCACTAATTTGACCTTCAGTTTGTATAGCAAATAATGTTGATTCAAAGTTTGGCACTGTCTGCCCCTTACGAACCCAGCCTAAGTCACCGCCTTTAGCAGCAGAAGTTGCATCATCAGAATAGTATTTTGCAACATTGGCAAAATCTGCACCTGCTTCAATTTGCGATTTTAAACGCGCGGCAATTTTCTCAGCTCGTTGTACCTCAAGTTTTGAGCTAGCAGCTATCAAAATATGCTGCGCCTTACGCCTTTCTGTCACAGCCACTCCACCTTGAACCGCATTTAGGCGCAACACATAGATCCCTGAGGATGTTTTCAATAGATCACTATATTGTCCCGCTTGAATTTTGGATAAACTTTTATTAAAAAGTTCAGGTAATTGCTCCGCTTGGCGCACGCCTAAATCACTAATTTCTGGCACGATGTTTTGCGTTTCAAGAACACTTTTAAATGATTGAAAATCAAATGTCTTTAATTGTGATTTTGCACGCTCCACGTTCGACAGCAAAGCTTGTTGCTCAGCTTCAGTAGAATTCTCATCAAACTTAACCTGCAAAAAAGACACATCATATGCAACTGCTTTAGGCTTAATATTATTTGCTTTTGCAAACGTATCAATCTCTTCGTCAGTCACTGAAACTGACCTAGCCGCATCAGCCCTAACTAACTTGCGCAGCGTAGATTGGGTTCTCAAGCTGTCACGAAAATCATCATATGGCAGGCCTTGAAGCTTGATTTGCTCTCTGAGCTGCTCAACTGTCAGCTTTTGCTGTCTCGCAAATCGTTCCTCTAAACGATCAATTTCAGGCTCGCTCGTGGTAATTCTCAGCTGTTCAGCTCGTTGCAATTGAACCAACTCTTCAACCATATTCTTCAAAATACGTTGCCTTATTGAACCATCAATATTAGTTAGCTGGTTGTTTGCTTTAACGCGCTTAATACGCAGTTGCAACTCACCTTCAGTGATTACATCATCATTCACAATGACGACAATTTTATCACTATAGGTTTTAGCAACAGTTACCGTAGAAAGAAGTGACAATGCCACACCGAACAACGCAACTAACAAGGCTTTCTGCAAAAGATAATTCATATTTTTCAAACGACAAGCAATCATTAAAATAACAATCTAAAGTAAACGCTTCTTAAACATTACTGAGTTTATTGAAAGCCTGTCTTAATTTTGCCTAAACCAGCAAATTCGATTTGCGCAAAAATAGCATTACGAAATTCATCATCACTCTTACGTAACCGATCTCCTGTCACGGTTAAGCTCCAGCAACATGCATCGTACTCTGCACCTAAACGTGTTTGAATACTTTCAGAATCATCGATGTCATATCGTTGTGTACCAAACAAGCGCCATTGTGAAGATACTTTCCACGAGGCTTCAGCAACAAATTGACTTGTATCAGCAACGGTGTTCACTATAGAACCATCATCCGCCGTACTGCTTCTAAGGTTTTTATTTAGACGATAAGCAAATTTAATAAAATTATCAGAAGTCGGCTGATACTCAATATTAAAGTTCGCATTTCTCACTTCATCTCCTTCGCCTGTCGCAATCTCTCCATACCCTAAGAAAGCACCGACATTGAGTAGATCTGTTACCTGATAATCAACATCCACTAAGAAATCAGACTTATCTCTAGAGGTTGTCACACCATCATCATCCGTCGATGTTAGATCATCAATAAAATAGACTTGCCCAATTTGACCTTTAAAACGCTGGTTACCATTTTCATCATAGTAACGAGTCGCCAAGGCCAGTGCCACACGCTGACCATCCGCAACATCATCGCCACCTGTAAAGCCGGTTGTGCTAAACAAATCATTAAAATTATTAAAATCCAACGCAGATGTATCGAAATTTGGATTGCTGTCACTTGAGTCAGCATCGGCATTTACATAAAACACTCGAGGCTCAAGCGTCTGCAAACCTTTATTGCCCTGAAAAGATGTTCTTCTTTCCAAAAATAAACCCGAATCCAATGAGAAAATAGGCGCTGTTCGCGACTCAGCATCATCCTGGCTGAACGACGCAAAATCAATTTCAAGTTTAGGCTTGATATATCCCCAAGTATTTTCAATCGGTCGTTCAATACTTGGCTTCACTAGTATACGTGAATTAGAGTCCTCATCACTGCGCTTAAAGTTTGTCGCAGAAGCCTCTGTGCGAAAATTTAAACCGGTGCCCGCAATATCATCATAACGGTTATTGAACGTGAGTTGTGGCAACAAATCAAAAGGCTCTGTTGCGTCTTCATCAATCACTTCATAAGTGACTGTGCGCAAACGCAAATCCCAATTATCTTCAACGTAGTCTAATCTCGCTTCACTTGGGACATACGTTGAACTGAACGCATTAATATTGGTTCTAAAATCACGAAAATAATCTTCATCAGATAAATCATTGATATCTATTGTCAATGATAATTCATCCGTAAAGTCTTGCTCATGATCAATTGCAATGAAATGTCGAGACTGGTCAGTCTCACCTTGATCATTCACATACTCGCTATCACTTGGGAGAAACTCTGCATTAATATCTGTTTCAGAATTTCTAGAAATATGGCGAGCTTCAACACCTAGCTGAACTCCGCGATCAGTGAAAACCTTTGGCGTAATCGTTGCATCTGCATTTGGCGCGATATTCCAATACCATGGCGTGCCAAAAAAGAAACCGGATTCGCTATCAGTTCCCAATGTCGGGAACAAAAAGCCCGTTTTTCGTTTATCAGTAATAGGAAAACTGACTCGTGGAAAGTAAAAGAATGGTACGCCTTTAAAAATAAATCGTGCGTTTTTTGCAGTCCCTATCCCGGTGGCGCGATCTAATTCAAGTTCAGACGCTTTAATAAAAAAGTCATCCTGTCCTTCAACACACGTCGTATATGACGCGTTCTTCATGCGAACAAAGTCCTCACCTTCAATCGAAACAGTCTTAGCAGAGCCTCGTGACTGAACAGCAACACCATTCGTTTCTTCAGTGATATTTCCACGCTTAGCCAGTTTAAAATTTGCATTTTCTGCGCCGCCTATAGAAGTATTGACATCTAAATCTACCGAGTCTGCAGAAATCAAATCTCCCGCCACTGAGCGAAGTTCCACTGACCCCTGAGCTTGGACCGTATCATTTTGACGATCATATACAATTTTTTCACCCGCAACACTCTGCCTACCTTGGGCAACAAAGGCTTTTCCTTTTAGCGTGACTTTCTCTTTACCTTGAGATTCAACATCGTCGGCTTCAAGCACAATCGGTAAAACGCCATCACTATCGGCAACACTATGATTAGGAAAAGCTAGAATATCAGGGCCGCAGTGTGCCGATTTTTGCTCAGCGCGATCATCGCCTGATGACGCCGCAAAAACAGAGGCTGGCGCAACCAATACGGCAGGAGCCATCATCAAACATGTGATGAGTTTTACATTGAGTGATGACTTCAATTTCAATGTCGGTGCTAGAGATATATCTAAACGATCTCGAAAAAGCATATGGTTTCCTCTATGTGGATATTTCAGTGCTATAACTATTTAAGTAAGTATTGTTTTTACTCAGTCAGTTTTTTGTTAGTTGCTTATTATTTTGTCGCCGTTATTTTAGCGTTTTTGTAAAAAATGTGCCGCATAAAAAACAAAGAACTATACTCAAAGTGATTTATTTTTTGTCACACAGTCGACAGATTTTTATTAAGTGCTTACTATACATGACTATCCTTATCAGACCCAATAAGACTTCATTGAAAAACGTCAATAGTTCATAACTTTGCGTAACAATTCCATTCAACTACAGACCTTACACTAAATATTTTGGACACACGACTCACCGCCTTATCAAAATGGCTAACTGATGATTTACAACTATCAGTGACATCAATTAATCCCGCTTCTGCCGATGCTAGTTTTCGTCGATATTTTCGAGTCACTATCGACGCGCAAACACCGTCGCAAAAAACACCATTGCCTACGACATTTATTGTCATGGATTCCCCTCCTGAACATGAAGACAATGTATTGTTTTCACGCTGCACTGAAATCTTATCTCAGCGCACCTTAAATGTTCCGACCATTTTCGAAACCAATTTCTCACAAGGCTTTTTGATTCTGAAAGATTTAGGCACTGACGTTTACCAGCAGGCACTAACCCATGAGACGGCTGATGCTCTATATTCTGATGCCATGCAAGCCTTGCTGCAAATGCAAGCGGCAACTCCAGAGCAAGATATTGCGATTTATAGTGACACAAAAATCCAAGAAGAAATGCAGTTGTTTGAAGAGTGGTATATTGGCAAATATCACCAACGCAGTTTAACCCGCGATGAACAATCCTCCCTTAAATCAATCACTGACACTCTCACTCAGAACGCCACTGAACAACCTCAAGTATTAGTTCACAGAGACTATCACTGTCGCAACTTGCTCGTCACACCAGACAACAATCCTGGCATCATTGATTATCAAGACATGGTTATAGGCCCCATCACATATGACTTAGTATCCATTTTCAAAGACTGCTACATCGAATGGCCGAGCATACAAGTCCAAAACTGGTCAAAGCAGTTCCAGCAAAAATCGCTAGCATTAGGAATTCATCAAATAACCGATACCGAATTATGGCAACGCTGGTTTGACTGGATGGGTGCACAAAGACACTTAAAAGTGCTCGGTATTTTCTCGCGTTTATTTTTCCGCGATGGCAAAGATCAATATCTCAACGATTTGCCTTTAACGTATAAATACCTACTAAACGTTTGTCATCAATATCAAGAGCTCGCGCCACTTGCTGATATATTGATGCGCTACCCTGTCAAAAACATCACCCAATAAAACATGCACCCAAAAGACACTATCATGCCGAAACTCTCCCCCGCTAATACTTCCGTATTTATATTAGCCGCTGGCCGTGGAGAGCGCATGATGCCACTCACTGAAAACACACCTAAACCATTGCTCGAAGTTCGCGGGAAAAGCTTAATCGAGCATCATTTAATCAAGCTTGCTGAATTAGGTTTTGTTGATATTGTCATTAACATTGCTTATCTGGGAGATGCCATCATTCAACGACTCGGCAATGGTCAACAACTCGGCTTAAACATTCAGTACTCTGATGAGCGTATCTCCGGCGCACTAGAAACAGCTGGAGGCATTCATCACGCTCTTCCACTCATTAAACATGAGCACTTTGTATGCTTAAACGCTGATATTTGGACAGACTTCGACTTTTCAAGCTTGTTAACCAACCTTGAAAAGCTCGCATCCATCGTTCTCGTTAAAAATCCCAAGCACAACTTAGACGGCGACTTTAAAATCGACATCAAAAACCATGTAGTATTGCCGAAAACGGACACTTCTGAAAACCTAAAAACGTATACTTTTAGCGGCATTAGCTTATATCAAAAGGCACTTTTTTCAAGCTTAACACCAGGAAAACAGGCACTTGGTCCACTGCTAAATGCTTGGAGCAAAGACAAACTAGTCTCAGGGACTGTGTATGATGGAGAGTGGCATGATATCGGCACACCATCCAGACTGCATGATTTAAACCGTGGCACCTAAAACGAATCTTAAGTTCAAACTCTCAGAAATTTTGGCTTTCTTAGGGATTCATCAATCGTGATCTTATTGCTTCGAGTTGCTCAATAACTGCTTGATCAGCAGCAATGTACGCTAACAAATCTTGTGTGCTTGCTCTTGCTTCCAATAATTGCGTTCGATAAGAACTTATCTTGTATTGGATTGACTCAATCAGCTGATTAACTTTATCAATGGGTGAGTCTCCATACTTATCTTTTGCAGCCGCATCCAAGCCATGCCCTAATAGCCAATTCACTTTATCTAACGAAGCATTTTGGACGACAGCCATATGCAATAACGTTCTACCTTGTTCATCTTTAGCATCAAGGCTGGCACCGTTTTTCAACAGCCAGTTTAAGGTATTAATGCGATTTGCAAGGGCTAATGCTGGCCCCACTGCACCCAAATATGTTTCCTCGGTTAATTCTAAGCTTGCGCCATATGCCAGCAGAACCTTCAAAGCATCCACGTCATCAGCGGCGGCGGCATGCAACACCGGTGCAAGGTAACCATCATTATGAAGACCTGACGGTTGAATTAAAAAATTAGGGTTTGCACCAACCTCTAAAAATAGTTTCAACAGCTGCAATCTATTCTCAGCAGGCTCTTCGTGATGATCATATCTCTTTCTAATAAATGTCGTCAAAAGAGAATAACGAGGCTCCGAATGAAAGAAAGTTCTGACTCGATCATAATACTGAAGCGCATCAATACTACCCCCTTTCGCAATATAATCTACAGCCTCTTGACGAGTAATAGTCCTTGACTGAAGTTTCGAAGAATACTCTCTCAGCGCCTTGCGGTTAAGCTTTGCAGACAGCCAGGAGCCTTTTTTCGGCAGTTCGTCTTCGTTTATTGCACACACATAGGCACTACTAAAGAAGAACAACAGGCTAAATACGAGGCATTGCCTTAACAACATCCACTGCCTGCTGAAGGCTGCTCAACATCTCCTTGTTGATCAAAAGGCACCGCTAAGCCACAACCCTCAAAAACTCCTAAGTGCTGTTTCTTATCCCCAAAAAACTCAAAATGTTTCGAAAAGCGCGTATCTTTCAACATAGAAAATGTATTACCACACACAGGAAAAATACGACCCGTTTCAATGCGGTGGTGCTTATCCAGCACAAAATCATGCGGTGAGTTATCAATACTGCCTTTATATTTCACCGCCTGCCCGTAATCTTCGCAAGCAGGTTCAAGGTCATCGATTTTAAACAAACGATAAGTGGCTGAGTAAAACCGAACGTTCCCAACTGTTTCTTCAATGTGAGGATTTGAAATAGCCAGCGGGCTATCTTCAACTAATCGAGGGTCTGCAAAACCTGCTCGCTTTGCCAAGTTAATAAAGTCATTCCAATACAGCGCACCGGATAAACACTCTCCATATAAAACAGGGTCGTGCGTCAACTCTTCAGGAATGCGCCGATCAGCATAAACATCCGAAAAGTACATTTCTCCACCTGGCTTTAGCAAAGAAAACGCATGTCGTAACACCGCTGCTTTGTCCATGCATAAATTTAATACACAATTAGACACAATAATATCAAACGAATTCGTCTCAAAACCCAATACATCCAATTCTTCTAGGTACCCTTTCAAAAAACGTGTATTAGCGTGCTCATAACCAAACTTTTCACGATGATAATCAACATACTTTTGAGACACCTCCAATTGCTCATCAGTCATATCCACGCCTACCACAGAACCAGACTCACCCACCAACGCGCTCATCGCAAAACAGTCGCGACCCGAACCACTGCCCAAATCTAAAATATTCGCTCCTTCTAAAACATCCGGCACAACCAAACCACAGCCATAATACTTGGCCAATACTTCATCATGAATGTGACTTAAAATCGCTTTCAAATAATCGGGCGGGGAGCCTGCTGTTGTACATGCATTGGTTTGCAAATCTTGCGAAGAGTTTAAATGTTGACCATAATATTCTTGCACGTCTTCACGCATTACTGCCTCCTAAAATCATCTTAATTTACCACTGCAAAAAGGGTGTTTTTATCAGTCGAATTTTAACGCATTGACAGTGAACATATTGCTCCCCATCAATGTAAACCTTTATTACTGACAAGTTGTAACAATATTGATATTAAACGCTCACTCACTTGACCAATATCAACACGCTCTTTTATCTTTCTCAACGTTAGCAGATCACTCATTTGCGTCACTTGCATGCCTTGGTAACCGCAAGGGTCAATATTGTGAAAAGGGCTTAAGTCCATATCTACATTCAAACTAAGGCCATGATAACTAAAGCCTTTACGAACACGCAGCCCTAATGCACCAATTTTCGCCCCATCAACATAAACACCCGGTGCGCCCGTTAAACGTTCGGCGTTAATTTCATAGCTCGCCAAAACATCGATCATGGTTTGTTCCAAAACCTCTACCAGACCTTTTACCCCAAGACCGTTGCGCTTAATGTTCAGCAAAACATACATCACAACTTGCCCAGGCCCATGATAAGTAATTTGCCCACCACGATCAGACTTAACGACAGGTATTTTTGTCGGTGCTAACGCCTGCAAATCACAAGCTGTGCCTTGAGTGTAAACTGGAGGGTGTTCTACCATCCAAATTTCATCGGCCGTATCAAATGATGACTCAGCCACAAATGTTTGCATTGCCTCTAATGTCTTTTCATAGGCAACCACGCCCAAGTGCTTAACAATCATTGTATTCAACAATTTATATGACGTTAAAGTGTCATCTTAACAACATCTAAACCAGATAAAACTGAATACACGGACTCTAATTGTCCGCGATTTTCTAGCCGGGCTAACACTGTCACAGACACATAGCGCCCCGTGCTACTTTCTTTGCATGAAGCACCTTTAACCGCCGCTTCGCCAAGCTCTTGTCGTATCGCTTGTTGCACAATCTGCTGCAATTGATCACTAGAAAGCTCATTTAACTTTTCGCACACCGCTTTGAATGAAAAATCAATTGGATATTCAATGGCATCAAAACCATCTTGGACTCTTTCAACCACGTTAATCTCTTTGTTATTTAGTACAATCAGTATAGCTCCCTTCAGAAAAGGCGCTTAATACTATCTTTTACTCGCTTTATTAAAGAACCTAAGGCAACCGAACTTTCAGCTTCCATTGCACTCGTTGCAATCAATTCATCTTGGTAGCTCACTCTAATCACACCCGCATTATCGCCCGCCTTTACAGGCGCTGCTAAAAACTCATCTAGGCGGTAGTCAATATCGACATTTGCATAGTCTTGTTTTGCCGCCCCTTTTGGTAACACGGCATGCATTGGCTCAGAGGGCATTAAATTAATCATATCCTTTTCGCCACCATACACACGTATTTTCCTAACCAGTCCTTCTTGAGTTGGCGAATAATACTCATAGTTAGCAAAACCATACTGCAATAAGCTATAGGTAGCATCGGTTCGAGTCTTATCATTATCAGATCCTGCCACAACAGCGATAAAACGCGTATCACCTTGCTTGCCACTCGCCGCCAGGCAGTAACCAGCAGATTCCGTGTGCCCAGTTTTCAATCCATCCACCCAACTCGCGCGATCAAGCAAACGGTTACGGTTCGGTTGCTTGATATTATTATGAGTCATCTCTCTAATACTGAACCAAGGGTAATACTTTTCATAATCATGGATCAGTGCTCGACTAATCAAAGCAATATCTCTCGCCGAAGAATAATGACCTTCGTCCGGCAAACCAGAAACGTTTTTAAACTGAGAGTTTTCTAAATTTAAGCGCTTAACCGTCTCGTTCATCAATACGGCAAACGCCTCTTCAGAACCAGCGGCATATTCAGCTAATGCGATGCTGGCATCATTACCAGACTGCACAATAATACCTTTAAGCAAATCCAACACACTGACTTCACTATTAAGCTCAGCAAACATGCGTGAACCCTCAACGTAACGCGCCTTTTCACTGATCCTGACCTTGTCTTGCAAATTAAACTGGCCTTTTTCAATCAATTCAAATAGCACATAAAGCGTCATGAGCTTAGTCAAGCTTGCTGGCTCAATCCGCATATCCGCGTTTTTTTCGGCAATTACCCACTGCGTTTCTGGTTCAATCAACACCCACGACTTCGCATCAATCTCAGGCAATGGCACCTTACTTTGTAAAATATCGGGAATATTCACCGCTTGTATTGAAACGGAAAAACAGATTAGAACACTCAAAAAGAAGATTTGAATTTTTTTCATGTCAAAATGAACCTTAAAACAATGAAGCCAAAATAATTATTGAAACAACAGCGAGATAGTGAACAACTCCTCTAGCGACTGTTATGGTGATACCAAAATTGCGGGATAACCATTCGTTCTCAATGTCCGTTGAGTTGACAGCACTGCTTGTTCACTCAACGGTCCCACAAGCACTTTAAATAAGTTATTTTGCTGTCTAACTTGTGTATTTGAATAGCCAGAGCTATTGAGTCGTGAAACTAACTTTTGAGCATTTTCACGCACAGAAAAGGCCCCAACCTGAATCCAGCGGCTCGCCCCCGATGCGGCGGCATTGTATGTATTCGCTTGGGAGTTTGCTGGTTGAGCACGATACTGTGGTTCTCCAGTAACAGGTTGCTGCTGATTCTTTTGTTGAGAAGACGCGTTATAAGACGGCACTAGCTGTGGTCTATTCTGTGAATTTTGACGAACAACTTGACGTGAATTCTGCCCGCCTTGTGAACTCGCTGCGACAACCGCGCCTGATTGAGATTGTGTTTCAGGCAATGTATAACGAAAGTTTGGAGCAGTAGAAGATGGTGGTATCTCTCCCTGCGCAGACGCCACCCCAGATGATTGAATAGCCGATCTAGGTTGACTACCATTTTGATTCTTTATTGCCAGACTTGAGGGTGATACCGATTCTACTATTACATTACTGGTCCCTGCAGAGACGACACCTAACTTTTGTGCAGCTACATAAGATAGGTCGATAATTCGGTTCCCAATAAACGGGCCTCGGTCATTCACTCTCACAATAATTGAGCGCTGATTCACGACATTTGTCACTCTAACATAACTGGGCAATGGTAAAGTTTTATGAGCCGCAGTCATTTTATACATGTCATACGTTTCACCAATAGAGGTTTTTCGCCCATGATATTTTTTTCCGTACCATGATGCTTTGCCTTCCTCAACAAAACCTTCCGCCGAAGTTAAAGGCACATATCGTTTACCATTGATGGTGTAAGGTCGAACGGCGGCGGCGCTAACCGTCTCATATTTTGGCGTCGCATTTGGTATAGATTCAAGATCAACACGTCTTTTTCCTGGGCCATCATCTTGATAATAACCACCGCTTTTTTTATTGGTGCCACAGGCCGCAATAAACAGCGCTAACAAGACGATGGAAAGAAACTTAATAAGTGAATATTGCATGGCTATCAGTGTATCAATTCGCGTTTGAAATTTCTTGGCTTAGTTCATGAACCGCTCTTGCATATAACGCGCTATGATTATAACGCATGATCACATAAAAATTATGAAGGCCTAAAAAATACTCTGGCTGATCATTTTCATCTAAAAATTTAAAAATACTCAAACGGGTTTCTGGCAATAAATCAGAAGGGGTCGACTGCAAGTGAGGAGCAACCGCCGACAAGGTCGTCTTAGGCTTGACTCGGGAATTGATTTTTCTCACAGCCATTTGATCTAGAATGCGCGCATCACTCTCAGATTTAGGTGTGACTTTTTGCATGACCGGCTCACCCATTTTCCATTGATGACGCTTAAAATAATTGGCAACACTACCTATTGCATCAGCGGTATTGGATACCAAATCCACTCGTCCATCGTTATCAAAATCAACCCCATAGTCTCGGTAGCTACTTGAAATAAATTGCGGAATACCTAAAGCACCAGAGTAAGAACCTTTCACATCCACAGGCAAATGACCTTGTTTTACCAGCGTCAAGAAAATAGGCAATTGCCCAAACTGCAACTTACTGCCATTGTTTGCATGTGTCGCAATACTCTCAAACACTAAGTGCCTACCTTTATTTTGACCAAACTTGGTTTCTACGCCGATAATTGCAGCAATCATATGGGACTCTAAACCAAGTTCATCCTTAGCTCTCTGCATCAATCCTTGATGAGCCTTAATATAGTCGGCTCCTTGCTGAATACGGTCAGGCTGTAAAAATATACCGCGATAACCACCTTCACGATAACCGCCTCCCCACGTCAATTTTTTCTCAGCAGCATTTGCTTTCTTTTTAACGACTTCTTGGCGCAAGCTAATCGATGAAAAAACTCGCTTTAGCTCTTTTTCAGTATACAACCCTTTTGCGATCAATGGCGCCACGGCTTGTTGCAGACGTGGATACTGATCCAAGTCTAATGCATGTGCTTGCTGTAAGCCCGAAAACATAAAACTCAATGAAAAAGCACATGCAACAAACTTAGAATATTTTTTTCTTATCATCTTTAATTTACTCATTTAGGAGCTTGATTTTTGTGTGACAACTAGCTTTAGTCTTATATTAATGTGCACTCACATCTCGATGAGAACGAACAGACATTAACATACCAAAGCCAATCATTAATGTGACCATTGAAGTACCACCATAACTTACCAGCGGTAACGGCACGCCAACTACCGGCAAGATGCCAGCAACCATGCCAATATTGACAAAAACATAAAAGAAAAACGTTAATGTAATACTGCCAGATAACAAACGTGCGAAAACGCTACGCGTATCAATAGCAATGTAAATACCACGAAATACAATAGCTAAATACAAAACCATCAATAATATAAAGCCAATAAACCCAAACTCTTCTGCAAACACAGAAAAAATAAAATCAGTATGTCGCTCGGGCAAAAAGTCAAGTTGAGATTGCGTTCCCGCAACCCAGCCTTTGCCCGTTAAACCGCCTGAGCCAATAGCAATCATTGATTGAATAGTATGGTAACCCGCCCCTAAAGGATCTTCCCAAGGGTTAAATAAAGTTAGTATTCTTCGACGTTGATAATCATGCAACACAAAGTAATACAATAAAGGAATGAATGCACATGCCGAGCCCAAGGCAACAAGAATCAAACGCCAAGAAACTCCTGCCAAAAAAATCACAATAATACCCGAGCCAGCAATCAACAATGCCGTCCCCAAGTCAGGCTGTAACATAATTAAAATAGTGGGCGCGATGACTATCGCCAAACTCACCACTAACTGAACTGGCCTAACAGGCAAAGGGTAATTATTTAACCACCAGGCAACCATCAAAGGCATGGCTAACTTCATTAACTCAGAGGGTTGTAACCGCATAAACCCTAAATCCAGCCAACGCTGAGCGCCTTTGCCCACTACACCTATAATTAATACAGCGATCAACAATAAAAATGCCAATAAATAGAGCTTAGCGGCCATCCGCTTCAATACCACCGGAGGAACTTGTGCAACAAACAACATTGCCACCAAACCTGCCACAACTCTCACTCCATGCTTAGACACCACCGCTTGATCACCACCAGATGCACTATAAACAATAAATAAACCTGACACACAGGCAATGCTGATGAGAAGCAGGAGAATACCGTCACAATGAAATAGTTTTTTTTCTTCCATCTATTTCACGCTAACTTTTCATTGTGTCTTCAGTGACTGTTTCAGATGAAGCGGTATTCTGCGAAGCAGGATCAATGTCGGCCGGACCAAATTCTTCAAAATATTTATCAAATACTTTCCGGGCAATAGGCGCTGCGACTTTACTACCGCTCCCGCCGTTCTCCACGATGACCGCCAAAGCAATACGAGGCTTATGCACGGGTGCAAACCCCATAAATAGTGAATGGTCACGTTTAAATTCTTCTAATTTTTCAGCGTCATATTTTGCCCCCTGAGGGATTCCGACGACTTGTGCCGTTCCTGTCTTACCGGCTATTTCATAATCAATGCCCTTGCCAATGCGACGCGCTGTGCCTTTTTTGCCATGAACAACCAGCCGCATAGCTTCAATAACATCTTCATAATGTTGTGGTGAGTTGCTAGATGCCCGAAAAAAAGACGCCGCATTTGGGGCTTTATCAGCCTCAGCGTCGACCAAGCCCTGGTCAATATTAGATGTGAAATTCCCTTGAACTAATCGAGGCTTCTTTATCTTTCCTCGATTCGCCAATGTTGTTGTCACCGTTGCTAACTGTATTGGCGTCATCAGCATATAACCTTGACCAATTCCAGTAATCACCGTTTCACCTGGATACCACACTGTTTTATGTACTCTCCTCTTCCACTGACTTGAAGGCATTAACCCTGCAGGCTCTGAGTCCAAATCAATTCCAGTCTTCTTCCCAACACCAAATTGCGTCATAAACTTTGAAAGTTTATCAATACCTAGTGTGTTGGCTAAATGGTAGAAATACACATCACAAGATTCAGTGATCGCTTCAACATAATTTTGCGATCCATGGCCATTATGGTTCCAGCAGCGATAGCGATGCTTCTTGCCTCTTAACGAATACCAGCCAGGACAAAATACTCGCGTATTTCGGGTAAAACCATTTTGCAAACCCGCTAAAGCAAACAAGCCCTTAACTGTAGAGCCTGGCGCATATCGACCATACATTGACCTATTTAATAATGGCTTATTAATATCATCTCTCAATGCTGAATAGCTGTCATGATCAATGCCATTCACAAACTTGTTAGGGTCATATATTGGCGCACTGACAAAGGCTAAAACACCACCGGTTTGAGGATCAATAGCAACTACCGAACCACGCCTATCTCCCAATGCTTCTTGAGCTGCTTTTTGCAACTCTATATCCAGATACAGCGATAAATCTTGGCCTGAAACCGCTGGGCTTTTATCTAAAACACGGATGGTGCGCCCATGTGCATTTTGCTCAACTTGCTCAAAACCAGGCTTACCCAACAACACATTTTCATAACTAGCCTCCACCCCTAATCGCCCAATGTAATTCACGCCTCGATATTTAGTTTTATCGATCCTTTCAAGGTCACGCTTACTAATACGCCCAACATAACCTAAAACGTGAGCCAACTCACCCGCATAAGGGTAGTGCCGTTGTAAAACACCTTGCAATGCCACATTGCGAAACAAGTGTTGATTCACCGCAAATAACGCCACCTCTTTTTCAGTCAAATTGAACTTCAACGTAAACTTCTCAAACCTAGCGCTCTCCCTGGCCGCTTGTTTCGCCTTTTTCAACTCCCAAGGAGTAAATGAAATCACCTGACTCAATCGATCTAACGTCTCTTCTAACGTCTCTTCTTTCGAATGAAGCGCTTCCAAGGTATAAACGGCCGTATTCTCAGCAACCACCCGGCCTTTACGGTCACGAATTTCTCCTCTATCAGGCGGAATGGCAACTAAGCTCACTCGGTTATCTTCAGATAAAGCATCAAAACGCTTAAAACTAGAAATTTGTAAAAATCGAATACGCCCGATGAGTATTGCAGCTAAAAAAGCGATGAAACCAGATAACACAAATAAGCGTCTTTGAACTAAGTTCGACTCTTCTTTGGTATCTTTAAGGTGGTTATTAAAAAACATTGCTCTTATTTACGCTGTTCTGCCAAAAATGATTGCCTAATTTCTCTTAACAACACATAAACAACTGGCCAAAAAACAAAGTTACCTATCATTGAGTACCAATAAAACCACGTAAAAACAAAATCAGCAGTAATCACGGCAGCTATACCAATCAATAGTTTACAAACACTCAATAAGACCACCAAAAAAACACATTGTTGCCACAAAGATAAGGCTCTGATCTGTGAACTCCAATAGTTAATTAAATAAGCCAGCAGCACAAAACCTAAAGCGTTTAACCCTAACGGTTTGACCAGAATCAAATCTAAAAACAAGCCATTAAAAAAACCATAACTCACCGACAAACGTTCGGGAAACGCTAACACCCAATAAACAACAACCAGCGCTAGCCAGTCTGGACGAAAATAAAACACCCAATCTGGTAAGTTAATTAAGCTGAGTATTCCTGCAAAAAGAGTACACACCACCAAAATCAGCCCTAGGCGCACTGGATTAATTTGGCTCGGCATCATTCGGCTTGAACCTCTGTTTGTTCAGGCTGTTGAAAACCTTCATTAGAATCGCCCAAACCTTGGACCAAGCTAGTCTGCTTTTGCTTTGGAA
This sequence comes from Arenicella sp., assembly GCA_050633585.1. Lineage (GTDB taxonomy): Bacteria > Pseudomonadota > Gammaproteobacteria > Arenicellales > Arenicellaceae > CALKZN01. Next base: position 44,334 of record JBOEGT010000011.1, read on the forward strand.
TGCTACTCATAAATAAAAGATAGTCCAAACTCTCCACCGCCGCCAAAGGGCTCGCATCAATCGATAAAAAAGCCTCTCCAGCTAATTGATCAATATCATTGACTTTTGCTACCGGATAACCCGCTGGAAAGCGACCACCCAGCCCCGAAGTTTCTAAAATATCTCCTTGGCGAATATCAACATTTTTATTGAGAAAAGGAATACGTAACGATGACAAGTCACCACTACCTTCAGCCAAGATATGCCTTCCACTTCTTTGGATTCTGACGGGTATGGCATGCGATGGATCAGTAATTAGAGTAATCACCGATGACGCTCTAAAAACTTCCGACACTTGCCCAATCACACCATTATCATCAAGTACCGCTTGTCCCACATAGATACCATTAGCGGCTCCCTTGTTCACCAAAACTCGATGCTGATATGGGTCTAGGTCAATTTCTACAGATTTAGCAATTTGCATACCTACGCCTGAGCGTTCAGCAACTCCAAGCAATGCTCGCAGTTTGGCATTTTCGCGCTCAACCGCCGTCCTTCTGAGCATATCTGCTTTTAGCTTGACGTATTCAGTCCGTAAATGCTCGTAGGCATTTTCAATTTCAGGTTCATTCTCAAGAAAGCTGTCGACACCACCAAAAAATTGGGAAGGTATTGAGGCCAGATAAGATACGGGGTATAGCACGTAACCCAGCACAGCACGCGCAGGTTTCAACAACTGAGTCCTAGAATCGACGGCTAGTAAAACAACGATAATACTGCAAGCAATAATCAGAGATTTGCCACTTGCAGCACTACGGTCCGATAACATCTTAGCCTATTACGCGGGTATTTCTATCACTATGAATACGCGTGCAATACCTATTCATAGGCAAATACATCACGTAAACTGTTCATCTCTTCTAAAGCTTTACCACAACCGCGGACTACGCACGTTAGTGGATCGTCAGCAATCACTACTGGCAAACCAGTATCTTCCATTAATCGGCGGTCCATATCACGCATCAGTGCACCACCACCAGCAATGACAAGGCCTTTATCACCAATATCAGCACTGAGCTCTGGCGGTGTCTGTTCCAGTGTATTTTTAATAGACTGAACAATCAGTTCAAGCGCATCCGCGAGCGCTTCGTATATTTCATCACTCGTCAGTGTAATAGCACGCGACAATCCTTCAGCAATATCTCGCCCCTTCACTTCCATCTCTCGACGCTCAGACTTATCCCAAGCAGTCGCAATTGTTTTTTTAACACGCTCCGCTGTTGCTTCACCAATCAAAACGCCATGCTTGCGTCGCACGTGATTGATAATAGCATCATCAAATGTATCACCCGCTACACGTAAGGAAGTGCTATACACAGTCCCGCCAAGTGACATGACGCCAATTTCGCTTGTACCACCACCAATATCAAGCACCATTGACCCTGTAGGCTCAGCGACCGGCAAACCTGCACCAATAGCAACCGCCATTGGTTCTTCAATCAAAAATACTTCTCTAGCACCTGCTCTTTCGGCACTGTCGCGAATGGCCCGCCGCTCTACTTGTGTTGATTCACACGGCACACAAATAATAATTCGTGGGCTACCGCCAAAAAATCGATTACCGCGTACTTTTTTAATAAAGTACTTCAACATTTGCTCTGTCACATTAAAGTCTGCAATTACACCATCTTTCATAGGACGGATAGCTTTAATGGTCCCTGGTGTTCTTCCTAACATGCGCTTTGCTTCAGAACCCACAGCTAGGACATTTTTCACATTAATCCCGCCACCGGCAGACTGCCTGATTGCAACTACTGACGGTTCGTTTAGAACAATCCCTTTTTCTTTAACATAAATCAATGTATTCGCAGTACCTAAGTCAATGGCGATATCACTGGAAAACAAACCTAATAAACTATTTAGCATGTGGTGGGGCTCTCAAATAACGTATTTAAATATCAACAGTTTTTACTGTTAAATGTGCATTAGTAAAAAATTGTCTGCATTGTACTAGAATAATGGCCTTTCTTGCTATTCACGACTAAGCAAAGTTGTGGTAATTTGCTGGTTTTCCTAGGCAAGATAGGAATTTCACATAAAAACTCATAAAAAATAGCCAAAACATTACTTTTATTACCGTTTCATCTTACCATTTTACTTAAACGGCAATAAAAACGTCATTAAACGTTGGATACCCTTATTGCTTGAAAGTAAGTTGCTGTAAAATGTGCTTTGGCCGCATTCTAGAACTACATCAACTTAAACACAAAACAATTAATAAACGCACATGTCAGCTGACAATACACTGGATAAAGACACCGTTCACAAAATCGCAAAGCTTGCCCGACTAGAGCTATCGGATGCTGATACCGAGAAGTATCAAAAAGACCTGTCGAGAATTCTTGCTCTTGCCGAGCAAATGCAGCAATGCGACACCGAAGGAGTTGACGTCATGACTCACCCAATGGATGCTATTTTACGCTTACGGGAAGATACCGTTACCGAAGCTGACAACCGTAGTGAGTTTCAAAAAATTGCTCCAAATACCGAAAAAGGACTCTATTTAGTCCCTAAAGTCATCGATTAACTTTCTTCTCTATCAATAGAGAAAACGATCAACGGCCCACCGCCCAAATAGTCACCCAATTACGACACAATGACCATACATACACTTGCCAGTTTACATAAACAGCTTGCTGACAAAACCATTTCAAGCACTGAGCTCGTCCAGCAGAGCTTGAAACATGCGGAAGCATCTACTCTCAATACTTTTATTTCAATCACATCTGATAACGCTATTGAACAAGCAAAAGCATACGACCAAACACCTAACAACACATCGCCGCTGGCTGGTATCCCTATAGCGCACAAAGACCTCTTTTGTACCAAAGGAGTACTTACAAGCTGTGGTTCAAAAATTTTAGAAAACTTTACATCCCCTTACGATGCAACTGTCGTTGAGAATTTAAATACTGCAGGCTCCATTTCAATCGGTAAAACCAATATGGATGAATTTGCCATGGGCTCATCGAATGAGTCATCTTATTACGGGGCTGTTGATAACCCCTGGGATACTGATCGCGTTCCCGGAGGAAGCTCTGGAGGCTCAGCGGCAGCGGTTGCGGCAGGACTCATTCCTTTTGCAACAGGCTCCGACACGGGCGGCTCTGTCAGACAGCCCGCTGCTTATTGCAACCTAACAGGCGTGAAACCAACTTATGGTCGCTGCTCTAGGTATGGCATGATTGCTTACGCATCCTCTTTAGATCAGGCAGGCACATTTACTCACACTGCTGAAGACGCCGCCATTGCCTTAAATGCCATGATTGGCTTTGACAAGAAAGATTCAACATCACTCGATGCAAAATCGGAAGATCTCTCGGCAAACTTAAATGACTCCATCAAAGGCTTACGGATTGGAATTCCCAGCGAATTTTTCAGCAAAGACCTCAATGCGGAAGTTGCTGAATTAATAGAAAACGCGATTAAAGAATATGAAAAAATGGGCGCGTCTATTGTGCCTGTTTCGTTAAAGAACAGCGCATTAGCCTTACCAGCCTATTATATCATTGCCCCAGCCGAGGCATCATCAAACTTATCTCGATTTGATGGCGTACGTTATGGTTTTCGTGCAAATGATTACAAAGATCTTGATGACATGTACACCAAAACTCGCTCCGAAGGTTTTGGCACAGAAGTACAAAAACGCATTATGGTCGGCGCATATGCACTCTCATCAGGCTATTACGATGCTTACTACGCAAAAGCCCAAAAACTTCGCCGCTTAATTACCAATGACTATCTAGCAGCATTTCAAAGCTGTGATGTCATTCTTGGCCCTACAACACCTGAACCCGCCTTTAAAAAAGGCAGCACCTCAGACCCTGTTTCTATGTATTTAAATGATATCTATACTGTCACTGCTAACTTGTCAGGCTTGCCCGCAGCATCGATTCCAGCAGGCTTTACAAAGTCTGGCCTACCGGTTGGCATGCAACTCACAACACCGCACTTACAAGAAGCAAAACTATTAAACATAGCTCACCAATACCAACAAGTCACAGCATGGCACACACAAACACCTGAATGCTATACCACACTTGGAGGTGAAGCATGAGCCAATGGGAAACCGTAATTGGCCTAGAAGTTCATGCCCAATTACAAACAAAAAGTAAATTATTTTCTGGGAGCTCAATCGCCTTTGGAGCTGAACCCAATACGCAGGCTAGCGAGGTGGATTTAGCCTTGCCAGGAACATTGCCTGTCATGAATATGGAAGCTGCGCGTATGGGCATAAAGCTTGGCCTTGCTTTAGGTGCAAAACTGAACTTACATAATGTTTTTGCCAGAAAAAATTATTTTTACCCCGACTTACCAAAAGGCTATCAAACATCACAGCTTGACCTCCCAATTGTTGGCGAAGGCTCATTAACCATCAATGTGAATGGCAATGAAAAAGTCATTGGCGTTACTAGAGCACACCTTGAAGAGGATGCCGGAAAATCGCTGCATGAAGACTTCCAAGGCATGACTGGAATTGATTTAAATCGAGCAGGCACACCGTTATTGGAAATTGTCTCCGAACCCGATATGCGTTCAGCACAAGAAGCGGTTGCTTACCTGAAAAAATTGCATAGTTTAGTGCGCTATATCGGCATCTGCGATGGAAATATGCAAGAAGGCTCCTTTCGCTGTGATGCGAATGTTTCAGTCAGAATTAAAGGCCAAAAAGAACTTGGGACACGTACTGAGCTGAAAAACATCAATTCATTTCGCTTTGTTGAACGCGCCATCGAATACGAAGTTGAACGACAAATTGACATCCTAGAAGATGGCGGGAAAGTCGTTCAAGAAACGCGTTTATACGACCCTGATGAACATGAGACGCGCTCTATGCGTTCAAAAGAAGAAGCGCATGATTATCGTTACTTTCCTTGCCCTGACCTACCTCCAATGCATTTAGATGATGCGCTAGTTGAAGAGGTACGCGCTACACTACCCGAACTGCCTGAAGCTAAAAAAGCTCGCTTTATATCTGAATTTTCTCTCAGTGAAGACGATGCTACGGTACTCACTCAAGATCGCGAAACTGCCGACTACTTCGAAACAGTGACTAACAACAGTAAAGGTGAAACCAAGATTACCGCAAACTGGATTATTGGTGAATTATTCGCACATCTGAACAAGGCAAACCTGGCAATGAGTGAATCTCCAATTGATGCCGTCAGGTTCTCAAGCCTCATGAACCGCATCGCTGACAACACTCTCTCTGGCAAAACAGCAAAACAAGTTTTTGCTGAACTCTGGACCAGTGATAAAACGGTTGATGACATTATCGAAGAGAAAGGGCTGAAGCAAATAACCGATACTGGCGCAATTGAATCCATTGTCGATGAAGTCATCGCTAATTGCCCTGATCAAGTCCAACAGTTCAAAGATGGCAATGATAAAGTCATTGGCTTTCTCGTTGGCCAAGTCATGCAAAAATCTAAGGGGAAGGCTAATCCACAGATGGCAAATGAATTATTAAAGTCTAAGCTGAGTTAGTTATTAGCTTGATTCTATTGTTTAAACCTTTTATTCATACTCATTTAACGACTATTAAACAACCAATGAAACGATTACAAACAGTTTTAGCTTGCCTATTCATTGCTAGCACAGCTAGTTATGCCAATGCACATGAACACAAAGCAAAAGCCCACTCATCAACACATAAGGAGATGAAACAACATAACAATGCTCACAATGGCGAACATAAAGGTCACCCAAAAGCGCAGCATGCCACTGAAAGCAACACACACAGAATTGGAAACCTTCTGATCAAAAAAGCAATGATTCGGGAGACTCCTCCAGGAACTTCAGTTGCCGCTGGCTACTTAAGCATCACTAATACTGGCACCGAAGATGACACCCTTATTGGCATTACTACCCAATTGACTGACACGGTTCAAGTTCACGAGATGAAAATGGAAAACAATGTCATGAAAATGTCGGAAATTCCATCGAATTTAGTCATCCCCAAGGGCCAAACAATCATTCTAGAGCCTGGTGGCTTACATTTAATGTTCATGAACCTTAGCGAACAGCTCACTGCTGGTAACTCAGAGAAAGTCACATTAGTTTTTGAAAAAGCTGGGCACATTGACATAATATTCCCAATTAAGAAAGCGGGCGCTAAAAAACACCACCATTAAGATCCTTCCTAAGATCGAGCGATAAGTCTTATCGCTCGATCCACACTATTAGAATGAAATAAAGGTTAAGGGTTTATCACATCAAATGAAGCTACTGATCTGAAAATTGATTCAATTTAGCTTTAGTATTCGTGCAAAAATCGACTACAATACCCCAATGAGTTTCGCGCCTGTAGCTCAGCTGGATAGAGTACTTGGCTTCGAACCAAGTGGTCGGGGGTTCGAATCCCTCCGGGCGCGCCAACT